>NZ_JBFBAT010000004.1:0-533932 GCF_040682375.1 Streptomyces sp. NPDC051214
ATGCCGCCGATGCGGTGTTCGAGACCGGGCGTGCCGGGGATCGCCCAGGGGCGCGCAAGCGTCTCCGGGTCGCGCTTGTAGGGCCAGAAGACCTCCGTACCGTCCTCCAGAACATGGTTCGTCCCGGAGGCGAAAGCGACCCGGAGATCCGGCAGCTGGTCCTGCTCAGGCACTCGCCAGGGCTCGGAACCGTTGGCCAGATAGCCGTCGCTCAGCAAGAACACCGGCGTGCGATAGGTGACCGCGATCCGGGCCGCCTCAAGCGCCGCGTCGAAGCAGTCCGCCGGCGTCTTGGGCGCCACGATCGGCACCGGCGCCTCACCGTTGCGCCCGAACATGGCCTGCAGCAGGTCCGCCTGCTCGGTCTTCGTCGGCAGACCCGTCGAAGGACCACCGCGCTGGATGTCCACGATCAGCAGCGGAAGCTCCAACGACACCGCGAGCCCGATCGTCTCCGACTTCAACGCCACACCGGGCCCCGACGTCGTCGTCACCGCCAGCGAACCGCCGAACGCCGCACCCAGCGCCGCCCCGATCCCCGCGATCTCGTCCTCGGCCTGGAACGTGCGCACACCGAAGTTCTTGTGCTTGCTCAGCTCGTGCAGGATGTCCGAGGCCGGAGTGATCGGATACGAGCCCAGGTAGAGCGGCAGATCCGCTTGCCGGCCCGCCGCGATCAGCCCGTACGACAAGGCCAGATTCCCCGAGATGTTGCGGTAGGACCCAGGCGGAAAGGCGCTGGTCGCCGGAGCGATCTCGTACGAGACCGCGAAGTCCTCAGTCGTCTCGCCGAAGTTCCAACCCGCTCTGAACGCGGCAATGTTGGCCTCGGCGATGTCCGGCTTCTTGGCGAACTTCGTCCGCAGGAACTTCTCCGTGCCCTCCGTCGGCCGGTGATACATCCACGACAGCAGACCCAGCGCGAACATGTTCTTGCTGCGGCCCGCGTCCTTGCGCGAGAGGTCGAACTCCTTGAGCGCCTCGACCGTCAGCGTCGTCAGCGGCACCGGGTGGACGCTATAGCCGTCCAGCGAACCGTCTTCCAGCGGCGAGACCTCGTAGCCGACCTTCTGCATCGCCCGTTTGGAGAACTCGTCCGTGTTGACGATGATCTCCGCGCCGCGCGGCACATCGGCGATGTTCGCCTTCAGTGCCGCCGGATTCATCGCCACCAGGACGTCCGGCGCGTCGCCCGGCGTGAGGATGTCGTGGTCGGCGAAATGCAGCTGGAAGGAGGAGACACCCGGCAGTGTCCCGGCAGGAGCACGGATCTCGGCGGGAAAGTTCGGCAGTGTCGAGAGATCGTTCCCGAAGGACGCCGTCTCCGAAGTGAACCGGTCGCCGGTGAGCTGCATGCCGTCACCCGAGTCACCCGCGAAACGGATGATCACCCGGTCGAGGCGGCGGATCTCGTTCTGCTTCAAGGTAGTCGCCCTTTCCGGAGGCGGTAGCAACGAGCGCTGGAAGGTGCGGAGTTGATGACCGCAGAGAAAAAGTCGGACCGTCCGGCCCGGCCGCTAGGCCGGCTCGCCCGCAGCCCGCCGCACCCCGTCCAGGAGCTCCGCCTGCCGCAGGCACACGGGATCCGGCGTGGACCGCGCGCGTACGCCGTCCACGAAGGCCGCGACCGTGCGGGCGACCTGGTCCGCGGGCGGCAGCTGGATCACTTCGGTCCCGGAGCGGCGCTCGACGCGGATCTCCGGCACGAAGTCCGCGGGCGGCGTGAAGGCACGCTCCACGGTGATGCGGCCCTCGCTCCCCCACAGTTCGTAGGAGGACCGGTAGGCGTGGTCGAGCCCGAAGACCAGCCGGGCGCCGATGCCGCCGGGTGTGCCCAGGAGGGCGTGCCCCGTGGTGTCCACCTCGCGGCCCTGGCCCCGGCCGAGCAGCGCGCCGCGGACTTCGAGGCCGTCGCCCAGGAAGTGCAGGGCGGCCCGGACCGGGTAGACGCCGGTGTCCCAGAGGGCGCCGCCGCCGAGGTCCGCGCGGTGCCTGATGTCGTCGTCCGGCAGGCGCGGGATGGCGAACGCGGCCTGGAAGGACCGCAGTTCACCGATGGCGCCGTCGGCGACGAGCTTGAGCACCGCGTCGTGCAGCGGATGATGGACGAACATCACGTTCTCCATCATGAAGAGCCCCGACTCCCGTGCCAGCGTGACCAGTCGGCGGGAGCTCTCCAGGTCGGTCGTCAACGGCTTCTCGGCGAGTACGTGCTTTCCCGCGCGCAGTGCCGCCTCGGTCCACTCCGCGTGCAGGGCGGCGGGCAGCGGGAGGTAGACCGCGTCGATGTCGTCGCGGTCGAGCAGCCGCTGGTAGCCGTGCACGGGCTCGGCGCCGTAGGTGCCGGCGAGCTCCTCGGCCCTGCCCGCGTCCCGGCTGGCGATCGCGGTGATCCGGATGCCGTCCGTAGCCGCCATGGCGGGCAGCACGCGCCGCCGGGCGATGTCCGCGCAGCCCAGCAGGCCGACTCGTATGCCGCCCTTCTGGCCCATCAGGACCGCCCCGCGAGTGCGTTGAGGCAGAGGAGCAGCGTGCGGGCCTGGACGTTGAGGTAATGGCCGTGCCTGAGCAGGGAGTTGAGCTGGTCGCGGGCGATCCAGCGGTATCCGGGGGGAGCCTCGACGGGCACCGTCTCCTCGTCCGCCTCGACGATGAGGTAGCGGCTCTCGGCGTTGAGGAAGCGGCCGCCCTCCTCCGAGTGCACCGCCTCGTAGCGGATCTGCGAGGGGGTCGCGGCCAGGACCAGGTCGAGGAAGGGCGGGCGGTACTCGCCTTCCAGGTAGGCGTAGTTGTCGGGGGTGTGCATGACGGTGGGCGCGAGTTCCACCGTGTCCAGGAGGCCGCCCTCGACGCGCGCCTCCATCAGGACGTGCGGCACTCCGCCGATGCTGCGCGTCACGAAGGCCGTGACGCCGAGGCCGTGCGGTTCGAACACCGGCTGGGTCCAGCCGGTCACCTCCCGGCTGCCGGCCTCCACGCGCAGGGCCACCACGCTGAAGTGGCGTCCCTCCTCGTGGTCGATGGACATGTCGCCGCGCTTCCAGCCGCTCGCCTCGTCCAGCGGAACGCGTTCCGCGTGGACGTCGTGGCGGGCGCGCTCGGCGGTGAACCAGGACAGGACGTCGGTGTCCGAGTGCAGTGCGCCCTCGTCCTCCTGGGGCAGCGGCGCACAGGCGAGGACGGTCCTGGTGTCCATGTTGATGACGTTGTCGCGGCGCAGGAGTTCACCGATCTGGCCGAGGGTCAGCCAGCAGAAGTCCGGGTCGAGCGGAACGTCGTCGACGGCCTCGACGATCATGTTGCGGTTGCTCTTGCGGAAGAACCACGCGCCGTGCTCGGACTGCAGTGAGTCGGCGATGACCCGGCCGCGGTCGGGCTGCGTGAAGTACTCGATGTACTTCACGTCGGCGCCCTTGTGCACCTTGGTGTAGTTGCTGCGGGTGGCCTGGACGGTCGGCGACAGCTGGAGCAGGTTGCGGTTGCCGGGCTCCATCTTGGCCTGCATCAGGAAGTGCAGGACCCCGTCGAACTCCTTGACGAGCAGGCCGAGGATGCCCACCTCGGGCTGCTTGATGGTGGGCTGGTACCACTCGCGGTGCGGTCCGGTGTCGCGGGTGACGTGCAGGCCCTCGACGGTGAAGAAGCGGCCGCTGCGGTGCACGAGGTTCCCGGTGCCGGCCTCGAACGACCAGCCGTCCAGGCCGCTGAAGGGTATGCGTTCGACCTTGAAGTGGTGCGCGCGGCGCCGCTCGTCCAGCCAGTCGGCGAAGTCGTCGGTGCGCAGCCGCGCACCCTGCTCCGTCGCGGCCGACCGCGCCATGCGGTGGGCGACGGCCGGGTCTTCACGCGACGTCAGCGTGGTCGGCCGGGGGGTCGGCCTGCCGGGTGGGGGGTACATGGGTCTCACTCCTTGCGGATCACGGGCGGAAGGCGCGGGTCAGGACGGGGTGGGGACGGTGGCGCGGTCGACGCCCGCGGAGTCGAGGAAGGCGTCGAGGACCTGCCGGTAGTACGTCGGGGTGAAGCCGAGCCGGGCCGTCTCGGGCACGAGGCGCCGCAGCTTCTCCGTGCAGATGACGTGGTGCGCCCCGGCGTCGCGGTATTCGCGCTCGACGTCGAGGCCGAGCCGCTCCTGGAGGTGGTCGACGATGTGGTCCACCGGTACCGCCTCCCCCGACGCCACGTTGACCGTCTCGCCGCGTACGCCGCGTTCCAGGAGGCAGTCGATGACGGTGACCACGTCCGCGACGTCGATGAGGTCGCGGGTGGCGCCCCGGTGGACGCGGACCGCGCCCTCCAGGACCTGGCGGAGCAGCGAGGGCATCAGCTGGTGCGGCGGCTGTCCTGGCCCCACCAGGTGGCCGAGGCGCAGGATGAGGTAGTCCGCTCCTGAGGCCTTGAGCCGCTGCTCCAGGGCGAACTTGTGGGCCCCGTAGGGGGTGCAGGGCGTGATCGGGCTGTCCTCGCGTCCCGTGCCGCCCCCTTCTCCGTACATCCCCGTGGACGCCGTGGAGAAGAACAGGAGGCGGCGCCCGGTGGTCCGGCACCGTGCGGCGACCTCGTCAAGGAGTGCGGACTCCCGGGCGAAGTCGTCGTCCGAGGTGCCGCCGGCCCAGGAGACACCGGCCGCGAGGACGGCGGTGTCGGTGTGCCGGTCGGCGATGGGCCGGAGGTTCCGGGCGAGAAAACCGTTTCCGACGATTTCCATGGTCATCCACGGGCTCCCACGAATTCCTTGATCGAGGAGACGACGTAGTCGAGCATCTCCTCGGTCAGGCCGGGGTAGACCCCGATCCAGAAGGTCTGCTCGGTGATGATGTCGCTGTTGGTCAGTTCGCCGACGACGCGGTGCGGCTGGCCTATGTAGGCCGGGTGGCGGGTGAGGTTGCCGGCGAAGAGTCGGCGGGTGCCGATCTTGCGGCCCTCCAGGAAGTCCACCAACTCGGCTCGGGTGAACGGCGCTTCGGGTGACACGGTGAGGGCGAAGCCGAACCAGCTCGGGTCGCTGCGCGGGGTGGCCCGCGGAAGCAGCAGGTGCGGGAGGCCGTCGAGGCCGTCGTACAGGTGCTTGAAGTTCTTGCGGCGCGCGGCGCAGAAGTCGTCGAGCTTGGCCAGCTGGGTCAGGCCGAGCGCGGCCTGCAGGTCGGTGGCCTTCAGGTTGTAGCCGACGTGCGAGAAAATGTACTTGTGGTCGTAGCCGGCGGGCAGCGTGCCCATCTGGTACTTGAACCGCTTGAGGCACTTGTTGCTCTCGCCCGGCTCGCACCAGCAGTCACGGCCCCAGTCGCGCAGCGACTCCACGATCCGGGCGAGCGCCAGGTTCGAGGTGAGGACGCAGCCGCCCTCGCCCATCGTCAGGTGGTGCGCGGGGTAGAAGCTGACGGTCGTCATGTCGCTGAAGGTGCCGGTGAGCTGACCGTCGTACGTCGAGCCGACGGCGTCGCAGTTGTCCTCGATGAGGAACAGGTCGTGGTCCTCGGCGAGTTGGGCGATCTCGGCGACCTCGAAGGGGTTGCCGAGGGCGTGCGCGATGATGATGGCGCGGGTCTTGGGGCCGATGGCCTGGGCGACCCGGTCGGCCGTCGTGTTGTACGTGCCGAGCTCGACGTCGACGAAGACCGGTATGAGGCCGTTCTGCAGGATCGGGTTGACGGTGGTGGGGAAGCCCGCGGCGACCGTGATCACCTCGTCGCCGGGGCGCAGCCGCCGGTCCTCCAGGAGGTGTGAGGTGAGGGCCGTGGTGGCGAGCAGGTTGGCCGACGAGCCGGAGTTCGTCAGGTGGGCCTTGCGCCGCTTGAGCTTGCGCGCGAACTGCGACTCGAACTTGCGGGAGCTGCGCCCCGCCGCGATCCGCATGTCCAGGGCGGCCTCGACCAGGGCGAGGCGGTCCTCCTCGTCCAGGACGGCGCCGGACGGCCAGATCTCGGTGGTGCCGGGGACGAAGCCCCTGTCGTCCTGGACGTCCCGGTGATACTTGCGGACTTCGTCCATGACGAGTTCCTTGTGCAGGCTCATGCTGTTGTGCCCTTCCTGAGGTGATGCTCCGTCATGCCCGGTCCGCCGCGATGGCCTTGGAGTGCTGCCACCAGTCGGTGTTCTTGCGGTACCAGTCGACGGTGTCGGCGAGGCCCTGCTCGAAGGAGACGCTCGGCGCGTATCCGAGCTGCTCGGCGATCTTGGTCTCGTCGAGCGAGTAGCGCAGGTCGTGCGCCTTGCGGTCGGGGACGCGGCGCACGCTCGTCCAGTCCCTGCCGGTGAGTTCCAGCAGCCGCTCGGTGATGGCGCGGTTGGTGCGTTCGTTGCCGCCGCCGACGTTGTAGACCTCGCCGGCCTGGCCCTTGTTCAGGACGAGGTCGATCGCGCGGCAGTGGTCGTCGACGTGCAGCCACTCGCGTACGTTGGCGCCCTCTCCGTAGAGCGGCACGGTGAGGCCGGCCAGCAGGTTGGTCACGAAGAGCGGGATGAGCTTCTCGGGGTGCTGGTAGGGCCCGTAGTTGTTGGAGCAGCGCGTGATCGACAGGTCGATCCCGTGGGTGCGCCAGTACGAGCGGGCGACGAGGTCGGACGCGGCCTTGGAGGCGGCGTACGGGGAGTTGGGCGCCAGGGGCCAGGTCTCGGTCCAGGAGCCCTCGTCGATGGAGCCGTAGACCTCGTCGGTGGAGACGTGCACGACGCGCTCGACGCCGCTGGCCAGGACCGCTTCGAGCAGGGACTGGGTGCCGAGCACGTTCGTGCGGACGAATTCCGCGGCCGACTCCAGGGAGCGGTCGACGTGCGACTCGGCCGCGAAGTGCACCACGGCGTCATGACCGGGCAGCAGCTGGCGCAGCAGGTCCCCGTCGAGGATGTCGCCCTGGACGAACGTCAGCCGGGGGTCGTTCGCCGGCAGGCTCTCGCGGTTGCCCGCGTAGGTGAGCTTGTCGACGACGGTGACGTGGGCGCCCTCCCAGCCCGCGTACTGGTCCTGCAGAAGGGTGCGTACATAGTGCGAGCCGATGAATCCGGCGCCGCCTGTGACCAGGATCTTCATGCTGCTGCCACCTCTACGCTGGTGTGGTCACCGACAACGAGCCGGTGCTGGGCCGCCTGTCCGACGGTCGCGGACCTTCCGATCACCGAACCGTGCAGACCACGGACCTCGGTGACCGTCGCGCCGTCGAGGGCGATGGATTCGTCCATGTGGGTGCCGCGCAGGACGCAGTCCTTGCCGATGGACGTGTAGGGGCCGACGCGGCTGTCCTCCACCAGCGTTCCGGCACCGATGATCGCCGGGCCTTCGACGGTGGAGCGGACGATGCGGGCACCGGCCTCCACGATGACCTGGCCGGTGATGACGCTCGTGGCGTCGACCTCGCCCAGGATGTCGGGCTTCACGTCGTCGAGGAGCTTGCGGTTGCACGCCAGTACGTCGTCGACGCGGCCGGTGTCCTTCCAGTAGCCCTCGTACTGGCTGGCGCGCACGTCGGCGCCGTCGGTGAGGAGCCACTGGATGGCGTCGGTGATCTCCAGTTCGCCGCGTGCGCTGGGCTCGATGGAGGCGACGGCCCGGTGGATGGCCGGCGTGAAGAAGTACACGCCGATCAGGGCGAGGTCACTGCGGGGCTCCTTGGGCTTCTCGACCAGGCGGGTCACCCGGCCCTCGGAGTCGAGCTCGGCGACGCCGAACGCGGAGGGGTCGGCCACCTTGTGGACGACCACCTGGGCCGCGGGGCGGTCCGCCGTGAACTGTGCCGCGATCTCCCCCACGCCGTCGGGGAGCATGTTGTCGCCGAGGTACATCACGAAGTCGTCGTCCCCGAGGAAGGGCCGGGCGAGCGAGACGCAGGCGGCGAGTCCGGTGGGGTTCTCCTGCGGGATGTACGTGATCCGGACGCCGAGCGCCGATCCGTCGCCGACGGCCGCCTCGATCTGCTGGGCGCCGCCACCGACGATGACGCCGATCTCGGTGACGCCGAGGTCCCGGATGTTCTCGAGGACGTGCTGGAGAACCGGCTTGTTGGCTATCGGAATGAGCTGTTTGGGCATCGAGTAACTGAACGGGCGCAGGCGGGTGCCCGACCCGCCCGACAACACCAGGGCCTTCATGAAGATGTCCTCCTCATTGCGGCGCCCGCTCGGGGCGGTGGCCGCTTGTGGCTGAATTCCGGCGGAATTCCGATTGAATTCCGCGGTCGCGCCTATACGTAGGACTTGTGGGGTTCATAGGGCATGAGCAGCCCGGCGGCCGCCGCCTGTGCCGCCGTCGGCGCCTTGGCGTCCTTGTCGGAGATGAGCGGCGGCTCCGTGAAGCCCCAGGGCAGGGCGAGTTCGGGGTCGAGCGGATCGATGTCGACCTGGGTGCCCGGCACATGGGCCGTGGAGAGGACGTAACAGATGCAGGCGTCATCGGTGAGGGTGAGGAAGCCGTGGCCGACGCCTTCGGGGACGAAGACCGAGGTGCCCGCGTCGGCGTCCAGTTCGTTGCTCACGTGGCGTCCGTACGTGGGCGACCCGAGGCGCAGGTCGACCAGGATGTCGCGCAGGACGCCCCGGACGCTGGTGACGAACTTCGCCTGGCCCGGCGGGTTGGTGACACTGTGGATGCCCCGCAGCGTGTTGCGCCGGGAGACGGAGTAGTTGATCTGCCGTGGGGTGAAGGGGCGGCCCGCGGCCTTCTCCAGTTCCTCGGTCCGCAGCCCTTCGTAGAACGACCCTCGTTCGTCGCGCAGATGGTTGGGTTCGATGGCGAAGGCGCCGGGGATCTCCAGCTCGGTGATGCGCACGTGTGCTCCAGGTCCTCAGAGGTTCGCCAGGTCGTCGACGACCCCGGCCGGCGTGGGCATCAGCAGCATCTCGGCGCGCAGCCGCCCGGCCGCTTCGGTGTACCGGGGGTCGTCCAGGAGGTCGGTCAGGGCGTCCCGCAGCCGCTTGGGCGCGTCCTGCGTCTCGGCCGTGTCCAGCGCGACGGCGGCGCCCAGGTGCGCCAGGCGGTCGCCGTGACCGAAGTTGTCGGCGATCTGCGGCAGCACCAGCTGCGGAAGTCCCGCGAGGGTGGCCGTCATGGAGGTGCCGGAGCCGCCGTGGTGCACCACTGCGGCGCAGTGGTCGAGAAGCAGCCCGAGCGGAACGGAGCCGACACACCGGATGCGGGCGGGCACCTCGCCGACCAGGCCGCGGAACTCCGCGGGCAGTGTGGCGAGCACCTCGATGTCCGGCATCTCGCCGATGGCCCGCAGCAGCCGGACGACGAACCCGGCGCCGTTGAGCCGCAGCGTGCCGCCCAGCGACAGGCCGACGCGCCGCCGGCCGTCCTGCGGCGCCTCCCACGGGAAGTCCTCGGGAAGCCGCCAGTTGGCGCTGTACGGCACATGCCTGACCGGGAGGCCCGGCTCGGCGCCCGGCTGCTGGAGCGAGGGCGGGCAGGGGTCCAGGATGACGGCCGGGTCGGGCAGCGCGCCGACGCCGAGCTCCTCGCACAGCTCCCGCAGGTTCTCCCTGGCGAGGCCGCGCGCCGCCGACGCCAGGCTGTCGACGCCCCACCTGTGGTGGACGACGGGCACGTCGAGTGCCCGGCCGATGACGAGGGTGCTGTATTCCAGCGGGTCGCCGACGATCAGATCGGGGCGGTAGGCCCGCGCGAAGTCCAGGTGACCCCGGACCACCCGTGCCGCGTGGCCCGACCACGCCTGGGCGTAGCCCTCGATCCGCAGCCGCTCCCGCGGGCGGACCTGCAGCGGGCGCTGCCACGGTTCGAGCCCCCGCAGCAGCACGGCCTCGCCGTCGAACGCGGCTCCGCTCTGCCGGCCGACGAACCCGGAGGCCCGTACGGCGTCGTCGATGTCCGGCTGTCCCGCCACCACCACGTCGTGTCCGGCGCCGCGCAGCGCCCAGGCGAGGGGCGCGAGCGGCGTGAAATGGCTCGCGGAAGGAGTGCTGATGAATAGGACGCGCATTAACTCTTCTCCAGAGTGCGGGACTTCATTGCGAAGCCGCTGTGACCGCGCCGCCGGCGGTTTGAATTCCGGCGTGCGAGGAAAATGCGAGGGCAGCCGATAAGCAGGGCAGCTGATGAAAGACTCTTGGGTGCGCGGCAACCCCGTCAACACACTTCACCTGGAATTGACGCGGACCGGACCGGGCGGTGAGGTTCTGTCATGCGTCGCATTCCGCACGGAAAAACGGGTGCCCGTGAGTGGGGTCAGCGGAACGCGTCCGGCCGCTCCTGGACCCACTGGCGGAAGGTGCGCGCGGGCCGTCCGGTGACGTCCGCCACGACCGTGGAGCCGACCTCGGGCTCCTTCGTCAGCATCGCGAAGTAGTCGAGTGCGCCGTCCGCGTACGAGGGCGGCCAGCCGGTGTCGACCATGGCCCGGCGGGCGTCGTCGTGCTCGATGTCCTGCCAGCCGAGCTCGCGGCCGATGACCTCGCCGATGACGCGGACCTGTCCCTCCTGGGAGAGCTCCTCGGGCCCGGACACCAGGTACTTCTGTCCCGCGTGGCCGTCCTGGGTCAGCGCGGCGGTGCCGACGGCGGCGAGGTCGCCCTCGTGGACGGAGGTGCGGGTCGCGGCGCCGTAGGGGAAGTGGACGACGCCGCCGTCGCGGATCTGGCCGGCGAAGCCGAGGGCGTTGGCGTGGAAGCCGGTGGTGCGCAGGAACGTCCAGTCCAGGCTCGTTTTCTCGACGATCGACTCCAGGTAGGCGTGGCAGTTGTTGTCGACCGGTTCGAGGCCGATGTGCACGCCGACCGAGGAGACGACGGCGATACGGCTCGCGTGTGCCTCGATCTTGCGCAGCACGGCGGGCGCGGTCGTGACGTCGAGGGCGAAGAACGGCCACATCCAGAAGACGCCGTCGACGCCGTCGAGCGCGGCGTCCAGGCTGTCGGGGTCGCCGAGGTCCCCGTAGTGGATCTCGGTGCCCTCGGGGAGGCGGCCGATGTTCGGGTCGTCCTCGAGCACCAGGGCGCGGACGGTGGCGCCGGCCTTCTGCAGCTCGGCGACGGCGTGCGGGCCGACGTTGCCGGTGGCGCACGTGACCAGGATGGTTTCGGGCATGGGTGTGTCCTTCTCGTACGTGGGTGGGGTGTGGTGCGGGCCGACGGAACGCGCCTACTGGGGCGGGTTTCCGTGCTTCCGCGACGGCAGGTCGGCGTGCTTGGCCCGGAGCATCGCCAGGGAGCTCGTGAGCACCCTGCGGGTGTCGCGCGGGTCGATCACGTCGTCGACGAGCCCGCGCTCGGCGGCGTAGTACGGGTGCATCAGCTGCTCCCGGTACTCCTCGATCTTCGTCTGCCGCAGTGCTTCGGGGTCGTCGGCGGCGGCGATGTCCCGGCGGAAGATGACGTTGGCGGCGCCTTCGGCGCCCATCACCGCGATCTCGTTGCTGGGCCAGGCGAGGGCCAGGTCCGCGCCGATGGAGCGGGAGTCCATCACGATGTACGCGCCGCCGTAGGCCTTGCGCAGCACCAGGGAGATGCGCGGCACCGTCGCGTTGCAGTAGGCGTACAGGAGCTTGGCGCCGCGCCGGATGATGCCGTTGTGCTCCTGGTCGACGCCGGGCAGGAAGCCCGGTACGTCCACCAGGGTCACCAGCGGGATGTTGAACGCGTCGCAGAACTGGACGAAGCGGGCGCCCTTCTCCGAGGCCTCGATGTCCAGGACTCCGGCCATGGCCTTGGGATTGTTGGCGACGACACCGACGACCTGGCCGTCCAGGCGGGTCAGCGCGCAGACCAGGTTGGGCGCCCAGGCGGCGTGCACCTCGAAGTACTCGCCGTCGTCGACGATCTCCTCGATGACCTCCCGCACGTCGTACGAGCGTCCCGGCTCGCTCGGCACGATGTCGAGGAGCGCGTCCGTCGGACGGTCGGCCGGGTCGTCGCTGGGCTGCACGGGCGACAGTTCACGGTTGTTGGCGGGCAGCAGGGACAGCAGGTAGCGGACGTCCTCCAGGCAGCTCTCCTCGTCGTCGTACGCGAGGTGTGCGACGCCCGAGGTCCCGGCGTGCACGTCGGCGCCGCCCAGGCCGTTCTGGCTGATCTCCTCGCCGGTCACCGCCCGCACCACGTCCGGTCCGGTGATGAACATCTGCGAGGTCTCGCGCACCATGAACACGAAGTCGGTCAGGGCGGGCGAGTAGGCCGCTCCCCCGGCGCACGGGCCGAGCATCACGGAGATCTGCGGGATGACACCGGAGGCGCGTGTGTTGCGCCGGAAGATGCCTCCGTACCCGGCGAGCGCGGTGACGCCCTCCTGGATGCGGGCCCCCGCGCCGTCGTTGAGCGAGACGAGCGGGGCGCCGGCCGACGCGGCCAGGTCCATCACCTTGTGGATCTTCTCGGCGTGCGCCTCTCCGAGCGCGCCGCCGAAGATGCGGAAGTCGTGGGCGTAGACGAAGACGGTGCGGCCCTGGACGTTGCCCCAGCCGGTGACGACACCGTCGGTGTGGGGCTTCTTGCTCTCCAGGCCGAAGCCGGAGGCCCGGTGTCTGCGCAGGGTCTCGATCTCGTTGAACGAGCCTTTGTCCAGGAGGAGTTCGATGCGCTCGCGGGCGGTGAGTTTCCCCTTGGCGTGCTGTGCCTCGGTGGCTTTCTCGCTCGGCCCCGCGAGTGCTCTCTCCTTCAGCTCGAGCAGTTCTTCCAGCTGTTGCAAGGCAATGCTCCTTCACGATCGGCGTAGAGGTCTCAGTGCGGCGAGCAGCCCGACCGCGCCGGCCCCGGTCACCAGGGCCATGGCCGTGCGGCTGCCGTGCGCCGTCAGGAGCGCGGCGGTCGGCGCGATCACCAGGACGGCGCCGCTCTGCACGGCGGTCTGGTAGGTCGCGACGGCCGGGCCGCGCTCGGCGGGTGCGATGCCCGCGACGGCCTGGGTGTTGAGCGCCGCGAAGGCGCACACGAAGCCGGCCCCCACCAGGAGCAGCGTGGGCAGGACTCCGGTGGCGTACGTCGCGTGCGCGGGGTCCCGCAGGTACAGGACGTATCCGATGAGGGGCGCGGTGGCGCCGATGACGATCAGGCGGGGTGCTCCGAAGCGCTGGACCATGCGCCCCGACGACAGGGCCGTCAGAGCCAGGGGCGCGCTCGCGGGCAGCAGCGCGAGGCCCGTGCGCAGCGGCCCCCAGCCCTGCGCCGCCTGCCACTGGTAGGTGACGACGAACAGCAGCCCGAGGAAGGAGCCGTTGAGGGCGGCGGCGCCCACGGCCGAGCGGAGCAGTGGCCCGTGGCGCAGCAGCGAGGCCCGTACCAGCGGTTGGCGCGCACGCCGTTCGGCGAGGCAGAACGCGGCCAGGAGCGCGAGCGCCGACAGCGCGGCGCCCACGGTCCGTACGTCGGCCCACCCCCGCTGCGTGACGGTGACGACGGTGAGGACGAGGGCGAGCAGCCCTCCGGTCAGGGTGAGCGCCCCCGCCACGTCCAACTGCCGTCTGTCCGCGCCTTGTTCGCGTCCGGTTTCCGCGTCGCCGGGGATGAGTCTCCGGCCCAGGACGAGCAGTGCGAGCACGACCGGAGCGGGGAACATCATGGTCCAGCGCCAGTCCACCTCGGTGAGCAGCCCCGAGAGGATGAGCCCGGCCGTGAAGCCGCACCCGCCGAAGAGGGTGTAGACCGACACGGCCCGGTCCCGGTCCGGCCCCGCCCTGAAGGTGGCGCCGATGATGGCGAGCCCGGTCGGCGCGGTCAGTGCCGCACAGAATCCCTTGACGAAGCGGGTCGCGAGCAGCGTCGCCGGATCCCCCGCGAACCCCGCGACGAGCGAGGCCGCGGCGAAACCGAACAGCGCCCACAGGTAGACGCGCCGCCGCCCGAGCAGGCCCACGACCCGTCCCGCGAACAGCATCAGACCGCCGAAGCCGACGGCGAAGCCGGTCATCGTCCACTGCGCGGCAGCGGGTGTCAGACGCAGGTCCGCGCCGATCGACGGCACGGCCACCACCATCACCGACACCTCCAGGGCGTCGATGAGCATGTTGCCCGCGAGGACGATCAGCAGCCCCCACAGACGCGGGCCCCAGGCCCCGGGGGCCCGGGGCCCGGCCGTGGCCGCGGCGGTCACGTCAGCCAAGGAGGGTGCCGCCGGTGGCGTCCACGAAGGAGCCGGTGATCCAGCGGGCCTCGTCGGAGGCGAGGAAGGCGACGACGTCGGCGATGTCCTCGGGCTCGCCGACCCGGTTGAAGGCGGAGAGGCCCGCCATCTGCTCGACGGCCTCGGGTATGTCGAACACGGGGGTGCCGTTGCGGGTGATGCCGGGCGCCACGCTGTTGATCGTGATGTTGCGCGGGCCCAGGTGCTTGGCGAAGTGCAGGGCCAGCTGCTCCACCGCGCCCTTGGTCATCGCGTAGGCGATCTCGGACGGGTTGGCGCACCGGGTCAGGCCGGAGGAGATGTTGATGATGCGGCCGCCGCTCGGCAGGTTCTTCAGCGCGCGCTGGATGATGAAGAACGGTGCCCGCGCGTTGACCGCGAAGAGCCGGTCGAACGCCTCCGGGGTGGTCTCCTCCGCGGCGACACCGCCCATGACACCGGCGTTGTTGACGAGGATGTCTAGCGTCGTGGATCCCGTGCGCTCCTTGAGGCCGGCCTCCAGGCCCAGGAACAGCTCGTGCACGTCGCCCGGGACGCCGAGTTCGGCGCGGATCGCGAAGGCCCGGCCGCCCTCCTTCTCGATGGTGGCGACGGTCTCCTCGGCGGCCTCCTTGTTGCTGGTGTAGTGGACGGCGACCAGTGCGCCGTCGCGTGCGAGGCGCAGGGCCGTCGCGCGGCCCATGCCACGGCTCGATCCCGTGACCAGGGCGGTCTTTCCTTCAAGCCTGCTCATGCTGTTTCTCCTGTGGTCGGCTGATGTGGCGGCTCGGGTCGTCCCGAACCAGCGCTTCAGAGCGGCGCGCAGACCGTCCCCTTCCGTGCCCGTCCAGGCGACGTGGCCGTCGGGGCGTACGAGGACCAGGCCGGCGTCGTCGAGATCCGTGCCGGACGCTCGGGCCGCCGTGACGGTGACCCGGTCGTGCCAGGGCTCGCTCAACTCCCGTACGGCGGCGTGCTGTTCCGGTTCGTCCCGTAGGTCGATGAGCAGTCCACGGCCGGTGCGCAACAGGGCCGTCGTGGTCACCGGGCCTTCGGGCGTGGTGAGTTCGGTGTGCGGGAGGCGGGCCCCCAGGAGCGGGGACGGCCCTTCGCCGACGTCGTAGCGCACGTCCAGGCCCGAGACCATGCCCGCCAGGTGCTCCCGCGCGGGGCGGCTCGCGACGAGTTCGCCGACCACCGCCCGCACGGGCTCCACCTCGGGGCCGCCGAGCAGCAGCATGGCCTGGGCCTTGATGTTGGTCAGGACCCGCTGCCCGACCGCGTGCCGCTCCTCGTGATAGCTGTCGAGCAGACCGTCCGACGCCTTGCGCGCGACCTGGACGGCCAGCTTCCAGCCGAGGTTGACGGCGTCCTGGAGGCCGAGGTTGAGGGCCTGGCCGCCGATCGGCATCTGCTGGTGCGCCGCGTCACCGGCGAACAGCACCCGTCCCTCGCGGTAGCGGGTGAGCTGGCGGCTCGCGTCCCCGAAGGAGTTGATCCACCGCGGGGTCCCGCCGCTGATGTCCTCCCCGGTGACCCGGCGCCATACCGCGCACAGTTCGTCGAACGACGGCTCGCCGGTGCGCGCGCCGGCCGGGCGGCCGAACTCGTGCACCATGACGCGCGTGACACCGTCGTCCCTGCGCGCCGCGATGGCGAGCCCCTTCTCGAGCCGCTCGAAGCGCCGGTTGGGTACGTCGATTCCGTCGACGTCCGCCCGGATCAGCTCACGCCCGGCGTCCGTACCGGGGAAGTCGGCCCCGGTCAGGCGCCGCACGGCGCTGTTCTCGCCGTCGCAGCCGACGACGCACAGGGCGCGCAGCCGCACGGTGCCCTCGGGCCCCGCCGCCTCGACCTCGACGTGGTCGTCCTCGACGGACAGCGCGCGCACCTCGTGCCCGCGCCGCAGATCCGCGCCGAGGGACAGCGCCCACTCCCGCAGGACCTCTTCGGTGCGGGTCTGCGGAACCTTCCACTGGCCGGGGTAGGGGCTCGGCAGTGTCAGGTCGAGCGGGATGCCGCCGAAGTGGCCGCGGGGCTCGTTCGGCGGCGTCCCGAACTTCTCCAGGAGGCCGCGGCTGTCGAGGATCTCCATGGTCCTGGCGTGCAGGGTGGAGGCCCGCGACTCCGTTGTCGGGGCCTTCCTGCTCTCCAGGACGATGACGTCGGCGCCGCCGAGCCGCAGCTCCCCGGCGAGCATCAGACCCACGGGACCGGCACCCACGACGATGACCTGACTGTCCAGGTGCTGGTCCCGGTGGCGGTCGTGCTGGTGCGACGGCATGGTCAGCGCCTCGACTCCGCGTAGTCCTTGGCATGGCCGAGGGTGGCGCGGCTGTTGGTGCTGAGCGCCGAGTGCACGTACTCCCTGGCGTCGGCGACCGTCGCGTCCGGACCGAGGATCCGGGCGATGTTGTCCGGGTTCAGGACCACCGTGTGCTGGGACGACGCGGCGGCTCCGGTGCCGTTCTCCTCGAACGTCCAGTAGCCGGTGTGCAGCGTCATCAGGGCCGGCAGGGTGACCTGCTTGTAGGCGATCTTGTGGTGCTCGAACGTCACCCGGTACGACTTCGTGGTGTGGGTGGAGCCGTCCTTCGCTTTGGTGTCCATCTCCAGGGTCTGCAGGCCCGGGGTGTCCTCGTCGAGGCGGACCTTGGCCACGTGCGGCAGACGCTCCGCCCACAGGTCGGCCTCGTTGATGAAGCCGTACACGTCCTTGGCCGAGCCCTCGATCTGCACGGTGTCCTCGAAGGAGAACGTCAACTCCTCGGCGGCGTGCGCCCGTTCGACGTTCTCCTTCAAGGCGGCCAGCTCGGAGCGCGAGTTGCGGTCGACCGCCTCGTCGATCCACTTCAGGCCCGCGGGGTCGTCGTCGACCGCGCGGTAGTCGTGCAGAAGGCGTATCCGGGACGAGGTCGCCGAGAGCGCCTCGATGATCCAGGTGCCGCCCATCGAGGCGACGGGGGGCGTGGAGACCGTCTGCCGGAAGGTGATCCGCCGGGTTTCGGGATCGAGGGTGCGGCGCGACGACCAGTTCTTGGCCTCGCCGTTGGCGGTCGCCCAGATTCTGATGAGCTCCTCGTTCCCGCTGCTCTCCACCTGGTCGACGTAGATCGTCGGGGGGAAGATGCGCGGCCAGTTCCGTACCTCCGCGATCAGCCGGTACACGGCATCGGCCGGTGCCTCCACACTGATCTCGTGCTCCACCTCACGCAGGCCGTGCTGCGACATGTTCACGCTCCTTGACTGTTGGTCGGGTCGGTGCCGCTCGCGGCTCAGAAGTTGCCGAGGCCGCCGCAGACGTTGAGGGCCTGCGCGGTGATGGATCCGGCGGTGTCCGACGCGAGGTATCCGACGAGACCGGCGACCTCTTCGGGCGTGGAGTAGCGGCCGAGCGGGATCTTGGACTGGAACTTGGCGAGGATGGCGTCCTCGGAGGTGTCGTAGGCGGCGGCGTACCCCTCGCGCACGCGCTGCGCCATCGGCGTCTCGACGTACCCGGGGCAGACCGCGTTGACGGTGATGCCGGTCGGGGCGAGCTCGTTGCCGAGCGACTTGGTGAAGCCGACGACGCCGTGCTTGGACGCCGAGTAGGGCGCGCCGAGCACCACGCCCTGCTTGCCGGCGGTCGAGGCGATGTTGATGATGCGGCCGCGGTCCTTGTGCCGCATGCCGCCGGTGTTGAGCACCTCGCGGGTCATGCGGAAGACACTGTTGAGGTTGGTGTCGATGACGTCGTGCCACAGCTCGTCGGTGAGGTCGGCGGTCACACCGCCGCCGCTGCGCCCGGCGTTGTTCACCAGGACGTCGACGGTGCCGAAGCGGTCGACCGCCGCCTGCACGAAGGCCTTGACGGCTGCCTCGTCGCGTACGTCGAGGACGGCGCCGTCGGCGTCGAGTCCCTCGTCCTGCAGCTGTTTGACGGTCGCGGCGACGTTCTCGGCGTCACGCGCGCCGATGAAGACCTGGTGTCCCTGGGTGGCGAGGAGCCGGGCGGCGGCGAGGCCGATCCCGCTGGTGGCTCCGGTGATGAGGGCGACGCGCTGGTTGTCCTGTGCCATGGTGTTCGGATCTCCCTTGATGGGTCAGGCGGCGGTGGCCGTGGGGGCGAGCTGCGCGCCGACCGCTTCGATGAACCTGCGGGGGGTGGCGGCGTCGGTGACCATGTCCTCGTCGAGGGTCACGCCGTACTCGCGCTCTATTCGGCTGCTCGTCTCGAGCATCGCGAGCGACTCGTAACCCAGGTCTTCGAACGGGGTGTCGAGGATGTCGCCGTCGAGGTCGACGCCCTCCGCGGCGCCCGCGCCTTCGAGGAGGATGCGCTTGAGGTCTTCGAGGGTGAAGCGATGTGCGGACACGTTGTTCCCTTTCGTGGTGCGGTCAAGTGGGGTGGTGCCGCGGCAGAGGTGGGGTGCCGCGCGCCCCGCCGGCCTCGCGGGGGATGTGGGGGACGGCGGGGCGCTGTCTGTGGGCCGCCTAGTCGGCGGCGCGGACGACCAGGGCGGAGTTGAAGCCGCCCTCGCCGCGGGCCAGGACCAGCGCGGTGCGCACCTCGGCGGGGCGCGGCTGGTTCACGACCAGGTCGAGGCCGTAGGCGGCGTCGGGCGCCACGTTCACGGTGGGCGGGATCAGGCCCTCGTCGATGGCGAGCAGCGCGGCGGCCACGTCCAGCGGGGCCGCGCCCGAGTAGAGCCGTCCCGTCATCGTCTTCGGCGCGGTGACCACGACTTGGCCGCGGCCGAAGACCGCGTTGACGGCCTCCGCCTCGATCCGGTCGAGTTCGGGCACGGCGGCGGCGTCCGCGAAGACGACGTCGACGTCCTCGGGGGCCACGTCGGCGTCCGCGAGTGCGATCTCGATGGCCTTGCGCAGGCCGGGCTCGCGTCCGCTGCCCGGCTTCGGGTCGAAGGTCGAGCCGTACCCCGCGATGGAGCCGTAGATCTTCGCGCCACGCCTACGGGCGGCCTCCTCGTCCTCCACGACGAGGATCGCGCCGCCCTCGCCGGGCACGTGCCCCGCGGCGTCGGCGTCGAACGGCAGGTAGGCGCGGTTGGGCTGGTCCTCGGTGCTGATCCGGCCACCGGCCAGCTGCGCCACCCAGCCCCAGGGGCAGATGGAGGCGTCGATGGAACCGGAGACGATCAGGCTGGTGCCCTTGCGTATCTGGCGGCGCGCCTGGGCGAGCGCGTCGAGGCCGCCCGCCTGGTCGCTGACGACGACCCCGCTCGGGCCCTTCATGCCGTTGCGGATGGAGATCTGGCCGCTGTTGACGGCGTAGAACCAGGCGAAGGACTGGTACGCGGACACGTACTGGCTGCCCTTGCCCCACAGCTTCTCCAGCTCGCCCTGCCCGAACTCGAAGCCGCCCGACGAGCTCGCCGTGATGACGCCCATGTCGTACTCGGACATCTTCTCCGGCTCGACGCCCGCGTCGGCGAGCGCCCAGTCGGTGGCGACGAGCGCGATACGCGTCATCCGGTCGGTCTGCGGCAGGAGCCTGCTGGGCAGTTGGTCCTCGGCGACGAAGCCGGGGACCTCGCCCGCGAGCGTGGCCGGGTAGGGCGTCGGGTCGAAGTGGGTGACGCGCCCGATGCCGCTCTTGCCGCTGCGGGTGGCCGCCCAGTAGTCGTCTGTGCCCAGGCCGTTGGGGGATGCGATGCCCAGGCCCGTGACCACGGCGGAGGCTGTCATGCGCCCTTCCTCTCGGGGTTGGCGAGCACCATGGCGCTCTGGAATCCGCCGAACCCGCTGCCGACGGTCAGGACGGTGTCCGTGCGCTGGTCGCGCGCCGTGATCGGCACGTAGTCGAGGTCGCACTGCGGGTCGGGGGTGTGCAGGTTGGCGGTCGGGGGCACCACGTCGTACTCCATGGCCAGCGCGGACGCGGCGATCTCTATGGAGCCGATCGCGCCCAGCGAGTGGCCCACCATCGACTTGATGGAGCTCACCGGCGTGCGGTACGCGTGGTCGCCGAGGGCCTTCTTGAAGGCCGCGGTCTCGTGCCGGTCGTTCTGCTTGGTGCCGGAGCCGTGCGCGTTGATGTAGTCGATCTGGTCGCCGTTCATCCGCGCCTCGTCGAGCGCGACCCGGATCGCCTCGGCCATCTCCGCGCCGTCGGGCCGCAGACCCGTCATGTGGTACGCGTTGCTGCGCGCCCCGTAGCCCGCGATCTCGGCGTAAATGTGGGCGTGCCTGCGCCGCGCGCTCTCCAGCTCCTCGAGGACGAAGACGGCGGAGCCCTCGCCGAGGACGAAGCCGTTGCGGGTGTTGTCGAAGGGCCGTGACGCCTCCCCGGGTGCGTCGTGGCGCGGGGTGGTGGCCTTGATCGCGTCGAAGCAGGCCAGCGTGATCGGTGAGATCGGCGCGTCGGACGACCCGGCGATCATGACGTCGGTGCTGCCCTCGCGGATGAGTTCCACCGCGTGGCCCACCGAGTCGATGCCGGAGGTGCAGCCCGTGGACACCACGGTGGCGGGGCCCTCGGCGCCGACGGCCCAGGCGACCTCGGCGGCGAACGAGCTGGGCACCAGGAAGTTGTAGAGGTGCGGCACGGCGTACGCGTGGTCGACGAGGTTGAGCCGGCCGCCGTCGCTGACGACGCGGTACTCCTCGTCGAGGCCCGTCGTCGCGCCGACCGCGCTGCCGATGGTCACGCCGACGCGGTGGGGGTCGTGGGCCCCGAGTTCCACGCCGCTGTCGGCGACCGCCTCGCGCGTCGCCACGACGGCGAGCTGCGCGGCCCGGTCCATGCGCCGGATCTCCTGCGGGCTCAGGCCCTGCGCCTCGGCGTCGAAGTCGATCTCGGCGGCGACCCGGGAGCGGAAGGGCTCCGGGTCGAAGAAGGTGATGCCGCGCGTCGCCGTACGGCCCTCGCTGAGCAGACCCCAGAAGTTCTTGGTCCCGATGCCGCCCGGGGCGACGACACCGATCCCCGTGATGACGACCCGGCGACCCGTCACTGGGAGGCCTCCCAGTTGTAGAAGCGCTTGGCCATGGCGTCGGCGGGCGAGCGCCAGGTCGCCGGGTCGTACGCCTCGATGAACGGCTTGAGGTCCTGGCTGATGCCGACGAACCGCGGGTCGGTCTTGGCCTCCTCGATCAGCTCGCCGCCGTTGTCCTGGTCGAAGTCCTGCAGATGGAAGTACAGGCCGCGGTACGAGAACAGCTGGCGTCGGCGGGTGCCCATCCGGTGCGGCATCTCGGTGTCGTCGAACTCGCCGAACAGGCGGGCCACGTCGACCCCGGAACCGGGGTCCATCCGGGCCACGATCAGTGTGCTGTGCATGTCTTCTCTCTCCTCGACCACCGGATCGGTCCGGTCGTCGTGCGTGTGGGGTGGATCTGGTCTGCCGTGACCGGCGGCCGCGCTAGCGGGACGGTCCGAACCAGCGCTCCAGGGACATGGGCAGGTCGTCATGGCTGCCGGGTGCGGCCCAGGCGACGTAGCCGTCGGGGCGGACCAGGACAGCGGTGGTGCCGGCCAGTTGGCTGCTCTCGGCCAGGCCGTGCGGGGCGGCGGTCACCACGTCCACGCGGTCGGCCCAGCCGGCGGCCCTGCGCCGCAGCACGGCGTTGTCGGCCAGGTCGAGCAGGAGGCCGCGCCCGGAGTGCAGCAGTTGGGTGGCCCGGGTCTTGAGGTCGGCGCCCACCAGTTCCAGGTCGGGCATCCGGCGGCCGAGCAGCGGGTGCCGCCCGCCGCCGACGTCGTAGTGGATCTCCAGGCCGCTGACCATGCCGGCGAGGTGGCGGCTGACGTCCTCGTACTGGATGAGCTCGCCCAGGACGTCGCGCAGCGGCTGCACCTCGGAACCGCTGAGGAACAGCAGGCCCTGGGCGCGGGTGTTCATCAGGAGCCGCTGCCCGACGGGGTGCCGCTCGTCGTGGTAGGTGTCGAGCAGCGCTTCGGGCGCCTTGCCCCGCACCACGGCCGCGAGTTTCCAGCCGAGGTTCATGGCGTCCTGGATGCTGGTGTTCATGCCCTGGCCGCCGGCGGGCAGATGGATGTGCGCGGAGTCGCCCGCGAGCAGGATCCGGCCGCGCCGGTACTCGGTGGCCTGCCGGGTGGCGTCGCCGAAGGAACTCACCCAGATCGGCTTGCCGTGCGAGATGTCCTCGCCCGTCACGCGCTTCCAGCCGACGACCACTTCCTCGTACGAGGGAGCGCTGGTGCGCTTCTGCGGCGGGGTGCCGCGCTCGCAGAGGATGAGGCGCGTGACGCCGCCGGGCAGCGGGCCGACCATGACCATGCCGTTCGCGAACGTCTCGCCGATCATGCGGGGTTCGAGACCGAGCCCCTCCACGTCGGCGAGGAACATCTCCATCGTCGACGCGGTGCCGGGGAAGTCGAACCCGCCGGCCTTGCGCACCATGCTGCGGCCGCCGTCACAGCCGACCAAGTAGGCGGCGCGCAGGGTGTATTCGCCGTCGGGGCCGCGCACGCCCACCTCGACGCCGTCGCCGTCGTCCTCGATGGACGTCACTTCGTGGCCGCGTCGCAGATCCGTGCCCAGTTCGTCGACCCAGGCCTCGAGCGCCGCCTCGGTCTGCGACTGGGGCACGGACTTCGCCGCCTGGTGCGCGCCTTCGAGCACCCCGAAGTCCACCGGAAGGCCGCCGAAGTGGCCCACGTTGCTGGTCTCCACGTCGCCGAAGCGGGTGAGCAGACCGCGCTGGTCGAACACCTCCATGGTGCGGGCGGTGAAACCGAGTCCGCGGGACTCGCCGGTCCGCTCCGGCAGGCGCTCCAGGGCGATGACATCGACGCCCGCGAGCCTGAGCTCACCGGCGAGCACAAGCCCGGCCGGCCCCGCCCCCACGACAATCACTGCAGCGTCCATACGCATCTCCTTGGTAATCGCCGAATTCCTGCCCGACAGCTCGACACAGAGCAGCGGAAGCTATTAATAAGCTTCTTCGCCGGTGCTGTCCTTTTCAAGATTTCCCATGTCATACGTTGGTGAAGTTGAGTCATGAATAGGTGCGGGAATCCGCCAGGAACGTGCGGGAGAATGGCCAGGGGAATGTCAGAGGCCGGTCAGAAGGGCAGCTCAGCGACGTTGCGCGGTGTGCACGGCCGTGACATGCGACAAGGCCCGGCCGGCGGCTGCCGATCGGGCCTCGTGGGGGGCGGGTGGGGGTGGGAGGGGTGGGTCAGAGGGTGCGCGCCGCACGGCGGCTGAAGCTCTCGTGCACGTCCTGCTCGAAGTAGTAGGTGCGCCCGACGCGTTGTTCGCGCCGCCACCGCTGCTCGCTGGCGAGCCGGTAGACGGTGCCCTTCGGGGTGCCCCAGAGCCTGCACACGTCCGACGCCGTCAACCAGCGTGCGGTGGGCGGCTGTTCAGCGGCCGCGGCCCTGGGCACCTGGGCGATCGCCCTGCTGAGCTCCGTCCACTGGTGGCGCTCCCACACGTGCTCGGCGTTGCGGTCGCACCGGATTTCGGTGGCCGTGGCCCCGGTGGCCGGGTTGACGGCCGCGGTGAGCTCTCCCCCGCAGCCCTGCGTCGCGCACGGCCCGACGCGGACCGTACGCCGCCGCTCCCCGTGGGCGATCCGGCGGGCCCTGCGGGCGAGCTGGGCCACTTCCCTGGTCGCCTCACCGACGGCGGGGTGCACGGCGAGCCAGTCGACATGCCGCACGAGAAAGAGAGAAAGGGGTTCGACGGAACGCCGGGGCGCGGAAATTCCCCGCCCCTCCGCGACAAGTCCGCACCATGAACTCAAGGTGGTGAGAATAGAGGTCCGCACATCGGCGGCGGCGCCGTTGAAGGGCATTCCGGGCAGAGAACCGCCACTGGTCGGCCGCTCCCCCGGCAATTGCGCAGAGCCGCCGCCCAATACGCTGCCGCAATCCTCATGAAGTCCGGGCAGCCGGCGCAGTTGCACGACGAACCCTTCCCGGCACAGCGGGCAGAGGCGCTGTCCCCGCACGGCGAGGCGGCTGCCCTCGCCGGTTGCCGCGCGGTACTTGCATCCGTCCCCCTGGCACAGGGTGCTCGTGGTCGGGCGGGCGGCTGTCCGATGCGTCACGGGTGTCTCCGAAGGTCTCTCGGTCGAGTCGTCAAGAGCAGTGCGCCGCGCGGGCGCCGATGGGCGCTCACACCTGGCCGAACCGGAATCCGACACCGCGGACGGTGATGATCCAGCCACTGCAGCCCAACTTGTTCCGCAGGCTGCTGACATGGGTGTCGACGGTCCTGCGGGACCACGAGTCACCCCAGACGCGCTGCATGAGCTGCTTGCGCGGGATGACGGTGTCGGGGTGGGAGGCCAGCAGGAAGAGCAGGTCGAACTCCTTGCGCGTCACGTCGATGCGCCGGCCTTCGAGGCTGACCTCGCGGGCCCCCGCGTCGATGCTCAGCGGCCCGCGGGAGATGGACTCGGCGGTGGACGACGGCTGGCGTGTGGTCCGGCGCATGACCGCCTCCATGCGGGCCATCAACTCCCGGAACCCGTACGGCTTCACCAGGTAGTCGTCGGCGCCTGCCTGGAGGCCGAGCACCCGGTCCAGCTCGCTGCCGCGGCCGGTGACAGCGATGATCGGAATGTTGCTGACCCGCCGGATGTCCCGGCAGACCTCGAGCCCGTCCAGGTCGGGCAGTTCGAGGTCCAGGAGCATCAGGTCGGCCGCCTCGTACGCACGCAGCGCCTCCCGCCCCGTCGTGACGTGCTCGACCTCGTGACTGTGCCTGCGCAACCCCCTCACCAGGCTGTTGGCGTCGTCGACGTCGCTCTCGGCCACCAGCACGCGCCAGACGGCGTTCGTGCCGCGAACTTCCCTCCCCGGGACGCCTGTCGGCCTGACCAGCACGGACATTCTCATGTCGCGTGAGGTCGATATATGAGGCTCCAGAAGGTCTGCCGCACTCTGATTCATCGTCTTCCCCCTCGATCGATGCAGCTCAGCTACTACCTCGCGTCAAGACGAGGAGCAATTTACAAACCTCGACGTCGGTTTGTCAAAGAAAAAAGTTTCATTGAGACCGTCGTCGCACCCGAGCCGAACCCGGACATAGGTATGTAGAGGCTGCCGAAACGCCTCCCCACACACCCCTCGCCGTCACGACGCTACGGGAAAAGTTGGCGCCAGCTGTAGAAACAAAACAGACTTGGCGGTTTAAATACAGTTCATGAACCAGCCGCCCCCGCGGGCCCCGCAGCCACCCGGGCCACCCGCCCCCGCCCAAGAACCGTCAGGAATCTCATGACCAAGCAGGAACGGGCCGTTCGTACACGATCCCAGCTGATCTCCGCGGCCGCCCTCGCGTTCCACCAGCACGGCTTCACCCGTACCAGCCTCACCAACATCAGCCATCAAGTAGGCGTCAGCTCAGGGGCGTTGTACTTCCACTTCGACAGCAAGGAAGCGCTGGCCACCGAGGTCGTGAACCAGGCGTCCCGTGCGCTGCAGAGCGCGGCGCGGCAGTCCTACCGCGCCGGCACCTCGTCCCTCCAGTGCCTGATCGACACCTCGCACGCGCTCGCCGAGCTCCTGCGTACCGACACCGTCGTCCGCGCCGGTTTCCGGCTCAACTGCGCGGGCCACGGCGCGAGCCGGACCGATCTGTGCCAGGAGTGGCAGGCCTGCGTGCAGCGGCTCCTCGCCGAGGCGGCCAGGGAGGGCTCGCTGGCGCCCGGCGCCTCACGGCAGAGCATCGTTGCCGCGCTGGTGGCGGCGACGGTCGGTTTCGAGGTACTGAGCCGCGACGACTTCCAGTGGCTGTCACGGCACGCCCTGAGCGGCTTCTGGAGCCTGCAACTCCCGTGCATCGCCGCCCCGGAGGTGCTCGACCGGCTCAGCCCGGCAGGCTCGGACACAGCCGTGCACGGACCGCGCGTGACGCGGCCGGGCAGCGGGCGCTGGACCACCTGAGCCGGCCGCCCCCGGCACAGCGGCCCCGCCGCTCTGCCGGGGGCGGCCTCGCGGACGGCACACGAAGACGGGACGGCACACGAAAACGCGGGCCGAATCGGTACGCCACAAGGGCGCCCGGTCCGACCCGCGCTGAGTCCGCCGCGTACAGCCCGTCTCAGACCGCCGCGCCCACGTCCTCCCGTTCGTCCGTCCGTGCCATCTCCGCCTCGACCTGCTCGCCACGCCCCGGCGACATGTCCAGGGTGGCGAGCACGCCCGGCAGCGCGATGCTGGGCATGATGTGCCGGTACAGGGCCGCGGCCCGGTGGCGCAGCTCCGCCTGCTCACCCGTCGAGCGCGCCATCATGTTGATCCCGGCGTACGCGCCCACGATGATCAGGCCGGACTCGAGCGGATCGACGTGCGGCAGCAACTCGCCGTTGTTCTTGGCCTGCCGGAGCGTGTCCACGTTCAGCTCGGACCAGTTGCGGTACGGACCGCTGCGGTCGAGGCGCGGGCCCGTGTCGTCCAGGGCGAGGCGGACGCTCCCGCGCACGACCGGGTCGTACGTCAGGCGGTGGGCGAACACCATGCCGATGTCGACCACCTCCTGGAGCTTGGACTTGCGGGGGATGACCGGCAGTCCCTCACTCACCTGCGCGGCGAGGACCGCGAGGGCGAGGGCCTCCTTGGACTCGAAGTGGAAGTACAGCGCGCCCTTGGTCACTTCCGCCCGGGTGAGGATGTCCGTGATTTTGGCGGCCTCGTACCCGCACTCCTCGAAGACGCCGGCGGCCGCCTCGAGGATCACGCGGCGGGTCCTGATCCCGCGGTCCTGCTTCGCCATGGCCACTCCACCCATCTGCGCCCATCCGTGCGGGCCCTGTATACCTCCACGTGCCGGTGCACGCTGACGGAGCCATTCTAAACCGCCAGGTCTGTATGTAATCAATACGTCAGTCGCATATGCTTTTGAGATCGTTCACGCAAGAGGGCGTCCCGCGCCACGGACGCCCTGGGCGCCCGGGCGCTCGGACGCCTCTCGACGCCCGGACGCCCCGGCGGGCACCACGCGTCACACGATGGTGAGCCCGCCGTCCACCGGCATGGTCATGCCCGTGACGAACGAGGCGCGGTCACTGAGAAGCCACGCGGCCGCCTCGGCCACTTCCTCGGGCTCGGCGGTGCGCGGCTGCGGGGTCGCCTGGTGCAGCGCCTCCTCGATGCCGGGGTTCGCGGCGAACCACTCCCCCACGACCTCGGTCCGCGTCGTGCCCGGGGCCAGCGCGTTCACCCTGATCCCCTGCGCCGCGTACTCCGCGGCCGCGGCCTTGGTGAGTCCGAGGACCGCGTGCTTCGCTGCCACGTACGGCGCGGCCACCGGGGTGGCGAGCAGGCCGCCCACGCTGCTGGTGTTCACGATCGCGCCGCCCCCGGAAGAGAGCATCGAGGCGATCTCGTCGCGCAGGCAGTTCCACACCCCGCGTACGTTGACGTCCATGATCTGGTCGTAGAGACCGTCATCCATGAGGTGCAGCGGGGTACGCCCGGTGCCCCAGCCGGCGTTGTTGAAGGCGGCGTCCAGCCTTCCGAAGCGGTCCACCGCGTGGGCCACCGCGGCCGCCGTGTCGCCGGGCCGCGTCACGTCCGTCACCACGTACTCGGCTTCGTGCCCCGCCTCGCGCAGGTGGGCCACGAGCTGCTTGAGGCGGTCCTCCCTGCGGGCCGCGAGCACGACCCTGGCGCCCTCGCGGGCGAAGACGCGGGCCGCCGCTTCCCCGATTCCGCTGCTCGCTCCCGTGATCAGCGCCACCCGGCCGTCGAGCAGTGCCCCGTGCCTGTCCATCGACTTCTCCCCCACGACGTTCCTCTCCCCTGTCACGTACTTCTCCCCTGTCACGTCAACCGGTCCATTCTGCACGGTGGTTCAGGCCCACGCGGACCCGGCGGCGGCCTCCGCGTCGACCGTGCGCAGCAGGTCTTCGTCGATCTCCCCGAGTGATCCGACCACGTGCCGCACACCGACCTCGCGCATCAACTCGCCCTGGTGGCCGTGCTCGAAGCCGCTCGGGTGGCCGATGAACGGCACGCCGAGCTCCTTGGCCACCTCGGCGACCCGCGCCACGTCGTCGATGAAGACCGCCTGGGCCGGTTCGACGCCGAAGACATCGCGGACGATCTCCTGGACACCGGGCCTGAAGTCATTGGTGCACACGTAGTGGGGCTCGTCGAAGAGCGGGGCGAGGTCGCCGAGGTGGCGGTCGAAGTGGGTCTTCTCCAGGCCGCCGTAGCAGATGGTCCGCAGGCCCAAGGAACGCAGCCTGTCCAGGAGTTCGGCCGCTCCGTCGAGGACGCGGATCGGGTCCTTCGCGAGGTACTCCTCGCGCTCGGCGAAGTAGAGGTCCCGGATCTCCTCCGCGGTTTCCGTCATGCCCGCCGCCACCCCGAGGGCCTTGCAGGCGGTCAGCTGGGTCTGGGAGAAGATCTCGCGCTCGGTCGCGGCGTCGTAGCTGCCGCCGCGGCTGGTGATGAAGTGGTGGATCACGGGACTGAAGGTGTCGTTGAGGAGCACGCCGTCGATGTTCACGGCGGCGAGCCGTATCTGTTCCAAGTGCTGCACGAGGTCTCCCCGTTGAGTGGCATGAGGCAGGCGTTGGCCCGGCGTTAAAGAGAAGGAAACAAAACCGCGTGGACCGGATGTTCTGCGTCAGGAACATACCGGAAACAGCACGCACACAGAGGCGCGAGAGCAAGATCCCAATGGATGTACGCAACACCGGTCGGGCGGAGTTGACCCCTCATGGCGCCTATGACCTGCGGAAACAGGGGATCGCCAGATGCTGAATCGCTCAACGACCCACAGGGCGCCGAAAAGTTGCTCGCGAATCTTGTTGTAAACCAAACCACGAAGTACGTATCTTTTTCCCAGCCAAGCACGCCTCGGTCTGTCGACATCTCTATGGGGGAACCATGCTGCAGACGCTTGAGTCAACGGAGTCGGTCCGCACCACGGACGCGCACCACTCGGCCGCGAGACGCACGGTGGGGAGCATCGAAACCACGCTGACCAGGACCGTCCCGCGCGAGTTCGTGCACCGGGCCGCGGTGGCCGAGGTATTCCTCACCGGCATACGACAGCTGAGCGACGAGCAGTTCACCGTCACCGCCCAGTGGCCCCGCGGCCACAGCTTCTACGGTTCCGTGCACGGCAGGTACGACCCCCTGCTGATCGCCGAGACCATACGCCAGGTCGGTGCGCTCCTGTCCCACACGGTCTTCGACGTGGCGCTCACCCACAAGTTCCTGCTGTGGGACCTGAATTACACCGCGCTTCCCGAGGGCCTGGTCATGGACTCCGCACCGGCCGACCTCGAACTCTCCGTGACCTGCACCGAGATCCGCCGCCGCGGCAACCGGCTGGCCGGTCTGCGGTACGAGGCCACCATCCGGCACGCCGAGCGCATCATCGCCACGGGCGGGGCCAGCTTCACCACCACCTCACCGGAGGCGTACCGCCGGCTGCGCGCCGCCCGCCTGGAGAGCTCGACCGGGCCCGTGCTCCCGGGCGCCTCCGAGCTGCCTCAACTGGTCGCCCGTACCTCCCCGTTCGACGTCGTCCTCTCCCCCACCGAGCAGACCGGGCGCTGGCAGCTGCGGGTCAACGCGACCCACCCGGTGCTCTTCGACCACTACGTGGACCACGTACCCGGCATGGTCCTCCTGGAGGCGGCCCGCCAGGCGGCGCACGCCATCGGGTCGCAGGACCGCCCGGTCCTCCCCGTCACGCTCGACAGCACCTTCCACCGGTACGCGGAGTTCGACACCCCGTGCTGGGTGGACGCCGAGATCATCGACACCGACGCCACGTCCCCCGACGCCTGCACGGTGCGCATCACCGGCCGCCAGGACGGCGAGACCGTCTTCACCACCACCGTGGGCCTGACGGCGCTGAACCCGACCCCCATGGTGTAGCTCCACCCGCGCATGACCCCCGGCCGGGAGGCCGTTCGGGTGCGGTCGGCAGGGGCCGCCGTACCCGAACAGCCGTATCGCGCTCACCCAGATCACCCCGGTATCCCGGCAAGTTCGGGTCATGTTCACGCACACCTCATTGACGCGTCTCCCCCACCTCCTTAGCTTCATGGCGCACCTGTCGTCACGTCAGCTTCAGCCAAAGGGAGGGGTCTGGTGTGCGCCCACGCAGCTCGCGTACCTCGCGTATCTCACGTATCTGGGGTGCGGCCGCCGTACTCGCGGTGATCAGCGGCGCCCTGCCCGTGGCGACGGCGACGGCGACCGCCGCCCCGCACAGACCCGGGCCGCTCCCCCTGGAGCGGCTCTTCGACAACCGGGCCATCAGCGATGACGCGCGACCCGGTGACGCGGACTTCGACGGCTCGGGCGGTTCGTTCTCGGCGCGGGATCTCGACGCGGCGGGCTGGACCCCGGGCCGTTCGCTCGCCGTGGACGGGGCACGGCTCACCCTGCCCCGCACCGCGGCGGGCGAGAAGGACAACGTCCGTGCCGACGGGCAGTCCGTGCGGGTGCGCGGACGCGGGGACGCCCTGGCCTTCCTCGTCGCGGGCACGGGCGGCGAGGCGAGCGGTACGGGGACGGTGCGCTACCGGGACGGCGGCAAGGGGACGTACCGCCTGACGGCGCCGGACTGGCGCTCGGGGCCGCTCGCCACCAAGGCGGTCGCGCTGCCGCACCTGAACACCCCGGGCGGCCAACTCGCCGAGAAGACACGGCTGTACGTGGTGACCGTGCCGGTGGCGCGCGGACGCGAGGTCGCCTCGGTGACCCTGCCGAAGGACCCGGGCGCCCCGGATCTGCACGTCTTCGCGCTCTCCGTGCGGCAGCCGGCCAAGGGGTGGACCGGCAGCTGGTCGACGTCGACGGCCGGATACACGGCGGTGGGCCCCTGGACCGACCGGACCGTGCGGCTGGTCGTCCACACCAGCACGGGCGGTCCGCGGGTGCGGATCAGGCTCGACAACACCTTCGCCTCCGCCCCGGTGCGGATCGGGAGCGCGACGGTGGCGGTGCAGGAGTCCGGGGCGGGAGCCCGGGGCGAACCGCAGGCGCTCACCTTCCGCGGCAGGACAGGCTCCGAAATCCCGGCGGGAGCACAGGCGTTCAGCGACCCGCTCGACTTCGACGTGCCCGAGGACACCAATCTCCTGGTGAGTTTCCACCTCCCGGAGACGGTGACGACCGCGCCCGTGCACAGCCAGGCCATCCAGCGCTCGTACGTGAGCGGCCCCGGCGACCACGCGGCGGACGGCTCCCCGGCGGCGTACACGTCGACGATCACGACGTGGCCGCTGCTCGCGGGGGTCGACGTGGGCGGCGGTCCCGGGTCGGTGGTGCTGCTCGGCGACTCCATCACGGACGGGGTGAGGTCGACGCAGGACGCGAACCACCGCTGGCCCAACGTCCTTGCCACGCGGCTGCTCCAGCAGGACGAGGTCCCGCGCTTCGGTGTCCTGAACCAGGGGATCTCGGCGAACCGCGTGGTCGCGGACCGCTACCCCGGCGACGGTGTCTCCACCGACACGGGCGGCGTCAGCGCGCTGCACCGCCTGGACCGTGATGTGTTCGCCCAGACGTCGGCCCGTACGGTCGTCGTCTTCGAAGGCGTCAACGACGTGCGGTGGGGTGCGTCGGCGGATCAGGTGATCGCCGGTATGCGGGAGATCTCCGGGCGGGCCCACGCGCGGGGCCTGCGCGTGGTGGCCGCGACCATCGCGCCCTGCCAGGGCGAGTCCCTGTGCACGGCGGCGGCGGACGCCGAGCGGGTGAAGGTCAACGACTACTTGCGCGGCGGCGACGATTTCGACGCCGTCCTCGACTTCGACGCGGTGCTGCGTGATCCGGCGAACCCGGCGCGGATGCTGGCCGCGTACGACAGCGGGGACCATCTTCATCCCGGGGACGCGGGGCTCGCCGCGCTCGCGGAGTCGGTGGATCTGCGGGTGCTCGAGCCGTAGCTCGCACCGGGGGGATCGGAAGCCGGTGACGGCCGGGGAGTCTCCCCGGCCGTCGCACGCTCACACGCTCACACGTCCAGGTCCACCACGACCGGCGCGTGGTCCGACGCGCCCTTGCCCTTGCGCTCCTCGCGGTCCACGTACGCGTCGGAGACGGCCTTGCCGAACGCCTCGTTCCCGTACACCAGGTCGATGCGCATGCCCTTGTTCTTGGGGAAGCCGAGCTGGCGGTAGTCCCAGTACGTGAACGGGTGGTCGTACTTCAGGGGCCGCGGCACGACGTCCGAGAGGCCCGCTTCCCGCAGTGCCGCGAGTGCCGCGCGCTCGGCGGGGGTCACGTGCGTGGCGCCCTCGAACAGGGAGGGGTCCCACACGTCCGCGTCGGTCGGCGCCACATTGAAGTCGCCGAGGACCGCGAAGGGCCGGGCGCCCGCCGCGTCGGCGGCGACCGCGGCCTTCAGCGCCTCGAACCACTGCAGTTTGTACGCGAAGTGCGCGTGGTCCACCTCGCGGCCGTTGGGCACGTACACCGACCAGACGCGGGCAGGACCGCAGGTGGCGGAGATCGCGCGCGGCTCCTGGACCCCGTCGTAGTCGGGGCCGCCGGGCAGGCCCGTCGTCACGTCCTCCAGGCCCACGCGGGAGACCAGCGCGACGCCGTTCCACCGCCCGGTCGCGTTCACCGCCGACTCGTAGCCGAGCTCGCGGAGCTCGGCGGCGGGGAACTGCTCCGCGGTGGTCTTGGTCTCCTGGATGCACAGCACATCCGTACCGCTGCTCTCCAGCCAGGCGAGGAGCCTGGGCAGCCGAGCGGTGATCGAGTTCACGTTCCAGGTGGCAATGCGCATGCTTCCCAACCTACCGAACGCCACTGACAGTGCCGGGCCCGCCGGTCACCCGGTCGCTCTGTCACCCGGTCACAGCTCGGCGGACTCCCCCGGCGTGAGCCGCAGGTGCTCCGCGCCGCCGAGGGACCCGATCTGCGCGTCGTAGATCGGCCGGGCCAGGTCCGTGAGCAGGGCGTCGTGGACGTCGTAGGCGCGCTGCGGCTTGACCTCGCGTACGTAGTCGATGACCTCGGAGATCTTGCTCCAGGGAGCCATCACCGGCAGCATCAGCGTCTCGACCGGCTGCTCGGGGACGGTCAGGGCGTCGCCCGGGTGGAAGACCGAACCGTCCACCAGGTAGCCGACGTTGGTGATCCGCGGGATGTCCGGGTGGATCACGGCGTGCAGCTCGCCGTGCACCTGTACGTCGAATCCGGCGGCCTCGAAGGTGTCGCCGTGCCCGACGGTGTGCACCCGCCCCGGGAAGGCCGCCGAGATCTTCTCGGCGACCGAGCGCAGGGTCCAGATCTCGGCTGCGGGGTTGGCCTCGAGGCCGGCCCGCAGCCGCTCCTCGTTGAAGTGGTCGGGGTGCTCGTGCGTGACCAGGATCGCGTCGGCGCCGAGCGCCGCGTCCTGTTCGCTGAAGCCGCCCGGGTCGATGACCAGACTCCGGCCGTCCCGCTCCAGGCGGACACAGGCGTGCGTCTTCTTCGTGAGCTTGGTGCGCTTCGCGGCAGTCGTCATCACCCCATCCTGCTACGCCTCACTCCTGGGGCGTGGTTTCCTCGCGGATCACGGCCTGGGCGACCTTGAAGGCGGAGTTCGCCGCGGGGACACCGCAGTAGACGGCCGCCTGGAGAAGCACTTCCTTGATCTCCTGCGCGGTGAGGCCGTTGCGCAGGGCGGCGCGGGTGTGGAAGGCCAGCTCGTCCAGGTGGCCGCCCGCGACGAGCGCGGTCAGGGTGACGCAGCTGCGGGAGCGCCGGTCGAGGCCGGGGCGGTTCCAGACCTCGCCCCACGCGTAGCGCGTGATGAGCTCCTGGAAGTCCGTGGAGAAGTCGTCGGCCGCGGCGAGGGCGCGGTCGACGTGCGCGTCACCGAGCACCTCGCGGCGGACCTTGATCCCCGCTTCGTAGAGGTCGGGGCGTCCGTCGTCCACGGCTTCCGGCTGCTCCATGGGCCCGATCTCGGCCACCGGGAAGACGGGCGGCGGCGGGGCGAGCACCGGCTTGACCGGCGTCGCGCTGATCGCCGCGTGCGTCCCGGTGGCGTCGGGCGCGAGCTGCCAGGCGGTGGAGAAGTGGCGTACGAGAAGGTCGGTGACGGCGGCGGGCTGCTCGACGGGGGCGAGGTGCGAGGCTCCCGGCACCACGGCGAGGCGGGAGTCCGGGATGCCGGCGACGAGGGTACGGGCCTCGCCCTGCCCGGTGACCTGGTCCTCGGACCCGACCAGGACGAGGGTGGGCACTCCTATCCGGCCCAGCTCGGCGCGTACGTCGAAGGCGGCGAGGGCCTCGCAGGCGGCGATGTAGCAGCCCGGGTCGGTCGTCCGCACCATCTGTACGGCCCAGTCGGTGATGGCGGGCTGCGCGGCGGCGAAGCCGGGCGTGAACCAGCGCTCGGGGGACGTGCGCGCGATGGGGTCGAGGCCGTTGCTCCGCACGATCACTCCGCGCTGGCGGAACTCGTCGGCGCTGCCGAAGCGGGGCGAGGCGGAGATCAGCGCCAGGGAGGCGACGCGCTGCGGGTGCCGCAGGGCGAGCTCGGCCCCTATCGCGCCGCCGAAGGCGCAGCCGGCGTACCCGAAGCGCTGCACGCCGACCTCGTCGAGCGTGACGAGCAGCCGCTGCACGAGGTCGCCGACGGAGCCGCAGGGGTGCGCGGGGGCGCCCCCGTGTCCGGGCATGTCGAAGCGGAACACACGCCACTGCTTGACCAGCTCGGGCACCTGCCGGTCCCACATGTGCCAGGTGGTGCCGAGCGAGGGTCCGAGGATCAGCACGGGGGCGTCTTCGGGGCCGTCGAAGCGGTACTGGAGGGCAGGGGTAGTCGTCTCGCTCACCGCTCTACGCTAACGGGCGGAGCTGACGCGTGAGTAAGAGGGTGCACAAGCTCTCCCCGGGACAGCTGTCTGCGTCAAGGGATTGCGCGCGACAAATGCGAGCAGATACAAGCAGATGCTCCTGAACTGCCCGTCCCCGAAAGGAACCAGCGATGAGTGAGGCCCCGCCCTACATCGACGCCGATGCGATGGCCCGGTGCGTCCCGATGTCCGCGGCGATCGAGGCGGTGGAAGCCGTGCTCAAGGCGGGCCTTGACCCGGAGGCGGAGCCGCCGCGCGGCGTGGTGGACGTCCCCGGCGGCCAGCTCCTCCTGATGCCGTCCTCCACGCGGGCGTACACCGGGGTGAAGATCGCCACGGTCACCCCGGAGAACACGGCCCGCGCTCTCCCTCGCGTCCAGGGCCTGTACCTCCTCCTGGACGGCACGACCCACACGCCCCTGGCCCTCCTCGACGGCATCGCGCTCACTGCCCTGCGGACCCCCGCGGTGTCGGGAGCGGCGATCAAGCACCTGGCGGTCCCGGATGCCCGCCGCCTCCTGGTCTTCGGCACCGGCCCGCAGGCCTGGGGCCATGTGGAGGCGGTGCGCGCGGTACGCCCGACGCTGACCCACGTGGACGTCGTGGCGCGCACCCCCGAGCGCGTGGCGGCCTTCGTCGACCGATGCCGCGAGGCGGGCCTCTCGGCGGCGCCCGCGACTCCGGCGGACGTCGCGACCGCCGACGTGGTCTGCTGCTGCACGACGTCCCGCGAACCCCTCTTCGACAGCACACTGCTCCCGCCCCACGCGACGGTGGCCGCGGTGGGCTCCCACGAACCGGACGCACGCGAGGTCGACGAGAAACTCCCGGCCCGCGCCCTGGTGGTGGCGGAGTCCCACGAGGTCGCCCTGCGGGAATGCGGCGACATCGTCCTGGCAACGGCCACGGGCGCCTTCGACGTGAAAACCCTGCGCACACTGGGCGAGTTGGTACGGGGCGAGGTACAGATCCCCGCGGAACGCCCGCGCCTGTTCAAGTCCGCGGGGATGGCCTGGGAGGACTTGGGGGTGGCGGCGGCTGTGTATGAGGGGGTCGGGGCCGGCTAAAGGCTCACACCACCCTCACCGCATGCCGCACCACCGCGTCGAACAAGTAGCCCTGTGTGTTGTGCGGCGTCGATGGTGGCTGGGTGTGGGTCGTGGTGTCCGTGGCGCGGGCCAGGAGTGTGGTCGGGCCCGGGGTTTTGGGGTGCCAGGGGGTGGTCCAGCGGGTCCAGGTGGCGCGGTGAGGGGTGTCCTTGAGGTGGGCCTTGTGCCAGGTGCGGCCCTCGTCCGTGCTGATGTCCACGCGGGTGATCGCGCCGTTCGCCGACCATGAGCGGCCGGTGAGGTGGTGGGTCGTGGACGCCGGGAGGCTTGCGTTCCACGGGAGTTCGAAGGCGGACTTCAGGGTTTGGTGGGTGAGCGGGGCGCTGCCCTCCGGGGGGTAGGTCTCGCCGAACAGGCGGTAGAACTGGGTGTTCCAGGGCGAGTAGAGAGGGGTGGCCGAGACCTCGATGTCGCCCACCCATTTGATCGACGCGATGCCCACCCACGCCGGGACCAGGACCCGCACCGGGTAGCCGTGGTCCGCGGGGAGCGGGGCGCCGTTCATCTCGTACGCCAGGATCACGTCGTCCGACGCCTTGGCGAGCGGCAGCGGGCGGCGGACCCGGCCCAGGTTCGTGCCGTCGTCCGTGACGTACTCCGCGTCGAGGCCGCTCGGCATCACGTCCACCGCATGGCGGGAGACACCTGCCCGGCGCAGGACCTCGGAGAGGCGGACGCCGCGCCAGCGCGCGTTGCCGATCGCTCCCAGGGTCCAGGCCGTGCCGGAGGCAGGTTGGCCCTGCTGGGTGGTGAAGAAGCTTCTGCCGTTGCCCGCGCATTCGACGAAGGCGGTGCGGGTCGTCGACGGGAGGCGTTTGAGGTCCGCGAGCGTGAACTCTGTGGTCCTGCCGCCCCGTAGGCCGTCGCCCCAGATCCGCAGGCTCCACGTCTTGGCGTCCAGGCGTGGCGTCGCCGTGTGGTTGCGCACGAAGAAGTGCGATGCGGGGGTGTGGAAGCCCGTGTCGGCCAGCGCCTCGAACTTCGTCTCCGCGTTCGTGCCGCGGATCGTGAAGCGGTCCGCGGGCAGCGGTTTCACGATGCCGGCCGCGACAGCGCCCTCGGCCGCCCGAGCGCGGGGTGCGCCCAGCGCCACCGGCAGCGTCGCCGCGGCCCCCGCCGCCGCGAGCAGCCGCATCATGTCCCTGCGTGCCACCCCGGCCGCGCGCGCCTCCCCCGCGAGCCACTGGGCGCGCCGACGTCTGTCGTACTCCGCCTCGGATGCCCCTTCGGACGTCTCTCTGGAGATCATGGGCGCCATCGTACGAGCCGCCCCTCGGGCAACTCACCGATGAAACACGCCAGTTACGGGGTTGTCGTAGACACTACATAGACCATCGGGTGCTCCGCGTTGACGCGGTTCACCACCACGTCCAGGGTCGGCACCGGGTCCTTCTGCACATGGGTCAGGCCCAGCCAGGGACCCGGGTCGGTGAACTCCCAGCCGACCACGTTGCGGTCGCGCCTGCTGATGGTGATGTCGTTCTTCTCCAGCGCCTTGGTGCTCGTGCCGATCTGCTCGAGGAACTTGTCCAGGCCCTCGTTGCTCGTCAGGAACTGGGCGTACAGGCGGCTGGTGCGCCAGTTGTTCGTCTCGTAGTAGGCGACTTCCCGGGAGTAGTACGGGATCGGCACGTCGTACAGACGGCGCTGCACCTTGGAGGGCCAGCCCGCGGTGAGGCCCGTCGCGGAGTACTTGGCCTCCTTGTCGCGGCCGCTGTTGCGGCTCTGGTTCGCGGAGATCACCAGATAGCCGGCGGGCACACCGATCAGGAGCACGATGATCGTGGCCGTCAGCCAGCGGCGGCGGAGCATGTGGCGGCGGCCCTCGCGGGGGCGGCCACCCTCGTCGGCGGTGTCCGGGGAGTCCGCGGAGTCCGGGGACGAGGGCTGGCGGGGGACGGTCATCTGTTTACTGGGTTCCCTGAGAGGTGCGGTCGTTGGTGCGGCGCGCTTCCACGTACCGCTCGTACCGTTCGTGGCGCTCCACCCGGCGGCGGTTGGCGCGGCGGAAGCGGCGGGCCACCAGACGGGCCAGGTCGGCGGCGCCCACCATGCCCGCCTCGGGGCCCAGCTGGGCGCGGGCGATACGGGCCTCGGGGCGGTAGCCGCGGCCGGTCAGCTGGCGGCGGAAGGCGTCGCGCGCCGGACCGATCAGCAGGTCGTCGGCGGCCGACACGCCGCCGCCGATCACGAAGCAGGACGGGTCGAGCGCCGCCGCGAGGTTCGCGATGCCGACGCCGAGCCACTGGCCGATGTCCTGGAGGAGCTCGACGCACATCGCGTCGCCGTCGCGGGCCAGCTCCGTGATCAGGGGGCCCGTGATGTCGGGGATGTTGCCCTTGACCCGCTCGATGATCCCGTACGCGACCGGGGAGTCGGCGGCGGCGAGCTCGCGCGCCTCCCTGACCAGCGCGTTTCCGGAGCTGTACTGCTCCCAGCAGCCGCGGTTGCCGCACGGGCAGCGGTGGCCGCCGGGAACGACCTGCATATGGCCGAACTCCCCGGCCACGCCGAACTTGCCGCGCTTGACCTGGCCGTCCTCCAGGATCGCGCCGCCGATGCCGGTGCCGAGCGTGATCATGACCAGGTGGTCCTCGCCGCGGGCCGCGCCGAAGCGCCATTCCGCCCAGGCGGCGGTGTTCGCGTCGTTGTCGACGAGCACGGGCACCGCGAGGCGGCCGGAGATGCGGTCACGCAGGGGTTCGTTGCGCCAGGACAGGTGCGGGGCGAACAGGACGCGGTTGCGGTCCGCGTCGACCCAGCCCGCCGCGCCGATGCCCACCGCGTGCACGTCGTGCCGGTCGGAGAGGTCCAGGACCAGCTCGACGATGGTGTCCTCGACGACCTTGGGGCTCTTGGACTTGTCCGGGGTCTCCGTGCGGAGCGTCTCCAGGATGTTGCCGTCGGCGTCGACGACGCCCGCCATCACCTTCGTGCCGCCGATGTCGATGCCGACGGTGGGCACACGGGGCGCCGTCAGATGTGATCGGCGCTCACGCGTGCCCACGGTCCGCAGGACGGTGGCTCGGGCGGAGCCGCGGTGCGCGAGATCGCGGTAGGTGCTCATTGCGGCGATTCTGCCTCACTCTCGCGGGGGCGCGCACGACGGGGATACGGGGCTCGGCCCCGTCAGGGGCGCGGGGAACTGCGCGCTCAGCCCGCGAAAAGCCGCAGTCGCGTCTGCCGGGTGACCGAGCAGACGCGACCGCGGCTCTTCTGTGGTTGCTCGCGCAGTTCCCCGCGCCCCTAAAGGGGCGCTGCTCAGCGCTTCTCCAGTTCGTGGCGGAGGTCGTCCAGTTCGGAGCCGCCCGCCATCTGGCGGGTCAGTTCGTCCAGGGTGACCTCGTCCCGCGCATAGCTGCCGAACATCGTGCCGCGCTTGAGGAGGACGAAGCGGTTGCCGACCAGGTAGGCGTGGTGCGGGTTATGGGTGATCAAGACCACTCCGAGGCCCGCGTCCCGCGCCGCGGCGACGTACTTCAGGACGACGCCCGACTGCTTGACGCCGAGCGCGGCGGTGGGCTCGTCCAGGACGAGGACCTTCGCGCCGAAGTACACCGCGCGCGCGATCGCCACGCACTGGCGCTCACCGCCCGACAGGGTGCCGATGGGCTGATCGACGTCGCGCAGGTCGATGCCCATGCGAAGGAGCTCCGCGCGGGTCGTCTCGCGCATGAGGTCGACGTCGAGGCGCTTGAAGGGGCCCGCGCCCTTCGTCGGCTCGGAGCCGAGGAAGAAGTTGCGCCAGACCGGCATCAGCGGGACCACGGCGAGGTCCTGGTAGACCGTGGCGATGCCGTGGTTCAGGGCGTCGCGCGGCGTGCTGAGCTTCGCGTCCTCGCCCTCGATCCGGAAGGACCCGGCGTCGTGCTGGTGCAGACCCGCGATGATCTTGATGAGGGTCGACTTGCCGGCGCCGTTGTCGCCGAGGACGCAGGAGATCTCGCCCGCGTGGACCTCCAGGGAGACCCCTTCGAGAGCGCGGATGTTGCCGTAGTACTTACTGACGTCGTCGAGCTCGACGAGCGGGGTGCGGCCCGGCTCGGGCTGCGGCACCTCGTCGGTGACGTCGGTCGTGTCGGTGGTCACTTCGTCGCCTCCGCGCGCTTGCGGACCCAGTGGTTGAGCAGGGTCGCCAGGAGCAGCATCACTCCGAGGAAGAACTTGAACCAGTCCGGGTTCCACTCGGCGAACACGATGCCCTTGCTGACCATGCCGAAGATGAGGGCGCCCACGGCCGCGCCGACCGCGGAGCCGTAGCCGCCCGTGATCAGGCAGCCGCCGATGACGGCCGCGATGATGTAGATCAGTTCGTTGCCGACGCCCTCGCCGGACTGGACGACGTCGTACGAGAAGAGCAGGTGCTGGCCCGAGATCCAGGCGCCGAAGGCGACGCCCATGTAGAGGCCGATCTTCGTCGCGGCGACCGGGACGCCGACCGCGCGGGCGGCTTCCTCGCCGCCACCGACCGCGAAGATCCAGTTGCCGACGCGGGTACGGAGCAGGACCCAGGTGGCGACCGCGATCAGGCCGAGCCACCAGAGGATCGTGATCTTGAAGTCGACGCCGCCGATGGTGATCGTCGAGGCGAAGACGTCCTTGGCGGAGGCGAAGCCCTCCATGTCGGCGATCGACTTCGTGGAGACCGTGCCGCTGATCAGCTTGGTGAAGCCGAGGTTCATGCCGGTCAGCATCAGGAACGTGCCGAGCGTGATGATGAAGCTCGGCGGGTCGGTGCGCGTCAGCATCACGCCGTTGAAGACGCCGATCGCGAGGGTGACGAGCAGCGAGACGAACACGCCGACCCAGACGTTCGCCGTCATCTGGTAGCTGAACATCGACGAGATGAGCGCGGAGGTCGTCACCATGACGCCCGCCGACAGGTCGAACTCGCCGCCGATCATCAGGAGCGCCACCGGCACCGCCATGATGCCGAGGGTCGATGCCGCGTACAGCACCGTGGCGAGGCTGGTGGCCTGCAGGAAGCTGTCGGCGGCGACCGAGAAGAAGACGAAGACGGCGATGGCGCCGACGACGGAGCCGAGCTCGGGGCGGCCCATCAGCTTCTTCAGCGGCGAGGCCTTCAGGAGGCGCTCGTCCGTCTTCGTGCCCGGGGAGCCGGGGGAAGAGGCGGGCGCCGGGGCTGTGGCTGTCATCGGGTCCCTCGCTTCGCGTATTCCTCCAGCTTGGCGGCCTGGCCCTTGGTGACGATCTGCGGTCCGGTGAGGACCGGCTTGCCGCCGCCGAGTACGTCGTCGTTGTACTTGTAGAGCCACAGCAGGTCCACGGCCTCGTAGCCCTGGAGGTAGGGCTGCTGGTCGACGGCGAAGCCGAGCGTGCCGTCCTTCAGGCCCGCCGCGACCTTCTCGTTCAGGTCGAAGGTGTCGACCTCGGCCTTGCTGCCCGCGCTGTCGGCGGCCTTGACCGCGGTGTCGGCGAAGGGCGCGCCGAGCGTGACCACCGAGTCGACGGACTTGTCGGACTGGAGCCTGGCCTCGATGGAGGACTGCACGTCGGGCATGTTCGTGCCGGTCACGTACAGGTTCTGCATCGTGCCGTCGAAGGTCTTCTTGGCGCCCTCGCAGCGCTGCTCGTGTCCGACGTTGCCCTGCTCGTGCAGGATGCAGAGCGCCTTCTTCTTGCCGCGCTTGTTGAGCTCCTCGCCGACGGCCTCGCCCGCGATCGTCTCGTCCTGGCCGATGTGCGTGAGCGCGCCGAACTCCTTGGACTCCGCGGAGCCGGAGTTCACGGTGATCACCGGGATGCCGGCCTTCTTCGCGCGGGCCAGGGCGCCCTTCATGGCGTCGGGCTTGGCGAGGCTGACGATGATGCCGTCGACCTTCTTGTCGATGTACGAGTCCACCAGCTGGGCCTGCTGCTGGGCCTCGGCGTTGTGGGAGTACAGGAACTTGATGTTGTCCTTGCGGGCCGCCTCTTCGGCGCCCTCCTGGACGATGTCCCAGAACGTGTCGCCGTCACCCGAGTGGGTCACCATGCCGAACGTCCACTCCGGCGTGCTCACCGCCGCCTTGCCCTGGGCCGACGCCGCCTTGCGCGCGTCCTCGGCCCGCTTGCCACCGGTGCTGCTGCACCCCGCGAGGGATACCCCGAGCACCGCGACCAGCACGGCGCCCACCGCACGTACCCCTGTCTGAACCCTTGCCACGACGCCGTGCCCTTCTAGCTCTGCTCCTCGGTGAGGCCGGTCCGGATCCCCGGCCCCAGCCGCCCAAGTATCGACCACGCGGATCACGCATGTGTTCATCGGGTGCCGCGGGCGGTGTACTTCTCGAGCTTCGGTACGTCCTTCTCGGTGACGATCGCGGGTCCGGTGAGGACGGGCTTGCCGCCGCCCAGGACGTTCGCGTTGGTCTTGTAGAGCCACAGCTCGTCGATGGCGAGGTAGCCCTGGAGGTAGGGCTGCTGGTCGACGGCGAAGCCGACCTCCTTGGCCTTGAGGCGCTTGACGACCTCGGCGTTCAGGTCGAAGGTGGCGACCTCGGCCTTGCTGCCGGAGTCCTCCTTCGCCTTCACCGAGAGGGCGGCGATCGGCGCGCCGAGCGTGACCACCGCGTCGATGTCCTTGGTCGCCTGGAGTTTCGCACTGATGGATGACTGGGCGTTCGGCGCGTTGGTGCCCTCGACGTTCAGGTTCTCGACCGACCCCTTGAGGGTCTTCTTCACGCCCGCGCAGCGCTGCTCCAGGGAGACGTTGCCCTGTTCGTGGATGACGCAGAGCACCTTCTTCTTGCCGCGCTCGGTCAGCTCGTCGCCGACGGCCTCGCCCGCCACGGACTCGTCCTGGCCGATGTGGCTCAGGGCGCCGAAGCCGGCGGAGAACTCGCCGCCGGAGTTGATCGTGACGACCGGTATCCCGGCGGCCTCGGCCTTGCCGAGGACCGCCTTCATCGCCTCGGGCTTGGCGAGGGTCACGACGATGCCGTCGACCTTCTTGTCGATGGCCGACTGGACGAGCTCGGCCTGCCCCTTGGCCTCCTTGTCGTTGGAGTAGAGGAACTCGACGTTGTCCTTGCGGGCCGCCTGCTTGGCGCCGCTCTGCACGATGTCCCAGAAGGTGTCGCCCTCGCCGGAGTGCGTGACCATCGCGATCTTGAGGCGGGGCGTGCCGACGCCTTTGCCGCCTCCGCCGCCGTCACCCGACTTGTCCTCGTCGTCCTTGCCGCCGGAGCCGCTGCACCCGGCCGCGAGCGCGATCACCGCTACGAGAGCTGCTGCCGTGCGCGCTGTACGCATGGTGGGACTACGCATGGTGGGACCACCTCTTCTCCCGGCCGCCCGAGTGCGGCTGGTGGGAGTTCTAGCGGCGGGCGCGCGGCAGCGTCAATGGATTTGTCAGAACATTCTTACGACCGTTGGCCAGTTGGTATCAGGCGGGCCTGGATCAACAGAAGGGGCGGCCCCGTCAGACGGGGCCGCCCCAACAGCGCGGTGTTCGATCCGGAGATCAGTGCTTGCCGATGTCCTTCGTCTTCTCCTTGGCCTGACGGGCGTCGCCCTTCATCTGCTCGGCCCGGCCTTCGGCGGTGAGCCGTTCGTTGCCCACGGCGCGCCCGGCGGCTTTCTTCGCGGCACCGGTGACCTGCTCGGTCTTCGCCTTGGCCTTCTCGTTGGCGGTCATGGCCGCTCACGCTCCTTGGCATCGACTACGTGTGCTGTCACTCCGGTTGACCGCCCAGCCGCCCGGCAAACATGCGCACCGCGAGACTTCTCCCCTTCAAAAATGAGTCGGAAATGCGTGTGTGTGGGTGGCGATCGGTGGGGTACACGGGCCGTCGCCGAAGGAAGTTTCGAACTGAACAAGGAGCGGAACGCATGATCACCGCGGCGCAGGAGCAGACGCAGGAGCCGGTCACCACGGCCGGAGACGACCTCGTTGAACGCGCGTACACGGACCCCTCCTCCATCGCGCCGAGGGACGCGCGGGAGGTCGGCAAGCGTTTCTTCGACCGCCTCACGCAGCTCGAGGAGGGCACGCACGAGTACCAGTACGTGCGCAACGTCCTGATCGAGATGAACCTCTCCCTCGTGCACTACGCGGCCTCCCGGTTCAAGCACCGGGGCCAGCAGGAGATGGAAGACATCATCCAGGTCGGCACCATCGGCCTGATCAAGGCGATCGACCGCTTCGAGCTGACCCGCGAAGTCGAGTTCACCTCCTTCGCCGTCCCTTACATCACCGGTGAGATCAAGCGGTTCTTCCGCGACACCTCCTGGGCCGTGCACGTGCCGCGCCGCCTTCAGGAGGCCCGTCTCGAACTGTCCAAGGCCACCGAGGAGTTGCGCACCCGCCTGGGCCGCCTGCCCACCACGGCCGAGCTGGCGGAACTGATGCAGCTCAAGCCCTCGGAGGTCGCCGAGGCGCAGAAGGCCTCCAACGGCTACAACGCCATCTCCCTGAACGCCGCGGTCAACGGCGCCGACGACGAGTCCGACACGATGCTCGCCGACTTCATCGGGGTCGACGAGCGGTCCTTCGAGCTCGTCGAGAACTTCCACTCCCTCGCCCCGCTGATCGCGGATCTCGACGAGCGGGACCGCACGCTCATCCATCTGCGCTTCGTCGAGGAGCAGACCCAGCAGCAGATCGCCGACGAGCTCGGTTACTCGCAGATGCACGTCTCCCGGCTGATCACCCGCGTCGTGAACAAGCTCCGCGCCGGGCTGATGACCAACGACTGATCCCTCGTCGACCCCTCGTTCCGACCTTCCGGGCAGGTGCGGGTGTAGCGGCGTCCGCCGGGGGCACCAGGTGGACATAAGCCCGTACAGGACACAAACCCGTACAGAATCTACGAGACAGGAGGCACTCCGTTGACTTCCGAGGCCACCCCCAAGTACACCGTCCCTGGCATCACGGTGCGGGAGGCCGGCACGGTCATCGAGCTGCTGCAGCAGCGCCTGCACGCGCTCAACGATCTCCACCTCACGTTGAAGCACGTGCACTGGAACGTGGTCGGCCCGCACTTCATCGCCGTGCACCAGATGCTCGACCCGCAGGTCGACCGGGTCCGTGACCTGGCCGACGACACGGCCGAGCGGCTGGCCGCCCTGGGCGGCATCGCGCATGGCACCCCCGGCGCCCTGGTCAAGGAGCGCACGTGGGAGGACTACAGCGTGGGCCGCGCCGATGCCATCGCCCACCTCGGCGCCCTGGACCTCGTCTACACCGGCGTCATCCAGGACGTGCGCGCGGCCATCAAGAAGGTCGGCGAGATCGACCCGGCCACCGAGGATCTGCTGATCGAGCAGCTGCGGGCCCTCGAGCAGTTCCAGTGGTTCGTCCGGGCCCACCTGGAGACGGCGGGCGGCACGCTCACCACGGCCGGCGCCTCCACCGAGACCGAGGCAGCCGAGAAGTCATCCGGCGCGTGACCTTCCTTGCGGCGGGGCCGCGGTGCACCTGCACCGCGGCCCCGCCGACGTGTGTCCGGCGCCTCATGGGCGTACGAGGAGCTGGAACTCGAAGGAGTAGCGCGAGGCCCGGTAGATGTGCGAGCCGAACTCGACCGCGCGGCCGGTGTCGTCGAAGGTCGTGCGCTGCATCGTGAGCAGCGGGGCCCCCGCGGGTTCGCCGAGCCGTTCGCCCTCGTCGGCGGTGGCGGCGCGGGCCCCCACGGACTGGCGCGCGCTGTGCAGGGTGATGCCCGCCGCCCGCATCAGGCGGTAGAGGCCGGTCGCCTCCAGGTGCGCGGTGTCCAGGGCGAGGAGCCCGGACGGGATGTGGTTGCGCAGGCACGCCATGGGCTCGCCGTGGGCCAGACGCAGCCGCTCGACGAGGTGGACGTCGTCGCCTTCCGCGATGCCGAGCCGCGCCGCGACCTCGGCGGACGCGGGCTCGACGGTGTTGCGCAGGACGCGGGTCTCGGGGCGCTGACCCGCCGCCTCCAGGTCGTCGTAGAGGCTGCTGAGCTCCAGCGGGCGTTTGACCTGGCTGTGCACCACCTGGGTGCCCACGCCCCTGCGGCGGACGAGCAGCCCTTTGTCGACGAGGGACTGGATGGCCTGACGGACGGTCGGCCGGGAGAGCCCGAGGCGTCCGGCCAGTTCTATCTCGTTGCCGAGCAGGGTGCCCGGGGTCAGGGCACCGCGCTCGATCGCCGCCTCCAGCTGCTGGGACAGCTGGAAGTACAGCGGGACCGGGCTGCTGCGGTCGACGCCGAGCTGGAGCGAGACGGTCGGGTCCACGGCTGGTTTGTCGGCAGATTTGGGCACGTGGCGAGCGTAGTCGCAGGGAATGATGACGGGAAGTTCTGAAGTTCTGTTGTCCGGACAAAGGATTGACAGGATCGCGGGGCGTCGCGAGGGTTGGTCCATGCGCATCGGACTGATCGGAACGGGTCGTATCGGCACATTTCACTCTGCGGCTCTGCAGCGGCATCCGGAGGTGGACGCCTTGGTCGTCGCCGACGCCGACGCCGGGCGCGCCGCCGGGCTCGCCGCACGGATCGGCGCGGCCTCCGTGCCCTCGGTGGACGACGTCTTCACGGGCAGCGGCCGGACAGCGGCCGTGGACGCCGTGGTGATCACCGCGGCGACCTCCGCGCACGCCGAGCTGATCGGCAAGGCGGCACGGGCGGGCCTTCCGGTCTTCTGCGAGAAGCCCATCGCCCTCGATCTGCCCGGGACGCTCGCCGCGCTCCGGGAGGTCGAGACCGCGGGCACGGTGCTCCAACTGGGCTTCCAGCGGCGGTTCGACGCGGGGTACGCGGCGGCGCGCGAGGCCGTGCGGTCGGGGCGGCTCGGGCGGCTGCACACCGTCCGGGCGATGACCTCCGATCCGGCGCCGCCGCCGGCCGCGTATCTCCCGCTCTCCGGCGGGCTCTACCGCGACTGCCTGGTCCATGACTTCGACATGCTGCGGTGGGTCACGGGCCGCGAGGTGACGGAGGTGTACGCGACCGGGTCGGACGCCGGCCCCTCCATGTTCCGCGACGCGGGCGATGTCGACACGGCGGCGGCGGTCCTCACCCTGGACGACGGCACGCTCGCCACGGCGACGGCCACGCGGTGCAACGGCGCGGGCTACGACGTACGCATGGAACTGGCCGGTGAGGAGGACCAGATCGCGGTCGGCTTCGACGACCGCACTCCCCTGTCATCCGTGGAACCCTCGGGCCCGCCGCCCCCCGAGAAGCCGTGGCCCGGCTTCCTCGAACGCTTCACGCCCGCCTACGAGGCGGAGCTCGCGGCGTTCGTCGACGTGGTCCGCGGCGAACGGGCCAACCCGTGCGACGGCCGTGAGGCACTGCAGGCCCTTCGCGTGGCCGAGGCGTGCGAACTGTCGCGCAGGGAACGGCGGTCGGTGCGGATGACGGAGATCGACGGGAGCTGATCCCCTGCGGCGGTCCCCGGCCGCACGGCGCTACTCCACCTCGTCGAGCAGCCCCGCGTCATGGGCCAACAGCGCGATCTGCACCCGGTTGTTGAGGTCCAGCTTCGTCAGGATGCGGGAGACGTGGGCCTTGACCGTGGCCACGCTCAGGAAGAGTTCCGTCGCGATGTCCGCGTTGGACGCGCCCCGGCCCACCGCGACCGCGACCTCCCGCTCCCGCTCCCCCAGCAGGGCCAGGCGGGCCAACGCCCGCTCACGGCGGCCCTGTTGGGGGTCCACGCCCGTCACCCGGGTGATCAGCTGCTGCGTCACCGTGGGGGAGAGCACCGGCTCCCCCGCCGCGACCGCCCGTACCGCCGCGACGATCTCGGCGGGCGGGGTGTCCTTGAGGACGAACCCGGCCGCTCCCGCCCGCAGGGCCCGCAGCACCTGTTCATCGGCGTGGAAGGTGGTGAGAACGATGACCTCGGGTGCGTCGGGGCGCTTGCGCAGGGCCTCCGTCGCCGCGAGTCCGTCCATCGTCGGCATGCGGATGTCCATCAGGACGACGTCGGGGCGGAGCTCGCCGACCAGCGGAGCCACCTGGGAGCCGTCCGCGGCCTCGCCGACGATCTCGATGTCGTCCGCGCCGCCCATCATGAAGGACAGACCGGCACGGACCAGCGGGTCGTCGTCGACGAGAAGCACGCGGATCGGGTTCATGGGCCCACAGTAACGAGATCTCCGGGCCGCGATCACGCCCGCCGTACGGGTCGGGCCGGGCCCGGTAGGGGGCCGGAACAGCACCCCCTAGAAGCGCCCGTACGCCTGGAGAGCCGCCGGTGGCCGTGTCTAGGCTGACGGCGGACGCAGGTCGGCTCGGCCGGACGGCCCGAGGCATGGAGGAATGCGCCATGGTCGACAGCAAGCAGCTCTCCGCAGACGTACGGCCTCCGCGGGCCGCGCCGGGCGGCTCCTTCCGGCAGGGCGAGCTCCTGTGCGCACCCCCGGAGAGCGGCGGAGAACGCGCCCCGTGGGACATCGGCGAGGTGCAGCCCGCCGTCGTCGAATGGGACCGCGAGGGCACCATCCGCGGCGAAGTGCTCGACGCGGGCTGCGGCTTCGGCCAGAACGCCGCGTTCCTCGCCTCGCGGGGGCACAGGGTCACCGGCATCGACTCCTCGCCCGAGGCGATCGGCCGGGCGCGGGACCGCGTGCGGGGGCGCGTTCCTGGCGTCACGTTCACCGTGGCCGACCTCACCGGACTCACGGGCCACGACGGCCGGTTCGACACCGTCGTCGACAGCGCCCTGTTCCACTGCCTGGACCACGAGGAACGGCCCCGCTATCTGCGCGCGCTGCACCAAGCCACCGCTCCCGGCGCCCATCTGCACCTGCTGTGCTTCTCGGACGCGCTGCCGCGCGCGAACCCCGGCCTCTTCCGCATCACCGCCACGGAGCTGCGCGGCTCCCTGAGGGCGGAGGGCTGGGAGACCTGCGAGCTGCGCCGGGGCACGCTGCTCGGCTGCGTGCCGTCCGAGGAACTGCGGGAGATCTACCTCAGCCGCTTCAGCCCCGACGGCGGCGCCGACGCCCACGGGTTGGTGCACAGCCCGGCCTGGTGGGCGCGGGCCCGGCGGGTGTGAACGTCAGCTCGGCGGGTGTGAGCGTCAGTCCGGCAGGTGTGAGCGTCAGCCCGCCGCGCCGCACCTCTTCTCGCGCCCGACGGGCGGCGCCGCGTCGAGGACCCAGCGGTCGTCGCTGCGGACGGCGGCCCACGTGGTGCACACCGTGCCCTTGGTCCCGGCGTCGGCGGTGACGGTGACCACCGGGTCGCCGCCGCCCTTGGCCACGGTGGCGCGGATGCGTCGCGGGTCCGCGTCGCCGAGCCGGGCCACGTAGTTCTTGGCGTAGTCGTCGCCCGCGCTGTCGGGGTCGACGAGCCGGCCGAACTCGCCGTCGTCCCGGTCGGTCAGGGCCTGTTGCACGGCGGAGCGCAGGCCGTCCAGCGAGGCTTCCCCCTCCGGCTCCTCGTGCACGATCGAGACGATGACCGTCCCCATCCAGACCGCGAGCAGCGCCGCGCCGACCAGCAGGACCAGGGAGGACGGCCGCTTCAGCCAGGGCTGCCGCTGCTCGGTCATGTACGTCCCATTTCCACACTCAAGAAGGGCATTTGCACCGCGACAGTACCATCGGCGGATTCACGCCTGAGCCCATGGAACAGCGCCTTCCGTCCGGTGGGAGGTAACCGGACGGAAGGCGCCTTCGGCACGCCGGCCGCGGGGGGTACGGCCGGTCAACTGCCCCGCAATTTCTCGATGATGGGCGCGAACGTCTCGATGTAGGGCTGGTGGACCGTGATGTACGAGAAGCCGTACTTCTCGCGGTTGGCCACCAGCTGTTCGGCGATCTCGTCCACGGTGCCGATGAGCAGATACGGCGTCTCCAGGGCGTCCTCGACGCTGATGCCCATGCCGAGCTGCGTCAGCAGCTTCTCCGCCGTGGCCCGCCGGTCGTTGGTCACCTCGACGGCGTGCGCCAGCATGTGCCACTCCAGGTCGGGGAGCCGGTCTCCCGCGTGTTCCCTGACGAAGCGCACCCGGTCGGCGGCCTCGGCCGCCGAGCCGAGGCGGCAGGCTCCCGCGGGCTTGCCCGGCATCTGATGGACACCGGAGATGCTGACGATGTCGGCGTGCTCGGCGGCGATCCGCAGCACCCGGTCGCCGACCCCGCCGATGAGCAGCGGCGGCCCCGTGCGGTTAAATCCGCGCCGCTGCACGGCCCGTGACTCGCCCCGCGCCTCGGGCGGGGCGCCGACCTCCGTGGTGAAGTGCCGTTCCAGCTCGGTGACGGTGGTCTCCAGGCGCTCGGCGCGGACGCCGATCGGGTCCCAGGGGATGCCGGCCTCGTCGAACTGCCAGCGCATGTGACTCGCGCCGAGCCCCACCTCGAGGCGGCCCCCGGTGAGGAGGTCGGTGCTGAGGATCTCGCGGGAGAGCAGCGCCGGATTCCAGAACGAGGTGTTCAGGACCAGCGTGCCGACACGCATCCGTTCGGTGGCGTCCGCCGCGGCGACCAGTGCGGGAAAAGGCGCCAGCATTCCCAGGTGATCGGCCGCCAGAACTACGTCATAGCCGTACTCCTCACTCTCCCGGCACTTCTGGGCGAAGGCTTCTCGGGAATCCGCCTGACAGATGTTGAAGGAAAACCGGAATCCGCGCATGGCGTCGAGGCTGACAGGGCGGAACCACCCTGGCTACCCCAGTCGACGCCCCTTCCGGATAGGGGCATCCCCCTTGTTCAACATAGGGGTTCCGGCCTTTGAGCGGGGTCTCTAGCGTCACTGATCGTCCTGCCTCAATCGACTTGGAGGCTCAACCGATGACAACCCAGCAATTGATCGACATACCCCTGGACGAATTCGATCTGGATATCCGGGTCGACGTCCCGGAAGCCGGAACGGAGGACACCGACCCGATGGCCTGGTGGTGCACCCACCGCTACAGCTGCCGCTGGACCAAGTGCTGCTCCGGTGAGCTCATGCAGAACATGCCCACCGAGTACTGGAACTAGCAGCCGCGCCGGGGGCGACCGCTCGCTCCCGCCGACATGACTCCGCCTGACGGAGGCCGGCGGCTGGGACGTGCCGCGGTCCATCAGTGGCTCGTCCCAGCTCTGGCACCGACCGCACGTGAGGACGCCCATGCCATCGCCGCCGCGCGCACCCGCCCCTACGGACCAGCAGAGCACCGATGTCACCGGCACGCCGCCGGGGGCCTCGTGGCGGCCCGCACTGTCGGGCGCCCTCCAGGAGCGGGCCGTGGCGTGCGCGAGGGCGGTCGGCCTGCGGCTCGCCGACCCGGAGCGGGTGCTCGCCACCGCGGCCGAAGCCGCCCGCGGATCCCACCGGTTCGAGTTCGCGGGGCCCTCCCTGGCCTGCGGTTTCCCGAGCATCGCGCTGACCCTCCTGCACCTCACCCGCGCGCTGCCGGGCGAGGGCTGGGAGCAGCGACTGCACACCGCCCTCGGGCTCTCCGCGCGCTCGACCGCGCGCAGTCCGCTGCACGGCCCGGGGCTGTACGGCGGCACGGGCGGCCTGGCCCTGGTGCTCGCCGGGGCGGCCGAGACGGAACCGCGGTACGCGCCGACGGCGCTCAAGGTGCAGACCGCGCTGCTGCGTCAAGTGGCGTCCGGCCCCTGGCAGTCGAAGCCGCCCGAGGTGCCCGGGACGTACACAACGGATCAGACGTACACGAAGGATCATCTGTACGACGTGGTCACCGGCGCTTCCGGGGTCCTGGGCGCGGTCCTTGCCACCGGTGTCGACAACGCGGCGGGCGAGGAGGCCTCCGGGCTCCTGATCCGCTACCTGAGCGGTGTCGCCGAAGGGGACGGCGGCGGGCGGCTGCTCTCCCCCACGGACTCCGTCGACCCCGCGCTCCTCGAGGAGTGCCCGCAGGGCTACTACGACCTCGGGGCGGCCCACGGCGCCGCCGGGCCGCTGGCCGCTCTCTCGCTCGCCTGCCGTGCGGGCCACCGGGCCCCCGGTCAGCTCCAGGCCGTGCGGGCGCTCTCGGAGTGGGTCGTGGAGCACCGCGTACAGGACCCCTGGGGCGTCAACTGGCCCAACCACGTGGGCCGGCACGATCCGCCGGGGCGGGGCGCGGCCACCGGCCGGCCCCCGTCGCGCGCGGGCTGGTGCTACGGCGCGCCGGGCATCGCGATGGCGCTGTGGCACGCGGGGCACGCCCTGGAGGCGCCGGAGCTGCGGCGGCTCGCGGTGGAGGCCGTGGAGAGTGTGCTGCGCCGGCCGGTGTCCGAGCGGCACATCCCCTCGCCCTCCCTCTGCCATGGCGTGGCGGGCCTTCTGATGGTGTGCCTGCGCCTGGCCCAGGACGATCCCGACTCCCCTCTCCAGGACCACGTTCCCGACCTGACCGAGCAGATCCTCGGCCTCTTCGACCCCGAGGCGCCTCTGTGCTTCCGCGACGAGGAACAGCCCGGCGTGTTCGTCGACGACCCGGGGTTCCTCACCGGCGCGGCAGGCGTGGCGCTCGCCCTGCTCGCCGCGGCCACCCCGGTCGCGCCCTCCTGGGACCGGGCGCTGCTGATGTCGTGACCGAGCGGCGCGGTGGACCCACGTAGACCGAAAGGCAGGAATCACGTACCCATGAGCCGGCACGACAAGGGCACACCTCCTCCCCCGTCCGCCTCCGGGCCCGACACCACCTACGAACCCGCGGGCTTCTTCCTGCTGCGCGCGCCCGCCCTGCCCTTGGGCTCCTTCCACCGGCTCACGGCCCCCGCCGACGACGTACCCGAGGGGCCGCAGGGCGCGGAGCTGGAGTCCGCCCTGCACGCCGCGGGCGACCGGACCAGGGAGCTGCTGCGCAAGTGCGCGGCCGACGCCGAGGTCAGGCAGGCCCTCGCGGTCGCGAGCCCGCCGCTGCTCGCCGCCGTGGACGGTCTTGACGCGGGCGGCACTTCGCAGCGGCGGACCGAGCGCACCTACCGCAGCCTGCTGCGCTATCTGACGCGGATGAGCGCCCGCGCCACTCCCTTCGGCCTCTTCGCGGGCGTCGCCGCCGGGCGGTTCACGGACCCCGTGCCGGAGGGGTCCGGCTCGGGCGGGGACACGCTGCGTCTGGGCCTGCCCGTGACCGGGGCCGTGCGTACGAGGCCCGACATGAACTGGCTGATGGCGCTCGTGGAGGAGGTCGAGCGCGACGCGGACGCGCCGGACCACCTCGGGGTCGTCGCCAACCCCACGGCCCACGTCGCCGGTGACCGTCTGGTGCTGCCGGTCGCCGACATCTACGGCACGCGTGACACCCGCTCCATCACCCTGCGCGCCACCTCGGTCGTCCTGGAGGTGCTGCGCCGGGCCGGACGCCCGCTCCCGTACGCCGATCTGCGTGCCGGCCTGGTCCGTGACCTGCCGCAGGCCAGTGAGCAGCAGATCGACGCGCTGCTGCGGAAGTTGTGGGCCAACCGGTTCCTGATGAGCGACCTGCGGCCCGCGCTGAGCGACTCCCGGGCAGCCGAGACCTTCGCGGCCCGGCTGCCGGACGGGCCCCGCACGGCGCGGCTGCGTGCCGCGCTCGGCACGGCCCTCGACCTCGCGGGGCGCACCCAGGCCGCCGAGCCGGCCGAACGCGAGCGCCTCTTCGCCGAGCTGCACCGCCACCAGACGGACGTCCACGAGTCGAGCGCGCCGCCCTTCCAGGTCGACATGGCCCTGAACACCGTGGGCGAGCGTCTCCCGCGGGGCGTCGGTGACGCCGCGGCGGACGCCGCCGACGTGCTCCTGCGCCTCGGACTCTTCCCCTCCGGCTTCGGCCATCTGCGCGGCTACCACGACGACTTCGCACAGCGCTACGGCGAGGACGCGCAGGTGCCGCTGCTGGAACTCCTCGACGCCGAGTCGGGCCTCGGGCCGCCCGCGACCTACACCGAACCGCTGCCCGACCCGCCCCGCCAGGCGCCGCCCGCGCCCCTGAACCCGCACCGTGACGTCGCCCTGTGCGGCCTGGTGTCCGAGGCGCTGCGCAGCGGCGCGCAGGAGGTCGAGCTCACCGACGACCTCCTGGACACGCTCTCCAACTGGCGGCCGGAGACGGGCCCCCGGGCGCCCGAAGTCCTCGACGTGTACCTGCAGTTGCAGGCAGCCGACGCCGCCGCCCTGGAGGGTGACGACTGGCGGGCGGTGCTGTGTCCGACGCCGCTCGCGGACGGCGGGCGTACGTTCGGCAGGTTCACCGACGTGCTGCCGCCCGAGGTGACCGGGGCGCTGCGGCACTGCGCGCGCCGCGAGGAGGCCGCGCGGCCGGACGCCGTCTTCGCCGAGCTGAGCTATCTGCCGCTGGTGCGGCGGGCCGCCAACGTCGTCGTCCATCCCGGGCTGCGCGACCACGAGATCGTGGTCAACGCCTCCGCCTCCGTCCCCGACGACCGGACGATCTCGCTCTCCGACCTGATGGTGGGCGTGCACGACGGCCACTTCTACGTCTGTTCGCGGCGCCTGGGCAAGGAGGTCGTGGTCGGGCAGAGCCATCTCCTGACCGACCTCCAGGCGCCCAACGTGTGCCGCTTCCTCCTGGAGATCGGCCAGGACCGTCACCCGTTGCTCGCGGCCTTCCACTGGGGCCCGTACAAGAGCGCCCCGTTCCTGCCGCGCCTGGTGCGGGGCAAGGTCGTCATCAGCCCGGCGCAGTGGATCCTGCAGCATGCCTCGGTCGCTCCCACGGGTTCCGGGGACGACGCCACGCGCTGGTACCGGGGCGTCCAGGAGTGGCGTGCGCGCTGGCGGGTGCCGCGCTGGGTCCACCTGGTCGAGTTCGACAACCGGCTGCTGCTCGATCTGCGGCACCCCATGTGCGTGGCCGAACTGCTCACCGCGCTGCGGAAGTCCACGGCCCCCGGCCGCATCGCCGTGCAGGAGGCGCTGCCCGCGCACGACATGCACTGGCTGCGGGACACCGAAGGCAGGACGTACACGTCGGAGGTCGTGGTACCGGTGACGCGGCGCGCACGGGCCGAGCCGCCGCCGAAGCCCGGCGCGGACGAGCCGCTGCCGGTGCGCCTCGCGCGCTACCCGGAGCGTCCGCCGGCCTCCGACGAGCTGCGCGTGCTGCCCGGCGACGGCTGGGTGTACCTCAAGCTCTACACCTCGGCCAAGCGCCAGGACGAGGCCGTCGCGGGCCCGCTCGCGCCGTTCGTGGCATCGCTGCGCGCCGAAGGGCTGCTCGCCGACTGGTTCTTCATGCGCTTCGCCGACCCCGAACCACACCTGCGCATACGGCTGTTGGCCACCGACGTACGGCGAGGCGGCGAGCTCCTGGCGCGGACGGCGGCATGGGCCACCGACGTGGTCCGCTCCGGACTCGCCTGGAAGTTCGGCTTCGACACCTACTTCCCCGAGGTGTGGCGGTACGGCGGCCTCGTGGCCATGACCGCCGTGGAGCGGGCCTTCGGCACCGACAGCGAGGTCGGCCAGGCCGTGCTGGCCGCGCGGCAGGCCGGGGCGCTGCGCCTCGACCCCGCCGTGACGACCGCGTTCTGCCTGGACCGCGTCGCCGAGGCGTGGGGGCTCGGCTTCGGGGAACGGCTCGCCTTCATCCGGGCCCGCTCCGACAAGGACGAGTTCAGCGACGCCTTCAAGCCGCACCGCACCGAACTCTGCGAGCTCCTGCGCCCCTGGCGGCGCCCTGCCGACGACCCGCAGCGCCGCGTCCTGCTCGCCATGACCGAGCCGTACGCACAACTCGGCGACACCGCCCGCGACTTGCGCGAGCTGCAGAGCGAGGGCTCCCTCTGGCAGGACCCCCGGGAGATCCTCGCCAGCCTGGTCCACATGCACGTCAACCGGGTGTGCGGCATCGGCCCGAGCCGCGAGCGGAAGATCTACGCGTTCTGGCGCAAGGCGCTGGACGCACTGGAACAGCGTCCCGACCGCACGGAGGTGACCTCACCATGAACGACAGCGAACTGGCCGACCGGGTACGGGTGTTCCGCGAGGACGGCTATGTGGTCCTGCCCGGAGTCTTCGACAAGGACGAGGTCGCCGCCTTCCGGCGGCTCTACGACGAGGGCGCGGACGACTGGCAGTTCGTGCACGGCCGCGAGGACCCCCCGCTGATCGTCGGCCATCTCGTCGAGCGCAGCCCACGGGTGGCACTGGGCGCGGTCACCCGGCCCGCGCTCCTGGGTCTGGCGGAGGCCGTCCTCGGACCGGCCGTGCAGCTGGACAGCACGGTCCTGTTCAGCGCCGACGCCGAGGAACCGGAGGCGAAGGGACGGCCCGTGCACTGGCACCGGGACCGGTTCGGGTACTTCCCGAACGGCTCGTACATGAAGCCGCTGCTCGTCATCTGCTTCGCGTACCTCCAGGAGATGACCCTCGAGTACGGTCCGCTGCGGGTCATCCCCGGCTCCCACCGCACCCCCGTGAGCATCCCCGAGGACCGCCTGGAGGAGCCGCACGAGGACGAGGTGCTGCTGCACACCACGCCGGGGGACGTCGTCCTCATCCACCACAACCTGCTGCACTCCGGCACGCACAGCGTGAGCCAGGGGCGGCGGCAGTTCCTCGGCATCGGCTACAACACCTCGGCCATGCGCCACGACGAGTCCTACGCCGGACCCAACGTCCGGGCGATCGTCGCGACCGCACGCAAGACACGGGACCGGCGGACGCTGCGCCTCTTCGGCGAGGACGAGATGTTCGACCGGCGCCAGAACGCGGGCTTCACCACCCCCGAGGCGACGGCGTGGGAGGCGTGGCGGTCTGCCGACGAGGAGCACGCGGACGCATGCACCGAAGCACGTGCCCGGGTGGCACAGGCACGAAAGAGGTTCTCGTGATGAAGGAGGTTCCCGACATGACGCACGACCGGCAAGGACCCGACACCCAGCGGTACCTGACGAAGGAACAGATCGACTTCTTCCACACGTTCGGCTATCTCGTCCTGCCGCAGCTGCTCGACGAGGACGAGATGACCCGGCTCGCCGACGAGGTCGAGCGGTGTCACGCCGACGCCTTCGGCTATCTGGCGGGCGCACGGCCCGAGGGCCAGGGCCTGCCCTCGTACCTGCTGCCGATGATGAGCACCGAACGCACCCCGCTCAGCCTCGAACTCATGGAGGACAAGCGGTTCTACGGCGTCGCCAACGATCTGGTCGGTGCCCGCGCGCTGCCCACCTTCGCCGAGAGCATCCTGCTGTTCACGCAGACGCCGCTGCACCGCGACTGCATGCCGGGCATGCACGGGGTCACCTTCGCCGTCTACCTGGAGCCGCTCACCGCCGACACCGGCGCCCTGCGCTTCCTGCCCGGCTCGCACCACGCCGACTTCTCCGCCGCCGCCGACGCGTGGAAGAAGACGTACGGCATCTGGGCGGACGAGTGGGGCGAGAAAGCCGTTCGCAAGCAGGTGTCGGAGCTGCCGCTCGACGTGGCCGAGACCCGGCGCGGCGATGTCATCGTCTTCGACTGGCAGGTGTGGCACGCCAGCATCAACGGCGTCGACCGCCTGCAGTGGTCGGTGAGTTACGCCAACGAGCCGACGACCGAGGAGGAGGAGACGGCGTTCAGCCGCTTCTTCCACAGCGCGGGCTCGGTCGACCCGGACGCCGCCTACGACACGACGGCCTACCCCCGCTACGACGAACGGTGGGTGGAGAAGGCCGTACGGGACCCGAAGATGGCCCCGGTCATCGCGCGGATGCGGGAGCTCGCCATGATCGGCAGCCCCGACGACGAGGTGCACGGGGTCTCCGGCGGCCCCGTGCCGGGGGCGAGCGCCCCGCAGGCCCCCGCGTGAGGCTCCTGGTGCTCGGCGGCACGGGTTTCCTCGGCCGCCACATCGTCGAACGCGCCGTGCTCGGCGGCTGGCACGTCACGACGTTCAACCGGGGCCTGACCGGAGCCGACCACCCGGCGGCCGAGGCCCTGCGCGGCGACCGCGAGACCGAGGGCGGCCTGACCGCGCTCGGCTCCGGCCGCTGGGACGCCGTGATCGACACCAGCGGTCATGTCCCCGCGTCGGTCGCCCGGTCGGCGCGGCTCCTCGCCGACCGGGCGGCCACGTATCTGTACGTCTCGTCGCTCGCCGCGCTGCCCTGGCCCGCGCATCCCGCGTCCGACGAACTGGCGCCGCGCGACTGCCCGTTGGACGCGGGCCTTGAGGACACGGGATACGGGACGCTCAAGGCGGGCTGCGAGCGGGCGGTCCGCGCGGCCTTCGGCGAGCGGGCCCTGATCGTGCGCCCCGGCATCATCACGGGACCGCGCGACGACGCGGGGCCGGTGCGCGGCTGGCTGCTGCGGGCCGCCCGCGGCGGCCGGTTCCTCGCGGGCGGCGACCCCGGCGATCCGGTCCAGCTCCTGGACTGCCGCGACGTGGCGTCCTGGCTGCTCGCCTGCGCGCGCGAAGGCAGGACCGGCAGCCTCAACGCGGCGGGCCCGCTGGGGCGCACGACGCGGGGCGGGCTCATGGACGCCTGCGTCGCCGTCACCGGGGCGGGCGCCGAGCCGGTGTGGGCGGACGACCGCTTCCTGACCGCCTCCGGGGTGCGCCCCTGGCTCGACCTGCCGCTGTGGACGCCGCACGACACCCCGGGCTACGCCCACCTGTGGACGGTCGACGCCTCCGCCGCGTACGCCGCGGGCCTCTCGTGCCGGCCGCTCGGCGAGACGGTCGAGGACACCTGGGCCGAGCTGCGTGACGCACCGGCGGGCGGGGCGGGGAGCGGCGCGGAGAACGGCGGGGAGAGCGGCGCCTTCTCCGCCGAACGCGAGAGAGCACTCATCGACGACTGGCTCGCCCGGCACGCGACGGCCTCGCGGACAGCGCCGTAGACAGCGGGAGTCCCGGACCACGGCAGGAAGGGAGAAGCATGCGGATCAGGCGGATCAGGCCCTCGCGCCGCTCCGACCGGAGCGGGCGGAACGCCGGGCAGCGGGACGCTCCGGACGCCGCGCCCAGCACCCCGGAACTCGCCAAGGAACCCTGGGAGATGAACGAGGCGAACCTCTTCTCCGCGGGGTTCTGGGCCATGGCGAGCGGCCTGCCCGCGCTGATCGGGCACGTCCTGCGGCTCGCCTGGCGGACCAGCCGCTTCGACACGTCGGCGGCCATCGTCCTCAACGCCGTGTCGGGCGGCTTCCTCTCGCTGGGCCTGCTGGCCACCACCTCGGTGATGCAGTCCCTGTTCACCGGGGGCCCCACCCCGGACCGGGTGCGCGACGCGCTTCCCTCCCTGCTGCTCGTGGCGCTCGCCCTCGCGCTGCGGTCCGCCTTCCAGGCCGCGGCGGCGTGGGCGCAGGCGCGCCTCATCCCGCGCATCGAGCGGGCGGTGGAGCTGCGGCTCATCGAACTGACCACGGAGGTGGACCTGGCGTCGTACGACGACGCGCGGTTCCACGACAGCCTCCAGCGGGCCCGCGAGCGCGGCACTGCCAACGCGCCCGTCACCGCCCGCGCCACCCTTGAGGTGTTCAGCAACCTGGTGGGCCTGGCCGCGGTGGCCGTGACGCTGGGTGTGCTGCATCCGGTGCTGCTGCCGCTGCTGCTCGTCACCGCCGCGCCCGACTGGTGGGCGGCGGTGCGCTCGGCGCGGATGCGTTACCGCGCGCTGTGGGACCTGATCGCGAGCCGCCGCCGCAAGTGGATCATGTTCGAGCTGATGACGGACCGCAGGTCGGCCGCCGACGTGCGGTCCTTCACGATGCGGGACTTCCTGTTGCGGCAGTACGACCGGGTGGCCACGGTCGAGCGCGACGTGCAGATCGACCTCGCGCGCAAGGAGACCGGGGTGCGCCTGGCCGGGGACGCCATGAGCGGGGTCGCCACCGGGGCCACCTATGTGGCGCTCGGGCTGCTGCTCGGTGCCGGGGCGATCCCGCTGGAGGTCGCGGGTGCGGCGGTCCTCGCCATCCGCAGCGGCAAGGAGTCCCTGCATCTGCTGGTGCAGGAGATGAACAGGCTTTACACGGAGGGCCTCTACTTCTGCGACTACCTGGACTTCTGCACCGAGGCCGAGCGGGTCCTCACCCTGTCCGAGAAGCGCGCGGCGCCCTCGTCGTTCGAGCGGATCACCGTGCGGGACGTGACGTTCAGCTATCCCGGCGCCTCGTCGCCCGCCCTCTCGCACACGTCCATCGAGATCGCCAGGGGCGAGGTCATCGCCCTCGTGGGGGAGAACGGCTCCGGCAAGACCACGCTGGCCAAGATGCTCGCGGGGCTCTACACACCGGACAGCGGGGCCGTGCTCTGGGACGACACGTCACTCGCCGAAGCCGACCGCTCCCACCTGTGGGAACACATCGCGGTCGTGGCGCAGAACCCCACCAACTGGCCGCTCACGGCCCGCGAGAACATCGCGATGGGCGACGGCGGCGAGGAGCGGCGGATGCGCGACGCGGCGGCCGAGTCGGGCGCCGACCAGTTCATCGACCGGCTCCCGCAGGCCTACGACACGCTCCTGGACAAGCGGTTCGCGAACGGCCGTGAGCTCTCCGGCGGGCAGTGGCAGCGTCTGGCCGCCGCGCGCGGCTTCTACCGCGACGCACGGCTGCTGATCTGTGACGAGCCGAGCGCGGCCCTCGACGCACGGGCCGAGCACGAACTGTTCCGGGCCATCGGCGGCCACGCGGAGGACCGCACGGTCGTCCTGATCACCCACCGCCTGGCCAACGTGCGGTACGCCGACCGGATCTACGTGCTCGCCGACGGCCGGGTGACCGCGAGCGGCACGCACGAGGAACTGATGGCGGCCGAGGGCCTGTACGCGGACCTCTACAACCTCCAGGCCGAGGCCTACCGCACGGACCAGCCGGACGGCCGGCCGAACGGCCACCCGCTCGCCCTGCCGCGCCCCACCACACCCGTCGTCTAGCCACAGGAGACCGATCCCGTCATGACAAGGCCGACAAGCCCGGCCGCCCTGGTGCCCTGGGTCGCCCTCTGGGAGGGCGAGTCCCGGCTGGAACCGGTGCGCGTCGATCCGGTCAGCGGCGCCGTCCGCTACGAGCGCGAGGAGCCCGAGGACCGCGACGAGCACGGCGTCCTGTGGATGCGCCACCTCGGCCCGCGCGGCGAAGGCCGCCCGCTCTTCTCCCGGACGCACGCCCACCGCCAGCGGGAGTGCATGCGCCGCATGCTCTGCCAGGTCTGCGGCGAGCCGATCACACCACGGGACGGCCGCCTGCCCTGGCTGCTGCCCGCGGGCGAGTACGGCAGCCGCCCCAAACGCCTGCACACCACCGGCACACCCCCCACCTGCCGCGACTGCTGGGCGCTCGCCGCCGAGCACTGCCCGCATCTGCGGGACGCGGGCGCCACGGCACTGGAGGCCGGGCAGGTCACACGGTGGGGCGTGGCCGGACTCCACCATCCGCCCGGCGGCGGGGAGCCACGCTGGACGGGGTGCGGTTACGAGGGCACGGCACCGGCGGCCCTCGCCGGGATGCTGGCCGAGACGCAACTGGTCGTCCTGAGCGACCTGCGGGAAGTCCCGCTGACCGGAGAGGACGGTGTGCTGTGAGCAAGGGACCGGAGAACGACCGGACCACGCGAAGCGACCGCAGCGACTGGATACGGCGCTTCAAACCGGCGGAGCAAGCGCCCTGCCGCCTGGTCTGCTTCCCGCACGCGGGCGGCTCGGCCAGCTACTTCCACGGCCTCACGCAACGCCTCGCCCCGGACGTCGACGTCCTGTCGGTGCAGTACCCCGGCCGCCAGGACCGCAGCGCGGAGCCGTCCCAGCAGAGCGTGACCGACCTCGCCGACCAGGCGTACGAAGCCCTGAAGCCCTGGACCGGCAAGCCGTTGGCGCTCTTCGGGCACAGCATGGGCGCGATCGTGGCCTTCGAGGTGGCGCTGCGGCTCGCGGCCGACGGCACCGTCCCGCTGCGGCTCTTCCCCTCGGGGCGCCGGGCCCCCTCGCGCTTCCGCGAGGAGAACGTGCACCTGCGGGACGACGACGCCCTGCTGCGGGAGGTGGCGAGCCTCGCGGGCACCGACAGCGCGCTCCTGGCCGACCCGGACGTGCGCCGGATGATCCTGCCGTCGCTGCGCGCCGACTACCGCGCCATCGAGACCTACCGGCACACCGGCGGCAAGCGCCTGGACTGTCCGGTGCTCGCGCTGGCCGGCGCGGACGACCCGAAGGCACCGCTCGACGACGTACGGGCCTGGGGCGAGCACACCACCCAGGGTTTTGGCCTCGAGGTGTTCCCCGGCGGTCACTTCTATCTCAACGACGAGACGGCGGCCGTGGCCGCCCTGCTGCGCTCACAGCTCGCCGCCGCGGCCGGCGGGTGAGTCCCACGGCAGCCAGGCGTCGACGCAGAAGCCGCCGTCCGCCGCGGTCCCGTGCTCGATGCGGCCGCCCGCGAGCGTGGCCCGTTCCGTGAGGCCGATCAGTCCCTGGCCGGAACCGGGGACCTCCGGCACATCGCCGGGCGGCGGCGGGTTGCGCACCGAGAGGGTGAGGCCCTCTCCGGGGGCGCCGGACACCGCGACGGTCACCTCGGCGCCGGGGGCGTGCTTGCGGGCGTTGGTCAGGCCCTCCTGGGCGATGCGGTAGGCGGTGCGGCCCACGGCGGCGGGCACGGCGGACGGGTCGGTGACGCGGTGGTCGAGTGCGACCTTCATGCCCGCGTCGCGTGACTCGGCGACCAGGGTCTCTAGGGCGGTGAGGGTGGGCTGCGGCCGGCCCGACGCCTCGCCGTCGCTGCCGCCGCGCAGGACGCCGATCACCTCGCGCAGGTCCTGCAGGGCCTCGTGCGAGCTCTCCCGGATGACTCCGGCGGCGCGGACGATCTCCTCGCGTGGTGCGTCCGGGCGGAACTCCAGGGCGCCCGCGTGCACGCTGAGCAGGGTGAGCCGGTGGGCCAGCACGTCGTGCATCTCGCGGGCGATGGACTCGCGGGCGAGGCGCTGGGCCTGTTCGGCGCGGAGTGCCGCCTCGTTCTCGGCGCGGATCGCCCGGTCGCGCAGGCTCAGCAGAAGTTGGCGGCGCGAGCGCACGAACATGCCCCAGCCGATGACGGAGGCGTTGATCAGCATGCCGATGAGGACGGCGGCCAGCCAGGGCAGGTCGGCATCGGGCCGCAACCAGTAGATGAACGGCATCAGGCAGATCGAGACCCCGCCGATCCAGCCGACGTACCGGAAGGGCCGGTGCACCGCGAGGCTGAACAGCGCCACGGCGCCCGCGCCGCCCGCGGTGTCCGAGGCCAGGCTGGCAAGGACCAGGGCGGCGGCGAGGCCGACCGGCCAGCGTCTGCGCAGCCAGACGGCGGCGCAGGCCAGGGCGCCGATCAGCTGGTCGGCGTCGGCCGCACCGGTCGAGACGTTCGGGTTGCTGCTGACCGCGTCCGCGCCCACGAGGCCGATGACGACGGCCACGAAGAAGCAGGCGAAGTCGACCAGCCAGTCGCGCGCGGTCCGCCGGGGCCCGCGCCTGCCCTTGTTCTTGCCCGCCGCGCGGTCCGGGTCGAGCTCGGCGGCGACGGCCGAGGGCAGCGCCCAGGGACGCCTCGCCAAGGAGGCCGAGGGGTCCGACGGAGGCTGGTTGCCGCTCATGGTCGACAAATCTACGCACTGCCGGGGGCGTCAGGTGCCCTCCGGGCGCGATCGGCTACCAAAGTCGCGCAGGCGGAGACTTTGGGAGGGTGCCGGGGGAAGAGTCCTCGCCCCGTGGCCGATGTGCGTGGGGGGCCCACGGGGCGAGGCTCTTCGGCATGAAGCAGGTACTTGAGGTTCTCGGCGTCCTTCTCCTGATCCAGGGCGTGGTCGCCCTGGTGCACGAGCTGACCGGCCGGCTGCGCGGCTGGGGGATCGTGCGGCGGATCGGGTTCCTCGACGGACACGAGATCTACGCGGGCGTCACGCTCATCGTGCTGGCGCTCGCGCTGTTCGCGGTCGCGGAGAGCCGGAAGACCGGGCGGTGAGCACTGTGCCGGTCGGGCGGGCTCAGCAGGAGTGGTCGACCAGGTCGAAGGACGCGTAGTGGTCGGCGGTGTAGTAGTCCTCCTGCTTCTCCTCACCGGTCACGATGCGGCGGGCGCCGCGGTCCGGTGAGCCCGGCGTCTTCACGGTGTACTCGTGGTAGTAGCCGGAGCCCTGGGAGGGCAGGACGCCCTCCCTGTTCTGGAAGACGGTGCCGTCCTGCGGATACGGGTAGGGGCCGCCCGCCTCGATCAGGTCCAGGGTGTCGTGTGCCTGGGCGGGCAGCGCGGAGTAGCAGATGTCGCCGACGGCGGTGAGGGAGTACGCCGTCGAGACGGGGGGGTGGTGGTCGGGGACCGCGCTCGCGGAGGCGGCGACGGGGCCGCCGACGAGCAGGGCGGCGGCGAGGGCGGTGATGCTCACGATTCGTGGGGGGATTCGCATGCGACCAGTGTGACGCGCGTAGAGGTTGCCGTGTCAACGCCAAGTGCGGTGAATTTTCCGGGAGTTAACCGAGCGCCACCGGTTCTTCCTCAGTCCTTCTTCGCGGCGGCGGCTGCCCTCTTCGCGGCGGCGATGCGGTGTTCCGCCATGTACTCCCGCATCCGCAGACTGGTGGACCCGCTGCTGTAGAGCACCGCGCCCACCACCGAGAGCGGCACCGAGAGTCCCAGCCAGCCCAGCATCTCGGGCCACCGGCGCTGCGCGCGGCACTCCTCCCACGTGGAGTCCTGCCAGGTCGGGGCGTCCCCCTCGTAGAAGAGCACCGACTGGCACTTGCGGCTGCTGGACGAGTCGTCGTCCCCGTCGCTGAACGGCACCATCAACTGCCAGGCGAGCACCGCCCAGATGACGCCCGCGGCGAGGAACAGCACCGCGCCCCAGATACGGCGCTTCTCCGCGGCCGCGGTGAAATCCTGCTCGAAGTACTCGTTCATGGGCTCCCCCGTGTGTGATCGACCCCGGAAGGTATCACCGCACCCCGCGGCCCCAGCTGGTCCCCACCAGAACCAGCACACCCCCCACCAGACCCACCACACCCAGCCGCTCCCCGCCCAGCGCGATTCCCGTCGCGGCCGCCCACAACGGCTCCGTGCCGAGCAGCAGGCTCACCCGTGAGGGGGACGTCCTGCGCACCGCCCACATCTGCACGAAGAAGGCGAAGAGCGTGCAGAACACGGAGAGGAAGAGCAGTCCGGCCCACTCGCGCGCGCCGAAGTCCGCGGCCACGGCCCAGGGCGTCGCACCGGTGCCCGCGGCGGCGAGCACCGCGAACACGCCGACGGCGGTGCCCAGTTGGACGGTGGTGAGCGAGAGCGACGCCGAGTCGCCGGCATCGCGGAGCGCCTTGATCCGCGACATCGCGAGGACGTGCACCGTGCGCGCGAGGGCCGCGAGGAAGATCAGGCCGTCGCCCACCGAGGGCCGTGTGAAGCCGCCGCCCTGGGTCAGCAGGACCACGCCGAGCACGGAGAGCCCGGCCGCGGCGAGGAAGGCGCGCGGCGGCCTCCTCCGGGTCACCGCGGCCTCGGCGAGCGGGGTGAAGATCATGGTGAGGCTGATGATGAGGCCCGCGTTGGTCGCCGAGGTGTGGACGACGCCGTACGTCTCCAGGAGGAAGATCCCGCTCAGGACGAGGCCGAGGACTCCCGCCCCGCGCCACTGCGGTGCCGTAAGCGCGCGCAGGCCGCGCCATCCGGCGACCACGAGCGCGGGCAGCACGACGGCGAACCGCAGCACCAGGACGGCGACGACCGTGTGCGTCGTCGTGATGCCCTTCGCCGCGAGATAGCTGGCGCCCCAGACCATGGCCACGAGCAGGACGGGCAGATCGGTGAGCCAGGCGCGGCGCGCGACGGGCGGCGCGGCGGGAACGGTGAGCGTCGACACGGGCACGGTCTCCAACGGGTGCGGCGATGTGGAGACTTCGGCGGCTCTCACGCGGGTCGATCACCGTATCCCCTCGGCCGGAAAGGCGGTGTCCATTTCCCGCCAGCGACGGAGCACGCCGCCCGCTTTCATTGAACCCGCAAGCACTTCTCAGGCATCACGCACCATAACCACGCGAATGAGGTTGACGGACATGTCTTCTCTGACCGGCAAGACCGCTCTTGTCACCGGCGGCAGCCGCGGCATGGGCGCGGCGATCGCGCTGCGGCTCGCCCATGAGGGAGCCGACGTCGCGATCACGTACGTCAAGGGGGAGCCCGCCGCTCTCGACGTCGTCGCCAAGATCGAGTCGACGGGCCGGCGCGGGTTCGCCGTCAAGGCCGACGCGGCGGACCCCGGGGACGCCGCGGGAGCCGTCGAGCGCGCGGCCGACGACCTGGGCCGCCTGGACATCCTGGTGAACAACGCGGGCATCGGGGTGCTCGGCCCCATCGGTGACCTGACGCTCGCCGACGTCGACCGGGTGCTCGACATCAACGTACGCGCGGTCTTCCTGGCCTCGCAGGCGGCGGCCGGCAGGCTGGGCGACGGAGGCCGGATCATCTCCACCGGATCGGCGCTCGTCCGGCACACGGGCGCGGGCGGCAGCACGCTGTACGCGATGAGCAAGGCGGCGCTGATCGGCATGACGAAGCCGTTGGCGCGGGAGCTTGCCGGGCGCGGGATCACCGTGAACGTGATCCACCCGGGTGCGATCGACACGGACATGAACCCGGCGGACGGGCCGTTCGCCGAGCCGCAGAAGGCGGCGGCCGCCCTTGGCCGCTTCGGCTCGGCCGACGAGGTGGCCTCGCTCGTGGCCTATCTCGCCGGTGAGGAAGCCTCGTTCATCACGGGCTCGGAGCTCGTGGTCGACGGCGGGCACGCCGCGTAACCGCGCGCGGGCATGGTGATGGGGCGCACCGGGGCTTTCCACCCGGTGCGCCCCACGTTCTTCAGCGGACCTCAGCGGCTCCGGTTCAGCCGCCGAGCTCCTGGTGCCGCGCGGTCAGACGGCTCTGTCCCGCCTCGGTCAGCGAACCGAAGAGGTGCAGGCGCGAGATGCCGCCGTCCGGGAAGATGTCGATGCGCACGTGCGTGCCGACGACCGGGGCGTCCAGGACGAAGCGGTGGTTGGTGTCGGGCTGTAGGCGGGTGCGGGGCAGCGCCTCGACCCACTCGCCGTCCTCGCCGTCACGGACCGAAAGGGCGGCCCAGCCCGCCGAGTTGCCCTTGAGGTAGGCCGTGTCGATCTCGACCGAGCGGATCTCGGACTGGCCCACCAGCTGGTAGCGGATCCAGTCGTTGCCGTTGTCGCGGCGACGTCGGGTCTCCCAGCCGTCGTCCATCTTGCGGGAGCGGCCCGGCTGGATGGTGTTGGTGGCCGGGGAGTAGAAGCGGTCGGACGCGTCCTCGACCTGGCCGCCGTTCTCCAGGGCCACGACGTCGAACGTGCCGAGCGCCGCGAGCCACTTGGGGTCGGCGACGACCTCGCCGTAGACACGGAGGCGGGCGATGCCGCCGTCCGGGTGCTGGTTGACGCGCAGGTGCGTGAAGCGCTGCTCCAGGTCGACGGCGAAGCCGTTGGCCGCGTGGCCGCCGACTGCCGTGCGAGGCACGAGAGTCGTCCACTTCACGTCGTCCGAGAGGAGTTCCTCGGGCGTCGGCGAACCGTCGACGCTCGTGCCCTCGACGGACACGGCCTGCGGGTAGTTGCCGCGGAAGTGGGCGGTGTCGATGACGATGCCGCGTACGACGCCGGGGGCGCCGAGGCGTACGAGCGCCCAGTCGTGGTCGTCGGCGGTGGGCCACGGGTGCTCGCCGGAGACACCACGGCGGCGGCGGGTCTCCCAGCCGTCCATGACCTTGCCCTTGTGGCCGAAGTGCTCGGGGTCGAACACGGCGGGGTGCGCGAGGAGGAGGTTCTCGCGCATGGCGAAGAACTCGTCGTTGGCGGCGATCACACCGGCGCCGAGCTGCCGATCGGCAAGGTTGGCGTACTGGGTGAAGGGGAAGTCCGCGGTGCGGTAGTCCGCGTAGGGGTCGCCGCCGCCGTAGGGGCTCGCGTCGCCGGTGAAGGTGGGTATCGCCGTCGTCACAGTGATCAGTTCTTCCTTTCCAGAAGTCGGCCTGCGGGTTCGCTGAACTCGCCGCCGTGCAGGATGCGTTCGCCGCGCAGCCAGGTGGACTTCACGACGCCGCTGAGGGTCTTGCCCGCGTAGGCCGTGACTCGGTTCCGGTGCTGCAGCGCCGCGGGGTCCACGGTGAAGGTCTCGTCGGGCGCGAGGACCGCGAAGTCGGCGTCGCGGCCGGCCTCGATGGCGCCCTTCTGGTCGAGTCCGACCAGTTCGGAGGTGCGCGTCGACATCCAGCGCACCACGTCCTCGAGGCCGTGACCGCGCTTGCGGGCCTCGGTCCAGATCGCGGGGAGGCTCAGCTGGAGGCCGGAGATGCCGCCCCACGCGGTCGCGAAGTCGTCGGTCTTGAGGTCGGCGGTGGACGGCGAGTGGTCCGTCACGATGCAGTCGATGGTGCCGTCGGCGAGCGCGTCCCAGAGCAGGTCCTGGTTGGCGGCCTCGCGGATGGGCGGGCAGCACTTGAACTCGCTGGCGCCGTCCGGGACTTCCTCCGCGGTGAGCGTGAGGTAGTGCGGGCAGGTCTCGACGGTGAGCTTGACGCCCTCGCGCTTGGCGGCGGCGATCAAGGGCAGCGCGTCGGAGGACGACAGGTGCAGGACGTGGACGCGGGCGCCGAGCCGCTTGGCGAGCCCGATGAGGCCCTCGATGGCGACGTCCTCGGAGACGCGCGGACGGGTCTGAAGATAGTCCGTGTACTTGGGGCCGCTCTTGTGCGGGGCCGCGTCCAGCTCGTGCGGGTCCTCGGCGTGCACGATGAGCAGGCCGCCGAAACCGGCGATCTCCGCCATGGAGGTGGCGAGACGGTCCTGGTCCAGGTGCGGGAACTCGTCCACGCCGGACGGCGAGAGGAAGCACTTGAAGCCGTAGACGCCGGCGTCGTGCAGGGGCTTGAGGTCGCCGACGTTGTCGGGCAGGGCGCCGCCCCAGAAGCCGACGTCGATGTGCGCCTTGGTGCGGGCCACGTCCTGCTTCGTGCGCAGGTTGTCGACGGTGGTGGTCGGCGGCAGGGAGTTGAGCGGCATGTCGACGAGGGTGGTGATGCCACCGGCGGCCGCGGCACGGGTGGCGGTCCAGAAGCCCTCCCACTCCGTGCGGCCCGGGTCGTTCACATGGACGTGCGTGTCGACGAGGCCGGGCAGCAGGACGTCGTCCCCGAAGTCCTCGACCCTGGCCCCCGCCGGTACGTCGGCGTCGTGTGCGAGTACGGCCGCGATCTTCCCCCCGGAGACCGTGACCGACGCGGCGCGGGTTCCCTGCGGGGTGATCACGCGGGTCGAGCGCAGCACCAGTTCTACGTCCACGTCCTCAACGCCCTCTCTTCGCTGTTGCTTGGGTATCGCTTGCTTGTGTATTCGTTCTTTTCCGCTACACAGACCATTCGTTTCCGCTAAACGGAATTCAACGTTCTGTTGAAAGAGTCTTCACGGCCGACCCCGAACCGTCAAGAGGCCATCCCGAGCACACTGGACGTTTCCACAAAGTGGAATTAGAATTCCACAGGACAGAACGTAGCTACGCACAACCGGGCCGTCGAACGATCACCGGGCGTGACGGCGAAGAAGGGGACAAAGGCTCCCCGACCGGTCCCTCGACGGCCCTGACCGGCGATGACGCAAGGGCCGCAGAGGGACCTCGCGAAGAACCGCCCGGTAGGCTGCAGCCTTGCCCGTCAGCCCCGAAAGGACTGCGCCGTGCCGACGTCAAGCGCCAGCGACGCCTCCACCGAAGTCGCCGCCTCCAAGCCGCCCGCTGCCAGCGGTGGTGTCCAGTCCCTCGAGCGCGCCTTCGACCTCCTCGAACGGATGGCGGACGCAGGCGGCGAGGTCGGCCTGAGCGAACTCTCCGCGAGCAGCGGCCTCCCGCTCCCCACGATCCACCGCCTGATGCGCACCCTGGTCGCCTGCGGCTACGTACGCCAGCAGCCCAACCGCCGCTACTCCCTCGGCCCGCGCCTGATCCGCCTCGGCGAGTCGGCGTCCCGCCTCCTGGGCACCTGGGCGCGCCCCTACCTCGCGCGCTTGGTCGAGGAGACCGGCGAAACCGCGAACATGGCGCTGCTCGACGGCGACGAGATCGTGTACGTCGCCCAGGTGCCGTCCAAGCACTCCATGCGGATGTTCACCGAGGTGGGCCGCCGGGTCCTCCCCCACTCCACGGGCGTCGGCAAGGCCCTCCTCGCCCACACCCCGCCGGACGAGGTCCGCGCGCTCCTGGCCCGTACCGGGATGCCCGCCGCCACGGAGAAGACGATCACCACGCCGGAGGGCTTCCTCGACGCGCTCGAGGTGGTCCGCGGCGCGGGCTACGCGGTCGACGACAACGAACAGGAGATCGGGGTGCGCTGCCTTGCGGTGTCGGTCCCCAACTCCCCCACGGCGGCCGCCATCTCGATCTCCGGCCCGGCGGGCCGCGTGACCGAGGCCGCGGTGGAGAAGATCGTTCCGGTGCTCCAGGAGGTGGCGGTGGAACTGTCCGCCGCGCTGGCCAGCTCGGGCCCGGCGGCGTAACCCCACCGGACGCCCCCGGCCGAAGAGCCCGCACCGAACAGCGCCCGAACAGCCCCCGGACGCTTCCGTGCCGCCCCGCGCGGCGCCCCCCGGCCGGTGACGCCACGTCAGGCATCATGCGGCGCATGAGTGACTCCGAAGCAACCAGCGCCGCCGGCCGAAGCGGCCTCGCGCACCGTCTGGTACCGATGACCGGCCGTGACCCGGAGGAGCACGGCCGGGTCTCCTCACCGCTCGAGCTGCTGTTCGACCTGACCTTCGTGGTCGCCGTCGGCACCGCGGCGTCCCAGTTCGCCGAGATGCTCGCCGAGGGCCATGCCGCTCGGGCGACCCTCGCGTTCCTGCTCGCGATGTTCGCCATCAGCGTCGCCTGGATCAGCTTCAGCTGGTTCGCCTCCGCCTTCGCCACCGACGACTGGCTCTACCGCGCCCTGACGATGCTCCAGATGATCGGCGTCGTCGTGTTCGCGCTCGGCCTCCCGGCGATGTTCCACTCCCTCGACGCGGGCGACCACCTCGAACTGCGGACCATGGTGATCGGCTACGTCGTGATGCGGATCGCGATGGTGGCGCAGTGGTGGCGGGCGAGCCGCGACTCCCCCTCCTTCCACAAGGTCGGGACGGCCAACATCCGCTGGACCCTGATCGCGCAGGCCGGGTGGATCGTCGTCGGCTTCACCGAGCTGCCGCTCGCCGCCGTCCTGGTCGCGTTCGCCGTGCTCGGGGCGCTCGAACTCGCGCTGCCGCTTCTCACCCAGGGCCGCGCGGGAGGCACCCCCTGGCACCCCCACCATGTCGCCGAACGCTACGGCCTGTTCGCCATCATCACCCTCGGCGAAGGCGTCGTCGGCACCATCGCCTCGTCGGGCGAACTCCTGGGCGGCGCGGACGGAACGCGGTGGAGCGTGAACGCCGTGGCCGTCGTCGTCGCCGGAGTGGGTCTGACCTTCGGCATGTGGTGGGTGTACTTCGCGACCCCCTTCGGAGACATCCTCACCCACCGCCGCAACCGCGGTTACCTCTTCGGCTACGGACACATCCCCCTCTACGTCGGCATCGCCGGAGCAGGGGCGGGGCTCCACGTGGCAGGGCTGTACCTGGAACACCACACGAAGATCGGCGAGGCCGCCGTCGTCCTGTCCCTGGCCCTCCCCGTCGGCCTCTACCTGCTGATGGTCTATCTCCTGCACACCCTGCTGTTCTCCTCCGCGGACCGCTTCCACCTGCTGCTCATCGGGCTCACGCTCGCCGTGCTCGCCGTGGCGGTCCTGCTGTCGGCGGCCGGTGTCGCCATCGCGGTGTGCCTGCTCGTCGTCATGCTGGCCCCCTTCGTCACCGTGATCGGCCACGAGACGATCGGCCACCGGCACCAGCGGCGCATGCTGGAGAGCATCGCGGGAGCCTGACTAGCCCGCACCGCCCCGGATCAGCCCGCGCCCCGTCGCCACCGCGACCGCGGCCGTGCGCGAGTCGACGCCCAACTTCGCGTAGATGTGCACCAGATGGGACTTCACGGTGGCCTGGCTCAGGAAGAGCCGCTTGCTGATCTGCAGGTTGGACAGGCCCTCCCGCACCAGCCTGAGCACCTCCAGCTCGCGCCCGGTCAGGGCCTCCCCGGGCGCCCGCATCCGGTCCATGAGGCGGTGGGCGACGGCGGGAGCGAGCGCGGACCGTCCCGCGGCCGCGGTCCGCACCGCCGCGGCCAGCTCCTCCGGCGGCGCGTCCTTCAGGAGGTACCCGGCGGCCCCCGCCTCGACCGCGGCGAGGATGTCGGCGTCCGTGTCGTACGTCGTCAGGATGAGCACCCGGGGCGCGTCCGGCTCGGCGGCGATCGCGGCCGTGGCCTGCGCCCCGTGCATGCCCGCCCCGAACTGAAGGTCCATCAGGACGACGTCGAACCCGCCGGTCGCGGCGAGCGCCACCGCTGCCTCGGCCGTCGCCGTCTCCCCCGCGACGGTGAAGTCGGGCTCGGTGTCGAGCACGGCACGCAGCCCGGCGCGGACGACGGGGTGATCGTCGGCGAGAAGCAGCCGGATGGGCTCCGGCACCCCGGCGCTCACCGCCGGGCCTCCGTAGGAGATTCCCCCGCCGAAACGGCCTCCGTCGGAAGCGGGAGGGTGACCGCGACGGCCGTGCCCTGGCCCGGTGCCGACTCCACGCTCAGCGTCCCGCCGAGGGACCGGGCGCGCGCCCGCATCGCGGGCAGCCCGAAGCCGCCGTCCCCGCGGGGCGCCGACGCCGGGTCGAAGCCGCGGCCGTCGTCCACGACGTCCAGGGACACGGACGTGTCCATGAAGCTCAGGGTGATCTCGGCACGCCCCGCGTCCGCGTGCCGGACGGTGTTCGCCAGGGCCGACTGGGCGGTGCGGAGCAGGGCGACCTCGTACGGGGTGGGCAGCTCGGCGGGTGTGCCGCTCACCGTGAACTGGACGTGCGGGGCGGAGCCGGGCGACGCGGACCCGGAGAGCCGTTCGAGGGCGCCGGCCAGGGAGCCGTGCTCCAGGTCGGGCGGGCTGAGGGCGCGCACGAAGCGCCGCGCCTCCGCGAGGTTGTCCTGCGCGGCGGCGCGGGCCTGCTCGATGTGCGGCGCGGCGGGCGACCCCGCGGGCAGCGCGCGTTGGGCGGCGCGCAGCAGGAGCTGGATGGAGGAGAGGCCCTGCGCGAGCGTGTCGTGGATCTCGCGGGCGAGGCGCTCGCGCTCGGCGAGGGTGCCCGCGGTGCGCTCGGCGGCGGCGAGCTCTGCCCGCGTGGCCACGAGCTCGTCGATCAGCTGCCTGCGCCGTTCGCTCTCCCGGTACAGCGCCTCGTACCCGAGGACGGTGGCGACCGCCATGGCCGCGCCGAGCAGCGGCCCGATGAAGCTGCCGGGCGACAGGGGTGAGCCGTGCGACACGAAGCTGGCGATGGCGGCAGCGGCGGTCAGCGCGACGGCGGGCAGGGCCCAGCGCACGGGCAGCAGGTGCAGTTGCAGGAAGTACAGGGGGAAGGCCGTCCACAGCCCGTCCGGCGACAGGACGAGCAGCGCCGCCCAGCTCAGGCCGAGCGCGCCGAGCCACACCGCTGCCGCCCGCTGCGACCGCGCCACGGCCGGGCTGAGCGTGCCCGCCACGTAGACGCCGCCCACGACGAGTACGGCCGCCACGACGGCCCCGGCGCGCGGCGCGCCGTCGGCCAGGGCCCGCACGGCGGCGAGCGCGAGCAGCCCCGCGAGCAGCGCGTGCAGGCAGAGCCGCAGGACGAGGGCGACGGGGGTGGGCCGGCGAGGGCCCACCAGGGGCTTCGGACCTTCGGAGATGTTCATCGGACCTTCCAGCGTATGCGGAGCCGCTCCGGGGCCCCTCAACCGAAAGGTTGATCGTGGGCTCCCCCCTTCGATTCGGGTGAAGCGTGCTGTGGCGCGATGCCGTGGGCGTGCGCGCGGAAGGAGGGTGGGGGCATGTTCGTCGCATGGAGAGACCTTCGGTTCGCCAAGGGGCGGTTCGCCCTGATGGGAGCCGTCGTCGTACTCATCACTCTGCTCGTGGGGCTCCTTTCCGGGCTCACCGCCGGGCTCGCCAGGGAGAACACCTCCGCGATCACCGGCCTCCCGGCCGACCACCTCGCGTTCGCCGCGCCCCCGGCCGGTCAGTCCGCCTCCTTCACCGGTTCCCAGCTGGAACAGCGCGCCTGGGAGCAGTGGGCGGCGCAGCCAGGCGTACGGTCCGCCGAGCCGATCGGCATCAGCACCCTCAACGCCACCGCGGGTGACCGCTCGGCCGCGGTGTCCGCGTTCGGCGTCGAGCCGGACTCCGGGATCGCGCCGGCGGGCGTCGCGCCGGGCGAGGCGGTGCTCTCGCGCAAGGCCGCGGCGGAGCTCGGGGTCGGCGCCGGGGACACGGTGCGGCTTGGCGGGAGCCGGGTCGAGGAGCGGGTCGCGCGGGTCGCGTCGGACGCCTCGTACAGCCACACGCCCGTCGTGTGGACCGCGCTCGACGACTGGCAGGGGCTCGGTCACCGGGGTACGTCACTGGAGAACCAGGCCACGGTCATCGCGCTGCGAACCGGAGACGGGGTGGACCTCGCGGCCGGGGACAAGGCGGCGGGCACGGAGACGAGGACGCTCGACGGCGCGCTCACCGCGATCGGCTCCTACCAGGCGGAGAACGGTTCGCTGCAGCTCATGCGTGGCTTCCTCTTCGTGATCTCCGCGCTCGTCATAGGAGCGTTCTTCACGGTGTGGACGATTCAACGCGCCGGTGACATCGCGGTGTTGAAGGCGCTGGGCGCGTCGACGCCGTACCTGCTCCGGGACGCCCTCGGACAGGCCGTGCTGATGCTGGCCGCAGGTACGGCGCTCGGGACGGGGATCGCGGCGGTGGTCGGTGCCGCGATCAGTGGCAGGGACGTCCCCTTCGTGCTCGACCCGCCGACCGTGCTGTGGCCCGCCGCCGTGATGATCGCCCTCGGGGCGCTCGGCGCGGGCCTTTCCGTCCGGCGGATCACCGCCGTGGACCCGCTGACCGCGCTGGGGAGTGCCCGATGAGTCTGTTCCTCGAAGACATCACGCTGACGTACCCGGACGGCGAGGGACGCCTCACGGCACTCGACGGCGTGAGCCTGGACGTCCCCGCCGGGACCCTGACGGCGGTCGTCGGCCCGTCGGGCTCCGGAAAGTCCAGCCTGCTCGCGGTGGCGGCGACGCTGGTGACGCCTGACCGGGGCCGGGTGGTGGTGGCCGGCACGGAGACCGGTTCACTGTCGGCGGCGGAACGCGCGGCGCTGCGGCGGCGCAGGATGGGAATCGTCTTCCAGCAACCGAATCTCCTGCCGTCGCTGACGGCGCTGGAGCAGGTGGAACTGATGGCGCGCCTGGACGGACGCGGTCGTGCGGACGGGGCCAGGAAGCGAGCCCGGGAGCTACTGGACACGGTCGGCCTGGGGGGACACACGCATAGGCGCCCACACCAACTCTCGGGCGGCCAACGCCAACGGGTGGGCATCGCCCGAGCCTTGATGAACGAGCCCGCGGCACTCCTGGTCGACGAGCCCACAAGCGCACTGGACCACGAACGGGGCGCCGCGGTACTCGACCTGCTGGGCCGCCTCACACGGGAGTGGAAGACGGCAACGGTCCTGGTCACCCACGACCGGGCCCGCCTGACGGTCGCGGACCGGGTGGTGGAACTGGTGGACGGGAGGGTAGGGATTTCGAGCGCGTCCGGGGTCTAAGGACGGGGGCAGGGGTGTCAGCCCGTCCGGCGTTTGAGGACGAACTCGGCGGAGCCGGTGAAGGTCTGTGCCCCGGCGGGCACGGGCAGGACGGAAACCCTCAGCCCGTCCGGCGTTTGAGGACGAACTCGGCGGAGCCGGTGATAGCCACCGGTCAAGGCCAGGCGGCCTACCTCGCGTCGCCGAAGAGTTCCACCGCTCCCCTGACCGCAGCCAGGCCGGAGGCCAACGCGCTGACCGAGCCGATCGCGCCCGCGACCAGAAGCAGCGAGCGTCGCAGCCTCGGCACCTCCGGGGCGCCGCTCTGCGCCATCTCGGCCAGCGCCGCGAGCTCGTCCTCGGCGATACCCCGGTCCGGGAACTCGGCCGGATGCGCGGCAAGCGCACGGCGCAGTCGCGACACCGCCGTGCGCAACTCCGCGACTCGCGGATCCTCGTCTCTGCCGGTCACTCGCCTCTGCCCCACGCTCCGCAACACAGCGCTCCCCCTCGCACGATGCCGTGCGTACGTACGTACTCGTTCAGATCTTGCCGACCCCGGCCGGCGTTGGTCAGACGCCTGAGGGCCGCGGGCCAGTAAACGCCACGAGAAGCAGGACGCGCCACTTTATGGCCGGAACACGCCACCTCCACCCCCAGGAGGCCCCCCGGCCGCCGGGACCGCGCGGACAGGGTGCGGTATGCAGGAGCCATGACGAATCCGATGATCGCCGGACTTCTCCTCGCCGCGGGCGGCGGGCGACGCCTCGGCGGCCGGCCCAAGGCACTCCTCGACCACCAGGGCCGGCCCCTCGTGGAGCACGCGGTCCGCGTACTGCGCGAGGGCGGCTGCACACGCGTGCACGTGGTGCTCGGCGCGGACGCCGATGTCGTACGGGCGAAGGCCCATCTCCCCGGATGCGTGCTGATCGACAACCCCGACTGGGAGGAGGGGATGGGTTCCTCGCTGCGCGCCGGACTCACCTCCCTCCGCGACGCCGGGAACGCTGCGGCCACCCCGGACGCCGCCCTCGTCTCCCTCGTCGACCAGCCCGGCATCGGCCCCACCGCCGTGGCCCGCGTGCACGCCGCCTACCGCTCCCCCGCCACCCTCGCGGCCGCCGCGTACGACGGCGAGCGCGGGCACCCGGTGCTCTTCGGGGCGGACCACTGGGCCGGCATCGCCGCGAGCGCGACGGGCGACCGCGGGGCGCGCGCCTATCTGAAGGAACACACGCGAGAAATCACACTTGTCGAGTGCGGGGACGTGGCCCAGGCGTACGACATCGACACCCCCGCCGACCTGATCCACCTTGAGTGACCGGCATGGCACCCAGCGACACGTTCTGTCGATGAAGAGAATCTCGACATCAACAGACGATTGAACTTCCACTATGAGGAAACTAGTATCCACTGTTCAGAAGCACCCGTTCCCTCATGTGGGGTCCACGGCCGTATCTCGGCTCCTGTGGCACTGAGTGTCACTGCGAAGGCCCGGCGGCCGCCGCGGCACCACCTGTGAAGCTCGCTGAAGGAAGTGACAGCTCATGTCCGCACCAGCGCAGTCCCCGCTGGCCATCGTCGACGCGGAGCCTCTGCCGCGGCAGGAGGAGGTCCTCACCGACGCGGCCCTCGCCTTTGTGGCCGAGCTGCACCGGCTCTTCACGCCCCGCCGTGACGAGCTCCTCACCCGCCGCTCCGAGCGCCGCGCCGAGATCGCCCGCACCTCCACGCTCGACTTCCTTCCCGAGACCGCCGCGATCCGCGCGGACGACTCCTGGAAGGTGGCCCCGGCCCCCGCCGCCCTGAACGACCGCCGCGTCGAGATCACCGGGCCGACCGACCGCAAGATGACCATCAACGCCCTGAACTCGGGCGCCAAGGTCTGGCTCGCGGACTTCGAGGACGCCTCGGCCCCCACCTGGGAGAACGTGATCCTGGGCCAGCTCAACCTCACCGACGCCTACGAGCGCCGGATCGACTTCACGGACGACCGCAGCGGCAAGTCGTACTCCCTCAAGGACGCCGGCGAGCTCGCCACCGTCGTCATGCGCCCGCGCGGCTGGCACCTGGACGAGCGCCACCTGCAGTTCGAGGGCACCCCGATCCCCGGCGCGCTCGTCGACTTCGGCCTGTACTTCTTCCACAACGCCAAGCGCCTCATCGAGCTCGGCAAGGGCCCGTACTTCTACCTCCCGAAGACGGAGTCGTACCTGGAGGCCCGCCTCTGGAACGACATCTTCGTCTTCGCCCAGGACTACGTCGGCGTCCCGCAGGGCACCGTCCGCGCCACGGTCCTCATCGAGACGATCACGGCCGCGTACGAAATGGAGGAGATCCTCTACGAGCTCCGCGACCACGCGTCGGGCCTGAACGCGGGCCGCTGGGACTACCTCTTCTCCATCGTCAAGAACTTCCGTGACGGCGGCTCGAAGTTCGTCCTGCCGGACCGCAACCTCGTGACGATGACGGCCCCCTTCATGCGGGCGTACACCGAACTCCTCGTCCGCACCTGCCACAAGCGCGGCGCGCACGCGATCGGCGGCATGGCGGCGTTCATCCCGTCCCGCAAGGACGCCGAGGTCAACAAGGTCGCGTTCGAGAAGGTCAAGAACGACAAGGACCGCGAGGCCGGCGACGGCTTCGACGGCTCCTGGGTCGCGCACCCGGACCTGGTCCCGATCGCGATGAAGTCCTTCGACGCGGTCCTGGGCGAGAAGCCCAACCAGAAGGACCGCCTGCGCGAGGACGTCAAGGTCGCCCCCGGTGACCTGATCGCCATCGACTCGCTCGACGCGAAGCCCACGTACGACGGCCTGGTCAACGCCGTCCAGGTCGGCATCCGCTACATCGAGGCGTGGCTGCGCGGCCTCGGCGCCGTCGCCATCTTCAACCTCATGGAGGACGCGGCCACCGCCGAGATCTCGCGCTCGCAGATCTGGCAGTGGATCAACGCGGGCGTCGTCTTCGAGAACGGACAGACCGCGACGGCGGACCTGGCCCGCGAGGTGGCCGCCGCCGAACTGGACGCCATCCGCGCCGAGATCGGCGAGGAGGCCTTCGCGGCCGGCAAGTGGCAGCAGGCCCACGACCTCCTCCTCCAGGTCTCCCTGGACGCGGACTACGCGGACTTCCTGACCCTCCCGGCATACGAGCAGCTGCGCTGACCCGACCGCAGACATCGCAAGGCCCCCGGCACCGCACAGCGCCGGGGGCTTTGCTGTTCAGGGGCGCGGGGAACTGCGCGACCAGCCCCCGACGGCCCGCACGTACTAACCGATGTGCCGCGACCAGTCCTGTTCGGCCGGCGGCTTCCCATGCAGATCGGGCACCCGCTTGAGCCAGGCAGGCCGCCCCCGCTCGGTAGCGGCAGCGCGCCGAGCATCCACGGCGGCAAGCTCCCCCCGACTGGGAAAGTCCACCGGCAGCCAAGCCGCAGAGGCCCTCGCGCGGGTCAGCAGGAAGTCGACGTACGCGTCCCGCACCTCGGCGGGTGACGAGAAGCCGGGCTCATCGGCCAGCCACGCGTCCGGCACGAGCGCGGCCACCTCACGGAGCATCCCCTCGGTGACGAGCGGCGCCAGGGCGGCGTCGGCGGCCCGGGTGTCCGGCCCGTACCCGCCAAGCGCGTGGTGCCGGAAGTCGTACACCTTGTCCGGCGCCGACGCGCCCCAGCGGTGGTGGAAGACCAGGGCCGCGCCGTGGTCGATGAGCCACAGCCTCGGCTGCTGGAGGCCGGACGTGGGCCAGATCATCAGGTTCGAGCTGTGCACCGTGCGGTCGACGTTCGCGGTGAGGGCGTCCAGCCACACCACCTTGCCCGCCTCCAGCGGGTCCACGTCCAAGGCCTCGGGGGTGAAGTCCACGGCGCCCGGCAGGAGGTCCATGCCGAGGTTGAGCCCGGCGCTGGCGTGCAGCAGGTCCTGCACCTCCTGGTGCGGCTCGTCGGCCGCGACCGCCGGGTCGAAGTGGACCAGGACCAGCTCGGGGAAGCGCAGGCCGAGGCGGCGGGCCAGCTCGCCGACGATGATCTCGGCGACCAGCGCCTTGCGGCCCTGCGCCGACCCGGTGAACTTCACGACGTACGTCCCCAGGTCGTCGGTCTCGACGACGCCGGGCACGGAGCCCCCGGCCCGCAGGGGGTTCACATACCGGACAGCAGTCACTTCACGCAGCACACCGGCAACTGTATGCGGGCAGGCGGCCCGACCACGATCCGATTTCGCCGGGTCAGTACGCGCGCAGGGCCTTCCCGAGGACGCCCTCGCCGGACACCTCGATGCGGCCCGCCCGCACCCCCTCGGCGACCGTCAGCGCGCCCCGGCCCACCTCGACGCAGGCCTCCGCGTCCAGGGTGAGGAGCGCGTCGGGGGCTTCGGCGGCGGGCCCGTCGCCGTACGACTCGGCGCCGCCCCCCACCCGTACGTGGAACTCCCCCTCGTCCAGACGGACCTGGACCACCCCCTCCACCCCGAGCCCCGCAAGGACCCGCAGCAGCGGCAGCGCGAACCAGTGGGCGCGGACGGCGTCCGTCGGGGCGCGCTCCTGGAGGGCGGGTGCGCCCCAGGTGGCGAGCGCCTGAAGGACCGGCAGCAACGCGCGGCCCCGCTCGGTCAGTTCATAGACGTACGCGGCCGAGGGCGGCGGAAGGCGGCGGCGCGTCGTCAGGCCCTCGCGCTCCATGTCCTTGAGCCGGGACGCCAGGACGTCCGTGCTCACGCCCGGCAGGTCGGCGTGCAGATCGGTGTAGCGGCGCGGCCCTGCCAGGAGTTCGCGGACGATCAGCAGGGTCCAGCGGTCTCCCACGGCGTCCAGGGCGCGGGCGGCGGCGCAGTACTGGTCATAGCTTCGGCGGGACCTGGCGGCAGGTGGCGTGCGACCCATGCGGCACAGTCTATGCAAGTTGTTGGACTTTCCAAGCTCCAGCTTGGTAAAACCAAGTAACTCACGTCACGGGAGGCACAGCGCATGGAGTTCCGGCAGTCCAGCAAGCTCAGCGAGGTCTGTTACGAGATCCGGGGTCCGGTCATCGAGCACGCCAACGCCCTGGAGGAGGCGGGCCACAGCGTCCTGCGCCTGAACACCGGCAACCCCGCGCTCTTCGGCTTCGAGGCGCCCGAGGAGATCGTCCAGGACATGATCCGGATGCTGCCCCAGGCGCACGGTTACACGGACTCGCGCGGCGTCCTCTCGGCCCGCCGCGCCGTCGCCCAGCGCTACCAGGCGCTCGGCCTCGACGAGGTCTCCGTGGACGACGTCTTCCTCGGCAACGGCGTCTCCGAGCTGGTCACCATGGCCGTACAGGCGCTCCTGGAGGACGGCGACGAAGTCCTCATCCCCGCCCCGGACTTCCCGCTGTGGACCGCCGTGACGACCCTCTCCGGGGGCAAGGCCGTCCACTACACATGTGACGAGTCCGCGGACTGGTATCCCGACCTGGACGACATGGCGTCGAAGATCACCGACCGGACCAAGGCCGTCGTGATCATCAACCCGAACAACCCCACGGGCGCGGTGTACCCGAAGGAGATCCTGGAGGGCATCCTCGACCTCGCGCGCCGCCACGGCCTGATGGTGTTCGCCGACGAGATCTACGACCAGATCCTGTACGACGACGCCGTGCACCACAGCGTCGCCGCGCTCGCCCCCGACCTCGTCGTGCTGACCTTCTGCGGGCTCTCCAAGACCTACCGCGTGGCGGGCTTCCGCTCGGGCTGGCTGGTCGTCACGGGCCCGCAGCAGCACGCGAAGAGCTACCTGGAGGGCCTGACGATGCTCGCCTCCATGCGGCTGTGCCCCAACGCCCCCGCCCAGTACGCCATCCAGGCCGCGCTCGGCGGGCGGCAGTCCATCCGCGAGCTCACCGTCCCGGGCGGCAGGCTGTACGAGCAGCGCGACATGGCGTGGCGGAAGCTGAACGAGATCCCCGGTGTCTCGTGCGTGAAGCCCAAGGGCGCGCTGTACGCCTTCGCGCGCCTCGACCCCAAGGTCCACGCCATCCACGACGACGAGAAGTTCGTCCTCGACCTGCTGCTCCAGGAGAAGATCCAGGTCGTCCAGGGCACGGGCTTCAACTGGCCGCGCCCCGACCACTTCCGTATCCTGACGCTCCCTTACGCTGACGACCTCGACGCGGCGATCAGCCGCATCGGCCGCTTCCTCAGCGGCTACCGCCAGTGATGTGACCGGTGACGCCACCGGACGACGGGGGTCGTGTGTCTCTCTGCTCAGCCTGCCGGGTCCCTTCTCTGACCCAGTTCGCCTCGCCCGATCTCGTCGGGCCCATCGTGTACGACGGGTTCGACCGAGCGGCCGACCCCGCCTGGGCGGAGTCGGGCGCCGGCACCCTCGACGACTACGCGCGCTGGTGCGGCCATCTGTGCGGCCTGACCTGCCTGCGGATGGCGCTCGGCCCGTCCGCGCCCTCGCTCTTCGAGCTGCGGGACGGCGCGCTGAAGTACGGCGCGTACACGCAGGACGCCGACGGCACGATCCGCGGGCTGATCTACGCCCCGTTCGCGGAGTACGTGCGCGACGTGCACGGCGTCAACGCCACGGTCCACCGGCACCTCACGGTGGACGAGATCACCGGCCTGCTCGACGAGGGCCACTCGGTCATGGTCTCGGTGCACTACGAGATCCGCCGCCCGCACCGGCCGTCGCCCGGCCGGGGCGGTCACCTGGTGCTGGTCACGGGGCGTTCCGCGGACGGCGGCCTGCATCTGCACAACCCGTCGGGGATCGACGCCGGGACACGGACGGCGGACCTGTCACTTTCGGACTTCGCACCGTTCTTCGCCGGCCGTGGGGTGTCCCTGCCCTGACAGGGGGTCATTCCTGCTGCCAGGATGGCGCGATGATGCGTGGAGGCAGGGTCGCCGTCGTGGGCGGGAGCATCGCCGGATGCGCCGCCGCACTCGCCGCGTACCGCGGTGGCGCCGCGGAGATCACCGTGTACGAGCGGGCGGCGGAGCGCCTGGCGGACCGCGGGGTCGGGCTCGCGGTGCACAACTCCCGTTACGCGGAGCTGGATTCCGCCGGGTACCTGGACGCGGACATGCCGTGGGTGCAGCTGGAGCGGCGCCGCTGGTATGTGCGGGACGGGTCGGCGGCGGGGCCGCTCGGGCACGAGATCGGGGCGATGCCGTTCGCCTTCCGTACGTACAACTGGGGTCCGCTGTGGCGTGAGTTGCGCGGCCGCGTGCCCGCTTCCGTGACCTTCCGCGCGGGCGTGGCGGTGGACGAGGTGCGACCCGGCGCGGAGGGTGCCGAGGTGGTCGGCGCGGAGGGCACGGAGCGGTTCGACCTCGTGATCGGTGCCGACGGCTATCGCTCCGTGGTCCGTGCGAGGGTGTTCGCCGGCGTACGTCCCGCCTACGCCGGCTACCTCGCCTGGCGCGGCGCCTTCCCGGCCGACCGGCTGCCGGACCCGGAGCTGTGGGCCCAGGAGGACTGCGCGTACGTCGTCTTCCCCGGCGGCCATGTCATCGTCTACCGCATCCCCGACGGGGAGGGCGGCCACCGCGTCAACTGGGTCCTCTACACGACACCGCCCCCGGGCCTCGACCTCGGACTCGGCGTCGACCTGCGGCTCACCGCCCCCACCAGCCTGCCGCCCGGCGGGCTCACGGAGGCGCTCGCCTCGCATCTCACGTACGTGTGCGACGAGTTGCTGCCTCCCTACTGGGGCGACCTCATCCGTACGACCACCCCCGACGAGCTCTTCCTCCAGCCGATGTACGACTACACGGCGCCCCGCTACACCAGGGGCCGCGTGCTCCTGACGGGCGACGCGGCCACCGTCGCCCGGCCGCACACCGGGGCGGGCGCGGTCAAGGCGCTGCAGGACGCGACGGTCCTGGAGTCCGCCTTCGCCACCGCCACGACCTGGGCGGACGCACTCGACACGTACGACACCGACCGCAGCGTCGCCGGTGCGGCGATGGTCGATCTGGGGCGGCGTCTCGGCCGCGCGCTCGTCGAGGAGACACCCGCGTGGCACACGATGGACCAGACGGCCCTGGAGACGTGGTGGAAGCAGGCCGACGGGGGCGGGGCGTTCGGGGGCCGTGAGCTGAGGCGCTGAACCGGGGCCCGCTGCAGCCAGCCGGGGCTCGGGCCGAGGCGGTGAAGGGTCATACCCACCCGCCGGTTTGGGTATGCACGCCAAGATCAATAAGATCCGGCGATGATCACAAGACATCGGTCGGCGGCCGGGGCCCTCGCCCTGCTCGCCGCCTTGACCGCCGGGCTCGGCACGGCGGGCCCCGCCGCCGCCTCCTCCGACGGTGACGACGAACCCGCGCAGCCCTCACCCAAGGTCGAGCTCGTCCTCGACGTCAGCGGCTCGATGCGTGCCCGCGACATCGACGGCAAGTCCCGGATGGCGGCGGCGAAGCAGGCGTTCAACGAGGTGCTCGACGCCACGCCGGACGAAGTGCAGCTCGGCATACGCACGTTGGGCGCCAACTACCACGGCGACGACCGCAAGACGGGGTGCAAGGACACCGAGCTCCTCTACCCGGTGGCGGAGCTGGACCGCGCGGGGCGCACCGACGCGAAGACCGCGGTGGCCACGCTCGCGCCCACCGGCTGGACGCCGATCGGCCCCACGCTCCTGAAGGCCGCCGACGACCTCAAGGACGACAACGAGGAGCGCAGCCGCCGGATCGTCCTCATCTCGGACGGCGAGGACACCTGCCAGCCGCTCGACCCCTGCGAGGTGGCCCGCAAGATCTCCGCCGAGGGCATCCATCTCACCGTCGACACGCTGGGCCTGGTGCCGGACGCCAAGACCCGCGACCAGTTGAGCTGCATCGCGGAGGCCACCGGCGGGACGTACACGTCGGTGCGGCACACCGATGAACTCTCCGGCCGCGTCAAGCAGTTGGTGGACCGCGCCGCGGACCCCGTCGCCACTCCGGTGGCCACCGAGGGCGCCGCGCAGTGCACCGACGCCCCCCAGCTGAAGGCCGGTGTCTACACCGACCGCGAGAAGTTCGGCGAGCACCGCTGGTACCGCGTCGACGTCAGGCCCGGCCAGGAGCTGCGCGCCTCCGTCAGCGTCGGCGCCGACCGCGCGGTGAACAAGGACTACGGGGTGCTGTTGCGGGCCTCGACCGTGCACGGCCGCGAGATCGTGCGGGGTTCCGAGGCGGGTGACGGGCGTACGGACGTGATCTCGACCGGCCTGCGCTATCCGAAGCCGGAGTCGGACGACGACGAGGGCGCGGGTGACGACGACGGCGAGCCCGCCGCCGAGACCGTGTGTCTTCAGGTCAGCAACTCCTACTCGGCGCCCTCCTCCGTGAAGACGACCCCGGGACTGCCCGTGGAGCTCGCCGTCGACCTGGTGGACGCGCCCGACGAGGCCTCGGACGTGGCGTCCTTCGGCCTGGGCAACGGCTGGTGGCTGCTCGGCGTGCTGATCCTCACCGGCTTCGTCGCCGGTCTGGTCTGGGGCTGGCTCTCGCGCTGGCGCTTCGCGGTCTGGAGGACCAACTGATGCGTACGACACGCGTGTTGAGCCGGGCCGGCGTGCTGGCCGGTGCCGCCCTGCTCGCCCTGGCCGGGACGGCGGGCGCGGCGTACGCCGCGGGCCCCGACGACGGGGACGACAAGCCCGCCGCACCCACCGAGGCCGGTACGTCCTTCCGCACGGCGACGCCGATCCAGAGGGACCAGGAGGCGACGGCGGAGGCGTCCACCGGCGACTACCTGTACTGGGCGTTCCCCGCCGACATCGGACAGCGCCCCACCGTGCACGCCACGGTGAAGCTCCCCGATGACGCCGCGAGGCACGGCGACTCCACCTGGCAGGTCGACGTGTACGACGGGCTGCGGCGCCGCCAGGCGTGCCGGTTCGGCGCGCAGACGAAGACGGTCGCGCAGGACGCCGCCACGGTCGAGCTGTCCTGCACGCTGCGCACCGTGCGCGCGTCGGCCGAGCCGTGGGCCAACGACCCGCTGCCCGGCACGTACTACGCGCGCCTGACCGTCACCGGCCTCAAGGCGGACGACCTGGGTCTTCCGATGCGGGCCGCGACGAAGGTGACGTCGAGCGACGCGGGCGGTGCGCAGGCGGTGGACGGCTCGCTGGCGAAGCCCTTGGTGCCGGGCATCGGCACCGACAGGGCGGCGGAGTCCAGTGAGCCGGAGGACGGCTGGGCGTCGGCCTGGTGGTCGTCCCGCTGGCTGTGGACCGCGGGCGGCGGCGTGCTCGGCGCCCTCGCGGGCATCGGGGGCTACTGCCTGACGCGCGGGTCGGGCCGCCCGGCACGCGTACCTGCGGGGATCTAGTCTCGAGGGTGGCCGGACCGGCCCTTCGCCGGTCCTGCCACCCTCGACAGACCCTTCGTAGACCCCCGAAAGACAGGAAGTTCCGCACCATGGGTGACCTGCTCCTCGTCCGGCACGGCGAGACCGAGTGGTCGATGAACGGCCGGCACACCAGCTGGACGGACATCCCGCTCACCGAGAACGGCAGGGACCAGGCGCGGGGGCTTGCACCGCTGGTGGGGCGGTTCCGGATCGGGGCGGCGTTCACGAGCCCCCTGACGCGGGCCAGGGAGACGGCGGAGCTCGCGGGGTTCCCGGACGCCCGGGTGGACCCCGACCTGGGCGAGTGGGACTACGGGGCGTACGAGGGGGTCACGACGGTGGAGATCCACCGCACCCGCCCCGACTGGTATCTGTTCACGGACGGAGTGGCCCCGGGCCCCGCCGAGCACCCCGGTGAGACCCCGGAGCAGATCGGCGAGCGGGCCGACCGGATGCTGGCCAAGGTCGACGCGGCGCTGGCCAACTACGAGAGCAGCGTGGTCCTCTTCGCGCACTCCCACTTCCTGCGCGTGCTGACGGCGCGCCGCCTCGGACTGCCGGTGTCGGGCGGCGCGTTGTTCCAGTTGGCGACGGGGACGGTCTGCCGTCTCAGCACGGAGCACGGCCGCCCAGTGGTGGCGAGCTGGAACATTCGTCCGTAAAACCAGGCACACTCTGTCCCATAAAGCTCTCTCACCACAGCTCTCTCACCACCAAGAAGGATCGCGAATGATCACGCTCAAGAAGGAAGACGGACCTGCGGACCTGGGCGGCGTGACCCGTCTGTCCATAGGTGTGTCGTGGGACCCCACCGTCGGCAGCAGCGGTGGAGTGCTGGGCAAGCTCCGGCAGAAGGCCGGCACCGACCTCGACCTGATCGCCATCGCGATGGCGGGGGCGGACCCGGTGCGGCTCGCCGGTCTCGACTCGCTCGACCCGCTGGGCAACGGCTCGCTGGTGCACAGCGGCGACAACCAGACCGGCAAGGGTGACGGCGACGACGAGACGGTGACCGTCGAGTTCGAGCGCGTGCCGGACAACATCACGTCCATCGTGTTCGTCGCCGCCGCGTACAAGAAGCGCAGCGCCTTCCAGAACGCGCGCAACATCAGCTTCAAGGTGTACGACGCCACGGGCGGCAGCACCCAGCAGGTCGCCGACATCTGGCCGAGCCTGCTCACGAACGACAACGGCTGCGCCGTGGCCAAGGCGGTCCGCGAAGGCGGTGCCTGGAAGCTCCAGGTCATCAACGAGACCGGCAAGATCAAGCAGGGCGACGAGCAGGCCCTGATGCGCTTCGCCATGAGCAAGTAGCACCGGTCCGGGCCGGCCGGTCTCGCCGGCCGGCCCGGTTCGACACGCACCCCGAAGATCATCAAGACTTGCCGCCATGCGATACGGCGTGAATCTCCTCAACTTCGGCTCCGGCACCACCCCCGACTCCCTCGTCCGCCAGGCGACCGACGCCCGTGACCTCGGGTTCGGCCTTGCGATGATCTCCGACCACATCACGGTCACCCCCGACGTGCACGCGGTCTATCCGGCCCCCTTCTACGACCAGTTCGTGCTCGCCGCGCATCTCGCCGGCCGCGTACCGGGGCTGCGGCTCGGCACGACGATCACCGTGATCCCCTACCGCCACCCGCTCCAGACCGCCCGCCTCGCCGCCAACATCGACCAGCTCAACGAAGCGGGCTTCATCCTCGGCGCCGGTGTCGGCTGGTCCCGCGCCGAGTACGAGGCCCTCGGCGTTCCCTTCGAGGAGCGCGGCGCCCTCACCGACGAGTACCTCACCGCGATACGCGCCGCGTGGGCCGAGGAGACGACCTCGTTCGAGGGCCGATACGTCGCCTACGAGGACATCCGCAACGCCCCTGCCCCGGCGACGCACCTGCCCGTCTGGGTCGGCGGCAACTCCCCCGCCGCCCAGCGCCGCGCGGCCCGCCTCGGCGAGGGCTGGCACCCGTTCATGCCGACCCTCGACCTCCTGCGGACGGCGCTGCCCCGCATCGCGGCGGAGGCCGAGGCCGCCGGGCGCCCCACGCCCGACCTCGTGCCCCGCCTCCAGCTCAAGCTCACCGCGCAACCCGACACGGCCGACCGCCCCCTCGGGCACGGCAGCCTTGACCAGCTCCGGGCCGACCTGGAGACGCTGGCCGAGCTCGGCGCCACGGACGTGCTGCTCGACACCTACCCGGGCACGCCCGACGAGCGCGGCAGCGCCGACGACGACCGGCGCACGCTCGAACTCGTCGTCGACAAGGTGGTCGACCCCGCCACGGGAACCCTTCGCTGAGTCGGCAGGCCGCCGACACCCGCTGTCCGGCGGCCGTTGTCAGTGGCGCGAGGCACTATCGGAACCAGGCAGCAGGACCTGGGGAAGAGGTGGACGCATGACGAAGCCGCCGACAGCCGCGCAGCGGCGCATCATCGAGGCCGCCGACCCGGCGACGGGACGGCTGACGGGAAGCGAGGCACAGCTGGCGGGACTCGTGCGCCACCGCCTCGCCTTCCGGCACCCCCGTCCGCCGCACGCCTACTTCCTGACGCCCACGGGCCACCGCCTGCGGGAAGGCGTACAGGCACCCGCAGCCGAGGCCCCCGGCCCTCCCCCGGACGCCCCCGCTCCGTCCGGCCTCTTCGCCGCCCGCACCGGCGCCGAGCCCGCGCCGCCACCCACCGAAAGACCGGCGGCCCGCGCACGCGACGTACGCAGCGCCTGGGAGGGCCTCCTGGAGATGCGTCGCATGACCAACCCGGACAGCGCGCGGGACCGCCCCTGCGCCTGGGAGCGGACGCATCTGGTGCAGGCCGCCGCGCTCGCCCTGGAAGCCGCGGGATGCCGCCCCGGGGCCGGCGGCTATCGGGTGGACGCGACCCCACAGCCCGAGGCCGTCGCCGTCCACGAGGCGTCGCCGGAGGGCCTGCGCACCTGTGCGGGCGTCCTGGAGGCGGCGGGCTGGCAGGTCAGCGAACACGCCGAGCGGGCCGGTGGCACGCGCTATCTCCTCGCCTCGCCCCGAAGAGGCCGGGCATCGAAGTGACCGTGAGAACCGTCGAAGGGAATGTCGTGTCGGAGCCGTTTTCCGTGAGCATCAGCGTCCGTGGGTACGAGACGGACGCGCAGGGCCATCTGAACCAGGCCGTCTTCCTGCAGTACGCCGAGCACGCCCGCTGGTCCGTCCTGCGCGCGGCCGGGATCGAGCAGGCCGATCTGCTCGCCAAGGGGGTGGGCCCCGTCGCCCTGGAGAACACCATCCGCTACTTCAGCGAGCTGCGCGCGGGCGACGAGGTGGAGGTGACCTGCGCGTTCATCTGGGGCGAGCGCAAGACGTTCCGCATCGAGCAGCACGTCCGCAAGGCGGACGGCACCAAGGCCGCCGAGGTGCAGTCCGTCGGCGGCCTGTTGGACCTGAACGAACGGCGGATGGTGGCCGATCCGCGCGAGTACTTCAGGGCGCTGGCGGACGATCCGAGCGTGATCGGCCTCTGAGCGGCGTTCGGCCCCGCGGCCGTCCGAGGCGGGGGTCAGGCCTCCACCAGCCCCCGCTTCTCGTCGTAGTCCGCGCGTGACCGCGCGATCGTCACGCGGTGCCGCTCGGCCCAGCCCGTCAGGGTCAGCAGCGTGCCGTGCAACTCCTGGGCGACCGGAGTCAGTTCATACTCGACCTTCGGCGGGACCGTCGGATGCACCGTGCGTGTGAGCAGGCCGTCGCGCTCCAGATTCCGCAGGGTCAGCGTCAGCATGCGGCGGCTGATGCCCTCGATGCTGCGCTCCAGTTCCGTGAAGCGGATGGGGCCGTGGGCCGCCGCGACCAGGATCGGGATGCTCCATTTCCCCACCACCCTGTCAAGAACTTCGCGCAGCGGGCACGCCTGCGCGTTCACGACCTGCGCCGTAACACCGGTGTTCCCTTGGGACATTGAAGTTCCTCCTTCTCCCGGCCTCCATGGTCACGCACGATGAGCCCCGTTACAAGTCGTGCACCTATGCAGCTCATGGAGGTTTTCCTCATGTCCGAGGCCAGAGTTCAGGAACCATCCACCCCCTCACGTTCCCGCCGGGCGTCGCTCGCCGTGCTGTCCTCGGGCCTCTTGATGACGATCATCGACGGCAACATCGTCACCGTCGCCATGCCGGCCATCCAGAGCGATCTCGGCTTCTCGGCACCGGGCCTGGCCTGGGTGGTGAACGCCTACCTCATCGCCTTCGGCGGCCTGCTGCTGCTCGCCGGACGGCTCGGTGATCTCGTCGGCCGCAAGCGGATGTTCGTCTCGGGGCTCGCCGTGTTCACCGCGGCGTCCGTGCTGTGCGGGGTCGCCACCGACCAGGGCCTGCTCATCGCGGCACGCGCCGTGCAGGGGGTCGGCGGGGCGATGACCTCGGCCGTTGTGCTCGGCATGCTGGTGGCGCTCTTCCCGGAGCCGCGTGAACAGGCCAGGGCCATCGCGGTGTTCAGCGCGGTCGGCGCCGCGGGCGGCGCGCTCGGCACGTTTCTGGGCGGCGCGCTCACCGAGACCCTCACCTGGCACTGGATCTTCCTGATCAACCTGCCGGTCGGGGTCGTCGCACTCGTGGCCGCGGTACGCGTCCTGCCGGCCGACCGCGGCACGGGCCTGGCCGGGGGCGCCGACTACCCGGGCGCGGCGCTCGTCACCGGCGCCCTGATGCTCACCGTCTACACCATCGTCGGCTCCGCGGAGCACGGGACGCCCGCCACGCTCGCGCTCGCCGCCCTCTCCCTCGCCCTGTTCGCCGCGTTCACCGTGCGCCAGCACCACGCGGCCCGCCCCCTGTTGCGCCTGCGTGTCTTCCGCTCCCGCGCCCTGACGGGCGCCAACGCCGTGCAGATCCTGATGATCGCGGGCATGTACGGCTTCCAGTACATCGGCGCGCTCTACTTCCAACGCGTCCTTGGCTACGGGGAGTTGCAGACCGGCTTCGCGTTCCTGCCCGCGCCCGTCGCCATCGGTGTCCTGATGGTGGGCCTGTCCGCCCGGCTGATCGGCCGCTTCGGACCGTACCGCTCGCTGCTCGCCGGGCTCGTCCTCATCACGGCCGGCCTCGCGCTTCTGGGCCGTCTGCCCGCCGAGGGTTCGTACTTGGTCGACGTGCTCCCCGCGATGCTGCTGCTCGGCGCCGGGTTCGCGGCGGCGATGCCCGCCGTGACGGGGCTCGCGATGTCCGGGGCGCGCGAGGAGGACGCGGGTCTTGCCTCCGGGCTCTTCAACACCACGCAGGTGGTGGGCGGTTCACTGGGTCTTGCCGTGCTGACCACACTGGCGGCCGGACGCACGGAGGACCTGCTCGCGGACGGCGGGCAGACCGTGGCGGCCACGGCCGACGGCTACCGCCTCGCCTTCTGGGTGGCCACGGGCATCGCGGCGGCGGGCCTCGCCCTGGCGGCGGCGCTGCTGCGGCCCGGACGCGGGACCACGGCCGCGGTCGGGGCCGTCGGACGCGAGCAGGAGCCGGAACACCGCGAGCCCACGACGGCGTGAACCGTCCGCTGGTTAGACCGATCCAGGTACTTCCCTTGCCTCACGGTCGGCCGGGCCATTACGGTCCGGCAAGCCGTGAAAATCTACGCGCGTCGCACACCGAGCGAGAGGTCCCTGACCATGCGTAAGACCCTTCTGACCGCAATGACCGCACTGGGCGCGGGAGTTGCCATGGTGTTCGGCACCGGCCTGTCCGCGGCGCAGCCGGAGGCCGGCCGGTGGCACCAGATCGGGGACGACGTGAAGTCCGGCATCAGCGGCCTCACCGTCACCTACCGTTCGGGTGATGATCTTCGCGCCCTCGTCGTGCGCGACAACAAGCGGCCCGGCGAGAACCGCATCGCGGAGGTGACCCACCGCGTCGGCCGTCCCGCCGAGGTCGCGGCGATCACCTGGCAGGACGGCATCGAGCCGGTGGACCTGGAGGCGGTCGACGCGGTGCCGGGCACGACCGACGAGTTCGTGGCCGTCGCCAGCCGCGGGATCGCCTACCACGTCAAGCTGACCGACGCCGGGGAGGCCGCGAAGGTCCTCGACATCACGCCGCTGCCCGCGATCGGCGCCGGCGACAACTTCGAGAGCTTCACCCTGACCGAACGGAACGGGAAGATGGCTGCGGTCTGGGCGGACCGTGGCGAGGGCGAGGAGCGCCCCGCGACGCTGTACGCGGCCCCGTTCTCGATCAGCTCCTACGGTGACTCGGAGTTCGGCGAGGTACAGAAGGCGACGCTCCGTGCGCCGTATCCGAAGGGGGACGTGCGCCACGCCTCGGACATCGAGGTGACCAAGTCGGGGCGGCTGCTGGTCAGTTCGGCGTCCGACGCCGGTGACGACGGCCCCTTCGACTCCGCCGTGAGCGACGCGGGCAGCCTTGCCGTCACCTCCGAGGGAGAGGTGAGGCTGTCGGTCTCCGCGTCACCCGAACTCCTGGACACGTTCGAGGGCTACAAGATCGAGGGGCTGCAGTGCGTCCCCGGCTCCGACCTCGCGGCCCTCGGCACGGACGACGAGAACGCGGGCGGCTCCCTCACCACGCGCCGCCTCTGCGACTGACCCCGGCACCGCCCGACCGCGTCTCGCGCCGTACGGGCCGTTCCGGAGCCGTACGCCCCGCACGCCGGTAGAGCCGCCCGACCGCCGCGCACTGCACGGCCATGGACACCGCCATGGCCAGGCAGACACCCGGCAGCCCCAGCCCCACCAGGGCATGGGCGAGGCCCAGTTGCACCACCACCCCGCATCCCGTGATGCGGGCGAGGGCCGGACTCCCGCCGCTGCCCTCGAACACCCCGCCCAGCGCGATGAAGCAGGCCAGCAGCACCAAGTACGGCCCCAGACAACGCAGATAGAGCGCCCCCGCGTCGGCCACCGCGCCCTCGGCCCCGAACGCCCGCATGATCCATGGCCCGGCGGCGAGCAGCAGCAGTGCGGCTCCGATCCCCAACGCCCCAGCGACGAAAACCGCTTGACGCCCGACGGCCCGCCGCTCGTCCCTGCCGGTACCCAGCAGATGGGCGGTGTGAAGGGCCGCGGCCTGGCGCACGGAGTAGAAGGCCATCGTCGCCAGATACATCGCCTTGGTCGCGATGCCGTACGCGGCGACTTCACCGACGCCGATCCTGGCCACGACCGCGGTCAGGGCGAGCGCGCCGGTCATGCGGAGCACGAAGTCGGCGGACATCGGCAGCCCTGTCGCCACCGTGGCGCGCGCGTCGCCGACCAGGCGCCTCACGCGGCGCAGCACGGTCCGCCGATCGCGGCCCGCCTGCGGCTGATCGCACGATCCTCCGCGCATGCGGCGGCGCAGAGCCACGAGGCCGCAGATCAGAGCGGTCGTCCGGCCAATGACCGTGGCGATCGCCGCTCCTCGCACCCCGAGTCCGAGCCCGAGGATGAACAGCGGGTCCAGGACGAGGATCAGGCCGTTGGCCAGCAGGGAGAGGCGCATCGGAGTGCGGGTGTCGCCCGCCCCCTTGAGGATTCCGTCCACGACATGCGTGGCGAAGTAGATGGCCATGCCCGGCAGCGCGATCGCGAAGTAGCCGGTCGTCAGGGCGAGCGCGTTCCCGTCACCGCCGCCGAGGACCAGCCGGGCCAGCGGCTCCCGGCACACGTAGCCGCCGACGGCCACGACCGGTGTGATCAGCGCCCACAGCGCCCAGCCGCCGCGCACCGCGGACCGTATCCCGGCGTGGTCCCGCGCCCCCCTGGCCCGCGCGACCAGGACCGTCGTACCGGACCCGGCCATGAGGATGACGCCGAGCAGCAGGTTCTCGACGTTCGTGGCGACGGCCACCGCGGCGACCGCGGCTCCGCCGAGCCGGGCCACCCAGACCATGTTGATGATCCCGGCCAGGACCCCGGCGAGCAGCTCGAAGTAGACCGGGTACGCGAGGGCGACCAGCCTGCGCCGGTGGTCCATCGGTGGTGATGCCGCGCCTGCCATCCATCCCCCTCTTTCCGCTGTACCTCTAATCGAGGTACAGCGGAAAGAGATAGCATCAACCGTGCGGCTGGACAAGGGCGCACCCGGCGACAGGCACGTACACGGAAAGGGCTCAACTCAATGCTGGAGCTGTCGATCCTGGGGTTTCTCCACGAGGAGGCCCTGAGCGGCTACGACCTCAAGTCCCGCATCCAGGGCCTCAGCGGCCACATCCGCCCGGTGAGCGACGGCGCGCTCTATCCGGCGATCACGCGCCTGGTCAAGGCGGGCCTCGTCGAGCAGCGCACCGAGCCGGGCAAGAGCGCCGCGCCGCGCCGCATCCTCTCCCTCACCGAGGCGGGACGCGGTGAACTCCTCGCCAGGCTCCGCGCCCCCAAGGACGCCGAGATCACCGACGGGCAGCGCTTCTTCACCCTGCTCGCGTTCCTGCGCCACCTCCCGGACCCGGCCGAGCAGGCAGCCGTGCTCCGCCGCCGCCAGGCCTTCCTCGACACACCGGCGAGCTTCTTCTACCGCGACGGAAAGCCGGTGGCGGCGGAGGAGACACCCGACCTCTTCCGTCAGGGCATGCTCCGGATCGCGCGCGCCACCGGCACGGAGGAGAAGAAGTGGCTGACCGAGGCCATCGGCGCCCTGGAGGACGGGCGCCGATGAGGGGGCGTGACGGTCAGGGGCGCTGGGCCGCTATCAGTTCCCGGGCCTCCTCGGGTGTGGCGACCGACGGCGGGGAGCCCTCCAGGGGCTTGCGGGCCGTTTCCTTCATCGCGGCCACCGCGATGATGCCGACCAGGCCCGCGAGCATCGTGTAGAAGGCGGGCATCAGGTCGTTGCCGGTCGCGCCGATCAGCGCCGCGACCACCAGCGGGGTCGTACCGCCGAAGAGCGAGACCGAGATGTTGAAGCCGATGGAGAGGGAGCCGTAGCGCACGTCCGTCGGGAACAGCGCCGGGAGCGAGGAGGACATGGCGCCCAGGTAGCAGACCAGGGCGAGTCCGAGGATGAGCAGGCCCGTGAAGACCGCGACCGTGCCGCCCTGCTTGATGAGGAGGAAGGCCGGCAGGGCGAGGACGAAGAAGCCCACCGAGCCCGCCATCAGGACCGGCTTGCGGCCGATGCGGTCGGAGAGGCGGCCGACGGAGTTGATGAGCGCCATCAGGATCAGCATGACGACCACGATGGACATCAGGCCGCCGGTCTCGCCGAAGCCGAGCTGCGTCAGATACGTCGGCATGTACGACAGCAGCATGTAGTCGGTGATGTTGAACGCGGCCACCAGCGCGATGCAGAGCAGCATCGCCTTCCACTGGCCGAAGAAGGACTCCTTGAGGGACTTCTTCTGGCGCTCGGCGGCCGGCCCGCTCTCCGCCTCCGCCATCTTCTGGAAGGCGGGCGACTCGTCGAGCTTCAGCCGCAGGTAGAGGCCGATGAGCCCGAGCGGTGCCGCCACCAGGAACGGAATGCGCCAGCCCCAGGACTGCATGGTGGCGTCGCTGAGCCCCATGGTCAGGGCGGTCACCAGGACCGCCGCGACCGTGTAGCCGATCAGGGTGCCGAACTCCAGGAAGGAGCCCCAGAATCCGCGCCGCTTGTCCGGCGCGTACTCGGCGATGAAGGTCGCGGCGCCACCGTACTCACCACCCGTGGAGAAGCCCTGCACCATGCGGCAGAGGACGAGCAGGACCGGGGCCCAGACGCCGATGGTGGCGTAGGACGGGATCAGGCCGATCGCCAGGGTCGCCGTCGACATCATGATCATGGTCAGCGCGAGGATCTTCTTGCGGCCCACGCGGTCGCCCAGCGGCCCGAAGACCATGCCGCCGATGGGGCGCACCAGGAAGGCGGCGGCGAACGTGGCCAGCGAGGAGAGGGTCTGCGCGGTGTCGTTGCCGGAGGGGAAGAACTCCTTGCCGATGATCACCGCGAGGTAGGCGTAGACCCCGAAGTCGTACCACTCCATGGCGTTGCCGAGCGCGGTGGCCTTCACCGCCCGCCGCACCTGGGCCTCTTCGGTGACCGTGATGTCCGACTGACGCAGCCGCGGGTTCTTGCGGCGGTGGATCGCGCGGAAGAGCGCGCGGTGCCGGGCCAGGGCCTCCGGAGCGGGGGGTGCCGGTATTTCGGGGGCTTCGGGCGCGCTCACGGTGCAGTCACTCTCTTGTTCGGCAATGGCTGTCATCGGCCGCCTGACCTGGGAGGTCAGGGATCGACGAACGGTCGTCTGCCCAGTCGGGCGTCGATCCACACTGCCCATTTCGAAGAGCGGAAGGTGCCTGCCGTTGGTCCTCGGGGCGCGGGCCCCAAGTCCTGACTCCGCGGGACTTGGGGCCCGGCTCGCTCAGCGCGCGTACAACTGCGACGCCGGCACGACCTGCTGTTCCTGTCCGGGACTGGACCAGAGCAGCTTCATGTGGGCCTCGCCGGTCTGTTCCGCGTACTCGATCCTGATCGCGTGCCGCTTGCCCGCGGTGAGGGCCACCTGCGCCTTGTCGATCTTCGGCTCGTGCGGCGTCCACGCGTCGATGACGAGCTTGCCGTCGACCCACACCCGCGCCATGTCGTCCGAGACGGTCGTCAGCGTGTACGTCTCCGAGCGGCGCGGCACCAGCTTCCCTGTCCAGCGGACGCTGAACTTGTCGGAGGGGATGTTAGCCGCCGGTGAGCCCTCGAACTTCCAGGCGTGGTTGACCGTGCGGTCGGTGCGGGTGATCTTCGGGGTGCCGCTCAGCTCGGCGTTGTCGAAGATCTCCTGCTGCAGGCCCTTGCCCTGGCCGGGGCGGGCGGTCGGGCCCCGGTCCACCTTCAGCTCGATGACCGTGGCGGTGCCGTTGGTCGCGGCGCCGGACGGTTTCAGGTCGAAGCCGTCGCCGGACCTGGTGACCGTCACCTTCTGGTCGCTGCCGAGCACCCGCGCCGACGTGACCTCGAAGTCCGTGCGCGCCTTCAGATGCAGCGCGGCGCCGGACGCGGGCCACTGGGTGACCGCCGCGTACAGCTTGTCGCCCTTGCGGCTGACCGAGCCCCAGGACGGCTCCTCGACGAGCCCGCCGAAGCGTGCGCCGAACACCGCGTTGCCCTGGCCGGCCGTACGCAGCCAGTCGCCCATCTGCTTCAGGCGGTCGACGGAGGGCTGCGGCACGCGGCCGCGGGCGTCGGGGCCCACGTTCAGGAGGTAGTTGCCGCTGCGGGACGTCGTGGAGAGGAGGTTCCTGACCAGGGTCGCCGACGACTTCCAGTCGGTGTCGTAGCGCGCGAAGCCCCAGTGACCGTTGAGGGTCATGCAGGACTCCCAGAGCTGGCCGTCGACCGGGGCGCCTGGGATCTCCTGCTCGGGGGTGCCGTAGTCGCCGTCGACGACGCGGCGCTTGCCGACGCGGTTGTTGATGATCAGGTCGGGGTCGAGGTCACGGAGGTAGGCCTCGAGCCGCTCGCCGTCCTTCGCCGTCCAGGGGTTGTGGGGCTTGTCCGTGTCCCACTCGCCGTCGAACCAGAGCAGGGCGGGGTCATAGGTGTCAACCAGCTCCTTGAGCTGGGCCCGCATCCGCTTCTCGTACCGCGGGAAGGTCGCCGGGTCCGGGAAGTCCGGGTCGTGCCAGTCCCAGATCGAGTAGTAGAAGCCGAACTTGATGCCCGCGTCGTCGGAGGCCTTCTTCAACTCGGCGAGGATGTCGCGGTTCTTGTCGAAGGACGAGTGGTCGCGCAGGCTCCAGTCGTTGACCTTCGTGGGCCACATCGCGTAGCCGTCGTGGTGCTTCGACGTGATGACGATGTAGCGCATTCCGGCGTCCTTGGCCGCCTTGACCACGGCCTTTGCGTCGAAGTCGGCGGGGTCGAACGTCGCGGCCTGCTTCTCGTACTCGGCCTTCGGGATGTCGCACTGGCGCTGGATCCACTCGGCGTCACGGCACACGGAGCCGTCGGCCTTCTTGTACTCGCCCTCCAGGTGGGAGTAGGCGCCGAAGTGGATGAACATCCCGAAGCGGTCCTGCCGCCACCAGTTGGTGCGGTCGGCGGTGAAGGGGTCGTCGGTGGCGTGGTCGGTTCCGGGGCCGGTGGCCGCGGGCCGTTCGGCCGTGGGGGAAGTCGCGGCGGGGGGTTCCGTCGGGGCGGCGACCGCGGAGGGTACGGCGGTCGCGGCGAGGGCCGAGGCGAGGAGCAGGGCGAGCCCGGCGACTCTTCGCCGGGTGCGGCTGAGCTGTGTGCGCATGGGGGCGGCTCCCTGAGGTTGACGGGTCGCTCGGGAACGTAGGGTCGAATACATCGGATGTCAATGCGCCCAACTGACCCTGATGTGGCAGATGTTGGCACGATCACGCGCCATCGCTCCGATGACTGGGTCGGCCGCCCCACGCCACCTCGGCAGCCCCGACCTCCCTGTCGATTTCAAGCGAATTCCGATCAACCCGTGAAAGGAATCTGTGACTCCGATATAACCCGTATCGGCCGCCTTCTTCTATTGACTATTCACCGAAAGAAACTTTGTGCGAGTGGTGTAGCATCGGATCAGGCGGATAATTCGTCGACGATGGAAATCAGCCAAACGGGGGCCATCATGTCATCGATAAAGATCCTGCTTGTCGACAGCGAACAACTCGTGCTCGAAGGCTTCCGAAAGCTTCTCGACGGGTTTACGGAATTCTCTGTCGTGTCCATAGCCCATGACGCGGCCGCCGCCCTGGAGCAGTTACGCAGGCGGCGCCCGCAGATCGTCGTGATGGGACTCGCCGTACCCGGCACGGGCGGGATGAACGCGATCCGGGCCATTCGCCGCGAGTCCGGTCACGTACGCATCGTCATCCTCTCCTCCAACCAGCAGCCGGTCTATATGCGCGAGGCCTTCATGGCCGGGGCCAACGCCTATCTCTCCCGCAGCATCGACGCGGACGAACTGCACCGGACGCTTCTCGCCGTGCACCGCGACGGCGCCGCGTTCAGCGCGGCAACGGCGGGGCCGATCCTGCAGCTCATGGCGGGCCGCCACCGCGGCGACGACGCGGCCCTGTCGACGCTGACGGAGCGCGAGCGGCAGATCCTGTCCATGGTCGCCGACGACCACGAGACCGACTGCATCGCCACGGTTCTCGGCATTCGCCCGAAGACCGTGCGCAACTATCTGAGCCGTATCTACGCCAAATTGGGCACCCCCAACCGTGTCCAGACCGTCCTGTACGCGAAACGCTCCCTGGGAAGCCCCGGAGGACTCGCGACGGACCCGTGACGCACCGAGCGGCCATCTCCCTGACACCGATCCGGAACGCGTCTCAATTGTCCGCGCAATTGGCCCGTTCCATGCGGACGCTGAAATCATGACGGAGTCGATTCCCGCACATCCGCCACCGCCCTGCACCATGCCGCGCCCGCGTCGGCAAGGGCGATCGGGAACGCCATGAAGGTGAAGGAGCCTTTCTGCGGGAGGTCCCGTAAGCGGGCAAGGCCTTCGATCTGGATGAACTCGCGTTTCCTGCCATGGATATGCGTGGGCCAGAGAGCAGCGGGGTTCCTGGTCCCGTAGAAGTTCTCCACCATCGCGCGGGCAGGACCGTCGAAACTCCAGCAGTCCGTGCCGAGCACCTTCACCCCGAGATCAAGGAGCTGGTCGACGGCCTCGGGGGTGATGGCGGTGGACTCCGTGTAGTACGCGGGCGTGCCCAGACGCAGGTCCGAGTCGGTGCGGAAGAGCACCACCGTCCCGGGCCCCACCTCCGAACCGGCGGCGTGCAGCGCCTTCTTGACGCCGTCGGCCGTGACCCGTCCTCCGCACGCCCGTACGTCGAGGACGACGCCGGGCCCGCGGAACCACTCAAGGGGCAGGTCGAGCACCTTCTTCGCGGGCCTGCCCGCGCACTCGGGGCCGTAGTGGAAGGGCGCGTCCACGTGTGTGCCCTGGTGCACGGACATCCGGTAGAACTCGTTGGAGAGGAAGCAGCCGTCGGGCACATCGCGGGCGCGCAGCCTGCGGGCCCCGGTCAGCCAGCGCCAGTAGTTGCGCCGCCGGTCCGCGCGGCTGTCCCCCGGCAGCGCCCTGATCCTGCGCGACAGGTGGCGGATGCCGTCCCGGTGGAGCCACTGCTCGAACTCCACGCCGGGGGCCCGGCGGTCGATGGGGATGCTCAGGTCGACGTACATGGGTCGGACGCCCTCTCTCTGGATGGATACTTCCGGACTCTTCGGCCGCTGCCGCCTTACGCGGCGTAGGTGAGCAGGCCGCGGATCGCGGCCGCCGCCGTCTGGCCGTACGCCTCCCTGACCCGGTTGAGGAGGCGCCGTACGTCCAGCGCGTACTCCTGGGTGCCGGACGCCTCCAGCGCGAACGAGGCCAGCGCGCACCCCAGTTGGGCGGCCCGCTCGACCGGTGCGCCCTGGACGGCCCCGGCGACCAGGCCCGCCCGGAGCGCGGCCCCCGCCCCGCTCGGCTCGGCCACGGTGACCGAGCCGATGCCGGAGACGAGGGACGGCTCCCGGCCGGCTCGCTCGATCCGCACCCCGGCGGCGCCGAGCGTGGTCACCCACGCCCCGACCCGTTCGAGGATGTGCGGACCGCTCCAGCCGGTGCGCTCCCTGAGCCGCGCCGCCTCGCCCTCGTCGGTGACGAGGCAACTCGCGCCCGAGACGCAGTACTTCAGTTCCGTACGGCCCATCCCGCTGATCTGCCACGCGGGGTGGGCCACAAACGGCAGCCCCATCGCACGGCACTCCGCGGTGTGCCGGAGCATCGCCGCCGGATCGCCGGGCTCGACCACCACCAGACCGATTCCGCCCGTGCGTTCCGCGACCCGACACAGCGAGACGGTGGCCGAGTCCCGCATGGCCCCGGGCCGGAAGGTGCTGATCCGCTCCCCCTCCGCGTCGGTCGCGCACACGTACCGGGCGGTGTGCTCGCCCGGCACGACGAGGACGGACTCGGTGTCGACGCCGTGCTGCTTGAGCCACACCTGGTAGTCGGCGAAGTCGGGGCCGACGGCGCCGACCAGGACCGGGTCGAGACCCAGGATGCCGAGACCGAAGGCGACGTCGGCGGCGGCGCCGCCCCGGCGTATCTGGAGCCGCTCGGCGAGGAAGGCCAGCGACGCGACGTGCGGCCGGCGCGACCCCGGCTTTTCCCGGAACTTGCGGGACCCCGGCCCCTCCGGGAAGCAGCCGGGAAAGGTCATGAGGTGGTCCATCGCGATGACCCCCGTGACGGCGATGGGCACGGGTGACTCAGACCCCGGACTCGATCTTCCGCTTGATGCCCGCCTGGTTCTGCCGGGTGTGCAGCTGCATGCGCTCCACGACGGTCGGCAGCGGGACATCAAAGGCGTCGTCGACCTCGAAGTCCTGGACCCAGGTCATCAGGGTGCCCTCGGGCACCTGCCGGTAGCTCCACTTGAGGTGCATGTAGCGGAACGGGAAGAGCGGATCGCGCCGCTCGGCGACCGCCGTCAGCTCGCGGTGGTCCAGGAGCCGCCACGAACTCCACGTCGCCCCTTCGGGGTTGGTCAGCTCGAAGAGGATCTCCGTCCAGCGCCCTTCCCGCTCCTGGGAGACCACCTTGGCGTGCCGGTACTCGTCGAAGAGGTCGGGCCAGCGGCCGATGTCGTTCGTGATGTCGAAGACGTGTGGGGCATCGGCCTCGATGACGACGCTGTTCTCGATCCTGGGCATCGTCTCAGCTCCCCACCGCGGCGACGCCTGCCGACAGCAGGCGCCCCACGCAGTCGACGAGGTCACCGATGGTGCGGAAGCCGCCCTCGGCGTCGGCGTCGATGCTGACGCCGAAGTGCTGCTCGAGGGCGACGACGATCTCGACCAGTTCGGTCGAGTCGATGTCGAGGTCCTCGGCGAGGCGCCGGTCGTCGGTCAGCTCCTCGCCCTCGAAACCGGCACCGTGCAGGACGGTGACCACGTTCTCGCGAATGTCCATGTCCGTTTCCATGTGACTCACTTGCTCCTTCGGAAGAGTTGTCGGTCGGTCGTGGGCTGCCGTCAGTCCGCGACCGCGACCGCGACGGCAATTGCCACGGCCACGCCCGCCTCGTGCGAGATGCTCACGTGCAGCCCGCTGTAGCCGGCGCGCCGGAAGGCCTCGGCGGCCCGGCCCGTCAGCCGAGGTGCCGGTGCGCCCGACGCCTCGCGGCCGATCTCGACGTCCCGCCAGCTGAGCCCTTCGCCGTGCCCGCCGAGCGCCTTGCGCACGGCTTCCTTGGCGGCGATGCGGCCCGCCATGCGGGAGGCCCGGTGGCGGGGCGACGCGCCGTCGCACAGGGCCAGTTCATTGACGGTGAGGAAGCGCTCCGCGAGCCGCTGTCCACGCCGTTCGGTCATGGCGCGCAGGCGCTCGACGTCGACGATGTCGATGCCCACCGCCCGGATTCCGGCCGCCCGGGGCAGAGTGCCCGGCACGGTCAACGCCTCAGCAACAGACATGCGTTGACACCTCCGAGACCACGCGAGACGACCAGCGTGTGCTCGCAGTCGCCGACCGGACGTGCCTGTCCGGCGACCAGGTCGAGTTCGATGCCGGGGGCCGGGTGGTCCAGGTTCACCGTCGGCGGCAGCACCCCGTCGCGCATCGCCCGCAGGGCGAGGGCCGCGTCGGCGGGCGCCGCCGCCCCCAGGAGATGCCCGAAGCCCGACTTGGGCGCGGTCACCGGGAGTTGGCGTGCCACAGCGGGGCCGAACGCCTCGTGCAGCGCGTAGCCCTCCGTCACGTCCTCGAAGGGGATGCCCGAGCCGTGCGCGAAGACCGCCGCGATGTCGTCGCCGGAAATCCCGGCGCGTTCCGTCGCCGTGCGCATGGCGCGGCCGAGCACCTGCCCGGTCGGCTCGACGGTGTAGTACGGCATGTAGCCGTCGGTGCTCACGCCCCAGCCGGCCAGCTCGCCCAGGACGCGTGCCCCGCGCCGCTCGGCGTGCTCGCGGCGCTCCATGACCAGGAACACCGCGCCCTCGCCGAAGACGCTGCCGCCGTGGCCCGCGTCGAACGGCCGGTACAGCTCGTGCGGGGCGAGCGAGCCGCGGGACTTGGCGCCGAGGCCGCTGGTCTCCATGCAGAGCCAGCCGTAGGGCGAGAGGGGCGCCTCCACGCCGCCCGCGAGCACGACGTCCGCGCGGTCACGCAGGAGCGCCTCGGCCCCGCCGATCAGCGCGTACGCACCGCTGGCCCGGTCGGCGACGAACGTGCGCGCCGGGCCCTTGATCCCCTGGTCGATGCAGATGTTGCCCTGCGGCGCCGCCGGGAACCAGGCGGTGGCCTGGTAGGGGCTGACCGCGCGCGGACCGTCGGTCCACAGGTGACGCAGCTCGCGCTCGGCGAACTCCCAGCCGCCCAGGATGTTGCCGACCATGACCCCGGTGCGCTCGGCCGGTGCGTCTTCGCCGACGGTGATCCGGGCGTCCGCGAGGGCCTGGCGCACGGCGTGCACGGACAGGTGCGTGAAGCGGTCGGTGCGCTTGACGAAGCGGGACGGCAGTTCGGCGCCCGCGTCGAAGTCGGACTGGCCCGCCGCCGACGTGGCGTACTCCGAGGCGTCGAAGCGGTCGATGGCGGCGACCCGCGGAACGCCTTCGCGCGCGCTGTCCCAGAGGGGGTCGATGCCGGTGCCCGCGGGCGTGACCGCGCCGATGCCGGTGATGACGACGCTCATCGGTGCGCCCCTTCCCGCACGGCCCGCGTGACGAGCGCGGCGTGCAGCCCCGCGAAACCGCTGGCGCCCTTGAGGATCGCCTCGCCGTGCCACGGGCGGCCCTCGCCCGGGACGTAGTCGAGGTCACAAGTCGGGTCGGGGGTCTCGTAGTTGGCGGTCGGGTGGACGAAGGAGTGCCGGCCCGCGAGGGCGCAGAGCACGATCTCCATGGCGCTCGCGGCGGCCAGGGCGTGGCCGACCATCGACTTCGCCGAGTTCACCGGGATCTGCCGGGCGCGCTCGCCGAGGGCGAGCTTGAGGGCGCTGGTCTCGCAGGTGTCGTTCTGCGGGGTCGAGCTGCCGTGCGAGCTGACGTGGTCGATGTCCTCGGGACGCAGGCCGGCCTCCGCTACGGCCTGTGTCATGGCGCGGGTGAGGTCCTCGCCGTCGGAGAGCAGATCCGTCATGTGCGCGGCGTTCGAGGTGTGCGAGAAGCCGTCGACCGTCAGGTAGGGCGCGGCGCCCCGCCGGTCGGCGTGCTCGCGCGACTCCAGTACGACGATGCCGCAGCCCTCGCCGAGCACGAAGCCGTCGCGCCCCGCGTCGTACGGGCGGGACGCGGCTTCGGGGCGGTCGCCGTGGGCGCGCGAGAGGCAGTTGATGATCTCGAAGGACGCCACCGTCACCGGGGTGATGGGCGCCTCCGTGGCCCCCGCGATCATCACGTCCGCCTCCCCGTGCCGGATCGCCTCATAGGCGTGGCCGATCGCGTCGACGCCGCCGATGCACCCCGTTGACAGGGTCACGCACGGGCCGCGCATGCCGAGCAGCGCCGAGAGGATCGTCCCGGGGGTGTTCGACATGGACGCCAGGTAGAGGTCGCGGCCCGCCTTGGCCGGGTCGACGGGCTTACGGCCCTCGTCGGTGACCCGCAGGAACTCCTCCTCCATCTTCGGGGTGCCGCAGACGGCCGTGGACAGCGAGAGTCCGGCGCGTTCGGGGTCGTACGTCCCCTGGGCGAGGCCGGCGTCCCGTACGGCCTGGTAAGCGGCCGCGACGGCGAACTGCGTGTACCGGTCGAGGCGTTGCACCTCATTCGGGAGTCCCGGTAACTGCTCCTCGAATCCGGGGACCTCGGCGATCGAGTCCGAGACAAAGTCGAAGTCTCCGAAGAGCGCCGAGCTCGTGATGTCGGACAGAGGCTTCGTGACGCTCTTTCCCGCGGAGATGGTTTCCCATAATGCTTCGGTGCCTATCCCGGCCGGGCTGACCACACCCAGGCCGGTGACCACCACTTCTCGCAACTCTTCCTGCACGTGAATCACTGACGCCTTTCTCCTGTCAGAACAGTGATGAGGCCGGGCGTGACGGACTCCTTTGCCGTCACCCCGTATTTCTCCATGACCGCGCGGTACGCGGATTCCTCCTGGACCCCGCCCGCCTCGGTGTTCACCAGGAGGCTGAGCGCGATCATCGGGCGGTGCAGGGCGGGCCGCCCCGGCTCCTGGCGCATGACGTCGACGACCAGGAGGGTGCCGCCGGGCCGCAGCAGCCGTGCGCACTCCTGGACGAGGCGCTCGGTGGCGTCCGGGCCCGCGAAGCGGCTCAGATGGGCGAGCACGACGGTGTCGAAACAACCGGCGGGAAAGGGCGCCTTCGTCATACGACCCGCGGCATCCCCTCCGAAATCGGCGGGGACGAACCGGAACCGCTCCCCCACACCGAACTCCGCGGCCCGCTCACGCGCGGCGCCGAGCAGCTCCGGCACGTCGTGGGCCACGACCCGTGCCTCCGGGTCGGCGGCGGCCAGGGCGATGCCCCACTCGCCGGCGCCCGAAGCAAGGTCCAGTACCTGGCCCGCGTCCCGCAGGCCGAGCTCCCGCGCGGCACGGAACGCCGTGCGCACCCCCACCGGGAAGATCCCGGCGAACATCCCCGGAAACAGCCCCCGTTTCCCGGGCGCGCCCAGCTCCCCGCCGCCGTGCCCGCCTTTCCGCACCAGCTCGGTGAGGCCGCTCCACCGGTCCCACTCGGCGAGTACGTCGGCGAAGTGGCCGCCGAGATAGCCGCGCCCGCCCTCGACGAGATAGGCGCGGGACAGGCCGGTGAGCGTCCAGCTCTCCGCTCCGTCACCGGCCACCAGGCCCAGCTCCTCCAGGGCGGCGAGCAGCCCCCGCAGCGCGGCGGTGTCGCAGCCCAGCTCGGCGGCCAGCCCCCGCGTGGCGCGCGGGCCCCGGGCGAGGCCGGTGAACACCCCCAGGTCCAGGGCCGTGCCGAGCACCCTGGCGCGGGCGAAGCCGAAGTTCAGGGCGAGGAGCGGGCCGGGGTCCGGCGCGTCCTCGTACGGGGCGAGGGCGCCGCTGTGGGCGGCAGCCGTCGGGGCGCTCACCTGCCGCCCTCCACGAGGCTCACGTACTCGGGGTTCTGCGTGTACTCGTACGGGTCCTCGGAGAGGAACACGTTCCGTACCGGGGGCCGCTCGCAGGGGGCGACGACCAGGAACCGGCAGGTCTGGTCCGCTCCCGTGACGAAGCCGTGGGGCTCGCCCCGGGGGATGAAGATGGCATCGCCCGGTCCGACGTCCTCGGTCTTTCCGAGCTCGGGCATGACGAGCCCCATCGACCCTTCGAGCACATAGATCTCGTGCTCCCACTCGTGGAAATGGGGCGGCGTGGAGCCGTTCGGCGCGACCTCGAATTCGGTGAGGACGAAACGGTCGGCGCCGTCCGGTGTATCGATGAGTTTGCGGTGGGTGGTTTCCTTCGCCCCGGGTTCGCGGACTATCTCGGCCTTGACCGCGGTCCTGTGCACACGCTTCATCTGCTGCCTTTCTCCGAAGGGAATGGGCGCCTCGCGATGTCAGCCTCGAGCGGCGCCGATTGCGAACGTAAGTCAGCGGGACCGAGGCCATCTATGGGCATGGACCACCGCCGGCGCCGGGACCTGAAGCCGGGGCACGTGGGGCGAAACGCCCACGAGCCTGGGACGAAGTCCCAAGCGCGTCGCGGGAGTTGCGCGCATCTGGACTTCCGGGGTCGGCCTCATGGACTTCCCGCTACGGCCCCCACGCCAGGACGATTCGGAAACCGAAACACACGGCCGCCCTCGGGCAGTGCCTGACAGACCGGCTCAATGCCGGAGACCGCCTACGGCGCGTGATCCGCCGCCGAGTGCGCGCTGACCTCTTCCGCCCACTGCCGCGCCCAGCCGTCCAGGGGCAGCAAGGCCTGATGGGCCTCGCGCCCCAGGGCGGTCAACGCATATGCGGCATCGGGCAGTTGATGCACGAGCCGGGCTTCGAGCAGCTCGGTCAGACGCTGCCGCAGCACGCTCGACGACATGGCATCGCACTGCTGCCGCAGCGCGCGGAACCCCATCGGCCCGGCCCGCAGCTCCCACACGATCCGCAGGCTCCAGCGCCGCCCGAAGAGGTCGAGCGCGGCCATCAGGGGGCGGCCGGTGGTGGAAGCGGACGTCGGCCGGCCGGGCAGCGGTGCTGTCACCCGCCGACGGTAACACCGCGCTTCGACTTTCGAAGCGGAGACCGTGAGGCCGGCTCACGCGAGGCTCCTGCGCGTCCTTGACCATGCTTCGCGCCCGGTTCATCGTGTGCGCCGTCGACACGCCCCGCCGATGCCGCGCACCGCCGATCCCGGGAGGGTATCCCTACGTCATGCCCCTGGCCCGCCGCACCTTCCTCACCGCCCTCGCCGGAACGACCGGCGCCGCTGTCGCCTGCTCCGGCTCCACCGCCGACGGCGCCCCGCCCTCCGGGTCCCCCGCGGCCAAGGCCGCCCGCCGCCTGCTGCCCGGACACCACAAACAGCTGACGTTCGTGACCGAGGGCCCCGCCGACACCTTCCGCGTATCAGGAGAGGACGGCCGGATCACGGTCACCGGCGCGACCCCCGCAGTCCAACTCAAAGCGCTCCACCACTACCTGAAGCACAGGACCCACGCGAACATCACCTGGGCAGGCACCCAGCTGAACCTGCCCGACCGCCTCCCCGGCCTCGACAAGACCATGACGGGCAGCGCCAACACCCCCCACCGCTTCGTCCTGAACGACACGAACGACGGCTACACGGGGGCATACCACGACTGGTCGTACTGGGAGCGCGAGATCGACGTGCTGGCCCTGCACGGCTACAACGAGGTTCTCGTGTACGTCGGCGCCGACGCGCTCTACCACCGCGTGTTCCAGGAGTTCGGCTACTCCGACAAGGAAATGCGCGAGTGGATCCCGGCCCCGGCCCACCAGCCATGGTGGCTGCTCCAGAACATGTCGTCGTTCCCGCACCCCGTCTCCTCCCAACTCCTCACCCGCCGCGCCACCTTGGGCCGCCGCATCGCCGACCGCCTGCGTGAGCTCGGCATGACCCCGGTGTTCCCCGGCTACTTCGGTACGGTCCCGCCCGGCTTCACCGCCAAGAATCCCGGCGCGCGCACCGTGCCCCAGGGCGACTGGGTCGGCTTCACGCGACCCGACTGGCTCGACCCGCGCACCGAGCACTTCACCCGGGTCGCCGCCGCCTTCTACCGCGCACAGGACGACCTCTTCGGCGCATCGACGATGTACAAGATGGACCTGCTCCACGAGGGCGGAAAGCCGGGCGACGTCCCGGTCCCGGACGCGGCGAAGGCCGTCGAGAAGGCCCTCCAGGCCGCACACCCCGGCGCCACCTGGGTGATTCTCGGCTGGCAGAACAACCCGCCCAAGGCCATCGTCGACGCCGTCGACAAGTCACGCATGCTGGTGGTCGACGGCCTCTCCGACCGCTTCACGAAGATCACCGACCGCGAGTCCGACTGGAACGACACCCCCTACACCTTCGGCTCGATCTGGAACTTCGGCGGCCACACCACACTCGGCGCCAACACCCCAGACTGGGCCGAGCTCTACGAGAAGTGGCGCACCAAAAAGAACAGCACCCTGCGCGGCATCTCCTTGATGCCGGAGGCGGCGGACAACAACCCGGCAGCCTTCGAGCTTTTCTCGGAACTGGCCTGGCGTACGGGCGACTTGTACCTCACCACCTGGTTCGCCGACTGGTCGGTGTCCCGCTACGGCGCCCCCGACCCCCACGCGGCAGCAGCCTGGGACACCCTGCGCCGCACCGCGTACGGCACGACCCGCACCGACGAGTGGGCCGAGGGCGCGGACGGCCTCTTCGGCGCCCGCCCCGCCCTGGACGCGAAGTCAGCGGCGGCCTGGTCACCAAAGGCCATGCGCTACGCCCCAGCAGACTTCGAACCCGCCCTCACCCACCTCCTCGCCGTACGCCGCTCATTGCGCGGCACATCCGCCTACCGCCAGGACCTCCTGGACGTGGCACGCCAGGCGCTCTCCAACCGCAGCCGGGTACTGCTCCCCCAGATCAAGCAGGCGTACGACAAACGCAACGAGCCCCTCTTCAACCAACTGACCCGCACCTGGCTGGACCTGATGACCCTCCTGGACAAACTCACGTCCACGGACTCCCGCCACCTCTTGGGCCGCTGGGTGGCAGACGCCCGCTCATGGGGCGCGGACGCGACAGAGAAAGAACACCTCGCGTACGACCAGCTCTCCCTCCTCACCGTCTGGGGCACGCGGTCCGGGGCGGACGCGGGCCTGCGGGACTACGCCAACCGGGAGTGGGCCGGACTGGTGGGCGGCCTCTACCGCCTGCGCTGGGAGACGTACTTCAAGGAGCTTCGCACAGCACTCACCGAGAACCGCCCGCCCAAGACCATCGACTGGTTCGCCATCGAGGACGCCTGGATCCGCAACCCAGGCCGCCTGGCGACCCGTCCCACGGGCGACACCTACAAAATCGCAGTTCAGGTCCAAGCCCGCCTCACCCAAACCAACTAGTCGAGCACCCCCACCCTCCCCAAGATCCCCAACTCCCCCCTCCTTGACGGGTATACGTCACCTCCGATCTCTGGTAGTAAACCTTCCTAACAGTACGCGGAAGAGCCAAGAACCGTCGGATCGACGAACTCCCCCACCTTGGAGGCCCCGTGCCCACCCCCCACCGCGCCCCTGCGCCCCACACCTCACGCCGCACCCTGCTCGCCGTCCTCGGCGCCTCGCTCGTCGCAGGCCCCGTCATCGCCTCCCACACGGCGGGGGCAACGCCCCCCGCCAAGGCAGGCGGCCTCGACGACCCGGCGAAGAAGGAGATCGCCATGAAGATCGTGTGCAGCGCGGAGAACTCGAGCCTCAACTGGAAGGAGCACTACCGCTACTGCGAGGACATCGGCGACGGCCGCGGCTACACCGCCGGGATCATCGGCTTCTGCTCGGGCACGGGCGACATGCTCGACCTGGTCGAGCTCTACACCCGCCGTAAGCCGGGCAACATCCTCGCCAAGTACCTCCCCGCCCTGCGCGAGGTGGACGGCACCGACTCCCACGAGGGCCTCGACCCCACGTACCAGGGCGACTGGGAACGGGCCGCCGCCGACCCCGAGTTCCAGCGGGCACAGAACGACGAGCGCGACCGCGTCTACTTCAACCCGGCGGTCGGACAGGGCAAGGCGGACGGCATCGGCGTCCTCGGCCAGTTCGCGTACTACGACGCGATCGTCATGCACGGCGACGGCGGCGACAGCACCAGCTTCCGCAACATCCGCAAGCGCGCCCTCCGTTCGGCGAAGCCGCCGGCCCAGGGCGGCGACGAGAGGGCCTACCTCCACGCGTTCCTCGACGCCCGCGTCTGGGCGATGAAGCAAGAAGAGGCACACGAGGACACGAGCCGAGTCGACACGGCACAACGAGTGTTCCTGAACAGGAACAACCTGAACCTGAACACGCCCCTGGAGTGGAAGGTGTACGGAGACCCGTACCGCATCAACTAACCCGCACCCCCCACACATCGGCGCGGGGCGGTCCGACACCCATCGGACCCCCCGCGCCGATGAGAACAGCCCCAATGAAGCAGCGCTTACGGGTTACATGAAGAATTCATCGCTGGTGCTGGAGAGCAGACCCGCCCGATGCTTGCAGAATGATCGGAATGAACGCGGTGCTCGGCGTCGCAGTGGTGTCCCTCGGCATGGTGCTCACCCCCGGCCCCAACATGATGTACCTCGTCTCGCGGAGCATCACCCAGGGCAGACGCGCCGGAGCGATCTCCCTGGCCGGGGTGGCGGTGGGCTTCCTCTTCTACCTGACGGCAGCCAACCTGGGCCTGTCCCTGGTCTTCCTGGCCGTCCCCCAGCTGTACCTGGCTGTCAAACTCGCCGGCGCGGGCTACCTCGCGTGGCTCGCCTGGAAGGCACTCAAGCCGGGCGGCATATCGGTGTTCTCCCACCAGGAGCTGACCCCCGACTCCCCCAGGCGCCTCTTCACCATGGGAGTGCTGACGAACCTCCTGAACCCGAAGGTCGCCATCATGTACGTCTCGCTCATCCCCCAGTTCATCGACCCGACGGCGGGCCACACCCTCCTCCAGGGCTTCGCACTGGGCGGCCTCCAGATCTCCATCAGCCTGATCGTGAACCTGGCCATAGTCATGGCGGCGGGCACCATCGCGGTCTTCCTCTCCCACCGCCCGACCTGGCTCCGAGCCCAGCGCTACGTCATGGGCACGGTCCTGGGCGCCCTCGCCATCAAACTGGCGACGGACAAGGCCCCCGCGACGGCAACGTAACCACCGCCCACACGGTCTTACCGACTTCCCGCTCGTCGACACCCCAGGCGTCCGCCAGCGCGGCGACCAGGAGGAGCCCTCGGCCCGACTCCGCGTCGGTCGGCGCTACTTGCAGTGCGAGCGCGGGGCCACACTCCCCCCGGGTGTCATCGACTTCAACCCGCAAGGCGCTCTCACCAAAAGTCAACCTAAGCTCGAAGTCCCGCCCCGGAACGCGCCCGTGCGTCACCGCATTGGCCGCGAGCTCGGCCATGCGGTCACAGGCCGACTGCGTCGAAGTGGCTCTCGCCTGGCGCAATTCCACGTACAGCAGCGGTGGATCAGGCGACTGCGTAGAAGTCGCCCCCACCCCAACCACCATCCACATCCGCGACTCCAAGAACCCCGAACTCGCCCTCCGCGCCGCCCCCTGGCCCCACTTCCTGACGTACGCAACCCGCCCCTGAATGCCCCCCGCAAGAAAATCCCACCCCCACGCCACAAACAACGACCCCCCACGGAACTTCTTCGCAATCCCCCACCGGCCCACCCCGGAAGAACCAATCCGCACCCGGCACCCAACCCGCACCACCCCTCCACCCGTCCCGAGGAGCCTCACCCCTCGGCCGCCCGGCCCAGGGTTCATGTGCGGTGGAGGGGTGGGTGTCAAGGGTGGAGCGCAGCGGAATCGGCGCAGCCGACGCGTAGCGCAGCGGAGCGCCCTTGACTCCCGGCCCGTAATCGCCACCCTCAGACCAACCGGGCGGCCCCGGCAACTGTCAACGCCGCCAGCAACGCAACGCCCCCGCCAAGGACCATCACCACCCCCACCGACGCCGCGTCCACGACCACCCCTCCCCCCAACGCGCCGAACGCGAACGTCGCCTGGAACGACGACGTGAACAACACCGACGCAGCCTCAGGCGCCCGCGGCGCCGCATTCACGAACCACGTCTGCGAGCAGACCGGCACCGCGCCGTACGCGACACCCCACACCACAAGCAACACGAGCGCACCCCCCGCACCACTCCCACCACCCCCACCAAGCACCGGCAGCAGCAACGTCACCACCCCGATCAACCCAGCAGCCACACCAAACGTCCCGCGAGGCGCCCGCCTCACCCACGCTCCCGCGAGGAAGTTACCGAGGATGCCGGCGACGCCGTAGGCGAGCAGGAAGAGGGTGATTGCTCGTGGGCTCGCGCCGGTCACGTCCTCCAGGAACGGGGTGACGTACGTATACGTACCAAAGTGCGCGGTCACGACGAGAAAGGTCACCGCGATGGCGACCCGTACACGTCCCGACCGCAGCAACGCGCGCAGCACACCAAGCCGGGTGACGCTCTGCGGCGGCAGAGGCGGCAAGGACACCACGAGGGCGGCGAGAACAGCCAACGTCAGCAGACCCATCACCACGAACACAGTGCGCCACCCCACCACCTGACCGAGCAACGTCCCCGCCGGCACTCCGAGCACGGAGCCGAGCGGGACAGCCGCGAAGATCACGGCGGTCGCCCGACCGACCTGCGCCTCGGGGACGAGGCGCGACGCGAGGCTCGCGCCGATGGACCAGAAGGCGCCGATGACGAGTCCGAGGAGTACGCGGGAGACCATCATCAGCCAGTAGCCGGGGGCGATGGCGGCAAGGAAGTTCGCGAGGGCGAGCACCAGCACCAGGGCGCACAGCATGCGACGCCGGTCGACGCGTCGGGTCGTGACCGTCACGACCGGGGCGGCGACGGCGGCGAGGATACCGGGCAGGGTCATCATCAGCCCCGCCGTACCGTCCGAGATCCCGAAGGTCACACCGATGGGGCTGAGCAGCCCGATCGGCAGGATCTCGGTGGTGACGATGACAAAAATCCCCGCCGCCACGGCCAGTACAGCGCCCCACCCCCCTCGCCGCGACCGCCCGGAAGTCCGGGCGGCCGGGGGCGCTGAGGCGGAGACGGAGGCTGGAGCTGCGGCCGCCGAGCCAGACACAGCCGCGAGCGCAGATCCGGCCGTTGAGGCGACCGCAGGCGCGGGGGCGGACCCGGGGGCAGGGGCGGACGCAGGCACGGGGACAGGGCCGGGGGCAGGTGCGGACCCGGGGGCAGGGGCGGACCCAGGCGCAGGACCGGACCCAGACGCGAAGCCGGACCCAGACGCAGGACCGGACCCAGGCGCAGGTGCGGACCCAGGCGCGGCGGCGGTCACAGACCCAGGCGCTGAGCCGGAGGCAAGCGTCGCCGCAGACGCCGACGCCGGCCCACATGTAGACCCAGGCGACACAGGACCAGACGCGCACGCAGGCTCAGACGCGGACCCGGGCGCAGGGACAGACGCAGGCGCGAGGCCGGACCCGGGCGCAGGGACAGACGCAGGCGCGAGGCCGGACGCACACGCACACGCACGCTCAGACGCAGACCCGGGCGCAAGCGCACGCCCATCCTCCGCCGCGCCCGGCGGCTCTGGTGTTGATGTAGGCATGGCTCCGACTCCACCAGGCCCGCCCAACCCCGGTCTGGCACGTATACGCCATCAACGTGCCGTCCCGAGGGTCACGTCGGAATCCCGCGCGGCGCCTCCACCAGCCAGCCACCCACGTCAACCCACCCCCACCGCACCTCAGTGCGTGACCACAGCCTCCGCCTCGGCCGCACTTCCCGCACTCCGCGCGCTCTCCGCACTCCCCGCACCCCCCGACCTCACCGCACCCCCCAAGTGGTTAAACACCAAGTTCAGCGCCACCGCCAACAAGCACCCCGTAGAGATCCCCGACCCCAGCACAATCTGTGCCCATGCCGGGAACGCGTCGTAGAAGCCGTCCGAGAGTGCGGGGGCCAGGCCCGCGCCGAGGGTGACCACCACGATCAGGGCGTTGTCGCCCCTGTGCAGGTCGGCCTGGAGCAGGGTCTGGATGCCGCTGACCGCGATCGACCCGAACAGGAAGAGGCTGACGGCGGCCAGGACCGGCATCGGGACGACCGAGATCAGCGCCGCAGCAGCCGGGCTCAGGCCGATCAGCACCAAAATCCCGCCACTTAGCGCCACTACATACCGACTGCGCACCTTGGAGATGACGACCAGGCCGATGTTCTGGGCGAACGCGCTCGCGTGGAAGGCGTTGAAGAGCGGGCTCAGGGCCGAGCCGAGCGCATCCGCGCGCAACCCGCGCGCGATGGTCTTCTCGTCGACCTCCTTGTCGACGATCTTCCCCAGAGCGATCATGTCGGCCGTCGACTCCGTCAGGATCACCAGCATCACCACGCACATCGAGATGATGGCCGGGATGTTGAACTGCGGTGCGCCGAAGTGGAGCGGCGAGGGGATGCCGACCAGCGCCGCGTCGTCCAGCTTGGAGAAGTCCGCCAGGCCCATCGGGATCGCCAGCAACGTACCGAAGATCATCGCGAAGAGCATGCTGATCTGCTTGAGGAAGCCCCGCGTGAAGCGCTGGAGCAGCAGCATGACCAGGACCGTCGCGCCCGCCAGGCCAACACTCCCCGGCTCCGGCGTACCCGTGGCCGAGGCGTCCACGATCCAGTCGTACGCCACGGGGATCAGCGAGACGCCGATCAAAGTGATGACCGAACCCGTCACCACCGGCGGGAAGAAGCGGACGAGGCGCGAGAAGTACGAACTGACCAGGAAACCGAACAGACTTGAGACGATGATCGCCCCGAAGACGACCGGCATCCCCGCCTCGACGCCGCCCTGGGTCGTGATGATCGTCAGCATCACGCCGACGCCCGCGAACGAGACGCCGTTGACGAACGGCAGGCGGGAGCCGATGAAGTTGCCTATGCCCAGCGTCTGGAGCAGCGTGGCGATGCCCGCCATCAGCAGGCTGCCGCCCATGAGTACCGCCGTGTCCCCCGGCGACATCTTGGCGGCGACGGCCACGACGAGCGGGACCGAGACCGCGCCGGCGTACATGGAGGCGACGTGCTGGAGGCTGGCGACGAGCATCCGGCCCGGCGGCAGGATCTCGTCGACCGGATGAACCTCAACGGGCGGGTCGACTGCCGTGGCTGCCGTGGATTCCGTGGCTGCCGTGGATTCCGTGGACTTCCCGGCAGGGCGGGGCTGAGAACTCATGGTGGCGCTTCTTCCGTGTGCGTGACGCCGGAAGTCGACCCCACCGCGCGGGAGTTCACGAGGCGCGCGGCGGAGCCGACCACTACTCCGACTGGAAAGTAACTTCCGCGATGCGGGCGGCGTCACGCACGTTACGTCAGCTGGCCGCCACGGGGGAAGACCCTTCGCGCACCTCGTGCACCCTCTGCTCAGCGATCTCTCCCCCAGGCTCCATCGGGTTGGTCACGTCGTCGTCCTCGCCCCGCTTGCCGATGTGGTTGAAGACCAGGTTCAGCAGCACCGCCGCGACACAGCCCGTGGAGATACCCGAATCCAGGATGATCTTCGCGGTCTCCGGGAACGCGTGGTAGAACTCCGGCGCCGCGATCGGGATGAGGCCGACGGCCAGCGAGACGGCCACGATCAGGACGTTGTTGTCACGCTCCAGGTTCGCCTTGACCAGCGTCTGGATGCCGCTCGCCGCGACCGAACCGAACAGGACGACACCCGCGCCGCCGAGCACCGGCCGCGGTACGACGGCGATGAGCGAGGCCGCCATCGGGCACAGGCCCATCAGGACCAGGAAGCCGCCGCCCACGGCGACGACGTACCGGCTGCGGATCTTCGTCATCGCGACCAGGCCGATGTTCTGCGCGAACGCGCTGCACATGAAGCCGTTGAAGAGCGGGCTGACCGCCGAACCGAGGCAGTCCGCGCGCAGGCCGGCCGCGATGGTCTTCTCGTCGGCGGGGCGGTCCACGATCTCACCGAGCGCCAGCATGTCGGCGGTCGACTCCGTCATGGAGACCACCATCACCACACACAGGGACACGATCGCCGCCGCCGCGAACTGCGGTGCGCCGAAGTGGAACGGCGTCGGGAAGCCGACGATGTCCGCGTCGCCCACCGGGCTGAAGTCGGTGACGCCGAACGGAATCGCGATGAGCGTGCCGACGACGAGACCGAGAAGCACGGCGATCTGCTTGACGAAGCCGGTGGTGAAGCGGCGAAGCAGCAGCACGATCACGAGCGTGATGCCCGCGAGACCGAGGTTCTTCATCGAGCCGTAGTCGTCGGCCCCTGGGACCGGCCCCTGCGCCCACCCGAACGCGACCGGCATGAGCGAGATGCCGATGAGCGTGATGACCGTGCCGGTCACCACCGGCGGGAAGAAGCGGACGAGCTTGGAGAAGAAGGGCGCCGCGATGAAGCCGAGGACACCGGCGACGATCACCGCGCCGAAGATGATCGGGAGCGCGTCGTCCTTGTTGTCGGTCGATTCGACGACCGCGATCATGGGGGCGACGCCCGCGAAGGTGACGCCGTTGACGAAGGGCAGACGGGCGCCGATCTTCCAGATGCCGAGCGTCTGGAGGAAGGTGGCGAGGCCGGCGGTGAACAGACACGCTCCGGTCAGGAAGGTGAGTTCCTTCGCGGAGAGGCCGATCGCCGCGCCCACGATGAGCGGCGGGGCGACGACGCCCGCGTACATGGCCGCCACGTGCTGGAGGCCGGTCGTCGCCATCTTGAGCGGGGGCAGCTTCTGGTCGACGGGGTGGATCTCTTGCGTCTTTGGTATGGCGCTTTCCCCGTCAACATCGGATGGGTCTGGAGTGGTGCCTGGGGTGGTGCCTGGGGTGGTGCCTTGCTTGGTGAACCTGGGCTGAGTGGCCACTGTGGCTCCTCCGGTTGTTTTCCAGTACGGCGGCTTTGCCGGCACTTTTCGCTTCTGGGAGGTGGTGCGTCGTGCAAGGACTTGCTCGGTATGAAGTTGTGAGTGGTGTGCGCCCAGGTAGTGCTGAGGTAGTGCGGTGAGGTAGTACTGACCGCCCCGGGAACGTGAAGCTTTGGGCCACGTTCCGGGGCGGCACTTGAGCAACCCGCTCGGCTGCTCAAGTCCGGTCAAGGGCCGTCCCCCCTGACCGGAGTTCCAGGTGTCAGCTCCCGGCGGTGATCCGCGCGAGTCGCTGTGCCTCGTCCCGCGCGGAGCGGGCGATGGCGTCCTCGTCGACGTGCAGCAGACGATCGTTCTCGACGATCGGGCGGCCGTTGACGAGGGAGAGCGTGACCGGGGCCGCCGCGCCGAAGACGATGGCGGTCACCGGGTCGGCGATCGAGGAGTGCCCGATGCCGTCGATCTTCCAGAGGACCAGGTCCGCGAGCTTGCCCGGCTCGAGGGACCCGATCTGGCTTGCGCGGCCCAGGACTTGGGCGCCGCCGAAGGTGCCGAGGCGCAGCGCCTGACGCGCGTTCAGGGCGGCTTCGCGGTGCGCGCCGAGGCGGTTGATGAGCAGCGCGTTGCGCAGCTCGGTGTGCAGTTCGCCGGACTCGTTGGACGCGGTACCGTCGACGCCGAGGCCGACCGGGACGCCCGCCTTCAGCATGTCCGGGACGCGGGCGATGCCTGCCGCCAGACGCGCGTTGGAGGACGGGCAGTGCGCGACGCCCGTGCCGGTGCGGGCGAACGCGGCGATGTCGGAGTCGTTCATGTGGACGCAGTGCGCCATCCACACGTCGTCACCGAGCCAGCCGGTCGACTCGAAGTAGTCGGTGGGGCCCTTGCCGAAGAGCTCGTGGCAGAACTTCTCCTCCTCGACCGTCTCGCTGCCGTGGGTGTGCAGCCGTACGCCGAGGCGGCGCGCCAACTCGGCGCCCTGCTGCATGAGTTCGGTGGAGACCGAGAACGGCGAGCAGGGGGCGACGGCGACCTGCGTCATCGCGTCGAAGGAGGCGTCGTGGTGCTTCTTGACGGTCTCCTCGGTCGCGGCGAGCGCGCCATCGAGCGTCTCGACGGCGAAGTCCGGCGGCAGGCCGCCGTCCTTCTCGCTGCGGTCCATGGAGCCGCGGGCGAGGGTGAAGCGGACACCCATGTCGCTCGCGGCGCCGATGATGGCACCGGACAGGTCGCCCGAGTTCTTCGGGAAGACGTAGTGGTGGTCCATCGCGGTGGTGACACCGCCGCGGGCCATCATGCCGAGCGAGCCCTGGGCCGCCGCCGTCACCATCTGCTCGTCGATGCGCGCCCAGGTCGGGTAGAGCGCGACGAGCCAGTTGAAGAGGTTGTGGTCGGTGGCCAGGCCGCGGGTGATCCACTGGTAGAAGTGGTGGTGGGTGTTGACCAGGCCGGGGGTCACCAGGTGGCCGGTGCCGTCCACACGGCGTACGACGTTGGCGAGGCCCTCGGGAGCCTTGCCCGCGCCGATGGACTCGATCTTGTTGCCCGCGACGACGACGTATCCCGATGCGTACTCGGTGTCGTCGGCGTCGACGGTCGCGATGGCACAGTTCTCGATGACGATGCGCTGCAGGTCTGCCGGTGCTGCCATGGTGCTTCTTCCTTCTCTGTGTGTGGCGCTGGGGGTCCCCGCTGCTCCTTGAGAGCTTGGGGGAGGGCACGGCATGACCCTAGGAAGATTTGAGTGCCGCGGCGGCGGGGCCGCGGGTGCCGAGATGGTTGAAGAACAGGTTGAGCAGGACCGCGGCCAGCGCTCCCGCACTGATTCCGGAGCCGAGGACGGTCTGCGCCCAGGCCGGGAATTCGGCGTAGAAGGTGGGCGCGGCGAGCGGGATGATGCCCGCTCCGAGCGCTACGGCCACCAGGATGATGTTGGAGCTGTCGTCGAGACCGGCCTCGGAGAGTGTACGGATGCCGCTCACCGCGATGGAGCCGAAGAGGACGATGCCCGCGCCGCCCAGGACCGGCATGGGGACCACGTTGACGACCGCTCCGAGTACGGGGAAGGCGCCGAGGACGATGAGCGCGCCACCGGCGACGGCGACCACGTAACGGCTGCGGACCCGTGTCAGGGAGACGACGCCGACGTTCTGCGCGAAGGCGGAGGTCGGGAAGCCGCCGAAGACGGGGCCGACGAGCGTCGCGATGCCGTCGGTGCGCAGGCCGCGGGTGATGGTCTTGCCGTTCGTCTCGCGCTCGCAGATCTCGCCGAGGGCGAGCATGCCGGCCGCCGACTCGGTCATCAGGACCAGCATGACGATGCAGAGGGAGAGGATCGCTGCGGGCTGGAAGGTGGGAGCTCCGGCGGCGAAGGGTGTCGGCAGGGCGGCGAGCGGGGCCGTCTGCACGGAGGTGAAGTCGGCCATCCCGAACGGGATCGCGGCGAGCGTTCCGATGAACATGCCTGCCAGCAGGGCGACTTGCTTGAGGAAGCCGCGGCCGAAGCGCTGGAAGAGCAGGATCACGACGAGGGTGAAGGCGGCGAGCGCCAGGTACTTCATGTCGCCGAACGTCGGGTCGGTGTCGTCCCCGCCCTGCGCCCACTTCACGGGCACGGGCATCAGCGTGACGCCGATGAGGGTGATGACGACGCCGGTGACCAGCGGCGGGAAGAAGCGAAGAAGCCTGCCGAAGAACGGGCCGATGGCGAGGCAGAAGATGCCCGCGACCATCACCGCGCCATAGATGGCCGGGAGTTGGGCGCCTTTGGCGTTGGTCTCGGCGATGGCGAGGATGGGTGCGATGCCGGCCGACGAGGCGGCGTTGACGAAGGGGAGCCGGTTGCCGACGAATCCTTTGACGCCGAGCGTCTGGAGGATGGTGGCGAGTCCGGCGATGAGCAGTCCCGCCGCGATGAGCCGGGTCTGGGCCACGGTGTCGAGGCCGCAGGCCTGCCCGATGATCAGCGGCGGAGTGACGACGCCCGCGTACATGGCGGCGATGTGCTGGAGTGCGGCGGGGACCAGCCGCGAGGGGTGGAGCTTCTCGTCCACCGGGTGACAGTCGGGAGTCGAATCCGCTCTTCCGTCGGTCAGCTCCGATGGGGTGGAACACGGGCCTTTCGCCGGCCCCTTTGCAGGCTGTGCCATTGCTGCTGTTCCCTCCGGTGTGGCGCGCCCCCGTCCGCTGCGGACGGACGGGGGCGCGCGTCCCGCGTCAGAGGTTGGTCATGTCGACCGGGATCTTCGGCTGAACCCCGTCCCTGAGAACCGTGGCCTCGATCAGGCCGTAGGGGCGGTCCGCCGCGAAGTAGACCTCGTTGTCGTTCTTCAGCCCGAAGGGCTCGAGGTCCACCAGGAAGTGGTGGTTGTTCGGCAGCGAGAAGCGGATCTCGTCGATCTCGCTCCGGCTGTTGATGACGCGCGAACCCATTTGGTAGAGGGTCTGCTGCAGCGAGAGGGAGTACGTCTCGGCGAAGGCCTGCAGGATGTGCTTCTTGGCCTGCTCGTACGACTTCTCCCAGTTGGGCATCCGGTCCGCGTCGCTGGTCCAGTTGTAACGCCAGGCGGCGGAGACGTCGGTGCACAGGATGCGGTCGTACGCCTCCTTCAGCGTCGTGTACTTGTCCTTGACGTAGCCCCAGAACTCCGAGTTGGTGGAGTTCATGACCGTGAGGTCCTTGAGCCCGGAGATGATCTCCCAGTTCTCGCCGTCGAAGGTGATCTGCGTGGTGCGCAGCTCCTGGCCCTTGCGGGCGAAGGAGTGGTTCACCTCGTCCGAGCCGATGAACTTGGAGTTGTTGTCCGAGGTCGCGATGCGCTCCCAGGAGTACTCCTGGATGCGGATCCGGGCGCGGTGGATCGGCTCCTGCGTCGTCACGAAGTGGCGGGCGAGGTGGATGCCGAACTGCTCGGCGGACTCGATGCCGTGCTCCTTGGCGAACGCGAACACCGTGTTCTTGGTGGTGTCCGTCGGCAGGACGTTGGCGTTCGAGCCGGAGTAGTGGACGTCGTCCATGTCGCCGGAGAGCGCGACCGAGACGTTCAGGTCCTTGATGTGGTGCGTGTCGCCGTCCCGCGTGATCTTGACGACGCGGTTCTCTGCTTTGCCGTACTGGTTCTGGCCGAGAATCGTGGGCATGTCTGCTAGCTCCCTCGGTAAACGGAGTAGCCGAACGGGTTGAGCAGCAGCGGTACGTGGTAGTGCTCGCCCGGCGTGACGGCGAACGTGATCGCCACCTCCGGGAAGAACACGTCGCTCGCACCGCTGTCCCTTACGCGGGGGGCGTCCTGCTGCGCCTCGGCTTGCTTCTTGTCGCTCTGCTGGTTTGTGGAGAAGTACGCCTCGACCTCGAAGTCGAGTCGTACGTGCGTGGTGCCTTCCGGCAGGGCCGGCAGGTCCTTGCAGCGCCCGTCCGCGTCGGTCGCGGAGCCGCCGAGCGCCACCCACTCGGCGTCACGGCCGCTGCGGGCGGTGAGCGAGATGGCGACGCCCTCGGCGGGGCGTCCGACGCTGGTGTCCAGGATGTGCGTGGACACCGAGGCGGTGGTGTCAGTGCTCATCAGTCGTTGTCCTCTTCCACGAGACGGGTCAGCCGGATTCGGTTGATCTTCCCGAGTTCGGTGCGCACGATTTCGCGCTCCTGCTCGGCGGAGTTGCCGATCCGGGTCTTCACCGCATCGCGCATCTGCTCACCGGTCGCGCCGGTGGCGCAGATCAGGAAGACATGGCCGAACTTCTCCTGGTAGGCCAGGTTCAGCTCGAGCATCTCTGCCTTGAGCTCTTCGGAGGCCCCCGCCATACCGCGCTGTTCACGCGACGACGTGGGGTCACCGGGCTTCGGGCGTCCGATCGGCGGGTGCCCGGCCATCGCCTCGGCCAGATCCTCGGCGGTCAGCTCGGCCATGGCGGCGTCGCTGGCGGCGAAGAGGGCTTCGACGGTGGGGAAAGGGCGCTGGGAGAGCAGGGTGCTTCCCCAGGCCGATGAGGCGCAGGCCTCGTGGAGAGCGGCGGTGGCCGCAGTCTCCGGCAAGGCGTTGAACCGGGCAAGGCCCGGCGTCGAGCTCGAAGTCACGGGTGCCTCCGTGGCCGTAAGGCCTTGTGCTGGACGGGCTGCGGATAGCTAACGCCAGCCGAAACACCACGTCAACACTTTGTTGAAAACTTCGGGAAACAAAAACCGCCGTCCGGGTAACGGACGGCGGCCCTGTGGAGCGCTCTGACCTGCAGGGTACGTGAGCTGCGCGAGGTCAGGTGGAACGGTTCAGGTAGTTGTACACGGTGAAGCGCGATACGCCGAGCGCGCCGGCGACCGTCTCCACCCCGTGCCGCACGGCGAAGGCGCCTCGCGCCTCGAGTATCCGTACGACCTCCTGCTTGGCCTTGCGGTCGAGCTCCGACAGGGGCACGCCGCGCTTGCGCTCCAGGGCGAGCAGGATGTGGTCCAGGGAGTCCGCGAGCTGCGGAAGGCGTACGGCGACCACGTCCTCGCCCCGCCAGGCGAGCACGACATCGTCGGTGCCCGCCTCGTCGGGCGGCACCATTTCGCCGCCCATGGCGTCCACGAGCGGCTTCACGGCGGCCACGAAGGGGCCGTGGTCGTCTCTGGCACCGGTCATCCGACGGCCTCCCCCGACTCTCCGAGCACGTTCACCTGGAGGGAGACGCGGGTCGCGCCCGCCTCCAGGGCCTTGCGCAGCAGCGCGTCGACGGCGGTCAGGACCTCGTCCGCACCGCCTTCCGCGGTATTGCCGAAGGGGCCGACGTCCACGGCGTCGAGCTCGGCCCCCTGGATGACGTCACGGGCCACCACCGCATGGGCGGGTGCCTCGTCCAGGTCGAAGGGTTCGGTCGTGAACTCCACTCTCAATCGCACGCGCACAACCTACTGCCGTGTGGTGATTTTCCGGCAGCCCCCTCTTGACAAGGGCGGATCCTCGACGGCAATCTTCCATCAGACAGAAATTAACTTCCGCTATACGGAAGGAGCGCGGAAGCCCCATGGGATACTCCGACCAGCGCTTCAATGTGAACCTGTCGATCCTCTTCACGGAACTCCCGCTCCTGGAGCGCCCCGCGGCCGCCGCCGCGGCGGGCTTCACGGCGGTCGAGCTGTGGTGGCCCTGGGTCGACGCCCCCACCCCCGAGCAGTCCGAGCTCGACGCCCTGCGGGCAGCGATCACGGACGCCGGCGTACAGCTGGTGGGCCTGAACTTCTACGCCGGGCAGCTGCCCGGACCGGACCGCGGCGCCCTGTCGATCCCGGGCGAGGAGAGCGAGAAGTTCCGCGCGAACCTCTCGGTGGCGGCCGACTTCGCCGAGTCCCTCGGCTGCAAGGCGCTCAACGCGCTGTACGGCAACCGGGTGGAGGGCGTGGACCCCGCGGTCCAGGACGAACTCGCCCTGGAGAACCTGGCGTTGGCGGCCCGTGAGGCCGACCGCGTGGGCGCCGTGCTGCTGATCGAGGCCCTGAACAAGCCCGAGTCGCCGCGCTGCCCGATCGTCAGCGCGGACGCGGCGATCGCCGTGGTCGACAAGGTGAACACCCTTACCGGGCTGGGTAACGCGAAGTTCCTCATGGACCTTTACCACCTGTCCATGAACGGCGAGGACCTGCCTGCCGTCATCGATCAGTACGTCGCCCAGACCGCGCACGTGCAGATCGCCGACAATCCTGGCCGCGGGGCCCCGGGCACGGGGGCGCTTCCGCTGGAGGAGCTGCTTGATCAGCTCCGTAAGGCCGGATACGAGGGCTGGGTCGGCCTGGAGTACAAGCCGGGCGATCGGCCCAGCGCCGAGGCTTTCGGCTGGCTGCCCGCCGCGGACTAGGCCGCCGCTTCGCGGCGGATGTCTCCCGCCCACCCACCCGTTACTCCGCAGTTAGTTCAGAAAGGCTCCCTCATGAGCAACCTTCCCAAGATCGCGTGGATCGGACTCGGCATCATGGGGTCCCCCATGTCCGAGAACCTGATCAAGGCTGGTTACTCCGTCACCGGCTTCACCCTTGAGCAGGACAAGCTGGACCGCCTCGCCGCGGCCGGCGGCACCGTCGCCAAGTCCATCGCCGAGGCCGTCAAGGACGCCGACGTCATCGTCACGATGGTGCCCGCGTCCCCGCAGGTCGAGGCCATCGCGTACGGTGCGGACGGCATCCTGGAGAACGCGAGGTCCGGTGCGCTGATCGTCGACATGTCGTCGATCACCCCGCAGACCTCCGTGGACCTGGCCAAGGCCGCCAAGGACAAGGGCATCCGCGTCCTGGACGCCCCCGTCTCGGGTGGCGAGGCCGGCGCCATCGAGGCCGTGCTCTCCATCATGGTCGGCGGCGAGCAGGCCGACTTCGACGAGGCCAAGCCGCTCCTCGACGCCCTCGGCAAGACCATCGTGCTGTGCGGTCCGCACGGCTCGGGTCAGACCGTGAAGGCCGCCAACCAGCTCATCGTCGCCGTGAACATCCAGGCGTGCGCCGAGGCAGTCGTCTTCCTGGAGAAGTCCGGGGTGGACCTGACCGCCGCCCTCGACGTCCTGAACGGGGGGCTTGCGGGCTCGACCGTCCTGACCCGCAAGAAGGACAACTTCCTCAAGCGCGACTTCAAGCCCGGCTTCCGGATCGACCTGCACCACAAGGACATGGGCATCGTCACCGACGCCGCCCGCAATGTCGGTGCCTCGCTCCCCGTCGGCGCCGTGGTGGCCCAGCTCGTCGCCTCGCTGCGCGCGCAGGGTGACGGCGGCCTCGACCACTCCGCGCTGCTTCGCGGCGTGGAGCGCCTCTCGGGCGCCGAGCTCTAAGCCGAGCTCCAAGAAGCCCCCGGCTTCACGAGCTCCCCTCAACTTCCGGGCCGTGGCGGCGCTGACACCTGTCCTGTCGCGCCCAGGCGTCGCCGCGGCCCGGAACCCTCACCTCAACTTCAACAAACTGTTGACGTAGCTGTTCAGGCGTACTTACGCTCACGTCAGCTCACCACCTCAGCAGTTTCAGCAGTCCGTACGGAAGGTCAACTCCGCCACCATGTCGAAGCGTGTGCTCACGACCGAGTCCGGCGCCCCTGTCGCCGACAACCAGAACTCAGCCACCGCCGGCGTCGGTGGCCCGATCCTCCTCCAGGACCAGCACCTCCTCGAGAAGCTCGCCCGCTTCAACCGCGAGCGCATCCCGGAGCGTGTGGTGCACGCGCGTGGATCCGGTGCATACGGCTACTTCGAGGTGACCGACGACGTCACCGCGTACACCTCGGCCGACTTCCTGAACACCGTCGGCAAGCGCACCGAGACCTTCCTGCGCTTCTCCACGGTGGCGGACAGCCTCGGCGGCGCGGACGCGGTCCGCGACCCGCGCGGCTTCGCGCTGAAGTTCTACACCGAGGAGGGGAACTACGACCTCGTCGGCAACAACACCCCGGTGTTCTTCATCAAGGACCCGATCAAGTTCCCCGACTTCATCCACTCCCAGAAGCGCGACCCCTTCACGGGCAAGCAGGAGCCGGACAACGTCTGGGACTTCTGGGCGCACTCCCCCGAGGCGACCCACCAGGTGACGTGGCTGATGGGCGACCGCGGCATCCCCGCGTCGTACCGCCACATGAACGGCTACGGCTCGCACACCTACCAGTGGACGAACGCGGCGGGCGAGGCCTTCTTCGTCAAGTACCACTTCAAGACGAACCAGGGCGTACGCAGCCTCTCCTCGGAGCAGGCCGCCGAGCTCGCGGGCAAGGACGCCAACTCCCACCAGACGGACCTTCTCCAGGCCATCGAGCGTGGCGTGAACCCGTCCTGGACGCTGCACGTGCAGATCATGCCGGCGGCCGAAGCGGCGGACTACCGCTTCAACCCCTTCGACCTGACGAAGGTGTGGCCGCACAGCGACTACCCGCTGCAGCGCGTGGGCCGTCTGGTCCTCGACCGCAACCCCGACAACGTCTTCGCCGAGGTCGAGCAGGCCGCCTTCTCCCCGAACAACTTCGTTCCGGGCATCGGCCCCTCGCCCGACAAGATGCTCCAGGGCCGCCTGTTCGCCTACGCGGACGCGCACCGCTACCGCCTGGGCGTCAACCACACGCTGCTCCCGGTGAACGCCCCCAAGGCGACCACCGCGAACAACTACGGCCGCGACGGTCTGATGGCGGCCAACGCCTACGGCCGCGACCGCAAGAACTACGAGCCCAACTCGTACGACGGCCCGGTCGAGACCGGTCAGCCGCTCTCCGCCCCGCTCGCCGTCAACGGCCACACGGGCACGCACGAGGCGCCGCTGCACACCAAGGACGACCACTTCTTCCAGGCGGGCGAGCTGTACCGCCTGATGTCGGCCGAGGAGCAGGCGCGCCTGGTGGCGAACATCGCGGGCGGCCTCTCGCAGGTCAGCCGTGACGACGTCATCGAGAAGAACCTGGCTCACTTCCACGCCGCCGACGCCGAGTACGGCAAGCGTGTGGAGGAGGCTGTCCGCGCCCTGCGCGAGGACTAAGCCTCACAGAACTCCCGGACTGCGCCGGGGAATTGACGGGAGGTCAGTTTCCCGGTGCTGCGCCCGCGGCATCACGGACCCGGATGAGGGGTGGTCCCGTGGTGCACGGGCCGGACGAGGACCGCGGCGGCTTCGCGAGCCAGTGCGGTGGTGAAGGTCCGGCGGCTCCTTTCTCGACCTGAGGGAAGGGAAGTCCGCCGGTCCATTCGCGGCCGCCGCGGTCCCAGCCGATTCTGGCCCCTGGGCCTTGACCCCTGGGCCCCCTGTGACTCCGTCCGGCGGCGCGTATGCATGTTCCGCCAGTCGCGCGCGGTCGGACGGCTACAACCCCTTTGCCAGAGCGGCGAGTACGGACGGTCCCGTACTCGCCGCTCTTCTTTGTGTGCGGGTGCGTGGGGGCTGGTCGCGCAGTTCCCCGCGCCCCTTACGGGGCGCTTCCGCGCGCCAGCTTCGCGACCACGCGGTCCAGGCGGGACGCGCGGGTGGCGGGGGTCCTTGCCGTCATCAGGCTGTGGAGTACGGCGTACCGCTCCGTCCTGCTCAGTGTTTCGAAGGTCTTGCCGGCCTTCGGGGCGGCCGCCAGCGCCTGCGCCAGGTCGTCCGGGACCGTGGCGTTGCGTTGGGACTCGTAGGCGGCGTCCCAGCGGCCGTCGGCCTTCGCCGCGGCCACCTCCGCGAGGCCCGGCTCGCGCATGCGGCCCTCGGCGGTCAGCTCCGCGACCCGGTCGACGTTCACCTGCGACCACAGGCTGCGCGGGCGGCGGGGGGTGATCTTCTGCAGGTAGTGGACCTCGTCGTACGCCTTGCGATGGCCGGTGATCCAGCCGTAGCAGAGCGCCGCGTCGTTCACCTCCGCCGACGTCACCGAGGCCACTCCCGACCCCTTCTTGGCGAGCCTCACCCAGACACCGGGCGAGCCGGCGTGGTGCTCGTCCAGCCAAGCCGCGAGGCGGGCGGCGTCCACGAATGTCACTACCTGCAAGCCGTCCGGCGATTCCATCCACACACACTAAAGGGGCGGTCCACCCCGCTCGGGTGGACCGCCCCTCAGTGGGCCGTGTGCCGTGCCGTCAGACCTTCAGCGGACGGATGGCGGTGGGCGCGTGGCCCGGCTCGGTGGCGAGCTCCTCGAACTCCTTGACCGCGCTGATGTCGGCCGTGGGGCTCATGGAGATGTTCGTGATGCGCTCCAGGATGGCCTCGACGACGACCGGGACCTGGTGCTCCTGGGCCAGCTTCTTGGCCTGCTCGAAGGCCTGGCCCAGTTCGTTCGGGTCGGTGACGCGGATGGCCTTGCAGCCCAGGCCCTCGGCGACCTTGACGTGGTCGACGCCGTAGACGCCGAGCTCAGGACTGTTCTGGTTCTCGAATTCCAGGTTGACCTGGAAGTTGATGTCCAGGCCGATCTGGGCCTGGCGGATGAGGCCCAGGTAGGCGTTGTTCACCAGGACGTGGACGTACGGGATGCGGTGCTGCGCGCCGACCGCCAGCTCCTCGATCATGAACTGGAAGTCGTAGTCACCGGACAGGGCGACGACCGGCGTGTCGCGGTCCGCGGTGGCGACGCCGAGCGCGGCCGGGATCGTCCAGCCCAGCGGGCCCGCCTGGCCGCAGTTGATCCAGTGGCGCGGCTTGTAGACGTGCAGCATCTGGGCGCCCGCGATCTGCGAGAGGCCGATGGTGGTGACGTAGCGCGTGTCCGGGCCGAAGGCCTTGTTCATCTCCTCGTAGACGCGCTGCGGCTTCATGGGGATGTTGTCGAAGTGCGTGCGGCGCTGGAGGGTCTCCTTGCGCTCCAGGTGGGAGGCGACCCACGCGGAACGGTCCGGGAGCTTGCCCGCGGCCTTGAGCTCCTTGGCGACCTCGACGAAGAGCTCCAGGGCGACCTTGGCGTCGGAGGCGATCCCGTAGTCCGGCGCGAAGATCTTGCCGATCTGGGTCGGCTCGATGTCGACGTGCACGAACTTGCGGCCCTGGGTGTAGACGTCCAGCTTGTAGCCGGTGTGACGGTTGGCCCAGCGGTTGCCGATGCCGAGGACGAAGTCCGACTCCAGGAACGTGGCGTTGCCGTAGCGGTGGCCGGTCTGCTGGCCGACCATGCCCGCGTTCAGGTCGTGGTCGTCGGGGATGGTGCCCCAGCCCATCAGGGTCGGGACGACCGGGGTGTTGGTGATCTCGGCGAACTCGACCAGGAGGTCGGAGGCGTCGGCGTTGATGATGCCGCCGCCGGCGACGATCAGCGGACGCTCGGACTCGACCAGGAAGGTGATCGCCTTCTCGATCTGCGCGCGTGTCGCGGTCGGCTTGTAGACCGGCAGCGGCTCGTACGTGTCGATGTCGAACTCGATCTCGGTCTGCTGGACGTCGATCGGCAGGTCGATGAGGACCGGACCCGGGCGGCCCGAGCGCATCAGGTGGAACGCCTGCTGGAAGATGCCGGGGACCTGCGCGGCCTCCAGGACCGTGACGGCCATCTTGGTGACCGGCTTGGCGATCGTCGCGATGTCGACGGCCTGGAAGTCCTCCTTGTGGAGCAGGTGCGTCGGCGCCTGGCCCGTGATGCAGAGGATCGGGATGGAGTCACCGGTCGCGGAGTACAGACCGGTGATCATGTCGGTGCCCGCGGGGCCCGACGTACCGATGCAGACGCCGATGTTGCCGGGGTTGGCGCGGGTGTAGCCCTCGGCCATGTGCGAGGCGCCCTCGACGTGCCGGGCGAGCGTGTGGTCGATGCCACCGCCCTCCTGGAGCGCCTTGTAGAAGGGGTTGATCGCGGCGCCGGGGACACCGAACGCGTTGGTGACGCCCTCGCGCTTGAGGATCTCAACTGCCGCGCGGACAGCGGTCATACGAGCCATGGGGTTCTCCTGCTTCGACAACAGCTTCGACAGCTGCGCCGACCTTTCGGCCGGCGTGTTCGGCTGGCGGATCCGGCTCCCGTCGCGCCCCGCGGTGAGCTTCTGTTTCCGCATTGTGGAAATTTAGTTCTGCTATATGGAAGCAATGTAGGCGGGTGCGGTGGAGACCGTCAAGAGTTCTCCGGGAACCGGGCTGCCCGGGGGCCGCGTCCCAGTCGTTGAATTCGGCATGAGTTCGGGCCACACCATCGGGGGGTCGACCGTGGCCAGTTCACCGGACGCGTTCCCCGCGGGGCAGGACCCGCCGAGCCACGGCCGCTGGCGGATGGGGGCCCTTCTCGGGCAGGGCGGCCTCGGGCGGGTCTTCCTCGCGCACGACGGAGCGGGACGGGCGGTCGCGCTGCGGGTGGTGCGTGCCTCCCTCGCCCGTGATGAGGAGTTCCGCAGGTGCTTCGGCCGTGAGGTGCGTGCGCTCTCCGCGGTACGGGGGCCCCGGGTCGCCGCGCTCGTCGACGCCGACCCGCAGGCCGAGGTGCCCTGGCTCGCCATGGAGTACGCCGCGGGGCCGACGCTCGCCACGCGGGTACGGGAGCTCGGCGGGCCGCTCGGGGGGCCGCTCCCCGTCCCGGAGCTGCGGACGCTGGCGAACGCCCTCGCCGGGGCGCTCGACGGCATCCACCGGGCGGGGCTCGTGCACGGCGGCCTCCGGCCCTCGAACGTGCTCCTGACCGCCGAGGGCCCCCGCGTCGCCGACTTCGGCCTGGCCGGGTGCGCGGCGCGGGCCGGGTACACGGGAAGGCCGGGGTACGCGGCACCCGAGCTCGTGACGCACGGGGCGCCCCGGCCATCCGCGGACGTCTTCTCGCTCGGCGCGGTCCTCGCCTTCGCGGCGGCGGGGCGCGGGCCCTTCGACACCGGGGGCGATAAGCCGGACCTGGCGGGCGTACCGGAGGAGTTGCTGCCCCTGGTCACCGCCTGCCTCGCCGGGCACCCCACGGCCAGGCCCGCCCCGCGCACCGTCGCCCGCATGGCGGGCCTCCCGCTGTCGGGCAGCCGGCGCCGCGCCCTGACCCTGGCGGGCACGCTGTTCTTGGCCCAACTGGCTGCCGTGGCAAGCCCACTTGGTGGACGATGGACGTCACGAACCGTCGAGCGGTGACGGCGAGCACTGACGTGACGGGTGAGGGTGATGACGAAGAGCGGCGTCCCGGTACGGTGCCCGGTCTGCCGGCGCGATCATGTGTACGCCCCGCCGTCCTACCCCTGCGCGTGCGGCGCCCCGGTGGTGCCGCCGGTGGCGCGTGGCGCGACCGTGCTGCCGGTGACGGACCGGACGTGGGCGGACGAGTGGGTGACCGTGCGGTGCCGGATGTGCGGGCGCCGCGGCCAGTGGCCGCAGCCGGAGCTGGGCTGCGCGTGCGGGGCGGTCCTACGCATCCCGGTGCGATCGGTACAGGCCCCTTCAGGCACCCCACCGACCCCGGCACCGCCCGCTCCCGCACCTCCGGCGCACATCCCGCTCCCCCGGACGGCGCCGACGCCCAGGCCCGCCTTCCAGCCGGTGCCGGTCCGCACGGCACGGGACGCGGTGACGGTGGCGGGGCTGTATCTGCGGTGGCTCGGTTACGCGGAGATCCGAGGAGCGGTGAAGCGGGCGCCCTCCGGGGTACGGGTGTCGGCGCGAGGAGTGATAGCCCTGGTCGAGCCATCCGTGCAGCCGACGTCCCTGCGTGACGTGGAGTGCCTGTGGCTCAGCGCGATGTCGGACTCCGTCACGTGCGTCTGCTTCTCCCTCGCAGGCTACGAGGAAAGGGCCCGAGCACGAGCAGACGCCCTATCGGTTCCGCTATTCGTCATCGACCTCACGGGAACTCCCCAGCCGGTGAACAGCGCGGCGACGGAGTTGATCGCTGCGGGGTGATGGGGCGGGGGGCCGCCGGGTGGCCGGGCAAGACGCTCGTCGGGCCACCGAGCGGGGGGGACCGAGTGGCCGGGCGGAGGCCGTCGGGCGGCAACGGGCGCGTGGCCGCCAGGTGATGTCCACCGGGCGGCCGGGTGGGGCGGCCGTCGGGTGGCTAGTCGGGGCGGCCGTCGGGGGCAACGGGTGCGTGGCCGTCTCGCTGCGAACCGGCGGGCGGTCAGCCGGTGGCAACCGGCGGGTGGTGCTTCGGGAAAAACCGTGGGCGTCGGCCGACAGAGCGGCATACTCGGCGGATGTACATTCGTCCCGTCTCCCCAGCCGAGCTTCCCGTTCTTCAGGGCATTGAGCGTGCCGCGGGGGAACCCTTTCGGGGGCTCGGTATGGGGGCGATCGCTGATGACGAGCCTCCGGGGATCGCGCTTCTGGAGGAGTTTCGGCGGGCAGGGCGGGCGTGGGTGGCCGTTGAGGGGGACGGGAGCCTCGTCGCTTACCTTCTCAGTGAGCCGGTGGACGGTGCGGAGCACATCGAGCAGGTCTCCGTGCACCCGCGAGCCGCGCGTCGCCGCATCGGCGGCGAGCTGATCGAGCACGCCGCCGACCGCGCCCGCGAGGCAGGCAGCGAAGCCCTGACCCTGACCACCTACACGGACGTCCCCTGGAACGCGCCGTACTACGCGCGCATCGGGTTCCGCGTGCTCGCCGACGCCGAACTCACCCCGGGGCTGCGGAAGATCCGAGCCCACGAGGCCGAGCTCGGCCTCGACCGCTGGCCCCGCGTCGCCATGCGGCGCGAGCTCAGCCCGGGTGGGCCTGGGTCCCGTACCGCTCCCTGAGTTCGATCTTGCGCACCTTCCCGGACACCGTCATGGGAAAGCTCTCCAGGATGCGCAGCCCGGCCGGGATCTTGTAGTGCGCCAACTGCCCCGCACAGAAGTCCCGCAGCTCCTCCAGCGTCAGCGGATCGTCGGCGTCCCGCGGGATCACGCAGGCCAGCGGCACCTCTCCGTACCGCTCGTCGGCGACTCCCACCACCTGGACGTCGGCGATCTTCGGGTGGCCGTAGAGGAACTCCTCGATCTCGCGCGGGTAGATGTTCTCGCCACCCCGGATGATCATGTCCTTGATGCGGCCGACGATCTGGACGTACCCGTCCTCCCGCATCACCGCCAGGTCACCGGTGTGCATCCAGCGCCCGGCGTCGATCACCTCCGCCGTCCGCGACGGCTCGTTCCAGTAGCCGAGCATCACGCTGTAGCCACGCGTGCACAACTCGCCGGACTCACCCCGTGGCAGCGTGACCCCGCTGACCGGGTCGACCACCTTCACCTCGATGTGCGGCAGCACGCGCCCCACCGTGCCGGTCCGCCGCTCCAGGTCGTCCGTACGGCGCGTCTGCGTGGAGACCGGGGAGGTCTCCGTCATGCCGTAACAGATGGAGACCTCCTCCATGTGCATCTCGGCGACCACCCGCTTCATCACCTCGACCGGGCAGGGCGAGCCCGCCATGATGCCGGTGCGCAGCGAACTCAGGTCGTACGTCGCGAAGTCGGAGAGATTCAGCTCGGCGATGAACATCGTCGGTACGCCGTACAGCGACGTACACCGCTCACGCTCCACCGCGTGCAGCGTCGCGACGGGGTCGAAGGACGGTGCCGGGATGACGATGCAGGCACCGTGGGAGGTGGCGCCCAGATTTCCCATCACCATGCCGAAGCAGTGGTAGAACGGCACGGGCAGGCAGACCCGGTCCTGCTCCGTGTAGCCGACCGTCCGGCCCACCCAGTAGCCGTTGTTGAGGATGTTGTGGTGGGAGAGCGTCGCCCCCTTGGGGAAGCCGGTGGTGCCCGAGGTGTACTGGATGTTGATGGGGTCGTCGCAGCTCAACTCGGCTTCGCGGGCCGCCAGTTCACTGCCCGTCACCGTCGTCGCCGCGTTCAGCAGCTCGTCCCACGAGCCGTCCTCGATGTAGTGGACGGACCGCAGGTCCGGGCAGGCGGGCCGCACCTGGTCCACCAGCGCCCGGTAGTCGCTCGACTTGTGCGCCTGCGAGGCGACCAGGACCGTGACCCCGGCCTGCTTGAGCACGTACTCCAACTCGTGTGCCCGGTACGCGGGGTTGATGTTCACCATGATCGCGCCGATCCGCGCGGTGGCGTACTGCACGAGCACCCACTCGGCACAGTTCACCGCCCAGATGCCGACGCGATCCCCCTTGGCGACCCCGACGCCCATGAAGCCGCGCGCCAACTGCGCGACGGCGTCCCCGAATTCGGCGTACGTCAAACGCGTCCCCGCCGCCACGTCCACCAGCGCGTCCCGCTCCGGCCAGGCCTCGACGGCCCGGTCGAGGTTCCGCCCGATGGTGTCCCCGAGCAGCGGCGTGGAACTCACCCCGTGCGCATACGAAAGCTCACTCATCAACGCACCCGTCTCCCTCACCGGAAGTCCTCCTCGCGGTACTCGGCGTCGGAGCCCGCGGCCGTCGCCTCGCGCAGCTCGATCCGGCGGATCTTGCCGGAGACGGTCTTGGGAAGCGGCCCGAACTCGATGCGCCGCAGCCGCTTGTAGGGGGCGAGGACGGCGCGGGAGTGCTCGAAGAGGAGTTTCGCCGTGTCCGGCCCGGGTTCGTGTCCGGCGGCGAGGACGACGTACGCCTTCGGCACCGCGAGCCGCACCGCGTCGGGAGCGGGCACCACCGCCGCCTCCGCCACCGCCTCGTGCTCCAGGAGCGCGCTCTCCAGCTCAAACGGGGAGATCTTGTAGTCGGAGGCCTTGAAGACGTCGTCGGAGCGGCCCACGTACGTGATGTAGCCGTCGGCGTCCCGGGTGCCGATGTCACCGGTGCGGTAGTAGCCGCCGGCCATCGACTCCGCGGTGCGCTCCGGGTCGCCGTGGTAGCCGACCATCAGGCCGACCGGGTTCGTGGCGAGGTCGAGGGAGATCTCGCCCTCCGCCGCTCCCGGCGCGCCCGTCACCGGGTCGAGGAGTTCCACCACGAAGCCGGGCGTGGGGCGGCCCATCGAGCCCGGCTTCAGCCTCTGTCCGGGCGAGTTGGCGACCTGTACGGCGGTCTCCGTCTGCCCGAAGCCGTCCCTGATGGTGACGCCCCAGTCGCGCCGCACCTGGTCGATGACCTCGGGGTTGAGCGGTTCACCCGCGGCGACGACCTCGCGCGGCGGTGTCCGCAGCTGGGTCAGGTCGGCCTGGATCAGCATGCGCCACACCGTGGGGGGCGCGCAGAAGCTGGTGACGCCCGCTCGGTCCATCTCGGCCATCAGCCGGCCCGCGTCGAAGCGCGTGTAGTTGTGGATGAAGACCGTCGCCTCCGCGTTCCAGGGCGCGAAGAGGTTCGACCAGGCGTGCTTGGCCCAGCCCGGCGACGAGATGTTCAGGTGCACGTCGCCGGGCTTGAGCCCGATCCAGTACATCGTCGCCAAGTGGCCCACCGGGTACGACACATGGGTGTGCTCGACCAGCTTCGGGCGGGCCGTCGTGCCCGAGGTGAAGTACAGCATCAGAGGGTCGTCGGCGCGGGTGACTCCGTCGGGCTCGAAAACCTCCGGGGCGTCGTCCGCGCCCTCGTACGCGATCCAGCCGGGCACGTCGCCGCCCACCACGACGCGGGTGTAGTCGCCGGGCACGTCGTCGAACTTCGCCGCGTCCTCGGGACGCACGACCACATGCTTGGCCCGCCCTCGGTCGATGCGGTCGCGCAGGTCGACGGGGCCGAGCAGGGGCGTCGCCGGGATGACGACGGCGCGCAGCTTCATCGCGGCGAGGGCGATCTCCCAGAGCTCGACCTGGTTGCCGAGCATCACGACGACGCGGTCACCGGCGCGGACGCCCTGGGCGCGCAGCCAGTTGGCGACCTTGTCGGAGCGTGCGGACAGGTGCGCGAAGGAGAAGCGGGTGGTCGCGCCGTCCTCCTCGACGATGTGGAGAGCGGTCCTGTCGTTGTCCCGGGCGATGACGTCGAACCAGTCGAGCGCCCAGTTGAACCGCTCGGGCCGCGGCCAGGCGAAACCCTCGTACGCGGTCTCGTAGTCCTCCCGGTGCCGCAGCAGGAAGTCCCGGGCCGTGCGGAACTGTTCCGTGCCGGTGGCTCCACCAGCACCGCCGGTGCCCGCCGTGTCCGTCGTCGTCATCGTGCTCTCCTCGTCGCCGGGGTCATTGCCGGACGCTACGTAACATCGTGTAATTCGTGATGCAGGTCTCACCACCCCCGGACGGGGGTGTCCCGGAGCGAAAGGGCTGACGCGTGACGGCTGACGGAGGCGAGGCGGTCGAGATGCGGTCCGCGCTGCTGCGGCTGCGGCGCGGTACGGGGCTGCCGGTGGCCTTCGGCGGCCTGGTCGAGGGGCAGCGCCAGGTGCGGATCGGGGAGCTGACCGGCACCGGCACGCGTGCGCTGTGCGGCCTCGCGGTGTCCTCGGGGAACGGGCTCGGCGGCAAGGCGGTCGCGCTCTCGCGCCCCTGCGCGGTCACGGACTACCACGACTCGCGGCACATCAGCCATGAGTACGACAGTGCCGTGGCCGCGGAGGGGCTGCGCTCGGTGCTCGCAGTGCCGGTGGTGGTGCGGCGCAGGGTGCGGGGCGTGCTGTACGGGGCCCTGCGCTCGGCCCAGCCACTGGGCGACCGGACGCTGTCGGCTGCGGTGGCGGCCGCGCGGGACGTGGAGCAGGCCCTCGTCGTACGGGACGAGGTGCACGCGCTGATCGCGGCGGCGCGGGAGCCGCAGGCGGGCGCCGGGGCCGCCTGGGAGCAGGTCCGCGAGGCGCACGGCGCGCTGCGGGAACTGGCCCCGCGCATCGCCGACGCGGCCCTGCGGGCGGAGATACTGGCGGTGTGCGGCCGGTTGGCCTCGGCCGCGACGGTGCCGCCCGCCCGGGAGCGCGCGGTATGCCTGGCACCGCGCGAGGTGGACGTCCTCGCCTGCGTGGCCGGGGGCGCGACGAACGCGGCGACGGCGGAGCGGCTGGGCCTGCGGCCGGAGACCGTGAAGGGGTATCTGCGCTCCGCCATGCGGAAGTTGGGGGCGCATACGCGGCTGGAGGCGGTGGTGGCGGCGCGGAGGGCGGGGCTGTTGCCGTGAGCGGACCGCGGGGTGTCATCGAGGGCGGATCGCTGCGTGACACCGGGGGGCGGATCGCAGGGTGACGCCGAGGGCGTATTCCACGGCTGTCGGGGTTGAATGGGCCCTGGAGGGGGTGATGGGCATGGTGTCCACGGATCGTTTTCTCGCCTTCGCGGCCATGTCGCTGCTGGTCATCGTGATCCCGGGGCCGAGCGTCCTGTTCGTGATCGGGCGGGCCCTGGCCCACGGCAGGCGCACCGCCATGGCGACGGCGCTCGGCAACCTCCTGGGGTCGTACGCCCTGGTCGTCGCCGTCGCCTTCGGCGTGGGATCGCTCGTCGAGCGGTCGGCCGCGGTGTTCATGGCGGTGAAGCTGGCGGGGGCCGCCTACCTGGTCTTCCTCGGCGTGCAGGCCTTCCGGCACCGCAAGGAGATGCGGGCCGAGTCCATGGGGGCGGCGGCTCCCGGGGAGGCCCGTACGGACGTGCGCACGGTCCTGGACGGCGCACTCGTCGGCGTGACGAACCCCAAGGGCATCGTGTTCTTCGCGGCGGTGCTGCCCCAGTTCGTCGACCACTCGGCGGGGCATCTGCCCGCGCAGATGCTGCTCCTCGGACTTGTCCCGATCGGCATCGGGCTGGTCACGGACACGCTGTGGGGGCTTACGGCGTCCGCGGCCCGCACCTGGTTCGCGCGCTCGGAGCGGCGCCTGTCGATGATCGGCGGGGCCGGTGGGGTCACGATGATCGGGCTCGGGGTGACGGTCGCGGCGACGGGGCGGGCGGACTGAGGAGGGCGGGCGGACTGAGGAGGCCGGGGGACTGAGCCTCTCCCTCCCACCGCTGCCCCTCACCGGTCGATGACCGTCCCGAAGCGGATGTCGTACGTGGTCGGCGTAGCCCCCTGAGGCATCGGCTGATACATCGGCCCGCCCAGCAGCCGCTCGGCCTCTTCGGTCAGTTCGTGCCGCTGCGCCTTGGTCAGGGTGCCGAACGGCTCGACGGTGAGGACGCCGGAGCCCTGCGTCTCCTCTTCAACGCGCCACACACCCGCCAGGAAGCCGTCGGCCAGGAAGACGTTGTACGCGAAGTTGCCCTTCCAGGTGCGGCCCTTGTACTCGGCCGGCACGATCCGGGACCGGTCCGCGTGGGACAGGAGGAGATTGTCGAACTCGGGAAGGAAGCGCACCGGAGCAGGCGTGTCCGCGTCGGGGCGGGACGCGTCCGGGAGGTCGAAGAGTTCGACGCCGTTCTCGTCGCGGAACGTACGCAGTTGGGGCCGCAGCCGCTCGAAGGCCTCCCGCAGCCGCGTAAGACCCGCCCAGCTCTGCATGTCCTTGACCGAGGCAGGCCCGAAGGCGGCGAGGTAACGCAGCACGGTGGCGTCGGGCGTGGGCACCGGCTCGCTCGGGCGGCCGAGCCAGTGCTCGGCGGTGGTGAGCGCGACCTGCCCGCTGCGCCGCCACAGGCCGCGCGGGGTGACCTGGACCAGGGGAAGCGAGCAGCGGGCGGCGACGGCAAGGGACTGCGGGTCGGCGTCGGGCCAGCGGGGCAGCAGGATCTCCCGCAGCTGCTTCATCGTGCGGGGTTCCTCCTCGACGGCGGCGCGGGCGAGCGAGGCGAGCTCCCCCAGGTCGACGCCGGCCAGGCCCTTGCGGAAGGCGTGCAGCTCGCGGTCGCGCGCGCCCTGCACCAGGGGGCGCAGGGTGAGGGCGTCGTCGGCGGTGTGCAGATGGATGGTGGAGCGCATGGTGACGATGCGGACGAGGTCGCGCGAGGCGAGGAGCGCGGACAGGCTCTCGGGGTCGAACCCTTCCAGCCGGGCGGCGAGGGCGAAGTAGGGCGGCTTCACGTTCTGCGCCTGGAGGCCGAGGAGGTGCGTGACGGCGCCCTCGACGGAGAGGTCGGCCGAGCGGCGCAGGAGGAGTTGGCGGTCGAGGGTGGCGCGGTTGAGGGCGCGGGTGCTGAGTACGGGGGCGGGGTGCTTGACGGCGGCTGCCTTCGGCTGGGTACTCGGCGTGTTCGTCATGCTCCGCACGCTAGCGGGGCTTGCGGACATCTTCGGTCCGCAAGCACGCCGGACGAGGAAAGAGGACAGGCTCGCGTCATTTGGGGCGTATATCCTGCTTCGCATACTCTGCTTCGAGGCCACCCACAAGCACGTTCGACATCGGAGGCAGCCAGCATGGCGGAACGCCGGCCCCGGCCCGCACCGATCGCGAAGAGGCACGGCTGGCGCTGGACCGCCCCGGCCAAGGGCTCCTCGGCTGCGGGCAACGGGGACGCCGGAACCCCCGAGGCCGAGCCCGCGCCCCCCTCCCCGCCGGAAACGGCGAGCGTCGTACAGGCCGCGCTCTACCGTGACGGGGTCCGCGTCGCGACGCCCGCAAGCCTCGCCGACACCTTCCGGGAGCTGCGCGAGCAGCAGGACGGCATGGCGTGGATCGGTCTCGCGCGCCCCACGGAGGGCGAACTCCTCTCCCTGGCCGCCGAGTTCGACCTGCACGAGCTCGCCGTCGAGGACGCGATGGAGGCCCACCAGCGGCCGAAGCTTGAGCGCTACGGCGAGACCCTCTTCGTCGTCCTGCGCGCGGCCCGCTACCTGGACGCCCCGGAAGAGGTCGACTTCGGCGAGCTGCACGTGTTCGTGGGCCCGGACTTCGTCATCACGGTGCGCCACGGCGCCGCCCCGGACCTGACCGCCGTACGCCGCCGCATGGAGGAGAGCCCCGACCTTCTCCGGCTCGGCCCCGAGGCGGTCCTGTACGCGATCCTGGACGCGGTGGTCGACGGGTACGCCCCGGTCGTGGCCGGAGTCCAGAACGACATCGACGAGATCGAGACCGAGGTCTTCAGCGGCGACCCGGAGGTCTCGCGCCGCATCTACGAACTCTCCCGCGAGATGGTCGAGTTCCAACGGGCGACCCGCCCCTTGGTGGCCATGCTGCACTCCTTGATGGCGGGCTTCGCGAAGTACCGCACCGACGAGGAACTGCAGCGCTACCTACGCGACGTCGCCGACCACGTCACGCACACCAGCGAACGCGTCGACGGCTTCCGTCAGGCCCTCACCGACATCCTGACGGTCAATTCCACCCTGGTCACCCAGCAGCAGAACGCGGAGATGCGGGCGCTGGCGGAGGCGGGCTTCGAACAGAACGAGGAGATCAAGAAGATCTCCTCATGGGCCGCGATTTTGTTTGCTCCCACACTGGTGGGAACGATCTATGGGATGAACTTCGATGAGATGCCGGAGTTGCACTGGGCGTTCGGCTACCCGTTCGCGATCCTGCTGATGGCGGTGGTGTGCGTGAGCCTCTACTTCATCTTCAAGCGGCGGGATTGGCTGTAGCGGGGAGCCGAGAGACTTGACCAACTTCGCGGACGCGAATGGCTCTGAGTGCTCCGTCGAGCCCCCTGGGGAGAATCTGGGGAGAATCCGCGAGGCCAGGGAGCGGAGTACCCTCCGCGCCACCAGTCATTCCCTATGCATCACCCAGCCAAGTCCTCCCGCTTTCCCCCCGCTAGACGTCACTGAGCGTGCTGGTTGGAACCGATAGGTGTCGCCGCAGTAGGAAGGGCCCCCTGCACCGCACGTACGGCCCGCTACATCGAGATCCACGAGGACGGCACGGTGACCCACGGAGTTGACTGCGCTGCCTACGAGCGGGCGCTCGCCGGTCAGTCACACCTCTTCGCCGTCTGGCCCGGCGACTGGTCGAGCAACCTGCTCGTGATCGACGATCTGGACGGGTACCCCAAAGCCCACACGGACTGACTCGGGCGGGCTGCCACGAAACACCGCGGATGTAGCGGTCGAGGTGAAAGGGGTCGTGGCTCCTTATGACTACGAACCCCCTCGCTGCTCGTCTTCCGGTTCGTCCAACGCATACGGATGGACGTAGCGATCCTCGTTGAACGACTTGAACCAGCTCGCGAGGTCCATGGGAGCGCAATGCCGAGATACGCACCCACCGGGCTCTCGTCGATACCGTCCTCCGAGTCCTCGTACAGCCACTCGTGGTCCATATCCTCGTAGACCAGCTCAGAGAAACACTCCAAGGCACTCGACACCCCGTCGTCGAGCAGCCCGAACATCTCCAACGTCACCTCGGAGGTGGTCAGCAGCAGCCGCAGTGCCAATTCCTCAGCAAATCAGCTCAGTTGCTGGAAACTGCCCTCGCTGAAGCGCGTGGTGAGGGCCATGGCCGTCGCCAGGAACCGGCATGCGAAGCGTGCGTCGTACTGCAAGGCGCAACGCGGAGGCAGATCGTCGAGCAGCCATAGCTACTGATCGCACTCTGCGACGTTCGTTTCTTCCGAGTCCAAGGCGAAGGTGTCCTGGAACAGCTCGTCCAAGAGGACATCGATCGCCCAGACCAACGCTCCCGCCGCCAGCTCCGCATCCGCGAGCGACACCGCATAGGCGGAGGTGTCCGCGTCGTAGCCCTCGTCCTCCTCGTCGACGGCGCCGAACATCCCCGGCTCGAAGGCCCGCAGCCGCACGGCCAGGGCACGCATCCTGCGCTCCGCGATCTTCGCCTCGGCAGCTGCACGCGCCGGGTCGACTGCGGTGTCGGCGCCGGGCTCGGTCAGCTGCGCGCGTCGGGCTTCCACGTCTGCCGGTGATGCGTCCGGGCCGTCAGCGGCGTCCAAGCTCTTCTTCGCGAGGTCGGGGTGGAGTTCGACCTCGCACCGCTCCACTGTCCAGTCGGCGAGGAGCTCCGATCGTTCGAGTACTTCCTCCACCAGCGAGCGGACAGCCTGCTCGGCGAATTCCAGGGCCGGGGCATCCACGAACACCTTCGTAGAGCGCCGCGGGGATAGACCCCCACGAATGTGTCGTCGGCCCATGCCTCCACTCCGTCCGGGCCTTCGAGCGACTCGATCGCGTTGAAGCCTTCCTCCAGGAGGGTCACGGCACCGACCCGGTGGAGCTCGTCCATCTCCGGGGCGCCGCTCGGGATCTTCGTATCCACCGTCACTCCATACGTCACGGCGCCCAGCCTGGCAGGGCTCGACTCAGCCTGCGGCTACAACGCCAATTCACCTTGCCTCAGTTAATTTCGATCGCTTGGGCTCATCATTCCCAGGCTCAGGCCACGAGCTGTCAGTGCCGTGGTCCACCATGGAAGAAGTCCAGCCAAACCGACCCGTGGGGACCTCATGACCAATGACGAGCCGCGTTCCGGGCTCCCCTTCGCATTCCTGCATGTGATCGCCGCGGAGGCCGCCCCTGACTCCCCGCCCATCCGCATGGCGGTAGAAAAGGGGCAGGAGCTGCCAGCAGGCCGTGACCGCGACGACCTCCTGCTGGCTCTGCTGCGTGGCGCCCTCAGCGAATTGGCTCCCGAGTGGATGCTCAAGGCCGCTGCGGACAGCGACTTGCAGAAGGAGAGCTCGCCGTACGGTGGCCCCTCGACGAATCTGACCGCCGCGGCGCTCGGGCACCCCTCCTGCACGGACGCACTCCGGGAGGAGACGCTGAGGCGCTGCTCCGTGTCGCAGCTCGGTGTGCTCGGCCGCGAACGATGTGGCGAGGCGCTGGCTCAGGCCATCGTGGCCGAGCTCCAGAGTCGCGGGCCGCACGGGCAGCCGATGACGCCGGAACTCCTGGAGGAACCCGGTGCCGCGCAGTTGGTCCTTCGCGAGGCCAGTCTGCACGATGCCGTGTTCTTTGCCGCCCTCGGTCTTCTCCCGGCCCCTCCCAGCCACGATGACAGATCCGAAACGGACGATGTCATGGAGTGGTTCGACAAGTACATGGCTGCTCAGAAAGCTTGGGAGACGATGTGGAAACACGTGGTGACACTCCACACTCGTCGGCACGGGCAACTGATCGAGTGGGCAAAGGGTGGCCACGCCGACCCCATCATCCGTAGGCACCTCCTCGGCACCGTCCCTTGGGACGTCGAACCCCTTTTGTTGGAGCGGGTCGCCACCGATCACCTAAAGGCGTTCGCAACCAACGAGCTGGTCACTCGTCTGTGCCGGAAGCTGAGGGATGGTGCGTCCGAGGGGGAAGTGCTCTCTCACCTCGCTGACGAACACGACGACCTGGAGTCCGAGAGCCGCCGTCGCGTCGAGTACTTCCTCACAGACGACTCCGGCAGGCTGCAGAAGGTCGGCCTGCGCTCCGCGGTATCTTGGGCAGAATCGGCAGCGGACGGTCCTTGGCGCTACATCCTCACTCCCTCCGAAGCGAAGACTCGTTACGGTGAACCACAGACCTGGCTTGCGTCAGACGAGTTACTCGCCTCGCTCGGCCAGCGCTTCGCGACCGCAGCAGTCAAGGCCCTGCGGCTCTGGGAGCCCGAGCCGGAACCCAGCCGCCCCGCGCTCCGGGACCTGCGCTGGGTGCACGCCATGCTGCTGCACCTTCCTCACGTATCAGAGGAGGTCAAAGAGCAGGCACGCGCAGTGGTCCGCCACGTCCGTCCGCGTTCCCGCAGCCGATGGGAGTACCACGACTACGCCGAGCAACGTGCCGATGAACAGCTCACCGAGATGCGCGCCGCCATCGAACGGATTCTGGGCGATCTCGCCACGGCAGCATGCAACTCGGCGCTCAGAGACCCTGAGCAGGTCACCGTGGGAGACCTCAGCCGCGCCTCTGAAGAGGTGCTGCTCGACTACCTGACCCGGCATGCCGGCAATGACACCCTCGTCGAGAAAACCCTGCTCTCCTTCGCCTCGCATACGTACAGGCCGAAGCTCTCCTTCTCGGACGTCTTGGCGCGCCATTCCGCACCAGAGGCGGCCCTTCTTCGCATCACCACGGACCTGCGCAGGCATCTCGGAGGAGGACCCAATCTCCGGGAGACATGGGCCCGGCAAGTGCTGTCGTTGAAGGACTGCACACCAGAACTCATACGCGCCCTTCCCGCATGGACTGTCCTCACGGTCGGAAGCGACCGGTACAAGAGTGCCCACAAGGCTGTCGCCACAGTCGTGTTGTCCGCACTCGGCGACAAGGACGAAGCATGGTCACGCTTCGCCAGCAGTCCGGCCTCATACTCCGGTCCGACCGCATGGCTTCGGCTCGGTGACCTCCTCGATGCCTCAGTACACGGCACTAGGTGGCCGAAGCCGCCCAACCCCAAATGAACTGATCATGCCATGCCGCGCAAGCTTCCTCACGCAAGGCAGCGGGTAACCAGGGCGGCAGCCGATCGGGGCAAGGGCATCGAAGGAGTCAGCCGCGTCGGTACATACGGCAGCGACGTCCCATTTCCCAGCGAGATGATCTCTTCGAGTTCCGTGCTCTCGACGCCCAGATCCCGAGGCGCGCGGCCCGACATTGCGCCGGGCGACGAGCAGCAACAGGCATAAGGTACACGTAGCATGAATTTTCATGGACCTCGTGGCACGCGTACGTCGCGCATTGGGCGAACAGGCTATCCACCCAACAGAGTTTGAGCGCTGTGCCTGCGCGCTCCTGCAATCGCAGTACCCGGGTCTATCCGCGGTTGAGGGTGGGCATGATTTCGGCCGCGATGCCGATATCTATTTTCCGTGGGGCTCCCACGACGTGGATGCTCGCGGGCGTCTGCTCGTTACTTCCGGTGATCCGGTGGCGAATCTACGCAGGGGCCTTCGCCGAATGCATGAAGAGAACGTGCAGGCCGATCTGATCGTAATGGCATGCTCACAGCCGGTTGATGCGACGCGGCGCGCGAGTCTGGATCGACTGTGTACAGAACGCGACCTCCCAAAGCCGCACGTCTATGCCCAGGACTGGTTCGCTACCCGCCTCGCCAAAGAGCCGTCGTGGAGGTTCAGCCTCCTCGGTATCAAAGGCGAGCTGGGTGCTCTTCTTGATCGGCCGCTGGATCTGCCGGAGGACCTGGCTGATCGAACCGACTTCCTCGGACGGGAAGCCGATCTGACGACGCTTGCTGAGGCTGTCGCCCAAGGTCATGATGTCGTGCTCGTGGGCGTGCCTGGTGTGGGTAAGACGCGGCTCACCACCGAATTGGAAGGTCAGGTCGCATACCTCGAGCAGGCGCAAGCAGAGCGCATTCTGGATGAGTTGCTGGAAGCGCGGCCCGCTGCCGTCGTCGTGGACGACGCTCACATTCGACTCGATGAGATGCGTGTGCTGCGGCGGGCGCGCCAGAGGGTGGAGCATGCGTTCGCAATCGTCGCGTCCACCTGGCCCGACAGGGCAGACGAGGTAGGCGCAGCCCTTCCCGGACATCTGCGCGTCGACGTTGACCTGTTGGAGCGATCCGACATGAACAGACTGGTCACCTCGCTGGGCGTCACCGGCCACCGAGCCCGGCAGGTGGTTCTCGACCAGGCGGTCGGGCGGCCGGGCTGGGCGCTCACCTTGTGCGAGATGTTCGCCAAGGGCGAGGGCGAACAAGTGGCCAGCGGCGCAGCGCACCTGGAGAACGTGGAACGCCACCTCCGCCGTATCACCGAGTCCGAGACGGCCGTGGATACCTTGGCCTGTGTAGCTGCCCTGGGAGGGGCATCCGCTGAGGCGCTGTACGCGCTCGCGCCGCTCGTCGGAGAGCCGCCGGCCAGAATGTCCAGTCTCATGGAGCGTCTCGCCCGTAATGGCCTGGTTGAGACTGTCAACGGCGTCTGGCGCCTGCAACCAGCGCTACGTGCATCGTTGATCGCAAAGTGGTTCTTCACGCAGCCAGCCTGCAGACCGTGGTCCACTCTCTGGGCCGCCTTCCCAGACCGGCACCGCGACCTCGCCTCCGCCGTGATCGCCGCCGCCCAGGTCTCAGCCTCCCCTGACGCTCGGATGGCCGCCGATGCCTGGGCCCACACGCTGCCCGCACCAACCTATTGGGACACCGGAACCTTCGCTGTAGTGTCCGAATATGCCCGACTGGACCTGAGAGCCGCGCAATTCGCTGTCGCCCAGGCCCGTACAGTCCTCGCCAGCCCGCGCGAGACGGAGCAGTTGTACGGGATCACTGTCGATCCGCAGGGGGACGCTGCTGCCCGTCAACTCGCACAGTCAGCAGCCCAGTATCTGCTGCCCGAAGCAGTAACCGGTCTGCTCGACCTCGCCGTGGGAGACGACCGGCCGCGCCACTCCACCGCAGAGCACCCACTGCGCGTGCTCTGCGACGTGGCCAACGTCATCGACCCAGACTTCGGCACCACATTCGAAATCCGAGCGCTCTTGCTGCGCCCAGTGCTGGAGTGGCTGCGCACTCACCGAGCCGCACCGCACTGGGCCGTGGCAAGCGAGGTGCTGGCGAGCATCTTCGCCGTTGAGACCTCTGGAAACTGGACTGATCCGGGTGATCCGAACACGGTTACCCTCGCCCGAGGCGTCGAAAGCGCCGACAATCTGACGCGCCTCATCTCCTTGTGGAAAGAGGTCGGGCCGACTCTCACGGAATCCGAAGTACAGGATGGCCTGAGTAGTGCCCCGGCTGCGGTCGTTCCACTGTTGGAGCTGGCAGGCTCATGGGCAAGGCTCGGCGAAGGGTTCGTGCCACACAACGGCGAACCGAGCTAGGGGCAAAAACGCCAGGGGGCGGAAGGCGGAGCGCTCATCCTGACCACGCTGTATCCCCTACTCCAGACCCATCCCGGTCTGGCCCTCCGCGCCCGGCGAATGCTCAACGCTGCATACGCCCGCAGCGGCGACTTCAACCGCGGACTACCGGCGCTGGCCGTCGACCCTGACTTGGAGTCTTTCACCGGCTGGAGTCGTTGGGACGACATGGGCCCCCGGGAGGAAGCTGCACAAGGCCGGGCCCTCGCAGTGGAAGCTCTCGCACGGAAGGTCGCAGCACTCGGACCACTCGACGGAACAGCGAGGTTCGAAGAGCTGGTTGAGCAAGCCGAACTTGCGGGGGATCGTGGGGGAGGCATCTGGGTGGCCGACCGAATGGTGCCTCACCTCGCCGATCCCGCTGCTTGGCACGCAGCCGCGACCGCGGCTCGCAGTCCGCTTATGGTGCACGCCGCATTGACCCGATGGCTCACAACCTCCCCCCACACGTTGTCGACGGATGTCCTCACCGCTGCGCTGGATGATCCTCGCTTCAGGATCGGCGTCATCTCGACTGTCCTCGGACGAGGTGACGACGACGAGGCGGCTGAGTTCGTGATCGGGGCGATGCGTTCCGAGGACGCCTGGCTACTCGACTCCCTATTCATCCAGGACGAGCCGAACGCGGTACTGCATCATCTACTGCTTCACCCGGTTCCTGCGATCGCCAGCAGCGCGGCGATCGCCTTCGCCGTCGGCCAACCGCACGGCCCCGCACTGCCAGCAGCCTGGCGCCCTGACTGGCGTGACGCCGTGCAGCATCTGCGTCCCGAGGACCTGTCCCAGCATGACCGCTGGCGCGCCGGTCAGTTGCTCGGCCATCTAGCCGACCACGATCCTGACCTGCTCGAGATCTGGTACACGGAACGGCTCGACGAAATGGCCGACCGTGGCTTCTTCGTCGCGCCTGAGCCCCACGGCTGCGAGCTCCACCTAGAACGCCTTCCACAGGAGCATCGCTACCGACTTACGGTCCGCTGCATCAGCCTTCCGCGCATCGGTCACAGTCCGCTCATCCAACTTATCGGAACAGACCGTGACTTGGCGGAGCGTCTGCTCCGGGACCGCGCTGTCACTCCGGACAACCTCCTCGAAACCCTCGTGGGGCAACGTAACGAGACCTTGGAACGCCTCGGCCCGCTCCTCCTCGGCCACGGGGTAGCTCCCGCTCACATCGCGGCCAACGTCGCCTGGGTCGACTCCTGGTGGGGTGAGGACTCTGCCAGACATCAGCACCTCATCGACTACTTCGTCTCCCTCGCAACCCGGGTCCCTGAACTCGCCTCGGTCGCGACAGCGGGTCTGGCCCAGCAAGAGGAGCAGCTGCGGGAGGCAGAACGCAGGGAGCGCGCTGCGCGAGTACGGGGCCTGTAATCGAGACTGGCAGATGACACAGCAAGAGGCGTGGCACAGCGTGTGCTGTGCCACGCGTCCACTTCCCTCACGCGCTGGCGAGGTTCTCTGGAACATACCGAGGAACCACCCCGAGCAAGGCGTCGACGGCCGCTCGCCCCTTCCCGCCGGCCTCCGGCATGAAGTGGGCGTAGTGGTCGAGGGTGATGGTCGGGCTGGAGTGGCCGAGCCAGCGGGCCAAGGTGACGACGGACTCGCCCGCTTCGAGGATCATCGAGGCGAAGGTGTGCCGGAGCACGTGGAATCCGTCCTTGCGAGACGCCTTCCAGCGCTTGCCCTTCTCCCGCATGGGGATGACCCCTGCCGCAGCAAGAGCGGGCTTCCAGACCTCGTCGTTGAAGATGTTGGCGCGCAGCGCGTTGCCGTACGTCGTCGTCAGGACGAGCGGGAAAGTCTGCTTTTCCCGCTCCGGCTCCGGGCCGCCCCACGGCAACTCGACCTCGGCGGCCGGGTACTGCAGGAAGTGCGCCGCCAGCTCGGCAGCGACGGAGCCGGGCATGTCGACGATGCGCGTCTTCCCGCCCTTGGGCAAAGTGAAGTACAAACGGCCGTTGAGTAGTTGGACCTGTCGGCGTACGCGGATGATCCCGCGCTGGAAGTCGACGTCCTCCGGCGAGAGACCAAAGACCTCTCCCTGCCGCAGCCCACAGCCGAGTGCGACCACGACCGCGATGCGGTAGCGCGTTCTGATCGCGTCCCGCATGCGCTGCGCGGTCTCCAGCGGCCACGCCTCCCGCTGGTCCTCCGGCACCTTGGGCCACCGCACCGACTTGGCACGCATCGGATTGCGTACCAGGCGCTTGTCATCGATGGCTGTCTCGAAGATGTTCGAGAGGGTCGTGAGGATCTGCCTGGCATAGCGCGGTGCGCATTCGGCTTCGAGCGTGGCGATGTAGCTGCGCAGGACGGTCGCGGAGATGTCTCTCAGTCCCACCGTGCCTAGGTACGGAAGGATGTGGAGGCGTACGCGCTCGTCGACGCGCTTGATCGTGCCGGGCGCGCCCCGTACGCCCTCCTTCCAAAAGCGGGTGACGTAGTCCGCTAGCGCGATGGAACCGTCACGCGGGTCGACGAACTCACCGCGCTCGCTGTCGGTTCCAGACCTGCGCAACCACGCCTTGGCGTCCTCCAGCGTGTCGAACGACATGTCCCGGACGCCGGGGATCCCGGAGACGCGGTATCGCGAACCCTTCCCATAGCGGGCAGTGCGCTCCCGCTTGCCGCTGGTGGGGTCCTTCTTCTTGTTGATCCAGCGGTCTTCGATGTAGCCGGCCAAGTATTTCCTTACGTTCGGGGGTGGGAGTGCCGTTGACGCTGAGGCGTCAGGCCGTGGCCGAGTAGCCTGCGCGACGCTGCGGGGCCGCACTCACGGGATCCAGGGCCGGGTTCGAGCGCGAGTCGGCCTGCTCCTGCTCGCGTATCCAGGCATCGAGCGCATCGAGCCGGTACGTCACACGCCCACGGGCACCCATCCGGAAGCTCGGCGGTCCCTGCCGACGGTGCCGCCAGACGTAGAGCGTGCGAGGCGAAAGGCCGAGGTAGGCAGCCGCTTCCCGCACGCCGAGAAATGCGCGGTCGACGGCGGTGGAATGCGAGAGGGCGAAAGAACGAGCGGAGGGAAGCGTGACGATTTCAGGCAAGAGGGATCCTTCAATGTGGAACACAATTAGGTACGGCTTGTCACGGCGACTGAAGCCGTGCGTCGCGACAGACCTTTCCTGAAGGCCCCCTGTTTCCACTCGCCGTAGATCCTGCTGCACGAAGATTCACGGAACGCGTGGAAACGGGGGACTCGCTGGGAGGTTCAATGATGCGGAGAATCGCCGGTTTGGGTAACCGGCGATCGTCGGCTATGTTGCGCCCGCGCTGACCGGCTCCAGGGGCTCGGCGGGACCGCCGAGGAGCGCGCAGGGGGAGACACCGAGGGCGGCGGCGATGGCGACGAGATCGTCGATGTCGCAGCGTCGGACCCTGCGTTCGATGCGAGAGAGCGCGGTGAAGGTCATGCGCCAGCCCTGAGCGGTGACGCGAGTGGCGAGCTGACGCTGGGAGTAGCCACGGGCGGTGCGGGTGCGCACGAGGGCGCGGGCGGCGGCCTGTCCCGCGGGCCCTATTTCAAGAGGATGTGGGGGCATGGTTGTGTTGTAGCTTCCGCTCGCCCCTTTACGGAAGCGCTATTCGTCTGCCGTGAGCGATGCGCCGATCGACGGTGATTTCGACAACCGGGATTCTGGGGCTACGGTATTTGCCCCGCACGGAAGTAGTACAGAGTTTGTGAACCAACTCTGGACTTTCGCGCCGTGGGTGTGGCTGTGTTGTCCACGCCCCCCAGCACAAACCTCCCCCGCTCCCGAATTCCCTGACCCGATTCACGACGAAGGTGGTCGAACGACATCGCCCGAATCCGCACCATCAAGCCCGAGGCGTTCGCGTCCGAGTCCTTGGCATCCGTCTCCCTCTCCGCCGAGCGGACCTTCTTCGGCCTGCTCACCCAGGCCGACGACCACGGCCGGTATCGCGACCAGGCCGCCGTCATAGCCGGCCTGCTGTGGTCCCTGCGCCCCGAGCACGGGCCCATGGGCGTCGAGGACGACCTCAACCAGCTCGACACCGCCGGCCTGATCTGCCGATACGAGGGCGTGGACGGGAAGCGGTACCTGCACGTCGTCACCTTCGCCCAGCACCAGAAGGTCAACCGGCCCAGCGGCGTCCGACATCCCGATTGCCCGCACCACGATCTCGACCTGACGCGTGAGTCCGCACCGCCTACGCGCGGAGCCCTCACCGAGCCCTCCGCGCAGGCTCTCGGAGGAGGTAAGGAAGGCTCCGTGAGCCACGAAGGCGCAGGTCAGAACGGATTCCTTGAGCCCTCACCACGAACGCGGGAGCAAGCGGTGAGCACTCACGGTCCGGATCTAGGACCTAGGAACAGGGATCTAGGATCTACTCCGTTGGGGGGCGCAAGCGCCCACGCACCCGAGACCATCTCGGCCAAGACCCTCATAGGCGAGTACGCCGCCGCCTGCCCCAATCGGCCTCCCAGCAGCTTCCTGGGGCATCTCGGCAAACAGACCGCCCAGTTGCTCGCCGATGGCATCGAGGCGGCGCACGTGCGCGCCGGGCTTGAGCGGCTGCGTGCCAAGGGCCTGCACCCCAGCGTGCTGCCGAGCCTGGTCAACGAGGCCATGAACCCGCCCACGGCGAGCGGCACGTCCGCAGGGCACCGGCCGTGGACCAACCCGATCGACGCGCAGTCCGCGTACGGGGGTGAGCTGTGAGCACGAAGACATCTGCCCGCGAGCCACGCCAACTGGGCGGCGCCGTGGCCAAGCTGGAGGCGATCCTGGCCTCCCGCGACATCGACCTCACCGCCGTGGTCGACGCGACGCCATCGCCGGAACCGGTGACCGCTCTGGAGCTGGCCGCCGCCCGCATCCCGCGACGCTACCGCGACGCCCTGGCCGACCACCCCGACGTATCGCCCTGGGTCGAGGAGATCGCGGCTGCCGGACGACCGGGGCCGGGCGGCGCACCGGGCATCGCCTACGGGCCCTCGCTGCTGATCGCGGGTCCTACCGGCACCGGCAAGACCTATCAGGCGTACGGCGCCATCCGCTCGCTGCTCGGCGCCGGAGTCCGGCTGCGCTGGGAGGCCATCACCACCGCCGAACTGCACGCCACCCTGCGGCCACGCCAGGGCCACGACGGCGAACGCCGCTTCCAGGAACTGGCCCGCAGCCCGCTGCTGCTGCTCGACGACCTCGGCGCCGCCAAGGCATCGGAGTGGACCGAGGAGCTGGCCTACCGGCTCATCGACCACCGGTACGTCCACGAGCTGCCCACCCTCATCACCACCAACGTCCCCATCGCCGACCTGCGGACCGCCGTAGGCGACCGCGTCGCCTCCCGCCTCGCCGAGATGACCCGCCGCGTCATCCTCGACGGCCCCGACCGCAGGCGCGGCACAAGCACCGGCACGCACGGGTATTGACAGGCCCTTGCTCCCTGCGCTGCCTGAGCCGCCTCGTCGACAGCAACCTGGCCACCATGGTCGGCTGCGTCACCGGAGGGCCGAGGGCAGGCAGCAGACCCGCTTCTGCGCCTCCTCCCGCCGCCTGACCACCGTCGGCCTGAGCCCTGACCGGCCCGCGTGGAGCGATCACGCCCGCGTGTACGCCCCTCCGTGCCCCCTCACTCCCACCCCACAAGTCCCACTTCCCCCTGGAGTCCTCCGCCTTGCACTCCCCTACCCCGAGCGCCCGGGCAGCCGTACACGGAAGCCGCAGCGTCCGCGCCGGCATCACCCTGCTCCCGCTCTCCCCCGGCCGCCGAGGACGAGACCCTCGCCAACGTGATGATGCTGGCGATGCTCGCCGAGCACCCAGGCCAGCTGAGGGTCCTCGCGTGAACCGCAAGGGACGCATCACCCTTGTCATCGGCCTGGTGGCCGTCGTCCTCATGGCCTTCCGCGTCTCGTGGAACGCGCTGTCCGACGTGGCCCGCGCCATCGGCGCAGACTCCACCGCCGCTCTGCTCTATCCGATCGTGGTCGACGGGCTGATGGCCCTCGCGCTCATCGCCACGCTCGTGCTGACCGGTCCCGGCCGGAAGTTCGCGCTGCGGGTCCTGGCGGCCTACGCGATCGCCAGCCTCCTGCTGAACTATGTGCACGGCCTCATTCCAGCCCTGCACACCACGTCGATCCAGCAGGGCCGACTGACCGACTGGGACCCCGCGAACTGGGCCCTCGTCCTGCTGGCGACCTCGCTCCCGGTCGGGTCGATCTACTTCGGATCGGATCTCGTGGCGAAGGTGCTGCACCACACCCCCGAGTCGGCCGACCCAGCCGAAACGGCCTCCGCCCAGCCGGTTGGCCAGCAAGCTGACGAGTCGGCTGGTCGGCAAGCCAACGAGCAGGCTGCCCGGTCGGCATCTGACCAGGCTGAATCCACCCCCGAGCAGCTGACTGAGTCGACCCCTCTGAAGGTCGCCGAGGCGCCCGTGACGAGGCCGACCGAGACCGACGAGTCGGCCCCCGCCCCCGCTGCCCGACCGTCCCGGTCGGCTGCTGTAGCGGAGTCGACCGGAGCCATCCCGCGTCGGGCGACCGGTCGGGTCCCCGTCACCAAGTCGACCACCGACCGCACCCGCACCAACGTCGAAGTCCTCGACGAGGCCAGACTCCTGACCGCCGCCTGGAGCGATAACCAGCTGACCGCCGAGCGTCTGCGCAACGAACTACGGATCGGCCAGAAGCGAGCCCGCGTCCTGCGTGACCAGCTGCAGACCGAGCGCACCGGCCGGGCCGAGCCTGTCGCGTACGACGGCTTCGCGGCCAAGCCTCTCGACGGACTCGACGAAGCCGCCTCCCAGCAACAGGGCGAACCCAACGCGCCTGACGACGACGTCTTATTCCCCACGTTCACCTCATCCTCGCGGTCCACCCCGCGCCCCTCGGGATGCAGCGCGGGGAGATAGAAGCCAGACGCAGCGAGATCCTCAACACCATCACCCCGCGGAGATCCGACCCATGCACAACGCGCACCACAAATCCCTTGCGGCTCAGCAACAGACGACCACCACCCCCGTCACACGCGCAGCAAGTTGTCGGGTAAGGAGTCCTTACCCGGCCTCCACCCCACAGGGGGCGGAGGCATCCGGCGCCGAGGCGGCACCGGAGTCGGTCGGCCCAGGGGTGCCGACCGAGACAGGGGGCATCGAGCCGTCGTCGAACGTGCCGCATCAGCTTGCACCGCGTCGCCGTCTGCGTGACAAGCAGCTGCGCGAGCGCCGCGTCCACCCCCGCTACAACGACGACGAGTTCGCCCTTGTCCAGAACGCCGCCGCCCTCAGTCGCATGGCGCTCGGCGGCTACGTGGCCGAGTGCTCGCTCGCCGCCGCCCGCTCCGACGACCCCACCGCAGCCGTCGCGGACTACCGCGCCATGATCAAGGCACTCATGGCCGCCAACGGAAAGCTCGGCCAGATCGGCAACAACCTCAACCAGCTCACCTGGCACCTCCACAAGGACGGCGCCTGGCCCCACCCCGACACCGTCCAACGCCTTCTGGACCGCGTCGAGGCGTCAGTCGCCGAGCTGGACACCGCCATCGCTCAGGTCACTGAGGGGCGGTGAGCGAGTGATACCCAAGATCATCCTCAGCTCGGGCCCGGCTGCCACGCGACGCACGATCGGCTACCTCTTCGGCAAGGGCCGGGCTAACGAACACATCGACCCGCACTTGGTGGCGTCCTGGAACGGCTTCGCCCCCGACCCTGGCCGCAGCCTTCACCGCGATGCGAAGGACGCGATGGCTCAGCTCGTCGCGCAGCTCGACCAGCCCGTGAAGATGCTGGCTGACAAGGCGCCCAAGAACACCGTGTGGCACTGCCCCGTACGCGCCGCACCAGAAGACCCGATCCTCAGCGACGCCCAGTGGGCGGACATCGCCCGCCGAATGGTGGCCGCCGCCGGTATCGCCCCCGACGGTGACGAGGAAGCCTGCCGCTGGGTCGCCGTCCGCCACGCCGACGACCACATCCACATCGCCGCCACCCTCGTACGCCAGGACGGCCGCCGCCCGCAGCGTGGCTACGACCAGCGCGCCGTCCAGCGTGAGGCCCGCCAGATCGAAGTCGACTACGGGCTGCGGCGGTTGAAGCCGGGCGACGGCACCGGCGCCAAGCGCCCCACCAGCAAGGAACACTTCAAGGCCAAGCGCCTTGGCCAGGACGCCGCCACCCGCGATGTCCTGCGCCTGCGAGTCCGGCGCGCCGTCGCCGCCGCGTCCGAGGAGTCCGAGTTCTTCACCCTGCTGGAAGCCACGGGCGTGACCGTGCGCCTCAAGCTCGGCCCTTCCGGCGACGCTCTCGGCTGCAATTTCGCCCTGCCCGGAGACACCAACGACAAGGGCGAGCCAGTGTTCTACGCAGGCTCCACCCTCGCGCCCGACCTGTCCCTGCCCAAGATCCGCAAGACCCTCGCCACCACCAGTCCCGAACCTGTCACCGTCCGGCCGGGTGATCCGTGGCACCAGGCCATCGCCGCCACCGACCGCATCCCCCACCACCTCACCCACAGCGACGACCAGACCGCCCAAGGCCAACTGGTCGCACTCGGTGCGACGCTGGACCTGCTGCCGATCAACGCACCTGCCGCAGTGAAGGCCCAGCTCGAACAGGCCACCGCCGCCTTCGAGCGCGCCACTCGCTCCCGCATCACAGCCGACCTCGACAGCACCCGCGTCCTGCACCGCAGCGTCCGAGCCATCTGGCGCGACCGGCCCTCCGACAGTGACGGAGCCGGAATCGCGATGCTCCTGGACACCGTGCTCACCGCCGTGGCCTTCGCGATGCACTGGCACCGCACCCACCAGCACGCCCAACAGGAAGCGGCAGCCGAACAAGCCTTCATCCATCTACAGATTGCATACGCACGGGTCGCCGAGCCGGTCCTGACCGGCCTCGCACAACGCGCCCCCAGCCGCCAGATGAAGCGCCGCTTCGCCCACCACCTACAGCAGGCGGTGCCGGAGCACGCCGAGCGCGTCCTCAACGACCCCGCCTGGGAAGCACTCACCACCGTGCTCGCCGAAGCGGAGGCAGCCGGGCACAGCGCAACCACCGTCCTCGACCAGGCACTCGGCCAGCGCACCTTGGACGACGCCCACAGCCCCGCCCGCACGTTGACCTGGCGCATCCGCCGCCTCGGCGAACGCCACGCGTCTGGCCCCCGCGCGCAGGCAGCAAGTTTCCGCAGCACCACACAACGCCCCACCGCCTCCGCGCCCGCTTCGACACCTACGCCGGCGCCGCAGCCGCCGCCCGCACGGCGACGCTGATTGCGACAGCGCTCGTGCCAATCCGGCCCCCAACGGGCCGATCCACGCCAGCCTGCTCCCCATGAGCACCGTTCTTCTGGCAAGTTCTGGCAAGTTCCTCGTCCAGAGCCGGAGATGGGGGCAAGCTCCGGCACAGCGATCGTTACCTTCAACGGAGGTGGACATCATGGCCCTGATCAAGCTCGGTAAGGACCCGGAGAGCCCGAGTGGGGGCTCCCCCACGATCTACCTGGACGACGTGAAGAACACCTACCTTGTCCAGGGCGTGACGGTTCTCGACGAGGAGCGCCTCAACGAGATGGACCTTCCGGGTCACGAGTCAGTGGTGGAGATCCCCCGCCGCATGGTGCAGTTCTTCTTGGAGGTGAAGGGTGACGAGGGTCCCGACGTTTGAGGATCTGTTCCGCGACTGCCAGAGGACGGCTGTTCATCTGGAGATGCGCGACGCCTACATGAAGTCGGACCCGGCCTTCATCGACTGGTGTACCGGCAAGTCCCTTGACCCTGCAGAGCGCTGGGCCGATTGGCACACGCTGGTCACGGCGGCGACGTCGCGAGGTGTCGAGGTCCGCCGGGCACGAATCGCCTCCACACCCATCAGCGAGTACATCCGTTTCGAGTACGAGGTCACGGAGGGGCTCAACATCGCTGCCGGAGAGCAGGTGCGATGGCTGTCCCGCCGCGAAGCCACCGACATTGCACTGCCGGGCAACGACTTCTGGCTGTTCGACTCCCAGCTCGTCCTCGTTAACCACTTCGACGGTGAGGGCGAGAACTTGGAGCTGGAGCTCAACGAATCCCCGGAGTTGGCGAAGCTCTGCGAAACGGCCTTCGAGGCCGTCTGGCAGCGCGCGACACCGCATGCCGAGTTCCGGCCGCTCTGACGCAGCGAATAACAGCGTCTCAGCGATATGACCTCGCCATCTTCGAGTGTCCAAGAAGCACGCAGGGCCCTCGGCCAACGCCTGCGCGAGATCCGGAATGACGCCGGACTAACCAAGCGGGCGTTGGCCGCCCTCCTGGGCTGGCACGAGTCAAAGTGCTCACGCTTCGAGAGCGGCACGCGCGCGCCCTCCGAGGCCGACCTCCGAGGCTGGGCTTCAGCCTGCGGTGCTGCGGATACTGCTGAGGATCTCGTCTCCACTGCCCGCGGAATCGACGGCATGTACGTCGATTGGCGCAAGATGGAGCGCTCCGGCCTCAAGCAGGCCCAGGAATCCGTGCTGCCCTTGTGGGAGCGAACCGAGCGCTTCCGGATCTACTCGCACGCGCTGGTCCCGGGCCCCGTACAAACCGCCTCGTACATCAACGCCCTGCTGACTTCCATCCAAAGCCGGCGCGGACTCATCAATGATGTGCCGGCGGCCGTGAAGGTTCGGGTCGACAAGCAGGAGATCGTGTACGGCAGCCACCGATTCGCGATCCTCCTGGAAGAGTCGGCACTCCGGAAGCGCATCGGTGGAACCGAGGTGCTGGCAGGTCAACTCGGCTACCTACTGAGCGCTGCAGCGCTGCCTTCGGTAAGCATCGGCATCATCCCTGAAGACGCCGACCGCTCTGCCCTGTGGCCGTGCGAAGGCTTCTTCCTCTTCGACGACCACACCGTCCAGGTGGAGCTCGTATCGGCCCATCTCACCATTACGCAGAAGCATGAAATCGCTCTGTACGCCCAGACGTTCACCGACCTGGCTGAGCTGGCGGTGTACGGCGTCAAGGCACGCGAGCTGATTACGGCGGCCATCGCATCGCTCAGGTGATTCCCTGGCAAGTTCCGGCACATTCGTAGAGCCCTTGCCATCGCCCTTCCTAGCGTTACTGGCACGGCTGGAATAGGTGCACCGGAGGGCGAAGCGGTGATGACTGTGGCAAACAGAGGCAAGCAACCGACGGCAGCTGACAATGCCGAGGCGGAAGTTCTTCCGGTCGATGTAGAGACGATCTCCGTCAGCACGGACATGGTCCTCGCCATGCAGATGGCCACCTCCACCCGTGAGGACATGGACGGCTCCACGTCGGTGATCCTCGGGCACCTCAACCGACTTCTTGTTGAGGACCTGGGAGCGGCAGAGGACGAGAAGGTACACGATCTGCTCCACCGGGGACGCAAGCTCGTCGACTACACGAATCGCCCGACCGCAGAGACCCCTTCGTTCGACGCCTTCATCTATCTCCGAGACAGCGCCCAGCTCACGCGACGGCTGCTGTGGATCTACACCCAGCACAACAGGCTGGGTGCCCCGTGAGCATCAGAGACGACCAGATCGTGAAGGAGCTCGCGCACTACATCCACGAGCACCCGGCCGAGACGATGGCCCTTATGCCCTTGTACGACGCTGCGCGTGATCACGCACAACGCGGGTCCTGTCTCCACAACCACCGCTGCCCTCTGGTGATGGCGGGGGCGGTCGTCGTGGACGAACTCAACCGCGTGCTGTCCCTGCGGCACGGTGGCGGCTACTCCCTCGCCGAGCTGGCCCCAGAGCCCCAGGACGACTCACTCAGTGGGGCGGCCTTGCGCTTACTGACCGAAGAAGCCGGTATCCGCGACGTCTGGACGGAGCCCGGCAGCGATGGACCTTTCCTGGTCGATGTCGCCAGGGCCCCACGAGAGTACGGCCCTCGCATCAGGGTCGGCTTCCGGTATCTCTTCCGCGCCCACTCGGGGGCCATCTTCCCGACCATGATCGAGACCGGCGCTGCGGCCTGGGTGCCCATAGCCGAGATCGGCATCCCATCGGTGCGCGAGCGTCTCCACGGCCACTTGGCAGGGGCCGCATGAGCCCCCGTAGAGAACAAGTCGTTCACGTAGCCAGCCTTTTGTCACTGGGCGGGGCGCTGCTGCTAGCCATCTGGAGGGGCTGAATGTACGAGCGGCGCCGTACTGACTCGGCTCCCCCACCCGCCCCGCTCGGCACCACTGCCGGCTTGCGATCGCCAAGCGATGTCCACATCGGCGACTTCGTGCACCTCGACGACATGTTCCTGCGGGTCCAGGACATGCGGGCCGCCGGCACCGCAGCGCAGCGGGTTCTGATCTTCGACGGACATCCTCCGTGGGTCATGAGGGAGTCGACGATCACGTATCGGCCCATCGAGCTCGCCTGATTCCGCCAGCCCCTTCATACCAACGCAGAGCCGTCACCTCACCGGAATGAGGAGCTTCGCCATGCGCTTTCGCAAGATCCACGGAGCGGGGAACGACTTCGTCTTCCTCTCCGACCCCGCGCCGGAGAGCGACAACAACTGGGCGAAGGAGGCCGAACAGCTCTGTGCCAGAAGGACCGGCGTGGGTGCTGACGGCCTAGTCATCAGCAGGCTGATCAGCACGGACCCCGCCCTGCTCGACGTCGCGTGCTTCAACGCGGATGGTTCGACCGCGACCATGTGCGGCAACGCCCTGCGCTGTACCGCGTGGCTGGCACGTCAAGATCACGGCCTCACGACAATGGGCCTCCTCATGGCCGGGGTGACGCACCAAGCCGTCGTGAGTGATGACGCCGTGTGGGTCACGGCCGAAGTCGGCGCTGTGCATCCGCGACGTGTTCAGGCCGTCATCAACGGCAGGCCGACTTGGTTCGACAGCGCGCACACCGGCACCGAACACGTCGTCGCGGTCGTGGATGACGTGGACGCCATCGACACCCTCACGGTCGGCCGCCTCATCCGCCACCATGCGGACCTTGCCCCGCTCGGCACGAACGTCAACTTCGTCCAGTCCGCTGGCAGTCAAGAGCTGAGGATCCGCACCTACGAGCGCGGCGTGGAAGCCGAAACGCTGTCCTGCGGCAGTGGAGCGGTCGCTGCAGTCGTCATCGCCACCATGCGCGGGCTGGTCGCTCAGCGCTCCGTCACCGTCCACAACCAGGCCGGGGAGCCACTGACGGTACGCCCGCACGCCAACCGGCCGACGCGTACGCACTGGGTCGGCGGACCCGTCACTCGCACTTTCGAAGGGGTACTCGCATGACGCTCTTCCTCGACACCAGCTCCGGCAAGGCCGTGCAGCAGGCCGTCCAAGCGCTTCGCGACTGGCAGGAGAACCGGCAAGGGCTCGGCGTCGCCCTGGTCTACGGACCGGTCAGCCTTGAGGATCGGCTCTACCACTCGAAGTGTCCCGTGGAACAGCGCTCGGTGACAGCCCTGTCCGGGGCGCTGGAGGAGATCGGCGCCCGATGGAAGGTCCTGGACCCGTGCGAGCCGACGTTCATCCCGCAACTGGCCGGATACGACGTGGCCCTCTCGAACCTCCACGGCCCGTTCGGCGAGGACGGACGCCTGCAAGGGCTCCTGGACTACATCCGCATGCCCTACTGCGGAAGCGGCGTCGCCGCCTCGGCCGTGGCTGCCGACAAGGTTCTCTGCAAGCGGGTGATGGAGAGCCTGGGCGTCCCGACGCCCGGCTGGTGGGTGTGGTCAGGAGGCCCAGCGGGCTGGACCGGGACACCCGTGATGGTCAAGCCGCCCTTCGGCGGCTCCAGCGTGGGCATGAGCCTGGTCCGCGACCAGGCGGCCCTTCCGCTGGCCCTGGCGGACGCTGCCCGCGATGAGGGAGATCCCGTACTGGTCGAGGACTACGTCCCCGGCATCCCTCTCACCGTAGGACTGCTGGAGCTGCCCGGAGGCGCGGTACTCGTCTGCCCACCACTGGCTACCGAAGTCGCTGACGCTGACTTCTACGACGCCGATACGAAGCTCGATGCGGACTCCAGAGGCGCTGTAACGGTCAGGGCCGCCGACCTGAAGCCCGCACTGCTGGCCGAGATCACCGGCTACGCCAAGACAATGTGGGAGGGGATGGCCCTGCGCGGCTCCGCTCGGGTGGACTTCATCCTCACCGAGACAGACCAGGTGCACGCGCTGGAGGTCAACACGACGCCAGGCATGTCGCGTGACAGCAACTTCGCCGTAGGCGGGGCCATGGTCGGGCTCACGCACACAGACATCGTGTTGGCGATGCTCCACGAGGCCCTGACCCGCCCGCCATACGATGTCCCCCTGCCCACTCCCGCATTCGTCAGCTCCACTCCGACACGGGAGGCTGCCGTCTCACTGTAGGAGCACGCCGCTGTGCCACGCGTCCACGACGTCCCCATGTGCCGACAGCTCATCGCTCCCGCCGAATGGGATCTCCACGGAGGGTGGGCACTGGGAGACCGGACCGAGTGGTCCAACCGGGCGTGCGGCCTCGCGTCGCTGAGAATGATCCTTCTCGCCTACGGCCGTGAAGCACCGACAGTCACAGAGCTGCTGAAGCTCGCGGTCAAGCACGAGGTGTTGACCCCACGTGGAGCACTACATGCCGGCATCGCCAACCTGGCAACCGACTTCGGAGTCCCCGCCCGGGCCGAACCAATCGCGGCGGAAAGCCTGGTCGCCCGCCTGGAAGAAGCACCGCTGATCATGTCGGTGACCGAGCAGTTCCCCGACGACGGCCGGGCCGGTGGCCATCTCGTCCTCGCGCGCGGCTACGAGGACGGGGCGGACCCGACCATCTTCATCCGCGACCCCTCCGCGTGGGGACAGAACAACGACAGGGTCCCCCTGAGCCGGGTCGCGCCCTCCTACACAGGCCGAGCCATCACGTTCGCGCCCCTCAATCGCAACGGAGCGTCCTCATGACCGAAGCAGAAGGCGGCCGGAGAATCGCAGTGCTCGGGGAAATGCTGGAACTGGGCGACGAAGCCTTGGAGGCCCACAGGGCAGTAGGACGCATGGCCGGCGAGAACGGCGTCGATCTCGTCGTCGCGGTCGGCGGGGACCTCGCAAAGCAACTCGCTCTCGCTGCGGGCGCAGCAGGCGTGCCAGACGTGGCGATCGTCGCCGACAACGCAACCGCCGCAGCCTACGTCGATTCTCTCCTCCGCCCTGGAGACGTTGTCCTGACGAAGGCATCGCGGGGCGGCATGTTGTGGCAGGTCGCCCAAGCGCTCACCGGGCAGCCCGTCACCGGACTCTGATGAGTTCCCTTCCTGGGAGCCGTTTGCTGTCCTTCGGTGACACGGCCGCCGCGCCCAGGTGCTCGCCTCGCTACGAAGAATGAGGATCCCTGCTGCTACCGGTGGTCTCTGGGCGTGCGCGGCTTGCTCCCGAGCGCGATGAGTGTGGCCAGCCCGGCGAGGAGCGCGAGAAGTCCGAAGAGGTGGGGATACCCACCGAGCGGAGCAGCCAGGGCGGCCCCGGCGAAGGGGGCGAGCGCCGAGGCGGCGGTTGTGGGGGCTGCGAGGACGCCGGAGAGGCGGCCGTAGTGGGTGGTGCCCCAGCGGTCGGTGATAGCGGTGGCCTGGAGGAGAGTGAGGTTGCCGCGGACCATCCCTGCCGTGACCGACAGGGTGACCAACAGTGGGTAGGGGCCGGCGGCTAGGGCGAGTGCGGCCATGGTGAGTCCCGCGAGTGCGATGAGCGCGGCCGTGCGGGCCGTGGGTGTGGTGCGGCGGGCGAGGGCGGCGTACAGGGTGCGGCCGAGGGTTTGTCCGGCGCCGCCGAGGCCGAGGGCCCAGGCTGCTTCGGTGGTGGTGAAGCCGCGTTCGAGCAGCAGGGGCACGAGGGCGATGACGACGGCGGTGGCGCTGAACGCGGACAGTGTCAGGGCGGCGGCCAGCATCCAGAAGGGTCGACTGCGGGCCGCCTGGTCGGCGCTGCCAGCAATATGGTCGGGGGCGGGTAGCGCCTTTGGCCAGGGCGCGTTGAGGGCGAGGGCGTGGGCGGGGATGGTCACGGCGGCGAGGACCAGGGCGAGCACGGCGTACGTCGCCCGCCAGGACATGTGGTCGGCGAGTACCGCGGTGAGGGGGGCGAAGATGGTGGAGGCGAGGCCGCCCGCGAGGGTGACGATAGTGAGGGCGCGGACGTGGCCGGGAGCCCACCAGCGGGTGAGGGCGGCGAAGGCGGGCTGGTAGAAGGTGGCGGCCATGGCGAGTCCGGCGAGCAGCCAACCGGCAGTGAAGACGGGCAGGTTGGGGGCGGCGGCCACGATGAGGATGCTCAGTACGGCAAGGACCGATCCGGCAGTCATCACGGCGCGCGGGCCGCGGTGGTCGAGGATCCTGCCGACGCGTATCCCGGCGAGCGCGGAGACGAGCAGGGCGGCGGAGAAGGCCGCCGTGGTCGCCCCGACGGGCCAGCCGGTGGCGGCGGTGATCTGCGGATTCAGTACAGGGAAGGCGTAGTAGACGACGCCCCAGCTGGTGATCTGCGTGGCGCACAGCGCCGGCAGCGCGGCGCGGGGCCGCGACCGGTCCCCTGTTCCGGTCGCGGCCCCGCGCTGAGGGGTGTTAAGGCTGGTCACGAGCTGCAGCAGCCGCCCGCCGGTGTCTCCTCGGCGATGGTTGCGGCCGGAGCACCGACGCCGAGCTGGACGAGCGCGGGTTCCGGGGCGCAGCAGCCGCCGCCGTCGGCCTGCTCGGCAGCCTCGGGCTGGTCGAAGAGTCCGGCGCCGCCGCACACTCCGGTCTCGGGGAGGGTGAGTTCGACGCGGTCGGCCGCTTCGAGGTCGCCGGCGATGGCTGCGGTGACGGAACGGACCTGTTCGTAGCCGGTCATGGCCAGGAAGGTCGGGGCGCGGCCGTAGGACTTCATGCCGACCAAGTAGATGCCCTGCTCGGGGTGGGACAGTTCGCGGTGGCCGTGCGGGTAGACAGTGCCGCAGGAGTGCTGGTTGGGGTCGATCAGCGGGGCGAGTTCGACGGGGGTCTGGAGGCGCTCGTCGAGGCCCAGGCGCAGTTCGTCCAGGAAGGTGAGGTCGGGGCGGAAGCCGGTGAGGACGATGACCTCGTCGACCGCGTCGAGGCGGCGGCCGTCCTCGCCGATCAGCAGCAGGCTGCCGTCAGTGTCGCGTTCAATGGTCTCGGTGCGAAAGCCGGTGACGGCGTCGGCGTATCCGTTGTCGACGGCGGCCTTGGCCGCGAGGCCCAGCGCCCCGCGAGCGGGGAGCTGGTCGGCTTCGCCGCCGCCGAAGGTGGAACCGGAGATGCCCCGGCGCAGGACCCACAGTGCCTTCGTTCCGGTGCCGTCGTCGGCCTGTGCCAGGTCGGCGAGGTAGGCGAGGGCGGTGAAGGCGGAGGCGCCGGAGCCGATGACAGCGGTGCGCTTGCCCGCGTACCGGGCGCGGACGGCGGGGTCCTTGAGGTCGGGGACGCGGTAGGTGATGCGGTCGCTTGCCGCCTTCTCCCCGAGGGCGGCAAGTCCGCTGCCGCCGGCCGGGCTGGGGGTGGCCCAGGTGCCGGAGGCGTCGATGACCGCACGGGCGAAGACGCGCTCCTCACGGCCGTCGGCGGTGGTGAAGTGCACGACGAAGGGCTGGGCTTCGCGGTCGGCGTCGACGACGCGGTCGCGGCCGGTGCGGGAGACGCCGGTGACGGTGGCACCGAAGCGGACGCGCTCGCCCAGGGCGTCGGCGAGCGGCTGGAGGTACTGCTCGGCCCAGTCGCCGCCGGAGGGGTAGGTGGTGCCGTCCGGCTTCACCCAGCCGGTGGGGGCCAGCAGCTTTTCGGCGGCCGGGTCGACGACCTCGCCCCAGGTGGAGAACAGCCGCACGTGCGACCACTCGCGCACCGCGGCGCCCGCGGACGCCCCGGCCTCCAGGACCAGCGGCGTCATGCCGCGCTCGGCGAGGTGGGCGGCGGCGGCCAGACCGATCGGACCGGCCCCGACGACCACGACGGGCAGCTCGGTGGTGGTGGGCACGTGGTTGATCGGCGCAGTCACGGCGACTCCTTTGTTTCGACGTTCGTCGATGGCTTGTGCGGCCAGCATGGCACCTGATTCGATAAGCGACAACATAGGCGTTCGTCGAAACAAGGGGTTGGGTTCATGGAGTACGTCGATGTCGCGGTCATCGGGGGCGGGCAGTCCGGGCTGGCCGCCGCGCACCTCCTGCGCGAGCGGGGGCTGGCGCCGGTGGTGTTGGAGGCGTCCGGGCAGGCGGCCGGGTCGTGACCCGGCTACTACGACAGCCTCACGCTGTTCTCGCCCGCGGGGTTCAGCGCCCTGCCGGGCCTGGCGTTCGCCGGGGACGGGGACCGCTATCCGCACCGCGATGAGGTCGTGGACTACCTCGCCCGTTACGCGGACCGACTAGATGCGGAGATCCGCACCCATGCCCGCGTCGAGAGCGTGGAGAGCGACGCCGCCGGTTTTATCCTGCACACCGCGGACGGCCGCCGTCTGGGCGCGGCCGGGATCGTCGCGGCGAGCGGCGCCTTCGGCAACCCACTGCTGCCCGACCTGCCCGGCCAGGAGAGCTTCACCGGCGAGGTGCTGCATGTCGCCGACTACCGCAGCCCCCAGCCGTATGCGGGCAAGCGGGTCGTGGTGGCGGGCGGCGGCAACTCCGCCGTCCAGGTCGGTTACGAGCTGGCCGCGGTGGCCGCGGTGACCCTGGCGACCCGCGCCCCCGTCCGCTTCCTGCCGCAGATCCGCGACGGCAAGGACCTGACCCACTGGCTGACGGCCACCGGCTTCGACCACCTGCCGCCGCACTGGCTGATCCACTACGTCGGCGGCACCCTCGTCCTCGACACCGGCGAGTACCAGGACGCTCTGGAGACGGGGAGGCTTCAGCGACGGCCGATGTTCACCGCCCTGGACGGCGATGAGGTCGTATGGAGCGACGGGAGCAGGGAGCAGGCCGACGTGGTGCTGCTCGCCACCGGGTACCGGCCCCACCTCGACTACCTGGCCAAGCTCGGCGCGCTCGACGATCAGGGTGCACCGCTGCACGCCGGGGGCATCTCCGTCACGCATCCCGGGCTGGTCTATCTCGGCCTGGAGTTCCAGCGGTCCTTCGCCTCCAACACGTTGCGCGGCGTCGGCCGGGACGCCGAGTACGTGATCGATCCGCTGGCCGCCCATGTCCGCAAGGCCCCGGCCGCCGCCGGTCTGTAATCACCGACCTTCCAGGGGCGGCGCGCGAGCGCACGGCGCCGCCCCTCCCCCTCTGATTCGACATGTGTCAACATAGACGCATGTCGAACACGAAGGTGCTGCCGCCGCTGGAGCCGGAAACAGTGGCGCCGTGCTGCCCGCCGCTGACCGAGCGGCCGTTCACAGCCGAGGAGGCGGAGCGGACCGCGAAGATGTTCAAGGCGCTCGGCGACCCGGTGCGGCTGCGGCTGTTCTCGGCGGTCGCCTCGCACGAGGGCGGGGAGGCGTGCGTGTGCGACATCTCCGATGTCGGCGTCTCCCAGCCGACCGTCTCCCACCACCTGAAGAAGCTCAAGGAGGCCGGGCTACTCACCTCCGAGCGGCGCGGCACCTGGGTCTACTACAAGGTCGAGCCGTCGGTGGTCGCCGCGATGGGGCAGATACTCAAGACGTTCGACTGAGAGGGGCGCGCTCTCGCCTCTTGCTCCCCGGTTTGTCAGTGACGCCGGGCACCATGGGGCGATGAGCATCGATATCCCCTGGGCGCGCGCCGAGTTGGCCAAGTTCATCGAACTGACGGCGATGTACCGCCCAGCCGATCCGCCGGGCGTACTGAGTGTCAGCAGCCAGCTTTCCAACCGGGGCTCGCCGTCGGAGATCGTGGCCAGCGCGCATGTGGTCGAGCAGATCCTCGACCGTGTCCTCCCGCGCTGGCGCAGCGAGGTGTCCGACAGCCGGAACAAGACCGTCAACCGCTGGTCCCAGCATCGCGAGGCAGCCCAGCGGGCCGACGTGGCCCTGGCGCGGGACGCCGAGATCCGCGCGCGCCTTGGCGACGATGCCCCGCAGTTGAGTGCGGGGCTCATGCACCCCTGGGTGTGGGAAGGCGCTCGCGCACTGTGGCGCAGCGGCCACTTCCGGGAAGCGGTGACAGCGGCGGCCCGAAAAGTCAACGCTGAGGCGCAGAACAAGATTGCACGCCGCGACGTCGGCGAGACGAAGCTCTTCCAGCGTGTGTACTCGCTGGAAGCGCCCAAACCGGACCAGCCCCGGCTGCGGCTGATGCCCGATGACGGAAGCGATACCTATCGCAGCGTTCACCGCGGGGCGATGGCCTTCGCGGAGGGCTGCTACGCCGGGATCCGCAACCCCAACAGCCATGAGGACGGCCTGCCCGAACTGCCGGAGAACGAGGCGCTCGAACAGCTCGCGGCCTTCAGCCTCCTCGCCCGCTGGGTGGACAACGCGACGCTCGTCACCGCCTGACAGCGGACAGCCCGGCCGGTGATCAACGCACGAGTGCGGCGCTCTGTTGTGCCGCTTCCCGTGCGGGATGGCCGACACCGATCAGCGTCGCCGAGGCCGACCCAGTCCAGTCGCCGTAGCCGAGCAGGTGCAGGCGCGGTTCGGCAACAGACCGGGTGCCGAGGGTGGGGATGTGCCCGCGCGGCCCGCGCAGGCCGAGCGGGGCGAGGTGGGAGAGCGCGGGGCGGAAGCCTGTGCACCAGATGACGGCGTGCGCCTCGGCGCGCGTGCCATCGGCCCACTCGACTCCGTCCGGAGTGAGGCGGGTGAACATCGGTTGGGCTTTGAGGAGTCCGGCGTCGCGGGCCGCGCGGACGGGTGGCACGGCCACGATGTCGCCCAGCGAGGCCACGCCACCGGTGTCGGTCTGGCCGCTTTCCAGCGCACGGCGCCTGGCGGTCGCCACGTCGAACAGGGCACGGCCGTCGATGTCGTCGGCCAGGAAACGGGGCGGACGCTGGGTGACCCAGGTCAGTTCAGTGTTGCACGCGAGGTCGGCAGCGATCTGAGCACCGGAATTGCCGCCGCCCACGACCACCACGCGCTGTCCGGCGAAGTGGGCCGGGGAACGGTACTCGACTGTGTGCAGCTGGCGCCCGGCGAAGTCCGCGCGGCCCGGGACGGCGGGCAAGAACGGCCGCCACCACGTGCCCGTCGCGGAGATCACAGCCTGGGCTCGCCACGTACCGCTGTCGGACTCGACCCGCAGGAAGGCCCCGTCCCGGTGCACGCCACGCGCCCGCACCGGGCGCACGACGGGCAGGTGGTACCGCTGCTCGTACGCGGCGAGGTACTCCACCACATGCCCTGCGCCTGGGTAGACCTCACCCACCTGCACCGGCATCGGCCGCCCCGGCAGCGACGAATACGCTGCCGGGGAGAACAGATGGAGCGAGTCCCAGGCGTGCTGCCAAGCGCCGCCTGGCGTGGTCTGGGCGTCGAGGATGACGAAGTCCACGCCTTGGCGGCGCAGGTGGTAACCGGCGGCGAGCCCTGCCTGGCCGCCGCCGATCACCACCACATCGGTCTGCCGGGTCATGCCGACGTGGTGATCGCCGACGGCGCGAACTTCCTGCGCCAGGCCAGCGACACGTACACGAGCGCGATCAGGACCGGTACCTCGATGAGCGGGCCGACCACGCCCGAGAGTGCCTGGCCGGAGGTGACGCCGAAGGTGGCGATGGCGACCGCGATGGCCAGCTCGAAGTTGTTGCCCGCCGCGGTGAACGCGAGGGTCGCGGTGCGGTCGTAGGCGAGGCCGATGGCCTTGCCGAGCAGGAACGTGCCGAAGAACATGATCGCGAAGTAGACCAGCAGCGGCAGCGCGATGCGGACCACGTCCAGCGGCTGCGAGGGGATCGTCTTCCCTTGCAGGGCGAAGAGGATGACGATCGTGAACAGCAGTCCGTAGAGCGCCCACGGGCCGATCTTCGGAAGGAAGTTGGACTCGTACGTCTCGCGGCCGAGCTTCTTCTCGCCGATGCGGCGGGTGAGAAATCCGGCCAGGAGCGGGACGCCCAGGAAGATGACGACGTTCAGCGCGATCTTCCACATGGAGATGTCGAGGTGCTCGCCGTCGCCCAGGCCCAGCCAGCCGGGCAGCAGATCGAGGTAGAGCCAGCCCAGCAGGCCGAAGGCGATGACCTGGAAAACCGAGTTCAGGGCGACCAGCACGGCGGCAGCCTCGCGGTCGCCGCAGGCCAGGTCGTTCCAGATGATGACCATGGCGATGCAGCGGGCGAGGCCGACGATGATCAGGCCCGTGCGGTACTCCGGCAGGTCCGGCAGGAAGATCCAGGCGAGCGCGAACATCACGGCGGGGCCGAGGATCCAGTTGATGACCAGCGACGAGACCATGAGCTTCTTGTCACCGGTGACCGCGTCGAGCTTGTCGTAACGGACCTTGGCCAGCACCGGATACATCATGATCAACAAGCCGACTGCGATCGGCAGGGAGATGCCGCCGATCTCCACCTTGGCCAGGGCGTCGTTCAGGCCCGGGATCAGGCGGCCCAGGCCGAGGCCGAGGGCCATGGCGAGCAGGATCCAGACGGCGAGAAAGCGGTCCAGGGTGGACAACTTCTGGACGACGGAGGAGTCCTCCGTCGTCGTCGCGGGTGCTTCGGTGCGGGTCACGGGCAGGCCCTCTTGTTATCGGCGGCATTGCGTGCACTCTCGGCCAGCTCGGTGAACTGACCGGCGAGCTGAGCGATGACGTCCGGGCGCAGCTTGTAGTAGGTGAAGCGGCCGCACGGCTCGGTCTCCACGACTCCCGCCTCGCGCAGCACTCTCAGATGGTTGGAGAGGTTGGTCTGGCGGGCGCCGGTCTCCTCGACCAGGTGGGTGGTGCACAGCGTCTCGTGGGCGAGCAGGGTCACGATCTGCAGCCTGAGCGGGTCGGCAAGCACCCGGATCAGTTCAGTGTCGACTGACGTCATCATGGGCTGATACTGTCACATCACCCGGAGCTGATACCAGCCCGTACTGACCTATAGGCCCGTCGAAGGGGTCTTCCATGTCCGCCTCTCCCTCGCCTCTGCCCGTTCTGCCTGATGAGCGCCTGGCTGCAGGGGCCGCCTGGCTCGCCACCTGGCATGCCGGCCGCTTCGCCGTAGAGACCGTGCAGGTCCTGATCGCCGACTCCTACCGGCGCCTGGCCGCCACCGCCCGAGTGCGCACCCACCTGGTTGCTGGCCGAACGGCTCGCCGGCGAGCGGCTGGAAGCCCTCGCACACGTCGCGGGAGCCCCGGGCAGCGGGCTGCCGCGGGTGCTGTTCGTGTGCAGCCACAACGCCGGACGCTCACAGATGGCCGCCGCCATGCTCGCCCACCGTGCGGGCGGCCACGTGGTGGTGTTCTCGGCGGGCACCCAGCCCGCCGGTGAGGTGGAGCGCGGCGTCGCCCAGGTCCTGATCGAGGCGGGCGTCGACCTCGCCGAGGCGTACCCGAAGCCGCTGACCGACGAGGTGGTCCAGGCCGCCGACATCGTGATCACCATGGGTTGCGGGGATGCCTGCCCCGTGGTGCCCGGCCGCCGCTATCTCGACTGGCCCGTCCCCGATCCCGACGGCGCCCCGATCGCCGTCGTCCGGCAGATACGCGACGCCATCGACGCACACATCACCGACCTGCTCGCCACCCTGCCGGGCAACTGAATCCCGCATCCTGCACCAGCTGTTGATCCTCTTCGTGAAGGAAGAACGCATGTCCTCCGCTCCGCTCGCCTCCGTGCTGTTCGTCTGTGTCCACAACGCCGGACGCTCGCAGATGGCCGCCGGATTCCTCTCCCACCTCGCGGGCGACCGCGTCGAGGTCCGCTCCGCCGGATCGATCCCCGGCGACCAGGTCAACCCAGCCGCCGTCGAGGCCATGAAGGAAGTCGGCATCGACATCTCCGCCGCCAAGCCCAAGGTCCTGACCACCGAGGCCGTCCAGGCGTCCGACTACGTCATCACCATGGGCTGCGGCGACGCCTGCCCGATCTTCCCCGGCAAGAGGTACCTCGACTGGGCCCTCGAAGACCCGGCCGGCCAGGGAGTCGACGCCGTCCGCCCCATCCGCGACGAGATCAAGACCCGCATCGAGGCCCTCATCGCCGAAATCGACGCCCCGCAGGAGGCGTGAGCGGGATGACCAGCAGAGACGACATACGCGAGGTCATCATCATCGGCTCCGGCCCCGCCGGATACACCGCCGCCCTCTACACCGCCCGCGCCCAGCTGCGCCCGCTGCTGTTCGGCAGCTCCATCTTCGTCGGCGGCTCGCTCACCACCACGACCGAAGTCGAGAACTTCCCCGGCTTCCCGGAGGGCGTCGACGGCCCCGTACTGATGGAGACAATGCGGGCCCAGGCCGAGAAGTTCGGCGCCGAGATGATTGACGACGACATCGTCGAGGTCGACCTCAGCGGCCCGGTGAAGCTGCTCACCGACTCTGCCGGCATCGTCCACCGCGCACGAACGGTGATCATCGCGACCGGCTCCGGCTACCGCAAGCTCGACCTGCCCAAGGAGGAGGAGCTCTCGGGCCGCGGGGTGTCCTGGTGCGCGACCTGTGACGGGTTCTTCTTCAAGGGCCGCGACATCGTCGTGGTCGGCGGCGGCGACACGGCCATGGAAGAGGCCACCTTCCTCACTCGCTTCGCCCGCTCCGTGACCGTCGTCCACCGCCGCTCCACCCTGCGGGCTTCCAAGGTCATGCAGAACCGGGCCTTCGCCGACGACAAGATCTCCTTCGCCTTCGACAGCGAGATCGCCGAGATCAAGGAGACGAACGGCATGCTCACCGGCGTCATCCTGCGCGACGTCATCACTGGCACCACCCGCGACCTCGATGTCACGGGGCTGTTCATCGCGATCGGCCATGACCCGCGCACCGAGCTGTTCAACGGACAGCTCAACCTCGACGCCGAGGGCTACATCACGGTCGCCGCACCGACGACACGTACGAGCTTGTCCGGCGTGTTCGCGGCCGGTGATGTCGTCGACCACACCTACCGGCAGGCGATCACCGCCGCTGGCACCGGCGCAGCCGCAGCCCTGGACGCCGAGCGGTACCTGGCCGCCCAGCAGGCAGTCGACGTCGTGCCGGAATTGGCCATCGCTCTCGCCTGAGCCCCACATCGGCGCGGTCGCCGTCCCTGGCTTCGGACGGGCCGCGCCGTTGTGCCAGGTGATGGATCACTAGTAGTACGCGACGTAGGCGGCTCTCCGGTGACGACTGCGATGCGAGTCACGACTTGGTTGGTTTAGTCCACCACCGCACTGGCTTTATTCACGAGTCGTGAAGTCCGTAGTTCACGAGTCTGGAAGGCACCTGAATCGGGCCGGAGTCGATTTTCATGATGTCGGGAGGCACCCGGGGCGCAGCTCAGTCGTGACGGGCGAGCTTGAAAGCTGAGACGAGCAGAATCACTGCCAGCGCGGGGATGAGCACGAGGTCTGGGAACACTCCCAGGAGCAGTCCGCCCAGCACGGCTCCTGCGACCGAGCCGGCGGCCATGACCGCCGTGAAGCGTAGGTTGGCGCCGAGGACGGCGAAACTGCCGTCACGGCTGTAGCGGGCGAACGCGACCAGCATGGTCGGTAGGGAGACCAGCAGGGAGAGACTTCCGGCGGTCTTGATGTCCTCGCCGAACAGCAACACGATCGTCGGGATCAGCAGCTCACCGCCGGCCACTCCCATGAACGCGGCGACGACTCCGATGCAAAACCCGGCTGCGACTCCGGAGGGGATCTGGGCCCAGAGGGGCAGCGCGAGGGCGTCCAGGGTGGTGGTGTGGGCGGCCACGAGCGCGGCGGCCATAAGGACCATCAGGGCCGCCAGCACCTTGTAGAGGGTGGTGCTGCGCAGGCGGACCGCCCAGGACGCTCCCGCCCAGGCGCCGACGAGGCTGCCGGCCAGCAGGTTGACCACGACGGGCCAGCGGGCGGCGACCTCGGCGGCCGGGACCGCGGCCAGCCGGGCGGGCAGCGCGACCAGGACCACGACCAGGCTCATCGCCTTGTTCAGGATGACGGCCGAGAGCGCGACGAATCCGAAGAGGCCGATCAGCAACGGCAGGCGGAACTCGGCGCCGCCCAGCCCGATCATCCCGCCCAGAACGCCGATAGCCGCTCCCGCACCGAACACCGCAGGCCCCGAGCGCGCCGGCCGGAGGGGGTGGAGGGTCTGGTCCGTGCTCATGACGGGCATCCTCGCTGGCGGCCCGCCTCCGGCGCTACGGCACGCCCCCACCTTCGGGGCATGCCACCAGACGTCCGCAAAGAAGTGCCAGGTCAATGGCCTGATCCGGAATCCAGGTCAGGCCATTGATGCGTCTCCGGTGATCGTTTCTGGTCGGGTCTCCCAGGCAGCGCCCGGACAAGTTCCTCGGCGCGATGCACGGCATGCTTGCACCGGCGAATTGATACCCATCTAGGGCTTGTACCCCCACGTCGTGGACCCATCACCACTGGCCATGTGCGGTTTCAGCCTCCAAACTGGAGGGGGGTGCTGCGCACCCTGGAAAGCCCTATGGCCATGCAGACCAATCGCCCCGACCTCGACGCCGCGCTCGCCCGTATGAGCGGGGAATCCGCTGGCGTACAGGACTCTCTCTCCTCGCTGCCACAGGTGCTGAAGCCGACGGAGCATGTCGACGTACTCGCGACCGGATTGTTCCTCGGGAAGCAAGGGGCACTGGTTCTCACCAATCAGCGGCTGTTCTTCTGGGTCCAGGCATGGGGGCTAGACCGCATGGACGAGTTCCCTCGTGAACAGATCACCGCAGTCAACTGGAGTCGTGGCTGGTCCCGGGGTGTCCTGACCGTGACCACGGGGGTCGGGACCTCGCAAATCAAAGGGATCGACAAACAGGATGGCCAACTGATCGACGAGCGACTCGGGTCATGGGTCCCTCAGCCCGACGGGAGGGTTGCGGGCGGAGACTCGCAGCCGTCGGCACCTTCGGTACCCATGCCCGAGCAATCCAAGGTTGTCGCTGGCGATTCGCTCTCGAATTCTCCGCCCGCCTCTGCGGCCGGAACCGCCTGGGATGCGCCCGACACGCAGTCCACTCGGCCGCGGTCGGGCAGCCGTTTCGGACGGCGTCGCAAGCAGGCGGAGGCGGAAGCCGCTCGGCTCGCTGAAGAGGTACGTGACGCAGAGGCCCGCGTCGCCGAGGAGCAGGCCGCCAACGAGCAGTTGTACAAGCAGCTCGCTGCCCTGGTGAGCGCCGACACCGCTCACCTCGCGCAAGAGGAACAGCGGATCCGTCGGGTGTATGCCCAGCGTGTCGCCGAGGTCGAACGCATCGACTCCGTACTCGACTCCAAGGTGGCGGACGCTGCGGAACGAGCCGAAGCGCTGACGGTCGACGCACAGTGCAAGCTCGCGCAGCTCGAAAACGAGACGCAGCAAGCTGAGCAGAAGTTGCATCAAGCGCGCGCTGAGCTGGTCGCCACTGACGACCTCTTGCTGCTCCAGTCGGCAGGCATTTACGAGTTCCGCCACCCGCTGGCCGATGCGGTCGCGTATAAGACTGAACTCGCCAATCTCAAGGACAGGTACAAGACGCTCGCTCGCAACGGCGGGGCTGTTCGCAAGGCCACACACTGGACCGTCAACGGCTCTCTCTCCGAGGGTCGGAAGATGGTCCGCGACTTTTCGAAGCTGATGCTGCGCGCCTACAACGCGGAGGCGGATGCGGCAGTGCGCGGAATGCGCCCGCACCGGCTGGCCTCACTCGTCGACCGGCTCACGAAATCCCGCGAAACCATCGCTCGTCTCGGCAAGACGATGCAGATCGAGGTCACCCCCGAGTACCACGGCCTGCGGGTACGTGAACTGGAGCTGACCGCAGACTACTTGGCCAAACAGGACGAGGAGAAACAGCGGCGCAGGGAGCTGCGCGAGCAGCAGCGCGAGGAGGAAAAGCTGCGGCGAGAGATCGAGCGCGAGCGCGCCCGACTAGAGAAGGAGCGCCGCCACTATCTGAACGCCATGCAACGCCTCCGGGCGTCGGGGACGGCCAACGCGGCCGCTCTCGCAGAACTGCGCGAGAAGCTGGACGAGATCGATGCCGCCGTCGCGGCGGTCGACTACCGCGAGGCCAATGTCCGTGCCGGATACGTCTATGTGATCTCGAACATCGGCGCCTTCGGCGAGAACATGGTCAAGATCGGCCTAACACGGCGGCTCGACCCCATGGAGCGCGTCAATGAGCTCGGTGATGCGTCCGTTCCGTTCCGCTTCGATGTCCACGCGCTGATATTCAGTGAGGATGCGGTGGGCCTGGAGCGGCAGCTCCACCAGGAGTTCGACGGCCGCAAGGTGAATCGGGTGAACCTGCGACGGGAGTTCTTCCACGTCAGCCCCCACGAGGTCCGCGATGCCCTCGCCCGCTACGCGGGTCAGCACTTGCTGGAGTTCCACGAGGACGCGGATGCACCCGAATGGCGCGCAAGCGGACGTCCTTCCATCACTCCACCCCAGAGCTGAACCAGCACAAGAGGGCCGGCCGCCACGGAGGCAAGTCCGGTGGACCGTCGTCTCTTCCACCGCGTCGTGATGTCGCGCGTAAGTGCTTCTGGCTGGCAGCGAGCGCTCCTGCGATCCGGCACGTCAACTGCCTGGCTGGGGAATCTGCAGGTGGTAGGCCAGTACATGCGTGAGCGGACGGCGCCCCACTGCCTGTTCTCCGACGGATCAGGCAACAACCGATACCTGGCCTGACCAGGTGTCCTCGGACCGAGAAGGGCCGCCCGGACTCGTCCGGACGGCCCTCCAAAACTCTTAATCCGTTGGTTGTGGGTTCGAGTCTTCACGTGCCTCCGAGTAGCGGCCAGCGCCTGGGGCAGCTTCGGTGGACCCGAGCATGGTCCTGTCGCGGGGCTTACCTGCGTCAGGGCGGCCCCAAACCACCGTGGGCTGTTCCGTACACCAGCGGGCCACTCAGGGGAGCCCCAAGCCCCTGCGAGCCACCCTTCCGTGGGACGAGGGCTCACCAAACTCTCCTCGACGCCATACGTTGGCCGCCCAGCCACAGCGAGTTGGGGGCGAACCCGTGAAGTATGTTTTGACGGAACAACAGGTGAGCTTGCTTCGCGAGGTTGCAGCTTCCTCGGGCGCACTGCCCGTCCCGTCGAAGAGCTCGAACACGGCTTGGGCCCTTGAGCAACGCGGCCTGATCAAACGCAGCTGGACCAGCAGGGGCCCGGACGTCGCGATCGTGACCGCAGACGGCCGCTACTACCTCAAGCACGGCAGGCATCCCCAGGAGGTACGGGCCGAGAAGGAACGTCTGAAGGGCGATTCGGGGCAGGCCGCTCTCGCCCCTGTGGGTGGAGCCGATCTCATCACTCGCCTGAGATCAGCTGCCGGGAAGCTCACTGTGAGCGATCCAGGCCCCAAGACGCGAGGACGGTGGAGGGCCGCGTACTTCGACGCCCTCCACCAGGGACACCTGCCCGAAGGACACAAACTGCGCTGGTCGGGCCGGCAACGGGGGGATTGCGTCTTCACTCTCGTCGATGAGGAAGCCGAGAGGGCCGCCCAGCCTCCCCCCGTGCCGTCCATCGACGTCCCTGACACGCTGGACAATCCACACCGTCTCGTCCGTGCTACTCGCAAGGCTCTCGGCCGCTCCCAGACCGTGGTCGATACCCGCGACAAGGCCGACGTGATCCCTCTCCACACATCGCGTGGCCTCGTGGATCGGGCCCTACGCATCATGCACGCCTTGCTGAACGAGGCGGAGAACCGCGGCTACGAGGTAGAGACGCGGAGCGAACTTCAACGCGGCGAGGCCGAGCATGACCTCGTCATCATCATCCGGGGACGCGCCTTCTCGCTCGCCATCACCGAGCAGAAGGCCAAGGTCCCCCATGAACCAACCCCTCATGAGATCCGACAGCAGCAGCGCAATCCTTGGACACGCATCCCCAAGTACGACGAGGAGTTCAACGGCCGCCTTTCCATCGGTGCACCCGTGCGGAACCGTTGGCAGAGCTCCCATGCACATGGCGACGGTGCCCGCTGGACCCTGGAGTCCCGTCTGGGCCACCTATTGCGCGATCTCGAAGACCGGGCAGCGGAAGCAGAACGCCAACAACGCGAGAGGGAACTCCGGGAGGCCGAACAGCGGCGCCAGTGGTACGCGGTGATCGCACAGGCTCGGCGGAATCAAATCAAGAAGCATCGAGCCAAGGCTCTGGTCGAACAGGCACAAGCCTGGCGCCAGGCCATCGAGATCAGGGGCTTGTGCCGGGCTGCGCACTCTCGCACGGACGACCCGATGTCGGCAGCCGAACAGGAATGGCTCGAGTGGGCCGAAGCGTACGCGGCGACACTCGACCCACTCAGCTCCCCGTTCCTCGCCCCACAGGATCCACCCGCCACCCGAGAAGCTCTGCGTGAGTTCCTCGAAGGGGACCTTCACACTCACCCTTGGCCATTCGACGCCCGGGGCAACTGGACGCCCGATACGGACGAGCCGAGCGTCTAGCCGCCCTCACGCCCTCATTGGCGCGGCGCCCTCACCAACACGATGAGTGACGGACCAACCATGTCCGAGCAAACCCTCGGATCGCCCTCCCCGCCGGAACGGCTGGGGAGAATCTGGGGAGAACGAAGCCTCGTTGGGGAGCGCCTGGGGAGAATCGACCGCACAAACCGGCAGCACGACGAAAGAGCCGGAAATGGCCATCGCCCCAGATCAAAGCGGGTCACCAGCAAGTCCGCGCAGGTCAGCGCCCCGCGGGCGACAACTTCAAGAAGATCTCGTCCTGGGCCGCCATCCTCTTCGCCCCGACCCTGGTCGGAACGATCTACGGCATGAACTTCGACGAGATGCCGGAGCTGCACTGGATGTTCGGCTACCCCTTCGCGATCGGCCTGATGGCGATGGTCTGCGTCAGCCTGTACTTCATCTTCAAGCGCCGGGACTGGTTGTAGACGCCCGTCCGCCCAATGGCATGATCGGCCTCGCGACCAGCGCCCTCGATCTGCTCCGCAGCATCGACCACCACAGCATCGACCACATCGGCCAGACAATTGATACCCATACCTTCGCGGACATCCCCGCGAATAAGCCGCAGAACCATCCTGTGGGCCGCCGCGGCCACGGTGGCCCTCGTGTTTCTCGTCGCGTTGGAGATCGCCGCTCGTCGCTACGGCGGTGTGGCGGGGCCGATCACCAATCAGGTGCGGGAGGTGGTCCTTCCGCCGAAGCCTGGGCCGTTGTACGGCGGGCTCGCGTTGATGATGGTGGTGCTCAGTTGGAGACAGCGGTTCGTCGCCGCCGGGTTCGCGGTGGGCGTCGATGTCGTCTTCGTGGCGGTGCGGTGGGCGGTGGACGCCGATGTGCCCGAGGGGCAGTTCTTCGGCAACGGGGCGTTGTGGGCGATGCTGGGCTGCGCGGTCTTCGCGCTCACGCGCCGCACCGGTGAGGAGCGGATTCTGCTGCTCAAGGGCGTCGGGCTCGGGCTGCTGCTCGTGGCCGGGCGCAAGACCGGTGACACCTGGCTGCTCATCACGTCGAAGACCCGCCCGACCGTGCTCGACCCCTATGTGGCGATGGCCGATCACGCGCTCGGCAACCCGTCGTGGCTGGCGGGAAGGCTGCTCGAGGCCTCCGGGCCGGTCAGCACCTATGTGCTCGACCTGGTCTACGCCCAGCTCGCGGTGGCGGCCGTCGCCGTCGCGCTGTACCAGCTGCGCAATGTGGCGGCCGAGCGCGCCTTTCCGCGCCACCACCTCGTGCGCACGTTCCTGCTGATCGGCCTCCTGGGGCCCGCCTTCTACATGATCTTCCCGGTGGTCGGGCCGATCTTCGCCTACGGCCCCGGCACCTCCGGCACCGGCGGCGTCCAGTGGGCCGTGGCCGACCTGTGGCCGCACACCTTGCCGCCGGTCAGCCTCCCGCACCCGGTGACGTACGACGGGATCACCCCGCGCAACTGCATGCCGAGCCTGCACACGGCGTGGGCCACCGCGATCTTCATCCACTCCCGCAAGGGCCCGCGCCTGCTGCGGTACGCGGGAACGTTCTGGCTGGTCTGCACGTTCGGTGCGACGCTGGGCTTCGGCTACCACTACGGCGTGGACCTCGTCGCCGGTGTGGTGTTCGCGCTCACCGTCGAGGCGGGGCTGCGCACGTTCGACCGCGGCTGGCACCGGTCGGGTGTCCAGCTGGTCGCCTACGGCACGGCCGTCTTCGCCGCGCTCCTGGTGTCGTACCGCTGGCTGCCGATGGAGATGGCCGCCCACCCGTGGGTGTTCGGCCCTCTCGTCATCGTGTCGATGCTCTCGGTGATCTACGGCTACGTACGGACCACCGGGGCGTGGGAGCCGAAGCCCGCACCGGCGCTCCGGCCCCCGGACCCGCAGCCCGAGATGGTGTGACTCATACTCATTTCAGGGGGCGGTCCTTTCTTAGGGCCGTGAAGAGCCTCGCCGATTTCTTCGCGTCCCACTTCAGTACGTTGCCCTTGGACGTGGGGACGCCGAAGCCCGACACGGGCACGTTGAGCCGGGTGCCCTGACCGCCCGAGACGCTCTGCACGGCGCGGAACATCTCGCCGAGGTCCTGCAGGCTCATGTCCTTGTCGACGATGAGCGTGTCGAGCCCGGCCCGCATCGCGGGGCCGATCTCCGTCGGGTCGAAGAGCGTGCCGGGCCTGGCGGCCTGGTGGGCGAGGGTCGCCAGGAACTTCTGCTGGTTCTTCGACCGGCCCAGGTCGCCCTCCCTCTCCTGGTGGCGCTGACGGACGAAGGCGAGGGCCTGTTTGCCGTCCAGGGTGTGACAGCCCTTACGCAGGTCGGCGCCCGACTTCTTGTCCTTGATGTCGCGGTCCAGGCACATGCGGACGCCGCCGATGGCGTCGACGATGTTCACGAACCCGGCGAAGCCGATCTCCGCGTAGTGGTCGATGCGCAGCCCGGTGTTGCGCTCGACGGTGTGCACCAGGAGCTCGGGGCCGCCGTAGGCGAAAGCGGCGTTCAGCTTGTCCCCTTCGGGCCGCTTCGTCTTGCCCGTGTTCGTGTCGAGGCGGCCGGGCACGGTGACCCAGGAGTCGCGCGGCAGGCTGACCATGCTGGTTCCGTTGGCGCCGGTGTGCAGCAGCATCATCGAGTCGGTGCGCCGCCCGCCGCCCCCGCCGGCGCGCAGGTCCTGCACGGCGTCCTCCGAGAGCCCGTCGCGACTGTCCGAGCCCACGATGAGGTAGTTGGTGCCCGCGCCGGGTGCCGGGCGGTTCCCGTACGCGCCGAGGTCGACCTCGCGCTGGAGGCTCGTCTCGGCCCAGCCGTACGTGCCGCCCGCCGCGACGAGCGCGCCGGTCAGCACGGCGAGCACCGCCCGCCGCAGTCTCCTGCGCTTCTTCGGCTGCCGGGCGTGAGCGCGTCGCGGTCCGTAGTGCGAGCTGGGGCGCTCGGCGAAACGGAGGGGGTCTGTCATCGTCCGCTCCCTTGCAGGCTCGGCCGCGCCTCTTCCGGCCGCGCTTCGGGCGGCGCTTCCGGCCGCGCTTCCACCAGGTACGGGTCGGCGGTGCCGGTCCGTTTCATGCTGTGCCACTTCAGGCGGGTGCCGAGCAGCGCCGTGGTGACGGAGTGGATGACCACCAGGTACATCAACTGCCGGTACACGAACTGCTGGAGGGGCAGCACCCACAGGACGCGCAGCCGTTCGCGGTCGAGCCGCAGCGCGTACGCGGCGGTCACCACCTGCACGGCGAGGAAGCCGAACCAGACGAGGGCGGCCTCCACGGGGTCGCGGAACAGCGCCCCGAACAGGGCGAACATGTCCACGACCGGCGCACACAGCGGCAGCACGATCTGGAACAGCGTGACGTAGAGCAGCACGCGGCGGCCGAAGCGCCCGGCGGGGCCGACCTCCACCGCGGCGTGCCGGTGCTTCCACATCGCCTGGAGGGTGCCGTAGCACCAGCGGTAGCGCTGGCGCCACAACTGCCGGACGCTGCTGGGCACTTCGGTCCAGGCGACGGCCGACTGCTCGTAGACGACGCGCCAGCCGGCCCGCCAGAGCGCCATCGTCAGGTCGGTGTCCTCGGCCAGGGTCTCGTCGCTGACTCCGCCGACGCCCATCAGCGCGTCCCTGCGGTACGCCCCGATCGCCCCCGGCACCGTCGGCATGCACTCCAGGACCTCGAACATCCGCCGGTCGAGGTTGAAGCCGAGCACGTACTCCAGGTGCTGCCATTTGCCGAGCAGGCGGCGCCTGTTGCCGACCTTGGTGTTGCCGCTGACCGCGCCGACCGCGGGGTGGGCGAGCGGCTGGACGAGTCGGGCGAGGGCCTCGGGCTCGAAGATGGTGTCCGCGTCGACCATCACGACGATGTCGTGCCGGGCGTGCGCGAGGCCGGTGTTGAGGGTGCTCGGCTTGCCGCCGTTGGGCTGCCGGATCACCGTCACCCGTGGGTCGTCGATCTCCTCGGCGATGTCGGCGGTGGCGTCGGTGGAGCCGTCGTCGATCACGATGACCTGGAAGTGCGGGTGCGTGGAGGCGAGCAGCGAGTACACGGTGGAGGCGATGCCGGCCTCCTCGTTGTACGCGGGCACCAGGACCGTCACCGGCTCCCGCACCTCGCGAAGGCGTGGCGCGCCCGGCCGGAACCGGTGCAGCCTGCGCACGTGCAGCCGGGCGAACAGCGCGAACAGGAGCATCCGCAGGACGCCGAGTACGCCCGCGAGGGTCAGCGTCCACACCATCACGGTGAGGAAGGCCTTGCCGAGCCGCTGCGACCAGATCAGGCCCTGGCCCTCGATCTCCTTGGCGACCGGGACGCCTTCGGTGAAGGAGGGCCGGCCGAGGCCGCCGCTGATGGTGGTGAAGGACTTCACCCGGCGGTCCCGCAGCAGCTCCTCGGCCTCGCGGTAGCCGAGGTCGGTCTGGCTGTGCTGCGTCACCAGGCCTTTCCAGGGCTTGCGGTCCTTGCGGTCCGACGCGACGACCAGATAACCCTGTTCGGCCGCGCGCCTCGCGGCCGGCCACTGGGGGCCGCAGAGCGTGTCCGCGGCCGTGGTGTGCGGCAGCCGCAGCAGGGTGGTGTTGACGCCGCCCGCGCCCGCGAGAGCGGTCTGGGTGAGCGACAGTTCGAGGCGGGCGCGCAACGGTGAAGCGACACCGAAGTCGCCCCCGCTGTAGGTGTACGAGCCGACCTCGTGGCCCTCGCGCAGGATGCGCCGCATCAGTTCGGGGTGCCGGGCCGCGTCCTTGCCGTGGACGAAGAAGGTCGCCGGCGCGTGGTGTGCGCGCAGCAGGGCGAGCAGGCGCGGCGTCCACACCGGGTCGGGCCCGCCGTCGAAGGTGAGCGCGACGGTCCCCGGCGGCATGCCCTCGGTGGTGACCCCCCGCGGGCCGAACCGCAGCAGTGGTTTCCCGTCGTCGGCCTCGCGCGGGATCGGCCGGGTGCACGGCGGTTTGGTGCGCGCGGCATCGACCTGGTGCGTCGTCCAGCCCTCGAAGAGGAGGGCGACGGTGACCACCAGGAGGACGAGCAGGAGCACGAGCCAGTGTCCGCGCGGCGGGCGGCGGACATCGGCGGGGCCCCGGCTCACTGCTTCGGGCCTCCGGCCGCCGGGTCGGCTCTGGAGCTGCCCGCGGAGGTGCCCGCAGAGGTCTCCCCAGGGGTTCCCGCGTCCGAGGACGCCGGTGCGTCCGTACTGGGCGGATGCGTGCCGACGGGCTGCCAGAGGCCGCTGATCAGCGTGCCGGCGAACAGCAGATACCCGAGGCAGCCGCAGCCCACGATCAGCCCGACGCCTTGCAGGGTGCGTCTGCGCCACCCGGACCGGTCGATGAACACCGGGAGTTGCGGGGCGGCGGCCGGGGAAAACGGTGCGGCCGTTGGGCGCCGTGCGGCCGGGGCGGCGGCGCCCGGCGGGTACGGCGACACGGACGGCAATCGCCCGTCGTTCGGTGTGCTGGCTATGTGGGGGGTGCCCTGCACTGATGCTCCTGATCTGCGGCCACGCACGCGCGGCTCTTTGTGTGGGGGGTGCGGGCCCGAAGGCCCGCCGTACTGCCCGCGGCTTACCGGGTGGGGCCGGTGTGGCCGTTGGTCTCACGCAGCCCCCGACCCTACTCGGACGGGCGGTGACGGTCACGTGAGAAATGCCATGCCCGGCTCGCGCCCCTCGGGGGTACCGGGGTCCCATGGGCGACATTCTTGTGGGGACGTGCTCGTGGACCGATCCGGCGCTCGTACGCAGCGGGTGGTATCCGAAGGGGCGGCGTGACGCGGAGGGGCGGCTGCGGTACTACGCGGAGCGGTTTCCCGTCGTCGAGGTCGACTCGACGTACTACGCGCTGCCCGGCGAACGCAACAGCCGCCTGTGGGCCGAACGCACGCCGGACACCTTCACGTTCGACGTGAAGGCCTTCTCGCTGCTCACCGGCCACCCCACACGCCCGGCGGCGCTCCCCGGCGACTTGAGGGCGGGAGGGCCGGCCGATGCCCGGGACCCGGACCTGCTCGACGAGGTGTGGAAGCGGTTCGCCGCCGGGATCGAGCCGCTGCGACAGGCGGGCCGACTCGGCAGCGTGCTGTTCCAGTTCCCGCCGTGGCTGCGGCCCGGCGAACGGGCCGCGGAGGTCCTCGCCCTGACCGCACGGCGGACCCAGGGGTGGCCGGTGGCGGTCGAGTTCAGGCACCCCGACTGGTGGCGCGCGGAGCAGGCCGAGGCCACCAGGAGCCTGCTGGCCGGTCATGGCATGGCGGCGGTCGGCGTCGACATGAACCCGGCGCTGCCGTCCTCGCTGCCTCCCGGCGCACCGGTGACCTCGCCCCGGCTGTCCGTCGTACGCTTCCACGGCCGCAGCACGGCGTGGGGGCGGGGCAGCAAGGAGGACCGCTTCCGGTACGCGTACGCCGACGACGAACTCGCCGAGTGGGTACCCCGGTTGCGTACGCTCGCCGAGCGCACCGAGGAGGTCCACGTCCTGTTCAACAACTGCTGCGCGGACGCCGCCGTGCGCGCCGCCGAGGCCATGGCGCGGCTGCTTGGGCCCTCACTCGCCCCGCAGGTCGGACGTACCTGACCCGCCTGCGGCCCGGTCGGGCGCTGCGGCGGCCGTGAGGTGGTCGAAGGTGCAGGTGAGCCGCAGCAGACGGTCGAGGCAGTCGGGGCGGCGGTTGAGCCGCAGGGTGACACCGCGGGCGTCCGTGACGCGCCGGGCCATCAGCAGGGACGCCAGGCCCATGGAGTCGACGAACGTCAACTCCGCCAGCTCCAGGTCGAGTCGGTGCACCGCGCGGCCTCCCGTGCGGGCCAGGTCGAGTTGCTCGGTGACGGCCGCGACGAGGCTGTCGGTCACCCCGTACTCCAGGCTGCCGCCGACGTGGACGGTCACGACGCCCTGCTGGAACTCGGTGCGCAGGTCGAGGCGGGGCACGGGGCGGGACGCGGGGCCTGTCATACGGTTTCTCCCGTCCGGGGGCACGCCTGCCGAGCGCCGAGGGCGTCGCGGGCGGTGTCGAGCACGCGCGTGGCGCGCGGGAAGTCGGCCAGTCTTCGGCCCAGGACGTCCAGGGCGATGAGGAGGCTGCGGGCGGGGACGTGGCGCGCGGTGAGGATGTCCGCCGTCCAGTCGAGGAACCGGGTGAAGAGCCCGTCGTCGTCGAGGTAGAGCGCCGTGGCCAGGTAGTCCACGATGTGCGCGATGTCCTCGGCGGTGTGCTGGCGCTGCTGCGCCGTGTAGTGGGCCATCGGCGGGAAGAGCTCCTCCAGTTCGCGGAGCACCTCCCTGACCAGCTCACCCCGGCTGCGGGCGACCATCGAGTACTCCTGGTCGCTGAGGTGCGGCAGGTCGTCCACGGCCTGATGGAGCATCAGCTTCGGCCGTGCGAGGCCCTGTTCGAGCAGATCGGCGGCGTCCCGCGCGTCGGCCGCCCAGGCGTCGGCGCCGAGGGCCCTGGCATAGCGCCCGTCCGCGCCGAAGGCCGCGCCGCCCACGAGCACCGGGGTCCCGACGGCCTGGCAGGCGGTGAGCGCGGCATGCGCGACCGGAAGGTTCGTCGGGATCGACGAGGAGAGCGCCACCACGTCGGGCACGTGGTGATGCAGGTGCCGCACCAGGTGCGGGGTGGGGGTGTGGGCGCCGAGGAAGTCGACCTGCCAGCCGCGCAGGCGAAGCACCTCGGCGAGCAACCGCGCGGGCAGGGCGTGCCACTCACCGTCCACACAGGCGACGGTGACGCGTCCGCGCCGCCGTGCGGTGTCCGGGAGCGGCAGACCGGCATCCGCCGTGAGCGTGATGACCCGGTCGTTGATGGCCGTCGCGGCGTGCTCCTGGGCCACGCTGATGCGGTTCGCCGCCCATTCGACGCCGACCCGCGCCTGTACGGGGGCGATGAGGTCGAGCAGGACGCTCTCGAAGCCACTGCCCGCCTCGACCGCGGCCCGCACCGTGCGGGTGGCCGCGAGTTCGTCGCCCTCGCGCACGTGGTCCCACAACTGCGCGCGGGCGGATGCGAGCGGATCGGACGACGCGCGCGGATCGGACAGCACGTCCAGATCAGGCCCTTCGGTCAGATCGGAAAGGGGAGCGATCATCCGGTGTACCTGCCTCGGGTGTGTCCGTCCACGGCGCTGAGGTGCTGATGGCGCGGGGCGGCTATCGCGACCACGGCCATGTCGTCGTGCGGCCCTCGGCCCACCCACTGCGAGGCCAGCATCTGCACCCGCTCCACGACGGCTTCGGCGACCATGCCGAAGCACTCCGAGAGCGCCCGCGACAGGCGCTCCTCACCGAACATCTCCGTTCCCAACGGCCCTCCCTTGGCCTCGACGATGCCGTCACTGAACAGGAGACACACCTCCCCCGGCTTGAGCCGGACATGCGCGGTGCTCGACGTGACCTGCGGCAGGGCGCCGATCAGGGTGCCCCGCGTGTCGGCCTCGTCGACGCTGCCGTCCGCGCGGGCGATCAGCGGCGGGGGGTGGCCCGCGCTGGTGACGCGCAGGTCCACGGAGTTTCCGCGGCGGGCCACGGAGGCCAGCGCCAGCGTGGCGAACCGGGTGTGCTCGGCCCGCAGCAGCGATTCGTTGAGGAGGCTGAGCAGCTGCTGGTGGTCGTGCCCCATGGGCCGCAGCGCCTGCACCGTGTTGCGTATCTTGCCGGTGAGGGCCGCCGCTTCCAGGCCCTTGCCGCAGACGTCACCGAGAACCGCGAGCGTCTCGTCCTCCGGGGTCTGTCCGGCGTGTACGTCGTAGAAGTCGCCGCCGATGTGCTCGCCCGCGCCCGCGGCGATGTACCCCCCGGCGAACTCCACGCCGTTCACGGGACGCAGGTCGGGGGGCAGCAGGTCACGCATGAGCGTGCGGGAGATGGCGCTCTGTTCGGCGTAGAGCCGGGCAGCGGAGACCGCCGCGCCGGCGCGCGCGGCGAAGACCCGGGCGAAGACCTCCTCGGCCTCGCTGAACGCGCTGCGCTCGGTGCACCTCAGCAGCATCAGGACGCCCGCCGGAACGCCGTGGCCGGGCAGCGGGGTGATCAGGACCGAGCAGACCGGGCCGGTGAAGTGGGCGGGCACGGCCCACTCCGGAAGCGTCGCGGGGTCGATCCACCGTGAGGGAACCGGCGGGAAGCCCTGCATGGCCTCGCTGAGGCCCGGCACCTCCGCCAGGTCGATCTCCACGGTGGAGTGGGTGACCTCCCCCGCCGGTCCGGTGCTGGTCATGGGGTGCACGTTGCCGCGGCCCGGCGCGATGACCGTCGCCGCGTCGCAGAGATGCCCCGCCGCCATGGTGGCCGTCACCTCCATGCACCGCTCGACGTTGAGGGACGACAGCAGCTGCTGGGAGGCGTCGGCGAGCAGCGCCGTACGTCTTCGTTCGGCGCGCAGGTCGTCCTCCGCCGTGCGCCGGTTGGTGTCCTCCGCCAGCCACCATGCCCAGTGCGTGGCGTCGAGCCGGGCGGGGCGGGCCTCGTAGCTCCGCTCGCCGATCTCGCCGCGTACGACGTCCGGCTCGTCGCCGTCGGCCGCTCGGGGGCCTCGCGCGGTCAGCCGGGTGTGCGCGTCGGCGAGCCATCGCGGTGCGGCCTCACGCAGGGCCGTGCCGTTCGCCGCGGTCGGCAGGAGAAGCCGCACGGCCTCGTTCGTGGCCGCCACCCGGCCCGCGCCGTCGGCGACGACCACGGGGTGTGGTGCGGTGGCCCAAGCGTCGGCCAGGACCGCCGGTGCGATGCGCGTCTTCGTTTCCAGCTGTTCCGGTGCGTTCATGGCGATGGGCACGCGATGCGAACCCCACCTCCCTCCCTGCGGGGATTCCACCCCATCCACGGCGATTTCCGGCACTTGGCCCTTGGGGCGCACGGGTACCACGCGTACGTCCGGCCAAACCGGGAAGTCGCGATCAGTTGGGCCCGTTCAGTTCAGCGGCAGCGTCACGGTGATGTGCTTGCCGCCGCCGCGCTCCAGGACGAGGTCGATCTCCGTGGCCAGTTCGCGGATGAGGGGCCATCCGTATCCGCCCGTTCCGCCCGTCGTCGTACCCGGGCCGGCGGTGTGCCGACGCCGGGGCAGGTCCGTCGAGCGGTCGCCCACGGTCACCCGCAGCACGCCGGCCGCCGTACTCACCTCGAACCGGGTGACGCCGCCGCCGTGCCGCAGCGCGTTGGTGAACAGCTCCGAGACCACGAGGAGGACGTCGTTCAGGACGCGCTCGGTGACCGTGCCCTCGCCTCGGTCCGCGCGGTGCCGCAGGACACACCGCACGTAGCCGCGCGCCGCGGCCGCCGTCGGCGGCACGGACGTGGCGGCGGGCAACGACGGGGCGGCCGGCAGCGGCGCCGGACGCCCGTTCTCGCGGGGCCAGTCGGATGGTGCGTCGGGGCTCACACGCAGGACTCCTTCACCGGGCCGTGGACAGCGCCGTACCGAGGCCTCGGCCGACCCGCGTCGCTCCGAGACGTTCGTCACCTCGAACAACCGGTCTACCACTTGCCGTTAGAGGTCGCACATTCTACGAACACGTACGTGTGCGGCGACACACTCCGTTCACTTCGCGGACCGCCGGGCGACGCACCATCTGGCGGCAAGTCTTCACGGCAAGATCACAGAGTGGATTCGTCATGCGGTACTCATGACAGAAAGGGATCCCTTCATGGCCAAGCCCCGCAGACCCCGCCCCGCCCTCGCTCTCGTCGCCGCCCTCGCCGCGGTGGCGGCGGCCGCGCCCCTGGGCCCCGGCGCCCGCGCGGCCACGGCACTGCCCGCCGTCGAGCCGCGCGCCGAGACCGCCGCCCTGCACGACGACGACGCGGGCGGCAACGCCGACGCCGACGACCCGGCGATCTGGCGCAACCCCGCCGATCCGGGCCGCAGCCTGGTCGTGGCCACCGCCAAGCAGGGCGGGCTGCGCGTGTACGACCTCTCCGCGCGCGAGGTGCAGTCCGTTCCGGCGCCCGCGGCGCCCGGACCCGATGACGCACCCGGCCGCTTCAACAACGTCGACCTGGTGCACGGCATGCGGCTGTCGGCGGGCCGCGCCGACCTGGCCGTGACGAGCGACCGCGGCAGCGACCGGCTGCGCGTCTACCGCATCGACCGCGAACGCCCCGGCGGCCCGCTCACCGACGTCACCGACCCCTCGGCGGCGCCCGTCTTCTCCTCCTCGCAGGAGGAGGTGAACGAGCAGCGCACCGCGTACGGCCTCGCGACCTGGACCGACCCCTCCACGGGCCGCTCGTACGCGCTGGTCAGCCGGCGGGAGCGGACCCGGCTCGCGCTCCTCGAACTGACCCCGAAGAACGACGGCAAGGTCGGCTACCGCAAGGTCCGCACCCTCGACCTGCCCGCCGACTTCCGCCTGCCGAACGGCACTTCATGGGCGCCGTGCGGCGAGCCGGGTGAACTGCCGCAGGTGGAGGGCATGGTCGTCGACCCGGCCGACGGCACGCTCTACGCGGGCCAGGAGGACGTCGGCATCTGGCGGCTGCGCGCCGACCTGACCGGCAAGCCCCGGCTCATCGACAAGGTGCGTGAGTACGGCGTCCCGGCGACGTACGACCCCGCGACCGAGGAGTGCACCGCGGGCGCCGACCCCGGCTACGGCGGCAAGCGGCTCAAGGCCGACGTCGAGGGTCTGACGCTGCTCGACGAAGGCGACGGCGACGGCGACGGCGACGGCTACCTGCTGGCCTCCAGCCAGGGCGACAACACCTTCGCCGCCTACGACCGTGAGGTGTCCGACCGCAACGCGTACGAGGGCGGCTTCCGCGTCACCGCCGCCTCCGCCGCGCTCGACGGCTCCGAGGAATGTGACGGCGCCGCGGTGCTCAACAAGCCGCTCGGCGCCGCGTTCCCGCACGGGCTGCTCGTCGTGCAGGACGGTCATGACGCGCCCGAGGACGCCGAACGGCCCTCCACCGGCTTCAAGTTCGTGGACCTGGGTGACGTGCTCGACGCCGTCGACGACTGACACGGCCGACGAGGCGTGACCGCCAGGCCGGATATCGGTCTGGCGGTCATGTGGCGCCGGGCGTAGAGAGGAAGGTTCACGCCAGGGATCCCAGGGAGGCCGTCGTGGACAGGACCATCGGCAAGGGCACGTTCCGGGACGCGTTCAAGAACCAGGTCATCGCGGTCTCCGCACTGCCCGCGGGCACCGGGCGGCGGCTCGCCGAGCGGGCCAACGCGGCAGCGGGCCCCGCCGACGCCGCGCTGCGGACGAAGGCCGAGTTCAGCGCGTTGTACGACCTGCTGCTCGCCGAGCAGGGCGACCTGGCGGGCGCCTCGGCCGACGGCAGCCTGGTCCTTCTCGACGCGGACGGACAGCTCACCCCGATCGGGCGGATCGTCGACGAGTTCCTCAACGCGGCCGAGAACAAAACGGAGTTCTTCGCTCAGGACATGTATCAGGTCAAGGTCACCGGCTGGCCGCCCGGCGTCCTGACGGCCGACGAGGTGATGGTGGCGCCGCAGGGCGCCCGGCTGACCGTGGCCAGGAGCGACGCCCCGGACGACACGCTGCTCGCGACGCCGGCGTTCTCCCTGGTCAACAGCGGCAACATGACCGCTCGCGCGCCCAAGCGCTCCTGGAAGATCAACTTCGAGGTCGGCGAGAGCGAGGACCGCCTGCACGGCATGGAGCGCGTCAACCTCAAGGCGATGTACAACGACCCGTCGCAGATGCGCGAGGCCGTCGCCTGGCGGCTCCTGGAGCGCGCGGGTATCCCGGCGGCGCAGCACACGTACGCGACGTTCCACCTCAACGACCGCTACATGGGCCTGTACTCGGTCATCGAGCAGGTCGACAAGAAGTTCCTGAAGGACCACTTCGGCAAGAACGCGGAGGGCAACCTCTACAAGGCGTACTGCGGCGACGTCGGCTGCGCGACCCTGGAGCACCGCCCCGGCACGGACGGCACTGACAGCGGCCGGCAGTACTTCACCGCGGGGAGCCTGGAGGACGACCGTACGTACCGTCTGAAGACGAACGAGGACGACCCCTCCACCAACACCTACGACGACCTCGCGGCTCTCGTGCGCACCGTCAACGGCGTCCATCTCGCGGGCGGCGACGACCGGTTCGCCTCCGACGCCTTCCGCGAGGCGGTCGAGCAGATCCTGAACGTGCCGGCGTTCCTGCGCTGGGCGGGTGCCAACGTCCTGCTCGGCAGCTGGGACAACTACTTCGCGACACCGTCGAACTACTACCTCTACAACGCGGGACGGCTCGGCGACCCGACGGGCTTCATGGTCCGCCCGTACTTCACGTTCATCCCCTGGGACTACGACAACAGCTCGGGCATCGACTTCTTCGCCACGCGGTGGCAGTACACGGACCTGCTCGACTGGCCGGCGATGAGCCGCAACTACTGCCGGATCACGCACGCGCCGCACGAGGAGTCACGCATCCCGCTGTTCACCAACCTGCTGCGCCACCACGACTTCTGCCAGTACTACCTCGATCACCTCGAGTACCTCCTGGACACGGAGTTCGGCCCCGAGCAGGTCGCGGCGCTGCTCGGCGCGGAGGGGTCCGGGCGCTCTGACGGTCTGTGGCAGCTCGTCTCGTCCGCCGCGTACGGCGAGTCCACGAGCCCGCACGGACAGCCCTTCACCGGGCGCCAGTTCACCAACGACGAGGTGTACCGCGCCGGATACCGGCAGTGGGAGCTGAGCCGCGGCTCGCAGTTCACGTACGGGATCTTCCACTACACGCGCATGCGCTACGACCACGCACGACAACAGCTCGCCGAGTTGCGCAAGACCTATCCCAACGGCGCCAGCGGGGCGTCGTTCCCCGGCGCGATGGAGGTACTGCCCTCATGACCGCAACGAAGAAGTCGGCCAAGCCCGATCGCTCGCACGAGCTGCGCCTCGTGAAAGAGGCCAAGATCAAGGACCTGATCGGGGACGGCGCGGGCTCCCGCCTGGAGGCCAGCGGTGTCCTCTACCGGGACGGCGCCTTCCTCGTCGTCTGCGACAACCTGCCCTCCCTCATCCGGGTCAGCAGCGAGCTGTCGCCCAAGGCGCCGGAGAACGGCGTGCTCAAGCCCGGCAAGGCGAAGAAGTCCGGCAAGTCCGGGGCGAACGAGGGGTACGAGGATCTCGCCCACGACGAGAAGCGCGACCACTACTTCACGCTGAGCGAGGCCGAGCCGGTCAAGCCCAAGGGCTTCCGCGCCCGGATCCACGAGTTCGACGACAAGCTGCGTCCGTGCGGCTCGACACTGCTCGACTTCGACGTGGCGGACGCGAACAAGGGCATGGAGGGCCTCGAGTGGGTGGAGCGCTCGGGCGCGGCGCACCTCCTGGCGCTGTGCGAGGGCAACCGGTGCGCGGGCGGCAAGAAGGGCAGGACGCCGGGCGGCGGGCGCATCCAGGTCTTCCGGCAGGGCGGCAAGCGCTGGATCCACACGTCCACGATCCGGCTGCCCGGGTCGCTGCCCTTCGAGGACTACAGCAGCGTGTCCGTGCGCGACGGGCGGATCGCCGTCCTGTCGCAGGCGTCGTCGGCGCTGTGGGTGGGCCGCCTCTCCACCAAGAAGTGGGAGGTCGACGAAGGCACCGTCTACCACCTCCCCACCGACGCCAAGGGCCGGACGGTCTACGGCACCGCGGAGGGCGTCTCCTGGGTCTCGGCCGACTACGTGGTGATCGTGTCCGACCGGGCCAAGAAGGGCGCGGCGAACGAGCGTCACCGCGAGAAGGACCAGTCGATCCACCTGTTCCTGATCCCCAACCACCACTCCTGAGCTATTCGGCCGCCCACAGTCCGCGCACATGACCGAGATGGCGGGTCATGACCGCGCGTACGGCGTCCTCGTCGCGGGCGAGCAGCGCGTCGAGGATCTCCAGGTGCTCCTCCGCGGAGGCCTGAAGGCGGCCCGCGTCGACGAGCGCCTGGAGGCCGTACAGGCGGGAACGCTTGCGCAGGTCGCCGACCACCTCGACGAGATGGTCGTTGCCGCAGAGCGCGAGCAGACCGAGGTGGAAGCGGATGTCGGCCTCGACGTACGCGATGAGGTCGCCGTCCGCCGCCGCGGTGACGATCGCCTGCGCGGTGGGGCGCAGAGCCTCGAGGTCGGCCGGGTCCGCCGAGGTGGCGAGTTCGGCCGTGGTGGGGATCTCGATCAGCGCACGGATGTGCTTGTACTCGTCGAGCTGTTTCTCGGAGACCGCGGTGACCCGGAAGCCCTTGTTGGGCACCGTGTCGACGAGGCCCTCCTTGGCGAGGTCGAGCATGGCCTCGCGGACCGGGGTCGCGGAGACACCGAAGCGCACGGCCAGGGTGGGCGCCGAGTAGACCTCGCCCGCGCGCAGCTCCCCCGCGATGAGCGCGGCGCGCAGCGCGTCCGCGACCCGTTCGCGGTAGCTGCTGCGCGTGCCCCCCAGGCTGGGCAGGGCGGCGGGGGCTGCGGACGGGGCGGGGTTGCGCCGGGCGGCCATGGGGAGGTCCCTCCTGGGTGCACTGTCAGGGTGCAATGTCACGTGCTACGAGTGGCCATTATCCCGGTCGGCTAGAGCACGAAGCCCGCGGGGAAGGGGTCGTCCGGGTCGAGGAGGTACTGCGCGGTGCCGGTCACCCAGGCGCGGCCGGTGAAACTGGGCAGGACCGCGGGGATGCCCGCGACCTCGGTGGTCCCCAGGAGCCGCCCGCTGAAGCGCGTGCCGATGAAGGACTCGTTGACGAACTCCGTGTCCAGGGGCAGCTCTCCGCGTGCGTGCAGCTGGGCCATGCGCGCACTGGTCCCGGTGCCGCACGGCGAGCGGTCGAACCAGCCGGGGTGGATGGCCATCGCGTGCCGGGAGTAGCGGGCGGTGGCGCCGGGAGCGTGGAGGTGGACGTGGTGGCAGCCGCGGATGGACGGGTCCTCGGGGTGCACCGGCTCGTCCTCGGCGTTGATCGCCTCCATCAGCGAGAGGCCCGCCGCGAGGATGTCGTCCTTGCGGCCGCGCTCGAAAGGCAGGCCGAACTGGTCCAGGGGCAGGATCGCGTAGAAGTTGCCTCCGTAGGCCAGGTCGTACGTCACCGAACGGCCGTCGGGCAGGGTGATCTTGCGGTCGAGTCCGACGGCGAAGGACGGCACGTTCTGGAGCGTGACGGCCTTCGCCGCGCCGTCCTCGACGGCGACCTCGGCGACGACGAGGCCCGCCGGGGTGTCCAGGCGGATCGTGGTGACCGGCTCGACGACCTCGACCATGCCGGTCTCGACGAGGACGGTGGCGACGCCGATGGTGCCGTGGCCGCACATCGGCAGATAGCCGGAGACCTCGATGTAGATCACGCCGTAGTCGCAGTCGGGCCGGGTGGGCGGCTGGAGGATCGCGCCGCTCATGGCCGCGTGACCGCGCGGTTCGTTCATCAGGAGCTGCTTGATGTCGTCGCGGTGCTCGCGGAAGTGGAGCCTGCGTTCGTTCATCGTCGCGCCGGGTACGGTGCCGATGCCGCCGGTGATCACCCGCGTCGGCATGCCTTCGGTGTGCGAGTCGACCGCGTGCAGGACGAGTTTGCTGCGCATGGCGGAGCCCTTTCGTAGGTGGCCGTGCGGAGGCGTCAGGCGAGCCCGGCGGCGGCCGTCCGTTCGGTGGCGGCGCGCACCGCCTTCTCCTGCTCGGGAAGCAGCGGCACGCGCGGCGGCCGGCAGGGGCCGCCGTGCCGTCCGACGATGTCCATGGACAACTTGATGGCCTGGACGAACTCGGGCCTGGAGTCCCAGCGCAGCAGCGGGTGCAGTTCCCGGTACAGCTCCTTCGCCGTGGTCAGCTCACCGGTCACGGCGGCGCGGTAGAGCTCGACGCAGGCGGCGGGCAGCGCGTTCGGGTAGCCCGCGACCCAGCCCTTGGCGCCGGCGAGGGCGAGTTCGAGCAGGACGTCGTCGGCGCCGATCAACAGGTCGAGTTCCGGGGCGAGTTCGGCGATGCGGTAGGCGCGGCGGACGTCGCCGGAGAACTCCTTGACGGCGTGGATGTACCCCTCGCCGTGCAGCTTGGCGAGTAGTTCGGGCTGCAGGTCGACCTTGGTGTCGATGGGGTTGTTGTACGCGACGACGGGGAGGCCCGCCTTCGCGACCTCCTCGTAGTGGGCGAGCACGGAGCGCTCGTCGGCGCGGTAGGCGTTGGGCGGGAGCAGCATCACCGAGGCGCAGCCCGCGTCCTTGGCCTGCTCGGCCCAGCGGCGGGCCTCGGCGGAGCCGTAGGCGGCGACGCCGGGCATCACGCGGCGCCCGCCGACCGCCGCGACGGCGGTCTGAACGACCTTGGCGCGTTCCTCGGGGGTGAGCACCTGGTACTCGCCGAGCGATCCGTTGGGGACGACGCCGTCGCAGCCGTTCTCGACGAGCCAGGCGCAGTGCTCGGCGTAACTGCCGTGAGCGACGGAGAGGTCGTCGTTCAGGGGCAGGGCGGTGGCGACGAGGACTCCGTGCCAGGGGCGGGGGCTGTCTGCGGACACGTTCATGGGCGAGGGTCCCTTCGTTGCGGTGCGGGGCTTGCTGCTAGGAGGAGGTCTGCTCGTCTTCGTCGGGGGCCTGTGCGAGCACGCCGAGCGGCACCGGTCGGGCGAACGGCCGCCGCGCGGACCGCTCCTCGCAGCCGGCGAGCCCGGCGACGGCCGCCGAGCACATGCGGCCCTGGCACCAGCCCATGCCGGCCCGGGTCAGGAGTTTCACGGTCCGCGCGTCCGTGGCCCCGAGCTCCTCGACGGCCTCGCGGACGGCCGACGCGGGAACCTCCTCGCAGCGGCAGACGAGGGTGTCGTCGCGGAGTTGTTCCGCCCAGTGCGCTGGCGGCTCGTACACGGCCTTGATCGCGGCGGCGAACTCCCGTGCCTTTGTACGTGCCTTGGCTGCGGCGGCCCATGCGCGTGGGTCGATGGCGCTCCCCCGCAGCCGGGCGGCGGCCGAGCGTCCGGCGATGTGTCCTTCGGCGAGGGAGAGGGCCGCGCCGCCGATGCCGGTCGCCTCCCCGGCGGCCCAGACGCCGGGGACATCGGTGCGCTGCTCGGCATCGACGGCGACGTCCACGCCGTCGACACGGCAGCCGAGGCCCTCGGCGAGATCGGTGTGCGGCAGCATGCCGTGGCCGACGGCGAGGGTGTCGCAGGCGATGCGCCGCTCGGTGCCGGGCCGCACCCGGCCCGCGGCGTCGAGCGCGGCGACGGTCACCGCCTCCAGCGCGTTCTTGCCGTGGGCTTCGACGACGGTGTGGCCGGTGGCCAACGGCACTCGGTGGCGCAGGAGTTGGGCGGCGTACTGAGCGCCCTCGGCCAGTTTGTACGGATGGGCGGCGAGGGTGGCGGCGTGCCGCGCGAAGGCCTTGGGTCCCGCGGATTCGACCAGGGCGGCCACCTCGGCGCCGGCTGCCGCGAGGCCGACGGCGACGGGCATCAGCAGCGGACCCGTTCCGGCCACGACGACGGTGCGGCCCGGCAGGACGAGCCCGCCCTTGAGCATGGCCTGCGCGCCACCGGCGGTGAGCACGCCGGGCAGGGTCCAGCCGGGGAACGGCAGGACCTTCTCGTACCCTCCGGTCGCGAGAAGCACGGCGTCGGCGGGCAGGGCTGCGGACTCCTGGTGGTCGGGGCCTAGGAGGGCGTGCACGGTGAAGCGGGGGCCGCCGGGCCCCGCCGCGTCCTCGAAGTCTCCTTCGACGAACCAGACGTGATGTTCCGTCAGGTGTGTGATGCGGCCCGCCGCGATCTGTCGCGCGAGGCCGTCCCGCAGTCGCTCCCACGTACGCCACTGGTGATGCAACGCCTGCGGGCGGCGTGCGCCGAGCGCGGCTGGGGGCTGCCGGTAGAACTGCCCGCCTGCCTGCGGGGCGGAGTCGATCACCGTGACCCGTACGTCCCGTTGCGCGGCGGCCAGCGCTGCGGCGAGGCCTGCGGGGCCGGCGCCGATCACCGCCAGCGTGCGGGGCTTCGCCTCCGGCATCACCGCCGGGCTCCCGGCATCCGCTCCTTGCCGAACAGGCCTCTCCCGCCCACCCACCCGATTACCCCGCAGCGACCAGCGCATCGATGCGCCGCCCTCACGCAACGTCCTCATCTCCGCTCCTGATCACATCTCCGGGCGCCGCCGGTACCAGGCAAGCCCGTTGATTCGGCAGTCCGTTGACCTCCACCAGGCAGTCGAAGCAGACGCCGATCCCGCAGAAGACGCCCCTTGGTTCGCCGCCCCGTCTCGTGGTGCGCCAGGCCGTGATGCCCGCCGACCAGAGCGCCGCGGCCACCGTCTGACCCGGCAGGGCCGGGATCTCCCGGCCGTCGAACGTGACGGTGTGCGGTGGCCCCGGGCGGGCGCGGACCAGGTTCAGCGGGGTGCGTTCGCTCATGGCGCCTCCTCGGGCGGGCGGGCGGCGAAACGGTCGGGGAGGAAGGGGGTCAGGTTCAGGTCCGGTGGCGCGCCACTCAGCACCTGGGCGATCAAGTGGCCCGTACCGGCGGCGAGTCCGATCCCCGCGCCCTCGTGACCGCAGGCGTGGATCAGCCCCGGCGCCCGCGCGTCGGGCCCGATGGCGGGGAGGTGGTCCGGCATGTAGGGGCGGAAGCCGACATACGCGCGCAGGGCCCGGACGTCGGCGAGGAACGGGAAAAGCCGCGTCGCCCCCGCCGCCAGGGCCCGCATGACCGGGAGCGAGAAGCTCCGGTCGAAGCCGACGCGCTCGCGGCTCGCGCCGATCAGGATCGGTCCCGCCGCCGTGCCCTCGACCACCGGCGACGTCTGCAGCGCGGCGGAACCGCTGGCCACGTCCGCCACGTAGTCGGCGGCGTACACCTTGTGCCGGACCATGCGCGGCAGCGGCTCGGTGACCAGGACGAAGCCGCGCCGCGGCAGCACGGGCAGGGCGACTCCGGCGGGGGCGGCGAGCTCGCCGCCCCAGGTGCCCGCCGCGTTCACGACGTACGGGGCGTGGATCTCGCCCCGGTCGGTGCGGACCCCGCGTACCTCGCCACCCGCGGTCCGCAGCACGGCGGTGACCGTCCACCCTGTGCGGAGCTCGGCGCCCAAGCCCCGCGCCAGGCGCACCAGTTGGGCCGCGGCCAGCGTCGGCATCACCTGGGCGTCCTGCGGGTAGTGGATGCCGCCCGCCGTGCCGGGAGCGAGGTGCGGTTCCAGGTCGTGCAGTTCATCGGCCGCGACGGTCCGGGCGTCGACCCCGGCCGCGCGCTGCCCCACGGCGAACTCCCCCAGCGCCGCGAGCCCTTGGCCGGTGGACGCGACGACCACGCCGCCCTTGGCCTCGTACTCGATGCTCGCGCCCACGCCCGGTTCCGCCGCGAGCTCCGTCCACAGGCGCCCTGACAGCAGGGCGAGTTCGAGCTCGGGTCCTGGTTCCTTGTCGGACACGAGGATGTTGCCCTCGCCGGATCCGGTCGTGCCGCCGCCCACCGGGCCGCGGTCCACCAGGACGACGGAGAGTCCGGCGCGCGCCGCGTACAGGGCACAGGCGGCGCCCACCATCCCGGCGCCGACCACTACAACATCGCAGGTCAGCCGCTTTGTCACGCCAGTACTATGTCACATGTTCCCTTACGGGCCAAGGGTCTCTACGCTGGCGGAACCGCCCCAGAGCACTCCGCCACGAGCCCCGGAACGGGGAAGAGAAGGTGACATCGATGGCCAAGAAGAAGGCGTCCCGCGTACGCAAGAACGGCCTGTATCCCGAGATCTCCGAGGAACTCTCCGCCCTGATGCGGACGGGCTGGGCCGACACCGAGCAGCGCGACCTGCGCCCGGCGGAACAGACCCCGCACGCGGCCCGCCGCCGCGCCGCCCTGTCCGCGCTGTTCCCGGGCGAGCGCCTGGTGATCCCCTCCGGGAAGCTCAAGGTCCGCTCGAACGACAGCCATTACCCCTTCCGCCCGTACTCCGCGTACGTCCACATGACCTGCGACCAGGCACGGGACTGCGCCCTGGTCCTCGAACCCCGCGCCGGGGGCGAGGGCCACGACGCGCACCTCTACCAACTCCCCCGCGACAGCAGGGACAGCGACGAGTTCTGGACCGGCATGACGGCCGAGCTCTGGATGGGCCGCAGGCGCAGCCTCGCCGAGTCCGAGCTGCTGCTCGGCCTGCCCTGCCGCGACGTCCGCGACGCACCCGCGGAGCTCGCCGCCCTCGACGTACCGACCCGCATCGTGCGCGGCCACGACCCGGCGCTCGAGGAGGCCCTGACGACCGACGAGGAGCGCGACGCCGAGCTGGAGGAGGCACTCTCGGGCCTGCGCCTGGTCAAGGACGACTGGGAGATCGGCGAGCTGCGCAAGGCGGTGGACTCGACGGTGCGCGGATTCACCGATGTCGTACGGGAGTTGGCGACCGCCGTCGCCACATCGGAGCGCTGGATCGAGGGGACCTTCTTCCGCCGCGCCCGCCTGGAGGGCAATGACATCGGCTACGGCTCGATCTGCGCGGCGGGCGAGCACGCCACGATCATGCACTGGCAGGACAACGACGGCCCGGTGCGCCCCGGCGAACTGCTGCTCCTGGACGCGGGGGTGGAGACCCACACCCTCTACACCGCCGACGTCACCCGTACCCTCCCGGTCGACGGCACCTTCACCCCGCTCCAGCGCAAGATCTACGACGCGGTGTTCGAGGCACAGGAGGCGGGCATCGCCGCCGTGAAGCCGGGCGCCGCCTACCGCGACTTCCATGACGCGGCGCAGCGCCACCTCGCGTACAGGCTCGTGGAGTGGGGCCTGCTCGACGGCGACCCGGAGCGGGTCCTCGCGCTCGGGCTGCAGCGCCGCTTCACCATGGCGGGCACGGGCCACATGCTCGGCCTCGACGTCCATGACTGCGCCCAGGCCCGCACCGAGGAGTACGTCGGCGGAGTACTGGAGGAGGGCATGGTGCTCACCGTCGAACCGGGCCTGTACTTCCAGCCGGACGACCTCACGGTGCCCGAGGAGTACCGGGGCATCGGGGTCCGCATCGAGGACGACATCCTCGTCACGGCCGACGGCAACGAGAACCTGTCGGCCGGTCTGCCGCGTGAGTCCGCCCAGGTCGAAGCCTGGATGGACGGCCTCGTGAGCGGCAGCTGAAGCAGCGCGGCCGGGGCGCGCGGGCTTGCCAGGACCCCTCTATACACACCGTATATACACGCTATGTATAGTGCTCGCATGTCCGCTGCACAGAGCAAGATGAAGAGATCAGCCCCAGGGTTCCGTCGAGCCGCATACATGACGGCCATGACCGCCGCGGTCATGGCCGTCGCCCTGACGGGGTGCACGAAGGTGGACACCACCTCCCCCAGCTCCGTGCGCAAGGACGCGCCTTCGGTGGGCGTGAAGGGCCGGGCGAAGGTCGGGACGGTCGACTGCCGCAGCATCAAGTGCGTGGCCCTCACGTTCGACGCGGGGCCCAGCGAGAACTCGGCGCGGCTGCTCGACATCCTCAAGGAGGAGAAGGTGCCCGCCACCTTCTTCCTGCTCGGCAAGAACCACATAGCCGAGCACCCCGAGCTCGTGAAGCGCATGGACGCCGAGGGGCACGAGGTGGCGAGCCACACCTGGTCGCACAAGATCCTCACCGACATCACGCCGGACGAGGCGCGCGAGGAACTGCGCAAGCCGAACGAGGCGATAGAGAAGCTGATCGGCCACAAGCCGACGCTGATGCGCCCCCCGCAGGGCCGCACCAACCCGGACGTCAACAAGATCTCGCGCGAGGAGGGCCTCTCGGAGGTCCTGTGGAGCGTGACCGCCAAGGACTACACGACCAACGACTCCGCGCTGATCAAGAAGCGCGTCATCGACCAGACCGAGCGGGACGGCATCATCCTGCTGCACGACATCTACAAGGGCACGGTGCCCGCGGTGCCGGGCATCATCGACGAGCTGAAGAAGCGCGGCTACGTCTTCGTGACGGTTCCGCAGCTGCTCGCGCCGGGGAAGGCCGAGCCGGGCAAGGTCTACCGCCCGTAACCTGGCAGGATCGCCGTGTGGCTCTCTTCCGTATCGACCGGGAATCATCCCTGCCCGCCGACGACGTCTGGCGCCGGCTCACCACCTGGGAGCGGCACGCCGACGTGGTCCCGCTGACCCGGGTCGTCGTGCGGACCCCGCCGCCCCACGGGGAAGGAACGGTCTTCGTCGCCCGCAGCGGGCTCGGCCCCGTCGGCTTCGACGACGTGATGGAGGTCGTGACGTGGCGTCCTGCCGAGGCGGGCGGCGGCGTGTGCCGGCTGGAGAAGCGGGGTTCGTTCGTGACGGGGTGGGCGGAGATCGAGGTGTCCCCCCGGGCCGGGGCGGCCGGTTCGACGGTGCTCTGGCGGGAGGAACTGCGCGTGCGCTGGCTGCCCGCGGTCTTCGACAAGGTGCTCGCGGCCGCCGGACGGCGGATGTTCGGGCGGGCGGTGGACGGGCTGCTCTCCGGGCCCCCGCACCGCCCCTTCGCGTGAGGAGCGCGGGACCCGAAGTCCGGCTCAGCCCAGTTCAGTCCCGCGAGGCCCGTACCCGCCCGTGCAGCGTCCGCGCCACCCTCGGGCCCAGCCACCGCTTCATCCGGCGCAGGGGCTCCAACTGCTCGGCGGCGCGGTCGATCCGGTAGTACAGCTGCGGCGGGATGTGCGGCAGCAGCGGTGAGTGGCGCTGGCCGAGGAGCGCGAACATCTGGGCCGGGTCGAGGCCGATGTAGCGCGGCAGGTTCTCGTACCACCGGGCGCTGTAGCGGGCCGCGCTCTGGACGGAGAGAAGGGCCGAGCGCCGCTCCCGTTCGTAGCTCGTGAGGGCGGCGGTGAGGTCGGTGCTCCCCCGCAGCGCGTCCGCCAGGGCGATCGCGTCCTCCAGGGCCAGCGTCGTGCCCGCGCCGATCGAGTAGTGCGTGGTGTGCGCGGCATCCCCGAGCAGGACCACGTTGCCGCGGTGCCACGTCCGGTTGGTCAGCGTACGGAAGGTGAGCCACTGCGCGCTGCCGTCGGACTGCGCCCGGCCGATCAGGCGGTGCCCGTCCAGGGGCCCGGCGAAGAGCCGCTCCAGGAGGGCGAGCCCGTCCGCCTCGCTCGCCTCGTGCAGGCGAAGGCCCCTCCAGGTCTGCGGGGAGCACTCGATGACGCAGGTGCTCTTCTCGTCGCTGAAGCGGTAGCCGTAGCACCAGATCCAGCCGTGCGCGGTCTCCACGAAGGCGAAGGTGAAGGAGTCGAAGACCTTGGTGGTGCCGAGCCAGATGTACTTGTTGCGGCCGAGCGTGACCTCGGCGCCGAAGTGGTCCGTGTGGCGCTCCCGCAGGGCGCTCCTGACGCCGTCGCCCGCGACGACCAGATCGGCGTCGGAGAGTTGGGCCGCGTCGGTGATCTCCCGCTCGAACTCGACCCGTACGCCGAGGGAACGGGCCCTGCTCGTGAGGATGTCGAGGAGCCGGTGGCGCCCGATGCCGTGGCCCTCGTCGCCGTGGTGCACCGTCGTGCGGTCGCCGACGTGGGCGACGCCGTCGCTCCAGCGGACCGAGTGTTCACTGATGGCGCGCGCGGACTCCGGGTCGCCGGCCTGGAGCTTCTCCAGGAGGCCGCCCCAGTAGGTGACCCCCCACCCGTACGTCGAGCCTTCCGGGTTGCGCTCGTGGACGGTGATGTCGTGGGACGGGTCCTGCCGCTTGAGCAGGATCGAGAGGTACAGGGCGGCGGGCCCGCCACCGACGCAGGCGACCTTCACGAATGCTCCTCTTGCGTCACAAAGTGATCAATTCGTGACGCAAGGTAGCAGCAGGGGCAGCTCAGGCCACGGACCCGATGCGCCCGGCGGGCCGCCCCGAGCCGTCGTGGTGGATCGGCGTGTGGGCGCCCGTCAGCGAGACGCCGCTGCCGCCGCGCCGGTTCGCGACGATCTCCGCGGCGATGGAGAGGGCCGTCTCCTCCGGGGTGCGCGCGCCGAGGTCCAGGCCGATGGGCGAGCGCAGCCTGGCCAGTTCCAGCTCGCTGACTCCGACCTCGCGCAGCCGCTTGTTGCGGTCCTCGTGCGTGCGGCGCGATCCCATCGCGCCCACGTAGGCGACCGGGAGGCGCAGGGCCAGTTCGAGCAGCGGCACGTCGAACTTGGCGTCGTGCGTCAGCACGCACAGGACGGTACGGGCGTCGGTTTCCGTGCGCTTCAGGTACTCGTGCGGCCATTCGACGACGATCTCGTCCGCGTCCGGGAACCGTGCCGCCGTGGCGAAGACGGGCCGCGCGTCGCAGACGGTCACGCGGTAGCCGAGGAACGTGCCGATCCTGACGAGCGCGGACGCGAAGTCGATGGCGCCGAACACGATCATGCGGGGCGGCGGGACGCTCGACTCGACGAGCAGGGTGAGCGGCTGTCCGCAGCGGGAGCCGTCCTCGCCGATCTCCACCGTGCCCGTGCGCCCTGCGTCCAGCAGGGCGCGGGCCTCGCCCGCGGCGGTGCGGTCCAGCTCGGGATGTCCGCCGAGCCCGCCCTCATGAGGGGCGTCGGCGTCCGACCGTACGAGAAGAGCGCGGCCCACGAGTTCCGCCGGGCCGGAGGTGATGCGGGCGACGGCCGCGGCCTCGCCCGAAGCGGCGGCCGCGAGCGCGGCCGCGACGACCGGCCGCGCGGAGGAGTCCGCGCGGACCGGGGTGACGAGGATGTCGATGATGCCGCCGCAGGTCAGACCCACGGCGAAGGCGTCCTCGTCGCTGTATCCGAAGCGTTCGACGACGCTTTCGCCGTCCTGAAGGGCCTGTTGGCACAGTTCGTAGACGGCGCCTTCCACACACCCGCCGGAGACGGAGCCGATGGCCGTGCCGTCGGAGTCGACGGCCAGGGCCGCGCCGGGCTGCCGGGGCGCGCTGCCGCCGACCGCCACCACGGTGGCGACGGCGAAGTCGCGTCCCTGCTCGACCCACCGGTTCAGCTCTTCGGCGATGTCCAGCATGTCCGTCTCCTAACGGGTGTGTGAGGGCCTGGAGGGGGCTACTTGACGCCCATCCAGTTCTCGATCGGGTGGAGCGCGAAGAAGGCCAGGAACACGAGGGCGAGCACCCACATGAGCCAGCCGATCTCACGAGCCCTGCCCTGCGCGGCCTTGATCAGGACGTGGGCGATGACACCGGCCGCGATACCCACCGTGATGGAGTACGTGAACGGCATCAGGACCGTGGTCAGGAACACCGGGATGGCGGTGGCCTGGTCGGTCCAGTCGATGTGCCGGGCGTTGCTCAGCATCATCGCGCCGATGACCACCAGGGCGGCGGCCGCGACCTGCGTCGGGATGAGCTGCGCGAGCGGGGTGAAGAAGAGGCACAGCGTGAACGCGAGGCCGGTGACCACGCTCGCGAAGCCGGTGCGCGCCCCGTCGCCGACGCCGGCGGTGGACTCGACGAAGACCGTCTGGCCCGACGCACCGGCGAGACCGCCGACGACGCCACCGGCACCGTCGATCGCCAGTGCCTTGTTCAGGCCCGGCATCTTGCCGTCCTTGTCGGCGAGGTTGGCCTGCTGGCCGATGCCGATGATGGTGCCCATGGCGTCGAAGAAGCCGGCGAGGACCAGGGTGAAGACGATGACACCCACGGTGATGCCGCCGATGTCGCCGATGCCGCTGAAGGACACCTCGCCGAAGAGCCCGAAGTCGGGCGACGAGACGACGGAGCCGTCGATCTCCGGGGCGTTCAGGCCCCAGTCCTTCTCGGTCATGCCCGCGAACTGGTGGACGAGCGCGGCGAAGACGGTGCCGCCGACGATGCCGATGAGGATCACGCCGGGGACCTTGCGGACCTGCAGCAGGAAGATCAGCAGGACGGTGACGGCGAAGCACAGGACGGGCCAGCCGATGAGCTTGTCGTCGATGCCCATCTGGATCGGCTTGGCGCCCATGTCGCCGTGCTTGGACGGCATGGAGGTGACGAAGCCCGCCTGGACCAGGCCGATCAGCGTGACGAACATGCCGATGCCCATGGTGATGGCGTGCTTCAAAGCCAGCGGGATCGCGTCCATGATCAGGGTCCGCAGGCCGGTGAGGACCAGCAGGATGATGATGACGCCGTAGATGATGCACATCGCCATCGCGTTGCCCCAGGTCATCTCCGGGGCGACCTGGAAGGCCATCACGGCGGAGACGCCGAGTCCCGCCGCCAGGGCCAGCGGCACATTGCCGAGGATGCCCATGACGATGGTGGTGGCGGCCGCCGCGAAGACGGTGGCGGTGGTCAGCTGGTCACCGTCGAGGCGGTGTCCCGTGGCGTCGGGAACCGAGAGGATCACCGGGTTGAGCAGGATGATGTAGGCCATCGCCATGAAGGTGGTGATGCCGCCGCGCACCTCCCGGCCGACGGTGGAGCCTCTGTGCGTTATGTGGAAATACCGGTCCAGCCAAGACCTGCCGGCGGGGACGCGTGAGCCGTTGCCCGCGTCCTCAGCGGTGGTCTTCGGCTCCGTTGACTGCTGGGTCATGGTGCCTAACTCCCAAGGTTCAAAGGGGCACCCGCAACAGGCGGTTCACAAGAGGGTTGGGCCTGTGGAGACTGCGGGATTTGGGATGATGCGTTGGGCGCACGACCCGGGGGACGGCCCGAGACGAACTGGGGCTCCGAAGAGCGTGGGTGCTGCGTGGGTGACGCGTGGGTGATACGTGGGTGCTGCTCAGGTACTGCGATGACCGCGAGCGGTGCGGTACTGGGGTTCTCCGGGCGGCGCGAGCGGTAGGAAGTGTGACGTTCCGAGGGAGGCGCGCGCCGCCCGGAGAGATCGTGGGGTCAGGTGCCGGTGAGGTGTTCCGGACGTACCGGCGTCTTGTTCAGCTCCAGACCCGTCGCGTTCCGGATCGCCGCGAGGACGGCCGGCGTCGAGGAGAGGGTCGGGGCCTCGCCCATGCCGCGAAGGCCGTAGGGCGCGTTCGGGTCGGCCAGTTCGAGCACGTCGACCGGGATGGTCGGCGTGTCGAGGATGGTCGGGATGAGGTAGTCCGTGAAGGAGGGGTTGCGCACCTTCGCGGTCTTCGGGTCGACGATGATCTCCTCCATCACCGCGACGCCCAGGCCCTGGGTGGTGCCACCCTGGATCTGGCCGACGACGGAGAGCGGGTTGAGCGCCTTGCCGACGTCCTGGGCGGTGGCGAGCTCGATGACCTTGACCAGGCCGAGCTCGGTGTCCACCTCGACGACCGCGCGGTGCGCGGCGAACGAGTACTGGACATGGCCGTTGCCCTGACCGGTCTTCTTGTCGAAGGCCACGGTCGGACGGTGCCGCCACTCGGCCTCGACCTCGACGCTCTCGCCTTCGAGCAGCTCGGCCAGGTCCGCGAGGGTCTCGCCGCCGTCGGTGACGACCTTGCCGCCCTCCAGGAGGAGTTCGGCGGTGGCCCACGCCGGGTGGTACGAGCCGAACTTGCGGCGGCCGATCTCCAGGACCTTCTCGCGGACGAGCTCGCAGGAGTTCTTGACCGCGCCACCGGTGACGTACGTCTGACGGGACGCGGACGTCGAACCGGCGCTGCCCACCTGGGTGTCGGCGGGGTGGATCGTCACCTGCTGGACGCCGAGCTCGGTGCGGGCGATCTGCGCGTGGACGGTGATGCCGCCCTGGCCGACCTCCGCCATCGCGGTGTGCACGGTCGCGACCGGCTCGCCGTTGATGACCTCCATGCGCACCTTGGCGGTGGAGTAGTCGTCGAAGCCCTCGGAGAAGCCGACGTTCTTGATGCCGACCGCGTAGCCGACGCCACGGACGACGCCTTCGCCGTGCGTGGTGTTGGAGAGGCCGCCGGGCAGCGCGCGGACGTCGGCGCCCTCGCTGGACTCCCACTGGCGCTCGGGCGGCAGCGGGCGGGCCTTGACGCGGCGCAGGATCTCGGCGACCGGGGCCGGCGAGTCGACGGGCTGACCCGTCGGCAGGAGCGTGCCCTGCGACATGGCGTTGAGCTGGCGGAACTCGACCCGGTCCATGCCCACCTTGTCGGCGAGCTTGTCCATCTGGGCCTCGTAGGCGAAGCAGGCCTGGACGGCGCCGAAGCCGCGCATCGCGCCGCACGGCGGGTTGTTGGAGTAGAGGGCGATCGCCTCGATGTCGACGTCGTCGATCACGTACGGACCGACCGACAGGGACGAGGCGTTGCCCACGACCGCCGGGGACGCCGACGCGTAGGCGCCGCCGTCCAGGACGATCCTGCACTTCATGTGCGTGAGCTTGCCGTCCTTGGTGGCGCCGTGTTCGTAGTACAGCTTCGCCGGGTGGCGGTGCACGTGGCCGAAGAAGGACTCGAAGCGGTTGTAGACGATCTTGACCGGCTTGCCGGTGCGCAGCGCCAGGAGGCAGGCGTGGATCTGCATCGAGATGTCCTCGCGGCCGCCGAACGCGCCGCCGACGCCGGAGAGCGTCATGCGCACCTTGTCCTCGGGCAGGCCGAGGACGGGGGCGATCTGTTCGAGGTCCGAGTGCAGCCACTGGGTGGCGACGTACAGGTCGACGCCGCCGTCCTCGGCCGGTACGGCGAGGCCGGACTCCGGGCCGAGGAAGGCCTGGTCCTGCATGCCGAAGGTGTACTCGCCCTTGACGATGAAGTCGGCCTTCTTGGCGGCCTCTTCGGCGTTGCCCCGGATGATCGGCTGGTTGTGCACGATGTTCGGGTGCGGGACGTGCTTGATGTACTCGTCGGTGCGGCCCTCGTGGACGAGGACGGCGTCCGGAGCGGTCGCCGATGCCTCGTCGGTGATGACGGGCAGTTCCTTGTACTCGACCACGATCTTCGCGGCGGCACGGCGTGCGGTCTCCGGGTGGTCGGCGGCCACGAGGGCGACCGGCTCACCGTGGTGACGGACCTTGCCGTGGGCGAGGACCGGGGTGTCCTGGAGCTCCAGGCCGTAGTTCTTCATCTCGGCCGGCAGGTCGTCGTACGTCAGGACGGCGTAGACGCCGGGCGTCTTGAGGGCCTCGACGGTGTCGATCGAGACGATCTCGGCGTGCGCGACGGTGCTGCGGAGCGTCTGGCCCCAGAGCATGTCCTCGTGCCACATGTCCGAGGAGTACGCGAACTCGCCGGTGACCTTGAGGGTGCCGTCCGGGCGGAGCGTGGACTCGCCGATGCCGCCCTTGTTGTGCTTCTGGGTGACTTCGGTGGGCGCGCCCGTGGTGGTCTTCGTTCCAGCCATGATCAGACCGTCTCTTCCTGACGGGCGGCCGCCAGGCGGACCGCGTCCAGGATCTTCTCGTAACCGGTGCAGCGGCAGAGGTTGCCGGAGAGCGCCTCGCGGATGTCGGCGTCCGACGGCGAGGCGTTGCGCTCGAGCAGCTCGTCGGCGGCGACGAGGAGACCGGGGGTGCAGAACCCGCACTGGACGGCGCCGGCGTCGATGAACGCCTGCTGGATCTGGGAGAGTTCACCGCCCTCGCCGGTCTGGCCGTCGGTGCCTTTCGCCTGCCACTGGCGGGCTTCCTGGAGGCTGGTGCCGCCGCAGACGGAGCCGCAGGCGCCGCCCGGGTGGGCGTCGTCGCGGTGCTTGGCGTAGTCCGCGAGGCCCTCGACGGTGACGACCTCGCGGCCCTCGACCTGTCCGGCGGCGACCAGACACGAACACACCGGCACGCCGTCGAGACGGACGGTGCAGGAACCGCACTCGCCCTGCTCGCAGGCGTTCTTGGAGCCCGGGAGCCCCATGCGCTCACGCAGGACGTACAGAAGGGACTCGCCCTCCCACACGTCGTCGGCTTCCTGCTGACGGCCGTTGACCGTGAAGTTCACGCGCATTATGCGACTCCCTCAGTGCTGCGGCCGTTGCCGCGGTACGACTCCCAGGTCCAGCCGAGCGTGCGGCGGGCCATGATGCCGACGGCGTGCCGGCGGTAGTTCGCCGTGCCGCGGACGTCGTCGATCGGGTTGGCGGCACCGGAGGCGAGCTCCGCGAACTGCTTGGCGATCGAGGGGGTGATGATCTTCTTGCTGTCCCAGAAGCCGCCCTCTTCGAGCGCCGCGTTCAGGAATTCCTCGGCCGCCTTCGCCCGGATGGGGGTAGGGGCCGCTGAGCCGATGCCGGTCCGTACGGTCCGGGTCTCGGGGTGCAGGGCGATGCCGAAGGCGCACACGGCGATGACCATCGCGTTGCGGGTGCCGACCTTCGAGTACTGCTGGGGGCCGTCCGCCTTCTTGATGTGGACGGACTTGATCAGCTCGTCCTGGGCGAGGGCGTTGCGCTTCACGCCGGTGTAGAAGTCGTCGATCGGGATGAGGCGCGAGCCGCGTACGGACTCCACCTCGACCTCGCAGTCGGCGGCGAGGAGCGCCGGGTGGGCGTCACCGGCCGGGGACGCCGTGCCGAGGTTGCCGCCGACGCCGCCGCGGTTGCGGATCTGCGGCGATGCGACCGTGTGCGAGGCGAGCGCGAGGCCGGGGAGCTCGGTGCGCAGCTCCTCCATGATCGTGGTGTACGGAACCGAGGCGCCCAGTTGGACCGTCTCCTCGCCGACCGCCCACTCGCGCAGCTCGGCGATGCGGTTGAGGTCAAGCAGGTACTCGGGACGACGGTGGTCGAAGTTGATCTCGACCATCACGTCGGTGCCACCCGCAATCGGCACAGCTGTCGGGTGCTCGGCCTTGGCGGCGAGCGCCTCCTCCCAGCTGGCGGGGCGAAGGAAGTCCATGAGGCTCTCTTCTTCGTATCGTGGGTCGTTCGCTTCAAGGGACTTCGTTCAGGCCACTGGTGCCGTTCGTCCCTCGACTGCTCGTTCATGTGCTGTTAACGCGGAGTGGGGCAAGTACACCGCCCCTGCGTCCGATGGGGTCAGTCACCGAAACCATGAAGGAGTTGGCTGGCCAAGGCGCGCGTCTTGTAGATTCGTATGAAGAACGGGCCTCAGTAACCTCGCGGCTTCCCCCTGGAAACCGGAGGCTCCCCAGGACACGGGGGCTCCGGTCCACACAGAGTCGACAGACACGGACTGTCTGTACATCCCATTCGAGACAAGATCGGCGGCGACCACCATGCGGCTGCGCGCACTCCTTGACACCGACGCGCTGGGCCTGCGGCTGCTCGGCGGTGAGGACGAGCTCGACCGCACCGTGCGCGGTGTGATGACCACCGACCTGCGCGACCCGAGCCGGTATCTCGCGGGCGGCGAGCTGGTCCTGACCGGTCTCGCCTGGCGCCGCGACGCCAAGGACACCGAACCCTTCGTACGGACCCTCGCGAGCGCCGGAGTGGCGGCGCTCGCGGCGGGCGAGGCCGAGCTGGGCGACGTCCCCGACGACCTCGTCGAGGCCTGCGCCCGGCACCGTCTGCCGCTGTTCGCCGTGAACGAGTCGGTCGCCTTCGCGACGATCACCGAGCACGTCGTGCGCCAGGTGTCCGGCGAGCGGGCCGGTGACCTGGCGGCCGTCGTCGACCGGCACCGCCGTCTGATGACCTCGGGTCCCACGGGTGGCGGCCCCGACGTCGTCCTGGACCTGCTGGGCTCCGACCTGGACCTGCGGGCCTGGGTCCTGTCCCCCGCGGGCCGCGCCATCGCGGGGTCGAGCGCCGCGGGCCCCGCCCTGCCGGCGGCCGTGTGCGCGCGTCTGGCGGGCGAACACCTGGCCGCGGCCCGCACGGGACGCCGGGGCCCTCACCGGGTCCAGGTGGACGGCTCGACGTACTCCCTGTTCCCCATCCGGAGCAGTGGGCGCGGTTCGGGTTCGGCGGCCACCGCGGCGAGCACGGCGGCGCTGCGCGACGTACGCGAGACGGTCCTCTCGGACTGGCTCTTGGCCGTCGAGGCGGACGCCGGCGACTGGCCCGAGGAGCGGCTCGACCTGCTGCAGGGCGTCACCCAGCTGATCGCCGTGGAGCGCGACCGGCGCGACGCCGCACGGACCGTACGGCGCAGGCTGGCCCAGGAGGTCCTCGAACTCGTCCAGACGGGCGCGGCCCCCGCGGAGATCGCGGCGCGCCTGCGGGTCGCCGCACCCGTGCTGCTGCCCGGCCTGGGCGCGGCACCGCACTGGCAGGTCGTGGTGGCCCGCGTGGAGTGGGACGGGGGCGAGATCGAGGGCGGCCCGGTGGCCCAGTCCCTCCTGGAGGAAATCCTCGTGGACCCCCTGTCGGCGGGCCCCGAGCCGTCCGACCGCATCGCGGTGGCCCATACGGGTGACGAGGCGATCGCGCTCGTGCCGCTGCCCGCGGTCTCCACGGAGCACGACGGCTCGGAGACGGGCCTGCTTGCCGACTCCCTCCTGGAGTCCGTCCGCGACCCGCTCTCGGCGGGCCTCGACGGCGACGGCCGCCTCACGCTCGGCGTCAGCGCGTCCGTGCACTCGGCCGAGGGCCTGCGCGGCGCCCTGGAGGAGGCCCGGCACGCCCGCAGGGTCGCGGCGGCGCGTCCTGGCCGGGTCTGCGCCGCGGGCCACCAGGAACTGGCCTCGCACGTCCTGCTGCTTCCCTTCGTCCCCGACGACGTGCGCCGCGCGTTCACGGCCCGCCTCCTCGACCCGCTGCGGGACTACGACCGGCGCCACCGGGCGGAGCTCATCCCGACCCTGGAGGCGTTCCTCGACTGCGACGGTTCCTGGACGCGCTGCGCGGCGCGACTGCACCTGCACGTCAACACGTTGCGCTACCGAGTCGGCCGTATCGAGCAGTTGACGAGTCGTGACCTCTCACGCCTCGAGGACAAGCTCGATTTCTTCCTGGCACTGCGCATGAGCTGACACGGGCGACCTGCGGCAAACACCTTTCATGGCCCGCCCTTTGTGAAATCTTTCACCCAGCCCCTTGGCCGGGTGCGCCGATCCATGCTGAGATGCGCCCACTACTCAACAGCTCGATGGCGTGCTCGGGGAGGGCAACGTGGCGCATACCGCCATGTCTGGTTCCGGAACGACTGCAGGGGACGATCCACTCCAGACCGCGGTATGGCGGCTGCGCTCGCGCGGCTGTTGGACCGACGCGGCCGCACTGCTCGCCTCGCGGGAGGGCCCGGGGCCCGCCCTGCAGAGAACCTCGCTCCTGGTGGAGCGGTGCCTGTTCACGGGAGAGGGCTGGGCCGAGGCGGAGGACGGGCTGCGGACCGCCGAGGCGCTGGCCGTGGAGGACGAGGACCGCGGGGCCGCGGCCTGCGAGCGCGGCCAGCTCGCGTACGCCTCCACGGTGCTCGCGGTGCGGGACCGGGCCGACGAGGCGCGTACGGCGCTGGGGCGGGCGGCGGCGCTGCTCGCCCCGAACACTCCGGGGCGTCCCCTGCTCGACTTCCGCCGGGGGCTCATCGCCGAGCACATCTCGGATTCACCCCAGGCGGCGCGGGCCGCCTACCGGCGGGCTCATGCGGGCGCGACGGCGCATGCCGACCCTCTCCTGCTCTCCTTCACGTGGCGCCACCTGGCCGGACTCGCCCTGCGGGAGGGCGAGTTGGCGGAGGCGCGGCACGGGTTCGCGGAGTCGCTGCGGATTCGGGAGGAGCTGGGGTACTTGGTGGGGACGGCGCCTGCGCTGGCGGCGCTGGCCGACACGGAGCCCGAGCCGGAGGCGGGCCGCCTCCGCGCGGAGGCGGCCCGCCTTTTCCGCCTGATGGGCGGGGTGCCGTCGTGGCTGGCCCAGCATTTGTCACCACCTGCGCCGGCGGCGTAGCCCCGCGGCCTAGGCGCACCGTCATCACCGGCTTCGCCGAGTTCGTCCTCAAACGCCGGACGGGCTGAATGATCTCGGCCGGGCTGGATAGATCCAGCCCGGCCGGCGTTTGAGGCCATCTTTTCGGGGGTCCAGGGGGCGAAGCCCCATGGTTTCGGGAAGGGGCGGGGTTGGGGAAAGCCCCGCAGGGAAAGCCCTGACCTCAGCCCCCCGCCCCCGCAAAGTGCTCCCGCACCAGGGTCTGGACAACGGCCAGATCCTGCACAACCAACGCCTCCAGCAGAGCCATGTGCTCAGCCGCATCAGCAACAAGATCCGCACGCCGAGCATGGACGGGCCCACTCACCAGGGGCCACTGCGACCGCCGATGAAGATCATCCGCCACCTGCACCAGCTGCCGATTGCCCGAAAGGGCAAGGACCGCCCCGTGAAAGGCCCGGTCAGCCTCCGCGTACCGGGCAAGATCCCCGCCCGCCGCAGCCACCGCACTCGCCTCCGCGAGGGGCCGCAACTCACACCACCGCGCGGCAGGCACCGTACGGGCGAGCCGCAGCATCACCGGCACCTCGATCAGCGCCCGCACCTCCGCCAGCTCCCCCAACTCCCGCGCGCTCCGCTCGGTGACCCGGAAGCCGCGGTTCGGCACGACCTCCACCGCCCCCTCGATGGCCAACTGCTGCATGGCCTCGCGCACCGGAGTCGCAGACACCCCGAAGCGCTCGCCGAGCACGGGCGCCGAGTACACCTCGCCGGGCGCGAGATCGCCGCCGACGAGCGCGTCCCGCAGGGCGTCGAGGATCTGGCCGCGCACCGAGTTCCGCTGGATGGACTTGCGGGGCGCGGGAACCGGCACCCGTACGGCCGATTTCCCGTGTCCCCCGTGTTCCCCACGTTCCCCGTGCGTGTGCTCACCGCGGGCGGCGGCGGAGGGCGTCGCCGGAGCCGCGTCGCGGGCCGTCGCGGCCCGCACCTGCTCCGGCACACGGGCGGCGAGGCGGTACGCGTCATGCGCTCTGCCCTGCTCCACGAGGTCCACCCCAAAGTCCGCTCGGTCCGAAAGGTACGAGAGGCACCATAGGCGGACAGCCCCGCAGTTGAAACCTCGATCATTCTGGGTAAGGTTAGGCTTACCTGTAATCGATCGTGATTCGGTGGTTCCCGCATGTCCGTTCCCACCTTGGCGAAGCGCGCCACGAGCGCCCTCGCGGACGCCTATGCCCGCCTCACCGAGGTGTTCCCCGGACTGCTCGTGACCGAGCTCGGCGAACGCGAGCAGGCCCCACAGGGCGACGGCTGGGTCACCGCCGCCCGGCTCGCGGAGGGCGGGGCCGACCTCGAGGCGTTCATGGCGTGGGACGAGGCACAGGTCCTGCGGGACTACGGACAGGCGGGGCGCCCGGACGTCATCGCGAGCTTCGCGCTGCACCGCTACGCCTGGCCCGCCACCCTCCTCATCACCATGCCGTGGTTCCTGCACCGCCGTGTGCCGCGCTACCCCGTGGAGAACGTGTCTTTCCAGCGCACCCTCGGCCGCCTCGCCGTACGCAGCGCGGGCTTCGCCTGTCTGCCCGGCGATCCCGCCGCCGGGCTCCCGGGCGCCCGCGTGGTGCCGGACGAGGAGGCCCTGCGCGCGGAGGTGCGGGCCTCCGTCGCCGAGCACCTGGGACCACTCCTTGACGCCTTCGGGCCCCGAATGCGGCGCCGCTCGCGCGCCCTGTGGAGCGTCGCCACGGACGAGATCGTCGAGGGGCTCTGGTACATCGCCCACCTCCTCGGCGAGGAGCAGCGCGCCACGACGGAGCTGGAGCGGCTGCTCCCCGGCGCCACGAAGCCGTACGTGGGCACGGCGGGGTTCCGTGAGCTGCGGGGGCCGAACGGCGAGTCCCTGCCGACGCGGGACCGCGCGAGCTGCTGCATGTTCTACACGCTGCGCCCCGAGGACACCTGCGTGACCTGTCCGCGCACCTGCGACGCGGAGCGCGTCGAGCGCCTCAGCGCCGCCGCGGCAGCCTGACGCGAGCCTCGGTCCGAGCCGAAACCGCGGCCCCTCCCCCTTGAACCACCCTTTCGTGTTCGTTTAATCGAACTCAACTTCCCGTGCCGGGGCCCCAGTTCGAGCAAAACGGCGCGCGCCGCACCCCTTTGCACCCCCCTTGGCGTCTTCTTGCCCAAAAACCCCTCTGGGGGTCATCGGGATTGGGCCACTATGGCGCCCGAACGCCCTACCGCGACGCAAGGGACCCCAGATGAGACTGACCGACATATCGCTGGACTGGCTGCTTCCGGGTGGCGTCCTGCTCCTGGGCATGCTGGTGGCGGTGGCGGTACTCGCACGCGGCAAGCGCGCCGGGCAGAAGGCGGCCGCCGGAGCCTCCGGCGACGACTCTTGGGAACGCAGCGAGGAGCGCCGCAGGCGCAAGGAAGCAATCTATGGATCGGCCTCGTACGTCCTGCTGTTCTGCTGTGCGGCGGTCGCCGCCGCACTCTCCTTCCACGGCCTGGTCGGCTTCGGCCGGCAGAATCTCAACCTCACCGGTGGCTGGGAGTATCTGGTCCCGTTCGGGCTCGACGGCGCGGCGATGTTCTGCTCCGTGCTCGCCGTGCGCGAGGCCAGCCATGGTGACGCGGCGCTCGGCTCGCGACTCCTGGTGTGGACGTTCGCGGGCGCGGCCGCCTGGTTCAACTGGGTGCACGCGCCCAGGGGACTCGGCCACGCGGGCGCCCCGCAGTTCTTCGCCGGGATGTCGCTGTCGGCGGCGGTGCTCTTCGACCGCGCGCTGAAGCAGACCCGCCGCGCGGCGCTGCGCGAACAGGGCCTGGTGCCGCGGCCGTTGCCGCAGATCCGGATCGTACGGTGGCTGCGCGCACCACGGGAGACCTTCGGCGCCTGGTCGCTGATGCTCCTCGAAGGCGTACGCAGTCTCGACGAGGCGGTCGAGGAGGTCCGCGAGGACCGGCGCGAGAAGGAGCGCACCCGGACCCGCAGGCGGGACCGGGAGAAGCTGGAACGTGCGCAGCTCAAGGCGATCAGCAGGGGCCATCGCAGCCTGCCGAGCCGTGGCGGCGGGCGTCAGGTCGATCTGCCGGCGGTCGCGCCGGCGACCGGGTCCGCGCAGGTCGGCGCGGACCCTGCCATAGCGCCGCAGGAACAGGAACAGGAGCAGTTGCCCCTGCGCTCCCGTCCCGCTCTGCAGGCCGTGAAGAACGGCGCTGAACCCGTCACCGTCGACCTCACGGCCGAGGACGACACCCAGGCGCTGCCGCGGCTCGACTCCCTTGAGCGCAAGCTCAAGGATCTGGAGCAGCAGTTCGGCTGATGTCAGCGGCGCAGGAAGGGAGTTGAGCGGCGGCCCGGCTCATGCCGGGCCGCCGTCCAGCTCGAACCACACCACCTTCCCGACCCCGTGGGCCCGCACGCCCCACGCGTCGGCGAGGGACTGCACGAGCATCAGGCCCCGGCCATGCGTGCTGTCGTCGGCATTCGGCACGCAGAGCTTCGGACGGCGTCCCACGAAGTCCCTGACCTCGACGCGCAGCCTTCCGGGCCGCACGGTCGCCGTCAGGATGGCGTCGCGATCGGTGTGCACCAGTGCGTTCGTCACGAGCTCGCTGGTGAGCAGCTCGGCCACCTCGGATCTTCCGGGCCTCCCCCAGGTCCGGAGCAGTTCGCGCAGTGCGCCCCTGACCTCAGGGACCGCCCGCAGGTCGGATCTCCCCAATCTGCGCCGGAGTTGAGCCCTATGGAGCTCCACCGGCTTGTCGTCGATCGGCCCGTCCCTTGCTATCGGCGAAGACGTCCCGAACTGAATGGGACTGCCCCCTCTTGCTTGCCTTGTCATGACCCCCGCCCACAAACGAGTCAATTCCTCCCTGCTCGAACACGCTCACGGAATTCATGCCCCACTCGGTTGGCGGCACTCATGTCCATTCGTCAACCATTGGAGTGGGTGCGCCCGAGCCCGGCGGGGAAGTGAAGCCGTGAACCGTTCCTGCTTGATCCCGTCCGGGCCCGATCGCGCCACATCGGCCCCGCCCGAGTGCTTTGAGGAGCCGCCGTGCACGACGACCGACTGCTGGTGGAGGGACGCCTGGAGCGCGCCCTGCGGCAGTTCATCCGCCCCGCCCAGTACGCGGACCGTGTGCCGCTCGGCCTCTCCGTCTGGCACGCGCCGGGCGAACCCGTCCCCGTCGCCGAGGCTCTCGACGCCACGTACGAGCCGTTCGAGACGGGCACCGCCTGGGGAAAACCCTGGTCAACCAGTTGGTTCCGGCTGCGCGGTCAGGTGCCCGACGACTGGCGCGGGCGCCACGTCGAGGTGGTCGTCGATCCCGGCTTCACGGGTGAGGGCCCCGGCTTCCAGGCGGAGGGCCTGGTGTACGACGCGTCTGGCGTCCCTCTCAAGGGCATTCACCCGCGCAACCGGCACATTCCCGTGGCAGCCTCCGCACAGGGCGGCGAGCAGGTGCACCTCCTCCTGGAGGCGGCGGCCAACCCCGCGATCCTGCACGACTTCGAACCGACACCCCTGGGCGACGTACTGACCGCGGGTGATGGCCTCATCTACCGATTCGCGTCTGCCGACCTCGCCGTACTGGACGAGGACGTCTGGCGGTTGACGCTGGACATCGAGGTCCTCTCCGAGCTGATGTACGAACTGGACGCGGCCCGTCCGCGCCGTCACGAGATCCTGCGCGCCCTGGAGCGGGCGCTCGACGCGCTGGATCTGCACGACGTGTCGGGCACGGCCGCGGCGGCGCGGGCCGAGCTGACGGAGGTCCTCGCGAGCCCCGCCCACGCCAGCGCGCACCGGGTCTCCGCCACCGGGCACGCCCACATCGACTCGGCCTGGCTGTGGCCGCTGCGCGAGACGGTGCGCAAGGCGTCCCGCACCTTTGCCAATGTGACGGCGCTCGCGAAGGACTATCCGGAGCTGGTCTTCGCCTGTTCACAGGCCCAGCAGTACGCCTGGGTCAAGGAGCACCAGCCGCACATCTGGGAGCGCATCAAGAAGGCCGTCGCGGACGGCAACTGGTCCCCGGTGGGCTCCATGTGGGTCGAGTCGGACGCCAACATGCCGGGCGGCGAGGCCCTTGCCCGGCAGATCACGCACGGCATGCGGTTCTTCCGCGAGGAGCTGGGCGTGGAGACGGAGGAGATCTGGCTGCCGGACTCCTTCGGCTACACGGCGGCGTTCCCGCAGCTGGCGAAGCTCGCGGGCGTCCGCTGGTTCCTCACCCAGAAACTGAGCTGGAACCAGTCCAACAAGATGCCGCACCACACCTTCTGGTGGGAGGGCATCGACGGCACCCGCGTCTTCACGCACTTCCCGCCGGTCGACACCTACAACTCGCAGATCCATGGCGCCGAACTCGCGCACGCGGAGAAGAACTTCACCGAGAAGGGGCGTGCCTCCCGCTCTCTTGTCCCGTTCGGCTGGGGTGACGGCGGCGGCGGCCCGACCCGCGAGATGCTGGAGAAGGCACGGCGGCTGCGGTCCCTGGAGGGGTCGCCGCGCGTCGAGATCGAGAAGCCGTCGACGTTCTTCGCCGCCGCCGAGGAGGAGTACGGGGCGGGGGCGCCGGTCTGGTCCGGCGAGCTCTATCTGGAGCTGCACCGCGCCACGTACACCACGCAGGCGGCCACCAAGCGCGGCAACCGGCGCACCGAACACGCCTTGCGCGAGGCGGAGTTGTGGTGCACGGCCGCCGCGGTCCGCGACCCCGCGTATGTCTACCCCTACAGCACCCTCGACCGGCTGTGGAAGACGGTGCTCCTGCACCAGTTCCACGACATCCTGCCGGGTTCGTCGATCGCCTGGGTGCACCGGGAGGCGCGTGACACGTACGCGCGCGTGCTCGCCGAGCTGGACGAGATCACCGCGGCGGCGGTCCGTTCCCTCGGCGCGGGCGGGCCCGTCGCGCTCAACGCGTCGCCGTACGCCCGCAGCGAGGTCGTCAGGGCCGACGATGGCTCCCTCGTGCACGTGAACGTCCCGGCCCTGGGGAGCAAGAGCCTCGAGGAGTCCGCCGCCTACACGCGGGAGACCGGGGCGACCGCGCTGCTCGCCGACGGCGAGATCCAGTTGCTGAACGAGCACCTGCGCGTGGCCATCGACGCGGACGGCCTGCTGACCTCCGTGCACGACATCGACGCGCACCGCGAGGTCCTGTCCCCCGGCTCGCGCGGCAATCTCCTCCAGCTGCATCCCGACCACCCCACGCACTACGACGCGTGGGACCTGGACAAGCACTACCGCAACACGCACACCGACCTCACCGAGGCCGAGTCCGTGGAGCTGGTCGAGGACGGGCCGCTGCGGGTCGCCGTCCGTGTGGTGCGGGCCTTCGGGAAGTCGCGGATCACCCAGGAGATCCGCCTCGCGGCGGGCAGCCGACGCGTCGACGTCGTCACGGACGTCGACTGGCAGGAGTCGGAGAAGGTGCTCAAGGCCGCCTTCCCGCTGGACGTGCACGCCGAACGGTCCGCCGCCGAGATCCAGTTCGGGCACGTGCACCGCTCCACGCACGCCAACACCGGCTGGGACGCGGCCCGTTTCGAGATCTGCGCGCACCGCTGGCTGCGGGTCGCCGAGGACGCGTACGGCGTGGCGGTGCTCAACGACTCGACGTACGGCCATGACGTGACGCGCACCCCGCACGGCGAGGGGCTCGGCACCACCGTGCGGCTCACCCTGCTGCGTGCCCCGCACAGCCCGGACCCGGAGACGGACCTGGGCGTGCACCGCTTCACGTACGCCCTGCTGCCCGGCGCGACGACGGGTGACGCGGTCGCGGAGGGCCTTGCCCTGAACCTGCCGCTGCGGGTGGCCGCCGGGCCCGCCCTGCCCTCCCTCGTCGCCGTCGACAACCCGGCGGTGACCGTGGAGTCGGTGAAGCTCGCGGACGACGGGAGCGGCGATGTCGTGGTACGGCTCTACGAGTCGCGGGGCGGACGCGCGGCGGCCACGCTCACCACGTCGTTCGCGGTGGGCGCGGCCGAGGTGACCGACCTCCTGGAGCGACCGCTCGAACCGGCCCACACCGATGACGCGGGGCTCGTGCTCGCGCTGCGGCCGTTCCAGATCGTCACGCTGCGGCTGCGTCCCGCACGCTGACCGTACGTCAGGGGCGTGGCACGTTCCGCAGGTTGGAGCGTGCCATCTGGACCATGCGGCCGACACCGCCGTCCAGGACGATCTTGCTGGCGGAGAGCGCGAAGCCGGTCACCATCTCGGAGCTGATCTTGGGCGGGATGGAGAGGGCGTTCGGGTCCGTGACGATGTCGACGAGGGCGGGGCCCTTGTGAGCGAAGGCGTCCTTCAGGGCGCCGGCGAGCTGCTTGGGCTTCTCGACGCGTACGCCGTAGGCGCCGGCGGCGCGGGCCACGGCGGCGAAGTCGGGGTTGTGGTTGGCCGTGCCGAACGACGGGAGCCCGGCCACCAGCATCTCCAGCTCGACCATGCCGAGCGACGAGTTGTTGAAGAGGACGATCTTCACCGGCAGGTCGTACTGGACGAGCGTGAGGAAGTCGCCCATCAGCATGGAGAATCCGCCGTCGCCCGACATCGAGATGACCTGCCGCCTGCGATCGGTGAACTGGGCGCCGATCGCCTGCGGCAGGGCGTTGGCCATCGAGCCGTGGCTGAAGGAACCGATGATGCGGCGTCTGCCGTTCGGGGAGAGATAGCGGGCCGCCCAGACGTTGCACATGCCCGTGTCGACGGTGAACACCGCGTCATCGGCGGCGAGTTCGTCGACGACGGACGCGACGTACTCGGGGTGGATCGGGATGTGCTTGTCGACCTTGCGCGTGTAGGCCTTGATGACGCCCTCCAGGGCGTCCGCGTGCTTCTTCAGCATCTTGTCGAGGAACTTGCGGTTGCTCTTGGGCGTGACGCGCGGGGTCAGGCAGCGCAGGGTCTCGCGTACGTCGCCCCAGACGGCGAGGTCCAGCTTGGAGCGGCGGCCGAGCCGCTCGGGGCGCACGTCGACCTGGGCGATCTTCACGTCGTCGGGCAGGAAGGCGTTGTACGGGAAGTCGGTGCCCAGCAGGATGAGCAGGTCGCACTCGTGGGTGGCCTCGTACGCGGCGCCGTAGCCGAGCAGCCCGCTCATGCCCACGTCGTACGGGTTGTCGTACTGGATCCATTCCTTGCCGCGCAGGGCGTGGCCGACCGGCGACTTGATCTTCTCGGCGAACGCCATGACCTCGGCGTGCGCCCCTGCCGTGCCGCTGCCGCAGAAGAGGGTGACCTTGTCCGCCTCGTCGATCATCGCGGCGAGCTTGTCGATCTCCGTGTCGCCGGGGCGCACGGTGGGGCGCGAGGTGACGAGGGCGCTCTCGGCGGACTTGTCCGGGGCGGGCTCGTCGGCGATGTCTCCGGGCAGGGTCACGACACTGACGCCGGACTGCCCGATCGCGTGCTGGATGGCGGTGTGCAGGAGCCGCGGCATCTGCTTCGGGCTGGAGATCATCTCGCTGTAGTGGCTGCAGTCCCGGAAGAGCCGGTCGGGGTGGGTCTCCTGGAAGAACCCGAGGCCGATCTCGCTGGAGGGGATGTGCGAGGCGAGGGCCAGGACGGGCGCCATGGAGCGGTGGGCGTCGTAGAGGCCGTTGATCAGGTGGAGGTTGCCGGGGCCGCAGGAGCCGGCGCAGACGGCGAGCTTCCCGGTGATCTGCGCCTCGGCCCCGGCCGCGAAGGCAGCGGTCTCCTCGTGCCTGACCTGCACCCACTCCATGCCCTTGGTGCGCCTGATCGCGTCCACGACCGGGTTGAGGCTGTCGCCCACGACTCCGTACATCCGGCGCACACCGGCGCGGTGGAGGATGTCGACGAACTGTTCGGCGACGTTCTGCTTGGCCATGGCTTCACGAACCCTTCAGTCCCCTTGACTCTCTTGGGTCCATGAATTCACAGGGCGGGCGCTCACGCCTCCCAAACGGCGGCCGCGGTCCGGTCGTCCGCGTACCCCTTGACCCTCACCTGGATGTCCGTGAGGAAGGTCGCAAGGCCCGGCGGGCCGCCCTTCGCCCACCGCTGGGTGAGGTGGGCGGCCAGCTCGGGTTCGCCGCGCAGGGGCTCGGCGAGGCCGCCGCTGCAGAGCACCAGGGCGTCACCCGGGCGGGCTACGGAGGCCCGGAAGCGGAAGGGTTCGCGGGGTGGCGGCTCGGGCGCGGGCTCGTACGGACTCGGGGGCGTGACGATCCCCATGTCCATGGTGAGCCGGTCGCCGTCGGGGGTTTCCTGCGGCACGGACCCGAACCCGACCACGGGCGGACCCGGATCCAAGGCAGCGTCGCTGACCTGCGGCTCGATGTCCTGCCATGCGCCGTCCCTGAGCCGGAAGAGTCCGCCGCCGCCGACGCCGAAGAAGACGCGGGTGCGGCATTCGGGGTCGGCCGTCAGAAGGAGGCAGCGCAAGGACGCCGCGTACTCCTCGGGCTCGATGCCGAGGTCGGCCGCGTGCGCGCGGAGCTTGCCCAGGCTGCGGTCCGTGAGCCGGTGCAGGCCGCTCTTGAGGTCCCCGCGCCGGGCGGCCCTGATGTCCTCGGACAGCCGCTGATGGCTGCGGCCCACGGCGCGCCCGATCCAGGCGCACGCCTCGGCGGCGGCGCGGTGGGCGCCGGGCGTGGCCCGCGCTCCGGTGGCCATGGCGACCAGGACGAGGGCGCTCTCCCCGGTCCCGAAGCGCGCGGTGAGCAGCGAGTCGCGGCGCGGCTCGCCCCGGTAGCGCGCGGAGTCCCCGCGCACGGAGACGGCCCGCAGGGTGGAGGTGCCGTACCGCGCGCCGTCGAGCACGGTGTCGGCGACGAGATCGCCCAGGTCGTCGGGGTCGGCGACGGGCAGGACGGTGGGCTCGGCGTCGTAGGTGGGCGGCCCGTCGCCGACGTACGGGACGGCGGCCACGGATGCGGGCGCCACGGACGGGGGCCCAGGTACGGGTGGCTGAGGTCGTGGGGCCGCGGACTCCTCGGGCGCGCGGGGCGCGGGGACGGCGGTGGTGCGGCTCGGGTCGTCGGGCGGCTTCGGCGGCCCTGTCAGGAAGGTGACCGGCCCCGCGGGCCCGGTGGGCGGCTCCCAGGGGGCGGCATCGGGGCGGACGCGGGCGGGAGGTTCCCCCGGCGGCGCGGGATCCGGCGGCCGAGGAGACGGGTCCGGGGTGGATTTCGGCGCCTTCCGCCGGTCCCGGAAATCGGGAGGCGGCGGCTCCGGGTCGGGGAAGCGGCCGGGGCGCGGGGGTGCTCCTTCCGCGCCGTCGCCCACCGGGGCGGGATCAGCCGCACCCTCGCCCGCCGACGCGGAGACCGCCGAGGCGAACCTGTCGTCGAGGGTGTCGGCCGCCTCCGCCGGACCCGTGTCATGAGCGGAGTCGTCGTAGAGCTGACCCCACCAGTCGTCCTCCTGGCCGGAGGCTCCGTCGTGCCTCTCCCCCTGCTGGCTCATGCCCCTATTGTCCACCGCAAAGGGCGTACGAAAACGGTGCATCCGGAAATTCCGGCCACCGGAAGAGTGATGAGGGCCGCCGGGCGGGCCCACCCCCCACGGGAGGACCGCCCGGCGGTGTCTGTGTGTTTATCGCACGTCGTAGGCGCGGGCCACTGTCTGAGTGACGGAACTTCCGTTCGTATCCGTCAGTTCGGTCCTGAGCCAGACCTGCTTCCCCGAGGCGCCCGCGTGGTTGACGGTGGCGGTCCACTCGCCACCAGAAGCGGACGTCTTGGCCTTGGTCCAGGTGTTGCCCTCGTCGTACGAGTAGGACAGGGCCGCCGACTTGAGCGCCCCGGGTTCGTAGCCCGAGTGCCCTGTCGCCGTGAGCCCAATCTTCTGGCCGTCCTTTGCCGCCAGTGTCTTCATGCCGTCCTCCGGCAGCCTGTGGCGCGGGAACAGCATCGGGATGCCCTGCGAGTAAACCTTCTCGTCGAGGTGCGAGCGGAACGCCCAGGTGGTCTGCGTCTCCGAGGAGCGGTGCCAGACCTTCGAGCCGATCTTCCGGGTGCTGAGCGTGAGTTCGTACGCGGAGTCCTCGGCCGGGACGGAGAACACACCCGACGGCCATCCGGACTCACCCACGACCTCGCCGTTCCGCTTCAGCTGGACGCTGCCGATGTCACCGAACCCGCCCTGGATCCCCGCGTGTTCACTGTCGGCCCAGAATCCGGGCGCGACACCGATCAGGTTGCCCTGCCGCTCTCCCGCGAGGCCGAGAGCGCCGTCGGCGTCGCGTGGCGCGGCGGGGGCGAGCACGCCCTCGTACCAGCTCTCGCTGCGCCGCTCCCCCTTCTTGTACGTCCGCACCGGGTCGATCATGAACTCGCCGAACGGGAAGCTGCTGGAGACCTGGTGGCCCCAGCCGGTCGTGCCCGCCGAGTGGTATTCGGTGCGCTTGCCGGGGGCAGGGACCGACTCGATGTCGGCGAAGTACACCTCGAGGCCCGAGGGGCGGGCGGCGGACGGCAGGTCCACGTAGTCCGTCGCCGTGCCCATCGCCCGGTAGGTGGCCTCGTTCGCGGCGAGATCCTTGTCGCGTACGCGGTAGGTGCGGTCGTCGCGGATCTGGCCGGTCTCGGGGAAGGCGAGGTTGTAGACGTAGGGGCTCTTGGCCGTGCCCTTCCACTTCAATTCGACCGGGCCGTCGGCGAGTTGGCCGAGCAGTGCGGTCGCCTCGTCCGTCCGGATGCCGAGGACCGGCAGCGGGGAGCCGCTGAGGCCGGCCGAGGGGTACCAGCGGCCCGGTCCCGCGCGGTGGGCGATGACGGCGAGTGCGCCCGCCGCCTTCGCGTTCGTGGCGACGGCGTTCGCGCTGCCGCTGTCCGGGACCTTGACCAGGGCGAGCTTCCCCTTGACTCCGGCGGCCTCCAGCTCCGCTGGCGTACCGGTCCCGGCGTCCACGAGGGCCGCCTTGCCCGTGCCGTCGAGGTTGGCCGAGCCGGTCGACGCGGTCACGGGGTGCAGCGCCTTGCCGCCCACGACGGCGAGTTCGGAGAGCAGGGGCGCGGCGGCGCGCCAGTAGCTGCCGGACTCGAAGGTGCCGTCGGTGGCCTTGCCCTCCACGGACTGGTAGAAGCCCCGGACGGAGCGCGGCCCGGCGGCGGTGCCCGCGTGCAGCCAGTTGTCGGTGCCCCAGGTGCGGGCGAACCCGAGGGTGGCCCCGCGCAACTCGGTTTTCTTGTCCGTCCTGACGGTGAGGCGGTGCGCCTTGCGGGCGTCGAGCGTGATGGTCATGTCCTCCTTCACCTCGACCTGGGGCCGGGCGATGTGCGTGAGCGAGTCGGTCAGGGTGCCGCCGTCCGCGTCCGGGGTGGCGATGAAGCCGGTCAAGAAGTAGGCGCCGGGGCGGACTTGGTACGTCTGGTCGTTGGCGCCCTCGTTGAAGCGCCGCTCGCCGGTGGCGTCGTCGGTGCCGATGAGGTCGACGGACGAGGGACCCGCCGCGGGCTTCCCGTCGCGGCCGACGAGCTTCACGCGGAGGCTGACCGTCTCCGGCTGCACATAGAGGGAGAAGGGCGTGGAGACCGCGACACCGCCGCTCGCCTTCGCCAGGACGCGGCCGGTCACGTCGCCGTACTGGGAGCGCTTGAGGTGCGCGTCGGGGTCGAGCTTCAGCGGGACCTTGACCGTGGCCCCGGCGGCGACCTTCACGGAGCGCGCGCCGAGCTCGGCGATGCCGGACGTCACGGCTGATCCGTCGTTGCCCGTGACGCCCTGCACGGACAGCTTCAACTCCACCGCCTTGTCGGTGGTGTTGGTGTAGGGAACGTCGACCGTCGTACGGTCCGAGTTGTCCTGGGGCCAGCCGAAGCTGCCGCCCTGCACCGCGGGCGAGCCGAGCACCTTCTGGTCGACGGCGGCCTTCACGTCGAGCCGTCCGCCGCCGGTCTCGGTCACGTCGCCGGGGATGCGGCTGTCCGCGGACGACACGAGGGCCGCCTTGATCTGCTGCGCGTTCCAGTCCGGGTGGCGCTGCTTGACCAGGGCCGCGGCGCCCGCGACGTGCGGGGTGGCCATCGACGTGCCGCTCATGGACTGGTAGGCGTAGATGCCCCTGCCGCCTGCCGCGGCCGCGGAGATGTCGACGCCGGGCGCGGCGATCTCGGGCTTGAGGGTGTGCGAGCCGTACGCGGGCCCGCGGCTGGAGAAGGAGGCCGTCGAATCGTCGCGGTCCACGGCGCCGACGGTCAGGACGCTCGGCGCGCAACCGGGCGAGGAGACGGAGTTGAGGCTCGGTCCTGTGTTGCCCGCGGCGAGGACGAAGAGGGTGTCCTCGCTCGACCGCGCGAGCTCTTCCGTGGCGGTGCTCATGGGGTCGGCGCAGTCGGTCCGCGCCGGGTTGCCGAGGCTCATGGAGACCACGTCGGCCTTCTCGTCGACGGCCCACTGCATGCCCGCGATGATCCACGAAGTGGCGCCGGAGCCGCTGTCGTCGAGCACCTTGCCGTGCAGCAGCTCGGTGCCGGGCGCGACCCCCTTCTTCTTGCCGCCGCTCGCCGCGCCGCTGCCGCCGACCGTGGAGGTGGTGTGGGTGCCGTGACCTTGGCGGTCCTCGTTGTCCGGCGATTCGGTGAAGTTCTTGACCGCGCCGATACGGCCCTTCAGGTCGGGGTGCTCCGCGTCGGCACCGGTGTCGAGGACGGCGACCTTGGTGCCCTTGCCGTCGTAGCCCGCAGCCCACGCCTCGGGGGCGTGCACCTGCTTCGTCGACGCGTCGAGCGTGGCCTTGACCTTGGCGTCGAGCCAGAGCTTCTTCAGGTCGGAGGCGGCACGGGACGTGGGTGAGGTGATGTCCGCCCAGAAGTCCGCGGCCTTCTTCTTGTCCGCCTTCATCGCGACCCCGTCGACGGGGTCGAGGACGAGCCCGCGTGCGGCGCCGCGCGGAGTGGCGGGCACCGCGCGCGTGACGTCGACGGACTTGTCGTACACGGCGATCAGCGGGAGCTGCCGGGCGTGCGCGTCGTCGTAGCCCTGGCGGACGAGGCCGGTGACGTTGAAGAGCTCCTCGTCGACCTTGCCCTCGGCGATCGCGTGGACGGCGCCCTCGGGGTAGACGTACAGGTCCTTGCCGGACTGTCTGGTCTGGATGACCGGCACCGTGCCGTCGGCGCCGGGCAGGGCGCTCGCGCCCGCACGGTCCTTGCCGTCGGACGTCGTGCCGGACGTCACGAGGACGCGGTCGCCGGTGACGAGGGTGACGACGGAGCTTCCCTCGCCGCGTGGGGCACTGCCCACCAGCGGACTCGTGTCCGCCGTGGCCGTGCGCGGCTCGGCCACGGACGGGACGGCCGCGGTGACGGCGAGGACGACGGCGGACGCCGCCCCCAAGGCCGTACGCGATATCGGGCGCATCGCTCTCCCCAGGGTTGATGGGCATGCGGAACCACAGCCGAAAAGGGACCAAAGGCCCTAATCGCGGCTGCCGTTGGTGCTGCGGTGGCGTCACCTTGGCAGAGAGGCGGGGGGTGCGGGGATGATGTCCTGGGGCGGGTTTACGCCGTGGCTGTTTCCCGCCAGGGCGCCACCGGAACGATTCCTGGGGAGGGACGGTCGCCGCATGCTGGCTGCGATAGGTCTGGACGAGCTGCACGAATCGGCGTACCGCGCGCTGGTCGCGGTGGGCGCCGCCGACGTGCCCGATCTCGCGCGGCGGCTCTCGCTCGGCGAGCCGGAGACGGTCCGCGCGCTGCGCCGCCTCGAACTGCACGGCCTCGCGGCCCAGGCGTCCGGCAAGGCGGGCCGGTGGGTGGCGGCCCCGCCCGGCGTCGCGCTCGGCGCGCTCCTGACCCAGCAGCGGCACGAGCTGGAGAAGGCGGAGCTCGCGGCGAAGCTGCTCGCCGAGGAGTACCGCGCGCAGGCCGCCGAGCCCACGGTGCACGACCTGGTCGAGGTGGTCACCGGCGCGGGCGCGGTCTCGCAGCGCTTCCTCCAGCTCCAGCTGGGCGCGAGCCACGAGGTGTGCGCCCTGGTCACCGGCAACCCCGTGGCCGTCACCGGCATGGAGAACGACGCGGAGGAGCAGGCCGCGGGACGGGGCGTGACCTACCGCGTGGTGGTCGAGCGCTCCGTCCTCGCCCTGCCCACCGGCCTGATCGAACTGTCGACGGCGATCGGGCGCAACGAACAGGTGCGCGTCGTGGACCGCGTCCCGACGAAGCTGGTGATCGCCGACGGCTCCCTCGCGATGGTGCCGCTGACCTCGCGCAGGGCGGAGCCCGCCGCGCTCGTGGTGCACGCGAGCGGCCTGCTCGAGTCCCTGACGGGCCTCTTCGAGGCGGTGTGGCGGGACGCGCTGCCGCTGCGGCTCGGCGAGGCCGGCGACTCGGTCACCGAGGACGCCCCCGAGGGCCCGGACGGCGCGGATCTGGAGATCCTCTCGCTGCTGCTCGCGGGCCTGACGGACGCGAGCGTCGCCAAGCAGCTCGACCTGGGCCTTCGGACGGTGCAGCGGCGGGTCAAGCGCCTGATGGAGCTGACGGGCGTGACGACGCGGCTGCAGTTGGGCTGGCACGCGTACGAGCGGGGCTGGGTGGCGCGCTAGGACCGGGCTGCGGGGGGCTTGCGCGGGCTGCGGGGGCTTGCGCGACCTGCGGTTTTCTCCCGTTTCCGGCACGCTTGACAGATGGGAGCCTGGGAACTCCTGCTGGTCGGAGTCGTGCTGCTGCTCGGGATCGGCGGAGTGCTTGTGCCCGGCGTGCCGGGACCGTGGCTGGTGTGGGCCGCGGTGCTGTGGTGGGCGCTGAAGAACCCGGAGCCGGTCACCTGGTGGGTCCTGGTCGGCGCGTCCGTCGTGCTCCTCGTCGCGCAGGGCATCCGATGGCTGCTGCCGCCGCGGCGCTTCCGGCAGAGCGGCGCCACGCGCCGGACCGCCCTGTACGCGGGCGCCGGGGCCCTTGTCGGGTTCTGCGTGGTGCCGGTGATCGGATCACTGCCGGGGTTCATCGGGGGGATCTACGTGAGTGAGCGGCTGCGGCTCGGCGGTCATGGCCAGGCGGTGACGGCGACGAGGACGGCCATGCGGGCGGGCGGCTGGAGCGTGCTGACCGAGCTGTTCGCGTGCCTGCTCATCGCGGGGGCGTGGCTGGGGACTGTGATCTGGGGCTGAGCGTGCGGTTACGTTCGTACGGGATGCTCACTGTCGTTCACGTACATGTACATGTACTGCCATCGGATCTATCCCGACGCCTTGATCCGTACGCAGGGGGCGTTCCTGCTCAGCGCCGTGCGCGAGGGCGGGGCGACCCGGTGGGTGCGACTCGTGAGCGAGGCGGGGGCGCCGTGCGTCGTGCGGCACGGGATCGCGGGGACGGTCGAGGGTGCGGGACGGGCGGGGGCGTCCTCTACGGACGAGGAGGTGGGCGACGGCGCCGTCAGGATCGCCCTCCGGCGGGGCGAGTCCGCGCTGATCACCGCCGAGGGAGACCGGCCGGATCTGCGGATCGCTCCAGTCGCACCGAACGAGGAGGCTCCGCGCTGGGGCCTGCCCGCGGCTTAGGCTCGCGCCATGACCGAATTCAGCGAGGCCGAGCGGGCGTACCTCAAGTCGCAACGTCTGGGCCGGATGGCCAGCGTGGACGCGACGGGGCAGCCGCAGGCCAATCCTGTCGGGTTCTTCCCGCAGGACGACGGGACGATCCTGATCGGCGGGTACGCGCTGGGGGCCACCAAGAAGTGGCGCAACCTCCAGAAGAATCCGAAGGTGTCGCTGGTCGTGGACGACGTCGTGAGTGAGCGGCCGTGGAAGGTGCGGGGGGTGGATATCCGGGGTGAGGCGGAACTCCTCACGGGCCCGCATGAGTTGGGCCCTCACTTCAGCGAGGAGCTGATCCGGATCCATCCTCGGCGGATCCATAGCTGGGGGCTGGAGCAGTAGTTCTCCCCAACCCCGCCCCTTCCCGAAAACCGTGCCTGCGCCCCGGACCTACCTGGGGCTCCGCCCCAGACCCCCAAAGATGGCCTCAAACGCCGGCCGGGCTGGTGGTTCCAGCCCGTCCGGCGATTGAGGACGAACTCGGCGGAGCCGGTGATCAACAGCGCCCAAGGCCCCCGCGCCAGAGCGGGTTTTTGGGAAGGGGCGGGGTTGGGGACAAATCCTTATCCCGCCGCCAACACATGCCGCACCCCATACGACCGCCAAGGCCGCCACCCCTCAGCCGCCCCCACCCCCGGCAGCCCCACATCCGGATCACCGAGAGCCCGCATCCGAATCAAGGCAACCACCCCCGCATCCACCCCACCCTCCAAGGCCGCAAGGCCAGCCTCCGCATCCTCGCGGTCCGCCCCCGCATCAAGCCGGACCCGCCCGTCGGCGAGGGCAGTCGCCAGCTCACCCAAGGGCCCCGGCTCGCCGGCAAGCGTGCCAGGCTCCGGGAACACATGGGTCAGCGTCCCGCACGGCGCGTCCAGCGCCTTCCCGTACCGCTCCACCAGAAGCGAGGCGCCCCCGCGCCCCACAAGCGCCCGCACCGCGAACTCGTCGGGATCGGCCGCGCCCGGCGACCGGAGCCCCGGCCGCGCCGCGACCAGCGGGGCGAGGCGGGGATCGGCGCCGAGCCGCTCGTCGACGGCGTACGGATCCGCGTCGAGGTCGAAGAACCGGCGCAACCGCTGCACGGCGGTCGTGAGGTCCCGCAGGTCGGTCAGATGGAGCCGCGCGTCCAGCCACCCGCCGGCCCCGTGGTCGCTCTCCTCGACGGCCACGATCCCCGTGCCGTACGGCAGCCGCAGCGTACGCCGATACGTCCGCCCGCCCGGCGCCCCGCTGACCTCCTCGATTCCGGCGACGGCCTCATCGGCGAGCAGGTCGAAGACGGCGCCCGCCTGATAGGCCCCCCGGTAGGCGAGCCGCAGCGGCACCCCGGCCGCCGGGGTCGCCTGCCCGGCGCCGCCGCCGCGCGGCGCGGCGGCCCGCAGCGCGGTGGGCGTCAGGGCGTACACCGCGCGGATCGTGTCGTTGAACTGCCGGACGCTCGCGAACCCCGCGGCGAACGCGATCTCCGTGATCGGCAGGCCCGTGGTCTGGAGCAACACTCGTGCGGTGTGCGCGCGTTGGGCCCGCGCGAGGGCGACGGGCCCGGCCCCGAGCTCGGCGGTGAGCTGCCGCTGCACCTGCCGGGAGCTGTAGCCGAGCCGCACGGCGAGACCGGAGACGCCCTCGCGGTCGACGACACCGTCACCGATCATGCGCATGGCGCGCCCCACGACGTCCGCGCGGACGTTCCACTCCGCGGACCCCGGCACGGCGTCCGGGCGGCAGCGCCTGCAGGCCCGGAACCCGGAGCCCTGGGCGGCGGCCGCGGTGGTGTAGTAGCGGACGTTCTTGCGCTTCGGGGTGACGGCGGGGCAGCTGGGGCGGCAGTAGATGCCGGTGGTCTCGACGGCGAAGAAGAACTCTCCGTCGAAGCGCGCGTCGCGGCTGCGAACCGCCTCGTACCTGGTCTCCTCATCGATCACGTAGTCCAGTGTGCGGGGTGGCCGGCACTTCGGCTGGCGGAATTCGGACACCACGTTGCGGGGGCGCGGACCCACGCCCCCGCGACGCGGCCGCCCCTAGCGGATACGGCCCCGCTTGGCCTCCATGGCCGCCTTGCCCTCCGCGCCCCGCAGCTTCCACATGCGCCGCATGTCCGCCCGGAGCTTCGCGTCCGTCTTGGCGACGATGCGCTGGTTCTCGCGGATCAGCTTGCGGTAGCTGTCGAGGCGGCGGTCGGGGAGCGTGCCGTCCTCCACGGCCGCGAGCACCGCACAGCCGGGCTCGGCGGTGTGGGCGCAGTCGTGGAAGCGGCAGTCGGCCGCGAGCTCCTCGATCTCGGAGAAGACCTGCCCGACGCCCGACCCGGCATCGAAGAGGCCGACACCCCGCAGGCCCGGCGTGTCGATGAGGACACCGCCCGCCGGGAGCACGAGCAGATTGCGCGTCGTCGTGGTGTGGCGGCCCTTGCCGTCCACGTCACGGGCGGCGTTGACGCGCATGACGTCCTCGCCGATCAGCGCGTTGGCCAGCGTCGACTTGCCCGCTCCGGACTGGCCGAGCAGGACCGACGTACCGCCGGCGACGACGGCGCACAGGATGTCGACGCCTTCCCCGGTGGTGGCGCTGACCGGGAGCACCTGGACGCCGGGGGCCGATGTCTCGACGTCCTCGACGAGGTAGGACAGGCCCGTGGCGTCCGGGACGAGGTCGGCCTTGGTGAGGACGACCAGGGGCTGGGCCCCGGACTCCCAGGCCAGGGCCAGGAACCGTTCGATCCGGCCGAGGTCGAGCTCGACGGCGAGCGACACCGCGATGATCGCGTGGTCGACGTTGGCCGCGAGGATCTGCCCCTCGGACCGCTTGGACGAGGTCGAGCGGACGAAGGCGGTACGGCGCGGCAGCAGCGTCCGTACGTACCGCGGATCGCCGCCGTCGGGGTCGAGGGCGACCCAGTCCCCCGTGCACACGACCTTCATCGGGTCGCGGGGCACGACGAACTCGGTGTCCGCACGCACGGTGCCGTCCGGCGTGACGACGTCGCACTGGCCGCGGTCGACGCGCAGGACACGGCCGGGCAGCAGACCCTGCGCCGCGTACGGGGCGAACTCGGCCTCCCAGTTCTCGTCCCAGCCGTACGGCACGAGCGGGTCAGAGGACGTGAGAGAGGCCTGAGGTGAAGAGGATGAAGCGGAAAAAGAAGAGGAAGACAAGGGGTGACCCTTCACAGGGTGGCCCCGGCGCACGCGCGCACTGACGCGTGGAAGGAAGGAAGGAAGGTCAGCCGGTGGCCACGGAGGTGGAATGGACGGACTTCTCGATGCGGGCAGCGCCCATCTCAACGACAGCCATCGGTCACACCTCCTGGATCACACTCAACCGGCACCGGCGGTCAACGGACCGCCGGACGAACTGGACCAACCCTAGCCCCGGCCTCAGGCGGAGCGCCAACCTTTTTCGCCCCCGGCGGCGACGGGCTGCTGGGCCGCCCCCGCCCCGCTGTCCGCCGTACGGGCCCGGCGCACCGCGGACAGGGGTGTCGGGGCGAGCGTCTTGCGCAGGTTGGTGCGCATCGTCGACGCGGCGTCGAGCACGTAGTTCTGCCGGACCTTCCAGGGGCCCCGGTCGCCCTGTCGGGGGAAGGCGTCGATGGAGCGCTGGACGTATCCCGACGCGAGGTCGAGCAGCGGGCGTTCGGTGAGGGTGCTCGTCGGCCTCGGTTCCACCGCCGCGTAGGCGTGGTCGCGCATGTGGTTGAGCACCTTGCAGACGAGGCGGGACGTGAGGTCGGCGCGCAGCGTCCAGGAGGCGTTGGTGTAGCCGATGCACACGGCGAAGTTCGGGACGCCCGTCATCATCGCGCCGCGCCACACGAACTGCTGGTTCAGCTTGACCAGTTGGCCGTCGACGCGCGGGGAGATGCCGCCGAAGGCGAGCAGTTGGAGTCCGGTGGCGGTCACGACGACGTCGGCCTCCAGGACGCGGCCGGACTTGAGCCGGATGCCCTCGGGGACGAAGCGGTCGATGTGGTCGGTGACGATCTCCGCGTCGCCCGTCTTCAGGGCCTCGAAGAGATCGGCGTCCGGCACCGCGCACAGCCGCTGGTCCCACGGGTCGTACGAGGGCGTGAGGTGGTCGGCGATCAGTCGGTCGTCCTTGACGATGCGCTTGTTGAGGCCGGTGAGCAGGCGTCGCGCGGCCTTCGGGCTGCGGCGGCAGAACTGGTAGAAGCCGATGGTGAAGAGGATGTTCTTCGTGCGCACGACCCGGTGCGCCATGCCCGCGGGCAGGACGGCGCGGATGCCGTCGGCCAGCCTGTCCCGCGAGGGCAGCGAGCCGATCCAGGTGGGGCTGCGCTGCAGCATGGTGACGTGGGCCGCGGTCCGCGCCATCGCGGGGACGAGGGTGACGGCGGTGGCGCCGCTGCCGATGACGACCACGCGCTTGCCCGCGTGGTCCAGGTCCTCGGGCCAGAACTGCGGGTGCACGACCGTGCCGGTGAAGGAGTCGGCTCCCTCGAACTCGGGGGCGTGGCCCTGGTCGTAGTCGTAGTAGCCCGCGCAGGAGTAGAGGAAGTCGCAGGTGATGGTGGTCAGAGTGCGGCTGCCGTCCTCGTCGGTGCGCTCCAGGGTCACCGTCCAGCGGGCCGTCGCCGTCGACCAGTCGGCGCCGACGACCTTGGTCCCGTAGCGGATCTTTCGGTCGATGCCGAACTCCGCGGCCGTCTCCTTGATGTAGCTCAGGATGGACCGGCCGTCGGCGAGCACCTTCGAGTCGCGCCAGGGCTTGAAGGCGTAGCCGAGGGTGAACATGTCGGAGTCCGAGCGCACCCCCGGGTACCGGAACAGGTCCCACGTCCCGCCCATGGACCGCCGCGCCTCGATGATCGCGTACGAGCGCTCCGGGCATTCGGTCTGCAGCCGGTAGGCGGCGCCGACACCGGACAGACCGGCGCCCACGATCACGACGTCGATGTGCTCGACCGGGGCGGCGCTGTCTTCGGCGGCGGTCCTTGAGGTGTGTGCGGAGTACGTCATTCCCTCAGTGTCCGGAAGCACACCCGGCAGGAATTGACCCGGGACGACAGATCTTTGACCCTGGACGACATGTCCGTGATCAGATCGGCGGGGCTCCGGGGTTTCCGCGCCACGGTGGCGGAGCTCGGGGGCGACGCCGAGGCGTACGCCCGGCAGGCCGGCTGTCCCCCGGCGGCGCTGGACGCGGACGACGTCCTGGTGCCCGAGGAGGCGATGGCCACCGTACTCGAGCTGGCGGCGGAGGATCTCGGCTGTCCTGATCTGGGTCTGCGGATCGCGGCCCGGCAGGATCTGGGCATGCTCGGCGCTCTGGCCCTCGCCATTCAGAACTCGGCGACCCTCGGGGACGCGCTGGAGTGCACCACGCGCTATCTGTTCGTGCACGCGCGCTCGCTGAGCCTGAGTCTGGAGCCCGATCCGTACGGAACTCCGGGGGTGGCCGCCCTGCGGTACGGGGTGCGCGAGGGGTTCGAGGCGCCGCCGCAGGGCATCGATCTCTCCCTGGGCTTCATGCACCGGGCGATCGTCTACTTGGTCGGGCCGTACGGCCTCGGCTCGGTCGAACTCCCCCACCCCCTGCTCGCACCGCTCCCGGTGTACGAGGACTTCTTCGGCGTACCGGTGAAGGCGGACCGCCCCGCGGCGCTGCTGCGGGTCCCCCTGAGCCTGGCGGACCGGCCGCTCGGCGGCGGCAACGCGCACTTGCGGCGTCTCGCGCTCGCGTACCTGGACGAGCAACTCCTGAAGGAGGGGGCGGACGTCGTCGGCAGTGTCCGTGCGGTCGTGGCCAGGTCGCTCGGCACCACGCCGCCCGAGATCGGCACGGTGGCCCGCCTGCTCAATGTCCACCCCCGCACACTCCAGCGAAGGCTGCGGGACGAGAACACGACGTTCGCCCGGATCGTCGACGAGGAACGCCGCGGGGCGGCCCACCGCTACCTCACCACCACCGAACTCCCGCTGGGCCAAGTGGCGTTGCTCCTGGGCCTCTCAGAACAGTCGGCCCTGAACCGCTGCTGCAGGCGGTGGTGGGGGGTGACTCCGCGGGAGGTGCGGGAGCACCTCTGGTGAAGCAGACGCATAGGCGCGGCCGTTGCCGACCCCTCATGCTGGCGGGGTGGGACTCAATCCGGCCGAAGCGGCGATCACCGGCATGACCCTGGGCGCCGTGGCGTCCTTCTCCGGCGCCTGGCTCACCCAGCACGCGACGGACAGGCGCGAGCGCGAGAACCGCGTGTGGTCACGGTGCATGGACGTCTACGAAGAGGCCATGATCGCCGTGCACCGGGTCGGCGCCCTGCGCGCGCAGTTGTCAGACACGGGCGAGTGGCCGGACGGCACCGTCGCGGCGGTGAGCGACGTCCATGTCCTCGCGGCCCGCCTGGAGATCTATGCCACGACCCCGGTCCTCGACGCGCACTGGTCCGCCTTCCAGGCGATGCGTGCGTGGATCGGCGCGTGGCACGAGTGGGACAACCAGGAGGGGACCAATCCCCGGGTGAGTCAGACGGACCCGCTGTGGCGCGAATTCACCGCGCGTGTAAAGGAATCAGAGGATTGTGACCATCTGCTCCTGGGCATCCTGCGCGAAGAGGTGCACGGGACGAGGAAACGAAGAGCCTGAGAACGTTTCTTGTGCGGTAACTCCCGGACCGGAACCGTTCGTGGCTACCATTGCATATTCACGGCGCACGAGCAGCACGCCACCGCACAGGGCAGTTGCTCACTCCTGGGATCGGACGGGGGGACGAACCCATGACGCATCACGAGCCACGCCACAAACACTTGATCCAGATATTCCGGAACAACGATCGCATCGGTTCCGGAGTACGCCTCACCAGGCATTTCGCTCTGACGGCCGCGCACTGCCTGGGAGATGACAAAGAAAAGCGCATGCGCCCGGTCCTCCTCCGGCTTCCGGACGGCCGGCGCCTGGACGGCGAGGTCCAGCAATTCGATCTCCTTTCCGACATGGCTCTGGTGAAGATCCTTTTCCAGAAAGGCGAAAAGGTACCGCTCCCCGGAATCCACTTCGATGTCGCGCGCGAAGGAGAAGCGTGGACCGCGGGCCGCAGGCCGTCGAGCAACGGCAGGCTGCGGGGAACCGTGAGCCACGTATCGGTCATCTATCAGAGCACGGGCGAGCAGGCCGTCAACTGCCACCGGCTGCGGCACGACGGCTCCTGTGACGACGTACGGAAGTTCGCCGGCAGCCCCGTCGACCGCGGTACACCCGATCCCGACCGTCCCACGGTCGTCCTCGGGCTGATCGTGGCACGGCCCTCCGCCACGGACGCCGGGGAGGACACGCTGTTCGCCGGCACGATCGACGAGGCGGTGCGCCGGTTCGACACCTTCAAGTTCCGCCCCGAACCACGACAGCCGCTGTCCGACTCCGAGCGCGTCTACGAGGTGCGTCAGGACCACGAGGCGGAAGCACTGGCCCGCAAGGACCGCACGGTGCCGGCCGGACTGGCCGCCGTGACCAGCTATGTGAACCTGCGCTGGCACCGGCCCCGGCCGTGACGAGCATGCCGCACACCAAGGCGGCCCGTCTCCTGGAGGGGACATGACGACGATCGCGAACGTCAGCGAGGCGCTGGCGACTGCGGAGGACGCCCTCGAGGCGCACGGAACGGCCCGGTCCGACCTGAGGGAAGCACTGGCGGGCTACGTGGATCGCCTCACGAACCCAGAAGCGCCCTACGCCCGCCTCCGCCCCCACGCCCGCCAGCACATCAACCTGGCGCAACTGCTCCTCGAACTCGACATGAGGGAACGCTCGCACGCTCTCGCCGCGGTGACCCTGCGCCACATGGAGCTGGCCGAAGCGGACCAGGAGCTGTTCGTGGCGGACACCTGGAACGAACTGGGCGCGCTGCTCGCGGAGCACGACGATCTCGACCGGGCCCGCATGGTCCTGAACTACGCCCTCAACCGCGCCCAGCGCGCCGCCGCCCCCGAACTGGCGCGCATCCTGGCCAATTTGAGCGCGGTGAGCTTACGGGCCGGATATCTGGAGGACGCCAAGGTCTGGGCGCAGAAAGCCGTCACCGTGCTCGGCAGGTACTACGGCGGCGACCCGGAGGCACGGCTGACCGCCGACTGGGTGCGGGTCGAGGTGGCGTCGATCCGGCGGGACACCGCCGAACTCACCCGCGCGCTCGCTGACTTCACCGCATCGGTCGAATGGTTCACGAGTTTCAAGGACGACGACGACCCGAAGGCCGTCGCGGCGTGCTCGGCCCTGGCCCAGGCGAGGTTTCAGGCCGCCAAGGCGGTCCAGGACGAGGCGCGGATCGAGGCGGAGCTCGGCGAGCTGGAGATCGCGCACCTGCGTGCGTCCGCGCTCCTCGGGGCCGATCACCAGGAGACGCTGGTCGCCCAGGCGGCGCTCGCCACCGCGGAGTTCGACGCGGCCGACGGCACGGCGTCCTGTGCGTCGCGCAGGCAGCAGGCCGTGACCCTGCTCGACTCGGCCACCACGAGGGCCGCACGGACCCTGGGCCGCGACCACTCCCAGACGCTCGCCCTGCGCGCGGCGCTCGCGGACATGCGGGGTGCCACGGCGCCGTCGGACGAGCTGGATTATCTCATCGAGCATGTGTACACGCCCCAGGAGAACAACGCGCGCAACAAGGCGAAGGGCGACGCACTGCGCCAGGAGCGCAATGTGATCAGGCTGGTCGCGCACGCGGGGGCGTCGTTCTTCCTGAAGGACCTGAAGCTCTTTCATCCGCAGGTGATCCACGCCCTGAATCAGGGCAGCTACTTCTACGCCATCATCAGCAGCCCGTGGAACAACCTCGCCATCTTCACCAAGCACGACGCGACGGCGGAACGTCCCAACTCCCACAACATCGTCGACATCATCGCCGCCAGCGACTATTACTCCAAGACTTTCCTGCACGTCATAGACGCCTACCGCACGCTGCGCGAGACGTATCACGACCGCATCGAGTTACGGCTCACCCATATCGACATCCCCGGCTCCACCCTGCTCACCACGGACCGCGGCTTCTTCGAGCCCTATATCACCTCCAACCCGGAACGCAGGACCCGCCGCAAACTCAACGTCCTCGAGGTCGAGTTCCACAAGGACAGCAGGTACTACTCCGACAGCCGGGTGGAGTTCGACATCCAGTGGGAACTCGCCAGTACGCTCGACCAGTTCGAGGCGAGCGAGGAACAGCACAAGACGGCGCTACGGGACGCGGTGCGCGCCCAGTCGGACGACCGGTTCAAGGGAGATGGAGAGCCCCGCCCCTGACGCTGCGCAGCACCCCCGCCGATCCCACGAACAGCGCGTCGGGCAGCTCGTCCAGGTGCCAGAACTCCCAGCGCAGGCACCGGTCGGGCTCCAGGACCCGCGGCTCTCCGGCGAAGTCGAGGATCTCCACGCCGACCTGCATGTGGTGATTGGCCGCCGGGTCGGGATCGGTGACGCAGGCGACCCGCGTGCCCATCGCCCGCAGTCCCGTCTCCTCCGCCAGCTCCCGACAGGCGGCGCCGGCCAGGGACTCGCCCACTTCGAGATGCCCGCCGGGCAGGCCCCAGGTGCCGTCGCCGAAGGTGTTGGCCCGCAGCCCGAGCAGCACACGGCCACCCGCGCGGACGATCGCCTGGACCCCTACACGTACCTGTGCCGCCATCGCGGGCTCCTCACGCGTCCGGGTAAGTGCCGGTGAAGTTCTCGATGTTGCGCGTTCCCTCGACCGGCGGGGACAGCTCGCCGTAGCTCTCCGCGAGCCTCTCGAAGAAGTTCCCGATCCTGCGCTCTCCACCCTCGTCGACGACGACGACCTCGCAGTCCGGGTCGATGAAGAAGTAGCTGCCCGTGCGGGTCCGGTTCCGGTAGACCCGTAGCGTGACGTCGCGCTCCTTGGCCGCGATCTCGCAGCGGTGCACGACGTCCTCGAACTCGTCGTCCCCGATGGCGAGCCAATCCCTGTTGTCCGCGCCGTAGTTGGTCTCCGACATCTGGTAGACCTTCCAGACGTCGGGCCTGCAGGCGTCGTCGATGAGGTTCAGCACGTCGGGCGCGCCCCGCACGTTCAGCCGTGTGACGACCGTGCCGAGCTTCACCCGGACGTTCCGGTGGTTCTCCCGCACCTCTTTGAGCAGCGCGAGCATTTTGTCGCGGTGTGGCGCGACGCCGGTGCGCAGTGCCCGGTGCTCGTCCGCGTCGGCGGACTCCAGGGGGAGCGCGATCCAGGAGAGGCTGGGCAGGACGCGTTCCATCGTGCGCATCGGGGCCAGCCCGTTGGTGCTCAGCACGACGCGTGGCGCGCTGCCGTCCTCGCCGGGCTCACGCAAGGCGGCCGCGAGCTCGGGGAGGTAGGAGAGCAAGGTCGGCTCTCCTCCGGAGATGACGACGCCGCGCACGCCCCCGTCCCTCAGCGCTGCCGCGACCTTGAGCGCGACGCCCCGGGACATGGAGGGAACCTCGTGCCTCGGCCCGAAGCAGAAGGGGCAGCTGAGATTGCACCTCCCGATGGGCCGCATGTCGACGAAGGCGGGGATGAGCATGGGGGGACCCTAGCGACAACGGGGGCCCGATCTCGCCGTTTCCCGGGCCGTCGCGCATCGAACTTGTATCGGGACGCTTACGGCCGGGGCACGGCCGGGCGGAGGAGTCGGTTCCGGCCAGATTCGGGCGCCGAACAGGCAGCTATCTGGCTTGTCTTGTCGTGGACCAAATAGATGCCCCAGGCATCCAATGGGAGAGGTAAGAGGAGCCCCTCCGCTTGTGAGGTCAGTCCATGACGGAATCAGTCGCGTCCGAGCCGATCCCCTTCCCCCAGAACCGCACCTGCCCCTACCACCCCCCGGAGTCGTACGCCCCCCTCCGCGACGCCCGGCCGCTCTCCCGTGTCCGCCTCTTCGACGGGCGTTCCGTGTGGGTGGTGACCGGGCAGGCTGCCGCCCGTGACCTGCTCATCGACCCGCGGCTGTCCACCGATCGCGAGAACGAGGCGTTCCCCGCCCCCACCGAGCGCTTCGCGAACGTACGCAACCGCCGTGTCGCCCTGCTCGGCGTCGACGACCCCCTGCACAACACGCAGCGCCGCATGCTCATCCCCAGCTTCTCGGTCAAGCGGATCGCCGCGCTGCGGCCCCGCATCCAGGAGACCGTCGACGGGCTCCTCGACGCCATGGAGGCGCAGGGGTCACCGGCCGAGCTGGTCGGCGCGTTCGCGCTGCCGGTTCCGTCCATGGTGATCTGCGCGCTGCTCGGCGTGCCCTACGCCGACCACGAGTTCTTCGAGGAGCAGTCGCGGCGCCTGCTGCGGGGGCCTCTTGCAGCAGATACCGAGCGTGCTCGGGACGAACTCGACGGCTACTTCTACGCGTTGATCGAACGCAAGCGGCGTGAGCCCGGCGAGGGGCTGCTCGACGAACTCATCCACCGCCAGCTCGCCGAGGGTGCCCTCGACCCCGAGGAGCTCGTCAGCCTGGCGACGATCCTGCTGGTCGCGGGGCACGAGACCACGGCGAACATGATCTCCCTGGGAACCTTCACCCTTCTCCAGCATCCCGAGCAGCTCGCCCAACTGCGCGCCGACGAGGCGCTGATGCCCGCGGCCGTCGAGGAGCTGCTGCGCTTTCTGTCCATCGCGGACGGGCTGCTGCGGGTGGCCAAGGAGGACATTGACGTCGCCGGCGACAGCATCCGCGCGGGCGACGGCGTCATCTTCTCCACCTCTCTCATCAACCGCGACGACGCGGTCCACGCGGCCCCGGAGGAACTGGACTTCCACCGCACCGACCGCCACCACCTCGCCTTCGGCTTCGGCATCCACCAGTGCCTGGGCCAGAACCTCGCCCGCGCCGAGATCGACATCGCCCTGCGGACGCTCTTCGCACGGCTGCCGGGGCTTCGCCTCGCGGTGCCCGCGCGGGAGATCCCGTTCAAGCCCGGCGACACCATTCAGGGGATGCTCGAACTCCCCGTCACCTGGTAGGAGTTGAGATGAGCGTGCGTGTGACGGTGGACACCGAGCGGTGCGTGGGCGCGGGGATGTGCGCGCTCACCGCCCCGAGCGTCTTCACCCAGGACGACGACGGCTTCAGCGAGGTGCTCCCCGGCCGCGAGGACGGCGGCGGCGATCCCCTCGTACGTGAGGCCGCGCGGGCCTGCCCGGTGCGGGCCGTCAGCGTCGAGGACTGACCGCCCGGACCAGGTGGGTGGGCGGGCGATCGTCAGCCGCGCAGCGTCACCGTGAAACTCCGGCCGTACGCGTGGTGGGTGTGCACGTCGATCCGGGTGCCGCCATGGGCCCGGCTCACGCGCACCCCCTCGTCGGCCGTCACCTTTCGCAGGGAATTCCCACGGACCAGCACGCTGATCCTGTCGCGGTCCATCGTCGGATCGGACACCGCCACGGTGGTCGTGCCGCGCCGCTCGCGCTTCACGAGCACCGAGGCGGGGCCGTCGATCCGCAGCCCGGCGACCTCGTGGCGCCCCGCGGTGAAACTGTTCGCGGCGGTCAGGCCGAGACCCGCGTGGCTGACGGCCTGCAGCCGCACCGTGTTCGCGAGGACCTTGAGACGCTGCCCCTGCTGCCCCTGCTGCCCCGACCAGTACGCCCTCAGCCCGGCCTCCCCCGCGTTCGGCACCAGCGCGTACGCCAGCGAGGCGGGCCTGGCGCCGGCCGCTCCGTCCACCGTCACGCCGAGGACCCGGCGCGTCACGGCGGTGTCCGGGTTGGCGGTGCGGACGACCCGGCGGCTCCGGGTGACCTCGTCCAGGGTGACGCGCACCTTCGGGGTGTCGAGGAAGACGTAGCCGACGGAGGTGCGGCGCGTGGCGTTGGCGTACCGGAGCCACCGCAGGTCGCCCGTGCCCGCCCCTGCCCACGCGCGGCCGTCACGCGACTGTCCCGTCACGGAGACCTCGTCGCCCGGCATCGCGGTCCTGGCGTCGATCGTGGTCGTCACGGCCCGCCCCGCGCGATCGCCCACCCCGGCCGCCAGCACCACGATCTCCTCGTCGAGCAGGAACCACGACTTCGTCGCCGTGGCGTTGCGGTACACGACGAAGTCGTCGGGCAGCAACTCCCGGTCCTGGAAAGGGACATCGCTCGACTGGACCGCTCCCGCCACGCCGTACGCCCCGAGGACGGCGCCCCCGGAATACTGGTTGGTGCCGCGCGGGAAGTACACGTACTTGTTCTGCGACTCGGAGGAGGAGGTGAAGTTCAGGGGGTGGCCCGGGTTGTCGTAGTACGGCTTCCCGTAGAGGTCGGGGACGGTGCGCCGCTGCTCGACGGGTGCGGTGACCCCCGCGAGGCCGTACGGGGAGACCGTGGTGAAGTAGTCGACCCCGTACGCCTGCGTCTGGTCCTGCCCGGAGAGGTAGAGGTAGTACGCGCCGTCGCCCTGGAACCACGGCATGAGGTTCTCGCCGCTCATGTACTCGTACTTGCTGATCCGGTCCGAGCTGCGGGCGAGGGCGAAGGCGTAACCCGGCCTGCGGTGGACGTTCTTGTCCATGGCGTTGAAGGCGACGCTGCGGGAGGCGGGGTTGAGGTCCGCGGCGGGCAGCGAGGTGTCGCCGATGATGTCGGTGTAGCGCACGATGCTGACGGGCGAGACGAATCCCGCCGGGTTGAGCGCGGCGCGCGAGGTGGCCCGGATGTGCTTCACATAGCTCTTCAGGGCGGTGGCGTCGGCGTCCGTGGAGAGGGAGGAGAGGTCGACGACGGCCTCCACGACCACCGCGACGTCGACGTAGCCGCCGTCCGGCCGCGACACCGCGCGGCCCTTCACGATCTCCATCATCCAGCCCTCGAAGATGAGCGGCGCGAAGCCGTCGCGCACCCACTTCCGCACGGTCGGCACCAGTTCCTCGCCGTGCGCGAACCCCGTGCCGTCGAGGATCTTGAGGGTCTGCACGACCCGCGTGAGCAGGGCTTTCCCGTACGAGCCCGTGTAGGCGACGGAGGCGTGCTGTATGAACGAACCGTCGGCGTAGTGGCCGTCCGTCACCCCGTGGACGAGGTGGTAGGGGTCGACGGTGACGAAGACCGTCAGCTGGTCGACGAGGGCCTTGCGGATGCGGGCCTCACCGCTCGCGCCCAGGAGCGCGCCCTGCAGGATGCGGTTGGTGGTGATGTCGGCGAGATTGGCACCGGTGTGGAAGCGCGAGTCGAGGTTCACGTCACCGTCGGTGCCGTTGCGCAGGTAGGCGTCCATCGAGGCGACGTAGGTGCCGATGAGCTCGGGCCGGTAGGTCCGCACCTCGTCGACGAGGAGTACGAGGGTTTTGCTGACGTGCTGGGAGATGCCGATCTCCCAGTTGAACCAGTTGCCGTAGTAACCCTTGCTCTGGTCCCCGTAGTGGCGCTCGTGCAGCCACACGAGGCCGTCGATGACGCGGCGCTGCACGGCGGTGCTGCCGTAGAGGTCCGAGGGGGCCGTGGGGTTCGGCGCGCGGGTGGCGAGGGCGATCTCGTACAGACGCCTGTAGGCCGTGTTGAGGTTGGCGTCGTCGGTGCCGAGCGCCAGACCGGCGAAGAGCTCGCCCTCGCCCGCGTCGTCCATCGACTTCAGGTTCGTCCGCGCGGTCCTGTCGATCGCGGCGAGCTTGGCGGCGGTCTCGGGGCGCGCGTTGGATGCGGCGGTCCCCGCGAAGACGTCCACGGTGTTGGCCAGCAGGCGGGCGCTGTCCGCCGCCGCCTCGGCGGCGCTCGCCGGAAGCATGGGGATCACCGCCAGGAGACCGGCGGCCGAGAGGGCGGACAGCAGGCGTCTGCGGGTGATCTCCATGGCGTCCTCCGCCGGTACGTTGGCGTTATGGGGGGATCTGGCGTGCTGGCGGGCGGAGTCAAGCAGATGACCCGACCGGCGACAAGGGTGTTGCCGCTCCGCGCCGCTACGCCGGGTGACCGCTCACCGGATAGGCTCAGTACATGCCGTCCGAGCAGCACGCCCCAGAGGATTTCGCCGTCGTCGCCATCGCGTCGTCGGCCGGTGGCGTCCAGGCTCTGATCAGCCTTCTCGCGGAGTTGGACGCCGGACTGCCGGTGCCGCTGCTCGTCGTCCAGCACCTCGACCCCCGGCACCGGACGGTCCTGCCGGAGGTGCTCGCCCGGCGTACGGAGCTGGCGATCAAGCTGGCCGAGGACAAGGACCGCATCGAGCCCGGGACCGTCTATCTGGCGCCGCCCGGCCGGCACCTGCTGGTGAAGCCCGGCGGCACGATCGCCCTGTCGGACAGCGAGGTCGTGCACTTCGTCCGGCCCTCCGCCGATCTCCTCTTCGAGTCGGTGGCCGAGACCTACGGCCCGCGGGCGATCGCGTGCGTCCTCACCGGCACCGGCGTGGACGGCGCCAGAGGGGTGGCCGCGATCAAGGCCCGCGGCGGCGTCGTGCTGGTCGAGGACCCCAAGACGGCCCAGTTCACGGGCATGCCCACGGCAGCGGTGGAGTCGGGGGCCGCCGACCAGGTACTCCGCCTGGAAGAAATCGCCGCGGTCCTCCGCGGACTCGTCGAGAGCAAGAGGCAGTGATGAACGAGCCGTCCGGTCCCGCAGACGGGACCGAGAAGAGCACCGGGGAAGAGCAGTCGCCGGAGCCCACGACGGAGCAGACGCCCGAGCAGGCACCGGCGAGGAGGACCGGACGCGGGAGCGAGACGGTCGACCAAGGTCTTGAGGAGCTGCTCGGTTTCATCCGCGACGCCCGCGGCTTCGACTTCACCGGCTACAAGCGCTCCACCCTCGGCCGCCGCATCCGCAAGCGCATGAGCGACGTCGGCGCGCAGGGCTACGAGGACTACCGCGATCTCCTGGAGACCGACACCGTCGAGTTCCGCGCCCTGTTCAACACGATCCTGATCAACGTCACCTCGGTGTTCCGCGACCCCGACGCCTGGGACCTCATCCAGCGCGAGGTGCTGCCCCAACTGCTCACGGACGCGGAGCCCGAGAGCGAGATCCGGGTGTGGAGCGCGGGCTGCTCCAGCGGCGAGGAGGCGTACTCGCTGGCGATCATGTTCGCGGAGGCCCTCGGCGTCGACGAGAGCCTGAACCGCGTGAAGATCTACGCGACGGACGTGGACGAGGAGGCGCTGCGCGACGCCCGCGCCGGCCGCTACCCCGCGAAGAACCTCGAGGCGCTCTCCGGTGAGCTGCGCGACAAGTACTTCGAGCGGCACGACACCCACTACGTCTTCCGCCCCGACCTGCGCCGAAGGGTGATCTTCGGGCGGCACGACATCACGCGTGACGCCCCGATCTCCCGTCTCGATCTGCTCGTCTGCCGCAACACGCTGATGTACTTCAACGTCGAGGCGCAGACCCAGATCGTCGACCGCTTCCACTTCGCGCTGCGCGAGGGCGGCTATCTCTTCCTCGGCAAGGCCGAGATGCTCCTGAGCGACAGCGACCGCTTCGAGGCGATCAACATCCGCCAGCGGGTGTTCCGTCGCCAGCCCGGCCACAACATCCCGCCCTACCCCTCCGTCCCCCTGAAGATGAGGCCGAGCGTCGGTGCCGAGGCGCAGGCGCTCACCCGGACACGTCATCTGCGGGACCTGATCCTCGACGCCTCGCAGGGCGCTTCCGTGGCGCTCGACCAGGACGGCCTGGTGGTGATGATCAACAACGAGGCGCGGGCGCAGTTCGGGCTCTCGGTCCACGACGTGGGCCGCCCCTTCCAGGATCTGGAACTCTCCTACCGGCCCACCGAACTGCGCTCACTGATCGACCAGTCCAACTACGAGCGCAGGCCGCTGCGGGTGAACGCCGCCGAGCGGCGCGTGGGCAACGAAGTGCAGTACTTCGACATCGTCGTCCAGCCCATCTCCAGCAGTCACGGCGTGCCGGTCGCCACCAACGTCATGTTCACCGACGTCACGGTGGCCACTCAGCTGAAGGCCGAGGTCAAGCGCGTGCGCGAGGACTTGGAGACGGCCTACGAGGAACTCCAGTCGACGAACGAGGAGTTGGAGACCACCAACGAGGAACTCCAGTCGAGCATCGAGGAGCTGGAGACCACGAACGAAGAGCTCCAGTCCACGAACGAGGAGCTGGAGACCACCAACGAGGAACTCCAGTCGGGCAACGAAGAGCTCGAGACCATGAACGACGAACTGCGGCTGCGTTCCACGGACCTGGACGAGGCCCGTGCCTTCCTCGAAGGCGTGGTGAGCAGTATCGCGGCGGGAGTCGTGGTCCTCTCCGCCGACATGCGCACCCGGAGCTGGAACCGCGGCGCGGTCGAGCTGTGGGGGCTGCGCGCGGACGAGGTGCTCGGCAAGAACTTCTTCTCGCTCGACTTCGGGCTGCCCACCGACAAGCTGCGTGAGCTCATCCCGGAGTGTGTCGCGTCGGGAAAGCGGTCGGGCCCCGTGGTGATTCCCGCCGTGAACCGCATCGGCCGGCACATCGACTGTTCGGTCATCTGCTCACCGTTTGACGCGCACAGCGGAGGCGTCGTCCTTCTGATGGAAGACATCAAGGCGGGACGCGGCAAGTAACCCCTCGAGCCGTATTGTGGTGGACATGAGCGCCATGGAGGGCAGTTCGCGAGAAGCGGGCGACCAGGGCGACATCGCCTGGGGGCGTGCCGTCCGGGCGAGGGAACGCGCGGCCCGGGAATCGGCGAAAGCCGAGCGATACGACCGTCTGTACGCGGAGAACGGCCTCCCGTACAACGCGGAGCTGGCGCAGCGGCACCACGCGGCGGTCGAGAGGCACCTCACCACCGCCCGCCTCCAGGAGAGCTACGCACGCAAGATGTGGGCCTGGGAGGCGAAGCGGCCCTCGCCCCGCCCTCCGCCGCCGGACGAGCACCGCCCCTTGTTCATGGCCGGGGTGGCCGAGGCGTGCGGGACACGCAGTGCGGCGCTCACCCTCGTCGGGGAGGACCTGGGCCAGCTCGCCGTCGCCGCGTCCGACGGTCGCGCGCGCCGTGCCCAGGACCTGGAGTTCGTCCTGAACTCGGGGCCCGGACTCGACGCCGCCGGCAGCCGCCGCACGGTGTTCGCGGCGGGCGATGCCCTTGAGCGGCGCTGGCCGGGGTACGGGTCGGGGCTCGCGGACCTCGGCCTGAGTACGGTCGCCGCACTGCCGCTGAAGGCGTCCGGCAACTGCGTCGGGGCGCTCATCCTCTTCGACCCCGGGTCGTCGCCGGCCCGGTCGGACAGGTTCGACACGGTCGCCCGCGCCCTCCTGAACGGAGTACTGCTCGGCCCCGACGGGGACCTCGACCTGTACGGCGGTGCCGACATCCGGGCGGTGGTCCATCAGGCCGCGGGCGCGCTGGCCGCGCAGGCGGGCAGATCGCTCGGCGATTCCCTCGCGCTCATCAAGGCCCGCGCGTTCGCGTACGGCGAGCCCCCCGAAGCGATCGCCCGGCGATTCCTGTCCGGGACGATGGAGCTCTAGCGGCCCACGGCACCATCCGTGGTCCGGCGGCCGGAGTCCGGAGTCCACAGTCCGGTTGATAGCGTCTCCTCTCCGATCTTGGAAGGGGGGCCATGCCGGGGATGCGTGACGTCCGCAGGCGTACGTGGCTTGTGGTCACCGGGGTGGCCGTCCTGGCTCTGGTCGCGGCAGGCACCGGGATCGCCGTGGCGCGGTCCCAGGAACGCGAAGAGCGTCTGGCGGCCAACCAGGACCAGTTGACCCACGCCTGCGCGGGCCTGCTCCCCGGGGAGCTGCGTTCCTTCGTGCCGGACGACTCGGCGGGCGTACTGGAGGAGTACGGCACGCTCCTCGCACCGAGGCAGCAGAGCCGGGCGCTGCTCGACTGCACGCTCACGTGGGGCGGCGGCGACGAGCGCTGGGAGCCGGACGCGCAGGTGAGGGTGCGGGCCCAGGCGGTGCTCGGCCGGGCCGACGCACCGGGCGGCGGCTTCGAACTGCCGCTGCCCAGCAGTGCGTTGGGCGGGGTGTCGACCGATGACCGGCTGCACGGCAGCCAGGTGTCGGCCACGCTGCTCACGGAGTGTCCCCGAGGGCTGAGCGGCCGGGTCAGGCCGTCGAAGGATCTGCTCGTCGCCGTGGATCTGCCTTCACGCGCCGACGACGAGTACGACGTTCCGGAGGCCGACCGCCTTCTGGCGTCCCGCACGGCGGTCCGGGTCGCGGACTGGGTGAGCCGGGAACAGGGCTGCGGCGGGCGGCCGTTGGCCGAGGCGGAAAAGCCGGAGCGGACCGACTCGCTCTGCGCGTGGCTTTCCCCCGAGGCGCTGGGGTTCGCGGCCGGGCGCTGGACGTTCGACGCGCACGACACCCCGTACAACAAGCGCGCCGGGGCCTGCGGCGGGCGGTGGGACGACACCGCGGGGCAGGCGTCCGAGGCGAGGACCAAGGCCGCGAGCGCGGAGAGCTGGTCCGGCGTCCTCGCGCCCGGCGCGTACGAGAGGTTCGGCGGCAGCGGTCATGTCCCCGGGAGCGCGCAGAGCCGCCACAAGCGGGGCCCCGAGGGGCAGTTGACCTTCGAGCCGTCGGGCGACGATCCGCTGCTCGCGCTCTGGGCGCGGTCGGTGTGCGACGGCGGGCCGACGTTCCACCGCGTCACGGTGACACCCGCGCTCGACTTCCGGCACCAGGACGAGGTCGTCCTGGGCAAGAAGGAGTGGCGGCGGGTCTCGGCGGACGCGCGGGCCGTGCTCGACCGGTATCTGACGGCGGACGACGGCTGGCCGCGACGCGCGCACTGCCGGGACACCGAGATCATGGGAGAGGTGGAGGAGTGGCAGGGCTGACCTGGCGTTCCGGCGTGGGCCGATGGCTCGCCACGGCTGCCGGGGCGGTGCTCGCCCTCGCGCTGGTGGCGGGCGGGTACTTCTGGTTCGGCGGGGGCTATGACCGGTGGGTGGCGCAGCGCCTGGTGGGCGGGGCGTGCGACGGGGTGCTCCCGGCCGCCGAAGTGCGTGACGTCCTGGGCGACGGGCCCTTCAAGGACGAGACGCGCGACCGGGTGGACGGCGGACTCGGTGACGCCTCCTTGCGCGTGGACTGCACGATCGCCCGCGACCCCGAGGGCAGGTCGGCACGCGACGGCTCGGTGACGGTGAACGTGCGGGCGGTGCCGGAGCGGCCCGCCAAGGACGGCCAGGGCCCGGAGGACCGGGGGTGGCGGCGGGACGCCTTCAGCGGTGAGTACGACGGGGCATACCCGGACGTGCGCTTCGAACTGCCGCCGGTGGCGGTCGGGTCCGGCTGGAACGGCGTCTTCACGGCGAGCGGATCGAGCGGATCGAGCGGGTCGAGCGGGTCGAGCGGCGGGGACGTGTCGGCCTCCACCGCGGTCCTCCTCGAATGTGCGCGCGGCCGTGGCGGGCTCCTGGTCACCGTCGACACCGAGGGCGAGGGCGCGACCGTGGACGACCCCGGGCAGCGCACCGCGTACGCCCGGATCGCCACCGCCACGGCGGCGAACGCCTCCGCCCACTGGAACTGTGACGCCGACCTGGGGAAGCCGCCGCGCACGGTGCCGCTGCCGGTGGACACGGACGAGGCCGTGCCGCTCGCCGACGCCGCCGCGTCCTGCCGGGGCGTGCCCGGACGTGGCTCCGAGGTCGCCCGCGCGTGGGAGGGCGGGCGGCGCGGGACGCCGGTCGAGGTGTGCGTGCTGGGTCCCGGCACCGTGACGCGGGGCGGGCTGCCGGTGGCCGCGTCGTCCGAGGACGTGGGCGGGCGCTACCGGCTGACCGCGTTCTACGGCCCGTACGCGCAGGACGAGCGTCACCGCTACCAGGACCACTACGACTACCTGGGCCGGAGCCGCCTGCCCGGCGTGACTCCGGCGGGCCGGCTCCCGGACGGTGGCTACTGGGTGAGCGCGGCATGCGAGAAGGGCGGCGAGCGCGCCCTGTTCACCGTCGAGCCACCCGGGCCCGGCGACTCCTCGTACGAACAGGACGAGACGGGCGGGACTGACGAGACCGGCGGGACGGACGAGAAGGGCGAGAGAGGCGAGAAGGGCGGGCCCGCGCCTGCCGATCGCGCCTACCAGCGCGCCGCGCTCAAGGCGTTCGCGCAGGGCTCGGCGAAGGCGCACGGATGCGGAACGCCCTCCGCCGCGAAGCCCTGACCCGCCCTGGCCCCGACCCGCCTCAGCCCTGCCGCGTCCCGCCGCGCGCGGCGATGTGGGGCGGGACCGCTATGCCCGGCGGGAGCAGCGGATCGGCGACCGGAGTGCCCCAACTGGCCGTCAGGGGAAGGTTTCCGGCCCAGATGCCGAGCTCGGCGTCGGGCCCGTCGCCGTCGTCCGGTGGGCCCGAGCTCGTCTTGACCGACGCCTCCTCCAGGGAGAGGGCGAGCAGCTTCGTGGCGGCGAGTTCCTTGCGGCTGGGGCTGCGGGCGTAGTCCCACTGGCCCGGGGCCGCGTGCTCGGTGAGCAGGCGCAGGCCGGTGAGCTTCTCCTGCGGGTCGGTGACCTCGCGCGGGACGCCGTAGATCATCGCGCTGCGGTAGCTGACGCCGTGCTCGAAGACCGAGCGGGCCAGGATCAGGCCGTCCACGTGGGTGACGGTCACGCAGATCTCGGCGGCCGGGTCGGCGGCCAGGCTGCGGCTCGCGACCGAGCCGTGCAGATACAGCCGGGAGTCGTCGCGTCCGTAGACGGTGGGGACCACCATCGGGTGGCCGTCGACCACGACACCCAGATGACAGACGAACCCGGCGTCGAGTATCGCCTCCAGGTCGGCGCGGTCCAGGCTGCCCTGGTCGCGCAGGCGGTTGTGGCGGGTGCGGTCGGTCTCCGGGAGCGTGGTCACACCTCCGTAAGCTACCGATATCGCGACTGGAATGCCATGCCTCAACGAATAGGGCTGCCTGATCGACATCACACGACGAAATCCGCAAGTCATGCGCCTTTTGTCCAACTCGGTCTCAGAGAATCCAACAACCCCCGCCGCGTGACGGTTGTGACGCCTCGCCTCCCCGCTGTCTGATGGAGGTCATGGAGCTCCCCTACCTTGAGGACGTGTCCCCCGGCACCGGCTGCCTCCCGCCCCGCGCGTGGTATGCGCGGTCGGACGCCATCTCCCTCTCCCTGAACGGCAGTTGGAAGTTCCGGCTCTCCCCGGCCGCCGACACCGCCGACGACTCCTTCGCCTCGGAGGGCCACGACGCCCTGGCCTGGGACACCGTGACGGTGCCGGGCCACTGGGTGCTGCAGGGCCACGGCGCGCCCATCTACACGAACATGGTCTATCCCTTCCCCGTCGACCCGCCCCGCGTGCCCACCGAGAACCCGACCGGCGACCACCTGCGCACCTTCGACCTGCCGGAAGGCTGGCCGGAGACCGGCGACGGCACACTCCGCTTCGACGGCGTCGAGTCCTGCGCCCGCGTCTGGCTGAACGGCACGGAACTCGGCGAGTTCAAGGGCTCCCGGCTCCCCCACGAGTTCTCCGTCGGTCACCTCCTGAAGCCGTCGGGCAACGTTCTGGCGGTCCGCGTCCACCAGTGGTCGTCCGGTTCCTACCTGGAGGACCAGGACCAGTGGTGGCTGCCGGGCATCTTCCGGGACGTGACCCTGCTGCACCGCCCCGAGGGCTGCGCGAGTGACTTCTTCACGCACGCCTCGTACGACCATCGTGCGGGCACGGGCACCCTGCGGGTCGACTCGGACGTCGAGGGGCGGGTCAGCGTGCCCGAGCTGGGGATCGACGTCGCCACGGGCGAGTCCGTGACGGTGGCCGTCGAACCCTGGACCGCCGAGACGCCACGCCTGTACGACGGGGTCCTGGCCACGGCGGGCGAGCGCGTCCCGCTGCGGATCGGCTTCCGCACGGTCGCGGTCGAGAACGGTGTCATCAAGGTCAACGGGCGGCGGATCCTGTTCCGGGGCGTGAACCGGCACGAGTTCCACCCGGACACGGGCCGCGCCCTCGACCTCGCCACGATGCGCACCGACGTGCTCCTGATGAAGCAGCACAACATCAACGCGGTCCGCACCAGCCACTACCCGCCGCACCCCGCCTTCCTCGACCTCTGCGACGAGCTGGGCCTGTGGGTCATCGACGAGTGCGACCTGGAGACCCACGGCTTCACCGAGCAGGGATGGCGCGACAACCCCGTCGACGACGACCGCTGGACTCCTGCCCTCCTGGACCGCGCGGCCCGCATGGTCGAGCGCGACAAGAACCACGCCTCGGTGATCATCTGGTCTCTCGGCAACGAGTGCGGGACGGGCCGCGGCCTGACCGCCATGGCCCGCTGGATCCGCGCGCGCGACGCGGATCGCCTGATCCACTACGAGGGCGACCCGACCTGCGCGGACACCGACATGTACTCGCGCATGTACGCCGAGCATGCCGAGGTCGAGCGGATCGGCCACCGGGCGGACACCGGAGGGCCCGAGGCGCGGCGCCAACTCCCCTTCATCCTCTGCGAGTACGGGCACGCCATGGGCAACGGCCCCGGCGGCCTGAGCGAGTACCAGGAGCTGTTCGACGCGCACGAACGCAATCAGGGCGGCTTCATCTGGGAGTGGATCGACCACGGCCTCAGGCACCCGGAGTTCGGCTTCGCCTACGGCGGTGACTTCGGCGAGGAGCTGCACGACGGGAACTTCGTCTGCGACGGCCTGGTCTTCCCCGACCGGCTGCCCTCGCCCGGACTCGACGCGTACAAGCGGGTCATCCAGCCGGTGCGTTTCGCGTACGACGGCGACGCGGGGACGGTCACGGTGACCAATCTGCACGACTTCGCGGACCTCTCCCATCTCTCCTTCGAGTGGCTGTACATCAGCGACGACGAAGAGGCCCCTTTCGCAGCCGGGGAGCTAGCCGTGCCGCCGGAGCTCGGGCCCGGTGAATCCGTCGAGCTGAAAGTGCCCGGCCCGCCGCCCGCGAGCCGCGACGCCGAGACCTTCCTGCACCTCACGGCCATGGTGGGCGTCGAGACGAACTGGACGAAGCTGGACCACGGCGTCGCGCGGGCCGAGTTCCCGGTCGCGCCACGGCCGGCGGTCCGCCCTGCCACCGGAGAGCGCCCGGTGCGCGACGGCGAGGTCATCACGCTCGGCCCCGGCACCTTCGACGCCCGCACCGGCGAGCTGCTCACCCTGAACGACCTTCCGCTGAGCAGCGCTCCCCGCCTGGACATCTGGCGTGCCCCCACCGACAACGACAACGGGGCGTCCTGGCAGGGCGGGCAGCGCAACGGCCTCGTCTGGCGCGAACTCGGCCTGCACCGGATGCAACACCGCCTGGACGGCGTCGAGTTGACGGACGACACGCTCACCGTCCGCACCCGCGTGGCGCCCGCCGCCCGCGACATCGGCCTGCGCACCGTCTACCGCTGGACGTCCGACGGCGCCCACCTGCGCCTCACGGTGGCCGTGGTGCCCGAGGGCGAGTGGACGGTGCCGCTGCCCCGGCTCGGCATCCGGCTCGGCCTGCCCGCCGCGTACGGCTACGCGCACTGGTTCGGCGGCTCCGGAGAGGCGTATCCGGACACGGCGGCGGCGTCCGACATCGGTCGCCGCTTCGAGCCGGTCGACCGCATGCAGACCCCGTATGTGCGCCCGCAGGAGAACGGCGCCCGCGCGGGCGTCCGCTGGGCCGAGCTGCGGTCGGACTTCGAGGGCGAGGGACTGCGGGTGGTCGGTGAGCCCGCCTTCTGGTTCACGGCGCGCCGTTGGACCAGCGAGCAGCTCGACGCGGCCACGCACCGCACGGATCTCGTCGCCGGCGACACCGTGTGGGTCCACCTCGATCACGGGCAGCGCGGCATCGGCTCGCAGTCGTGCGGTCCCGGGGTGCTGCCGCAGTACGAACTCCACGCCGCCCCGGCGGAGTTCGCGTTCACTTTCTCGCGTCGGGCAGGTACGTCGTAGGAGGCGTAGGACGTCGTAGGACAGTCAGTCGAGAGGTTCCCGGTCTCCCTGGTCGAGCCGGTAGGGCGGGTAGACGTCCGTGAGCAGCAGGCCGTAGACGAGGACGCGCGCGGCCCAGCGGTGCAGGCCGATGTTGAGGTCGTGCATGCCGCGGGGGTAGTGGCCCGTGAAGAGCAGGGTCACGCCCGCGTAGAAGGCGATGAGACCGGTGAGGCCGACGTTGAGACGGACGCCGCCCGTGAACAGGCCGACCACCAGGAGCTGCGGCAGGATGAGCAGCCAGCTCTTGACCAGGACGAGCCCCCTGGAGAGGTGCTCGGGGTAGGCGATGTCCAGGTGGGCCGGGTAGTCGGCGACCTCGCGCAGCGAGAAGGGCGGATAGCGGTCGGTGGCGAGTGAGCCGTACGCGTAGTACTCGACGCGCCAGGTCCAGCGCAGCACACCGGCCGTGTAGTCGAACAGCGCCCGTGGATAGCGGCCGGTGATCAGGACGGCGAAGAACGCGACGAACGTGACGAGGACGAGGCCGAGCCACAGGAAGGCAAGGACGATGTAGTGCGGGACGGCGAGCAGCCACTTCACCAGCCAGAGCCAGCGGGACAGCGCCGGGTCGTACTGCGCCTCCAGGCGGACGGGACCGGCGCGGTGCTTGCCGGGAGCGGTCACCGTGGGCGTGGCGGACATGGCTGACATGGCGGTCAACTCCCCTTGTCGCCGTGCTTGCACTCCTGCCCACATGTACGACCGTGCGCGGGCGGCGGCAAGGAGTGGCACGTCGTCCGTTTTCTTCAAGACGGCGTGAGGGCGGCTGCCTACGCTGCGAGGCATGAACACGAACATCACGCCCCGCTTCGACCTGATCGGCATCGTCGTCGCCGACATGGCCGCCACCCTCGCCTTCTACCGCCGCCTCGGCCTGGAGTTTCCCGCGGGCTCCGAGGAGCAGCCGCACGTCGAGACGGCGCTCCCCGGCGGTCTGCGCCTCGCGTTCGACACCGAGGAGACCATCCGCTCCTTCACCGAGAACTGGGAGCCGCCGCAAAGCTCGGGCCGCATCGGGCTCGCCTTCCACTGCGAGACACCCGAGGGCGTCGACGCGGTGTACGCGGAGTTGGTGAACGCCGGGTACCGCGGCGAGCTCAAGCCGTGGGACGCCTTCTGGGGCCAGCGGTACGCCTGTGTCCTCGACCCGGACGGGAACGGCGTCGACCTGTTCGCGCCGCTTCCTACCTCGCCGGGTCCGGCCGCGGGCTGAGCAGCTCGCTCAGCGGCATGCCCGCCAACTCCTTGACGTCACGCGCCAGATGGGCCTGGTCGGCGAAGCCCGCGACGGCCGCGGTCTCCGCGTACGCCATGCCTCCTCGGGCCAGGGCGAGCGCGCGCTGCAGGCGCAGGACCCGGGCCAGCGTCTTGGGGCCGTAGCCGAACGCGGCGAGCGAACGCCGGTGCAGGAGACGGGCGTTGATGCCCGCCTCCTCGGCGGTGAACGCGATGGACCGGCCCGCGTCCAGGGATGTGACGACGTGCGTGAGCAGTGGGTCCGGCGGCCCCGCCTCGTCCGCCCGCGCCAGGGCGGCGGACTCCAGGACGGCGGCCGGATCGAGGGCCGCGTCCATGCGCTCGGTCAGCCGGCGCGCCTCGGCGGAGGGCCACAGGTCGGCGAGGTCGACGCGCCGGTCACGCAGTTCATGCGCGGGCACGCCGAGGAAGGCGGGGGCGGTGCCGGGGTAGAAGCGGATGCCCACATACCGTGCGGCGCCGTGCGACTCGGGGCGGTACGCGCGGGTGTCGGGGCCCGCGACCAGGAGCCTGCCGCCGGTCCACAGCAGGTCCATGCAGCCGTCGGGCAGGACGGGGTAGACGGGGCCGTTCCTGGCACCCCCGGCACGGGTCCACAGGACCGCGCCGGTGACCCGGGACGGCCGCTCCGCGTACTGCACAGGCGCGAACGACACGCCTCAAGGTTACGCCGCCCGAGGTCACGCGGCCCGTGAGCGGTGCTCCTGCGGGCTGACCCCGTACACCCGCTTGAAGGCGCTGGACAGCGCGAACGCGCTGCCGTACCCGACGCGGCGGGCGATCGCGGCGATCGTCTGCTCGCCGTCCCGCAGCAGGTCGGCGGCGAGCGCGAGCCGCCAGCCCGTCAGGTACGCCATCGGCGGCTCACCCACGAGTTCGGTGAACCGCCGGGCGAGGGCGGCCCGTGAGACGCCCGCCTTCGCGGCGAGTGCGGCGATCGTCCACGGGTGCGCGGGGTCGTCCTGCAGCAGCCGGATCGCCTGCCCGACCACCGGGTCCCCCATCGCCCGGTACCAGGCGGGGGCCTCCGCCTCCGGCCTGGAGAACCAGGCCCGCAGCGTCGCGATCATCAGCAGGTCGAGCAGCCGGTCGAGCACGACGTCCTGACCGGGCTCGTCCTTGGTGATCTCGTCGGCGAGCAGCGGGGTGAGCGGGCAGTCCCACACCTCGATGGGCAGCACAAGGAGCGGGGGCAGCGCGTCGAGGAGCCGCCCGGTGATCTCGCCGCGCGCCTGGTAGGTGCCGATCAGCATCTCGGCGGCGCTGTCGGACGATTGGCCCCAGGTGCGCGGACCGAGGTCGCGGTACTTGTCGGCCGGAGTGTCACCGAGGGGCACGCAGCGTTCGCCGGGCCGGATCTCGACGTGGGGCGCGGCGGCCTGCTCGTCGGCGACGGTGTAGTGGTCGGGGCCGCGGGCGACGGCGACGTCACCGGGACGGATCAGCTGGGGTTCGCCCTCGTCGGGCACGATCCAGGCGGTGCCCCGCACCATGATCATGACGGACAGGGGTGCCTCGTCCGCGATGCGGACGGACCAGGGCGGGTCGAAGCACGCACGGATCATGAAGGCTCCTCGCGCCCGGGGGCCTTCCAGCAAGCCTGCGAGTACGTCCATGCGGGAAGCGTAGACGTACGCGTATGGGGGCGAGTTCCTGGCGGATGGTTCCTTGTGGCGCGCGCCGGTTCACTGAAGGCATGACAGAGACCGAAGAGAACACGCAGCGCATTCAGCACACGCAGAAGATGACGGTGCTGGTCACAGGCGCCACCGGCAGGACAGGGCGGCGGGTCGCCGAGGCCGCGCGGGCCGCGGGTCACACGGTGCGGGCCGCGTCGCGGTCGGGTGCCGTGCGGTTCGACTGGTACGACCCCTCGACGTGGGAGGACGCGCTGCGGGGCGCGGACGCCGCCTATCTCGCCTACATGCCGGACGTCGGCGCGCCCGGCGCGGGCGAGACGGTGGGCGCGCTGGCCCGCCGGGCGGTGGAGCTCGGTGTGCGGCGGCTCGTGCTGCTTTCCGCACGGGGCGAGGACCAGGCGGAGCCGGCCGAGCGGGCGGTGCGGGAGTCCGGGGCCGAGTGGACGGTCGTACGGGCGAGTTGGTTCGCCCAGAACCTCAGCGAGGGGCCGCTGCTCGACGGGATGCGGGCCGGTGAGCTGGTGTTCCCCGCCGACGAGGTGCTCGAACCGTTCATCGACGCGCGGGACATCGCCGATGTGGTGGTGGCGGTGCTGCGCCCTGACTCGGGCTACGCGGGGCGGGTTCTGGAGATCTCGGGGCCGCGGCTCCTCTCCTTCCGCGACGCCGTGGCCGAGGTGGCGGCGGCTGCGGGGCGGGAGATCCGGTATGTCGCCGTCTCGGCGCGGGAGTACGGGGGTGCGCTTGCGGAGTTCGGGGTGCCTGCGGAGGAGACGGCGTTCCTGGTCGAGCTTTTCGAGACGCAGTTGGACGGGCGCAACGCGTATCTCTCCGAGGGGGTGCGGGAGGTTCTGGGGCGGGAGCCGCGTGACTTCGCCGATTTTGCCCGGGAGCAGGCGGAGGCGGGCGTCTGGAAGGGGTGATTTCTCCCCAACCCCGCCCCTTCCCGAAAACTCGCTCGGCGCGAGGGCCTTGTCCTCAAACGCCGGACGGGCTGGAAATCCAGCCCGTCCGGCGTTCAGGACTTCTCCTCGTTCCCGCCGGGCTTCTTCACATGTGTCCGTAGGCGTGAGGAGACGTCGTCCGGGGGCAGGAAGCGGGACCACCGTTCCGGGAACTCCGACGGCATGTCGGGGTCGTCGGGATCCGCCGACGCCTCCCGCGCGGCGGCCGCACGGGCCACCATCTCCACCGCCCGAGCCTCCCGAATCCGATCGTTGGCCGCTCGCGCGGCTGCCGTGGCGACGGAGGGCCACACCCGGTCGATCGCGGCGTTCACCGCCGCTCCCACCAGGACCGCGAACGCCGACACACCGATCCACAGGAGCACCGCCACCGGCGCCGCCAACGAGCCGTAGATCGTGGGCCCTTCGACCGTGCTCGTGAGGTAGATCCGGAGCAGGAAGCTGCCCAGGACCCACATGCCCAGGGCGATCAGCGCGCCCGGCATGTCCTCCACCCAGGGCGAACGCACCGGCACCGAGACGTGGTACAGCGTCGTCAGGAACACCACCGAAAGCAGCGTCACCACCGGCCAGTACAGGATCTGCACCACGGTCGTGGAGCCGGGCACCAGCTTCACCACCGCGTCCGGGCCCGCCACCATCAGCGGCAGGGCCACCGAACCGATCAGCAGCGCCACGATGAACAGGCCGAACGCCAGGAGGCGGGTCTTGACGATGCCGCGCGCGCCGTCCAGGCCGTACATCACCGTGATCGTGTCGATGAAGACGTTCACGGCGCGCGAGCCCGACCACAGGGCGAAGACGAAACCGATGGAGATGACGTCGGGCCTGCCGACCCGCATGACGTCCTCCAGTATCGGCTGCGCGATCTGGCTGACGCCCTTGTCGGAGAGGACCGTGCGGGAGGCCTCGAGGATGTTGTTCTCGACGCTGGCGATCGTGTTCGCGCCGGTCCACCGGTCCACGTACGCGAGCAGCCCGATCAGGCTCAGGAGCAGCGGCGGCACCGAGAGCAGCGTGAAGAAGGCCGCCTCGGCGGCGAGCCCCAGGATGCGGTACTCCACGCACGAGTTGACCGTGTCCTTGAGCAGCAGCCAGGCAGTCCTGCGCTTGGAGACGTTGCTGTAGAGAGCGCGGGCCCGGTTCCAGCGGCCCGACGGCCTCCCGGGTGTTTCATTTGCCTGGTGCACCTCCTTACCGTAGCGGCATGGCAGCCACCACCCACACAGTGACCAACCAGGCTCCGCCCCTGGTGGGATATGACGTCTTTACGTCTGACCGCGCGCTCACGGAAGGGGTCGCACGGCATCTCGACCCCGCGCTCCTCGACACCGCCCGCGAGCAACTCTCCGAACTCGGGCGCACCGCGGGATCGGAGCAGGCGCGCGAATGGGGGTTCCTCGCCAACGAGAATCCGCCCGTTCTGCACACGCATGACCGCTATGGGAATCGCATCGACGAGGTCGCCTTCCACCCCGCGTGGCACCGGCTGCTCGGCAAGGCCGTGTCGTCGGGTCTGACCACCGCCTGGTCCCGGCCGGGCGGGCATCTGCGGCGCGCCGCCGGGTTCCTGGTCTGGTCGCAGGTCGAGGCGGGGCACGGCTGCCCCGTCTCGATGACGCATGCCGCTGTTCCCGCGCTGCGGGCCGATCCCGCGCTCGCCGCCGTATGGGAGCCCCGGCTCACCTCGCTCGTCTACGACGAGGGTCTGCGGCCCGCCTCGCAGAAGGCCGGAGCGCTCTTCGGGATGGGCATGACGGAGAAACAGGGCGGCAGCGACGTACGCGCGAACACGACGCGTGCGCGTGCGCTCGCGGAGGAGGGCGCCTATGAACTCACGGGACACAAGTGGTTCTGTTCCGCGCCCATGTCCGACGGCTTTCTCGTGCTCGGGCAGAAGGACGCCGGGCTCACGTGCTTCCTCGTGCCGCGGGTCCTCGAGGACGGCACGAGGAACGCCTTCGCCATCCAGCGCCTGAAGGACAAACTGGGCAACAAGTCGAACGCGTCGAGCGAGGTCGAGTTCGACGGGACGTGGGCGCGCCGGGTCGGCGAGGAGGGGCGCGGGGTGCGCACCATCATCGAGATGGTGGCGGCCACGCGGCTCGACTGCGTCATCGGCTCCGCGTCGCTCATGCGCCAGGCCGTCGCGCAGGCCGTCCACCACGCCACGTACCGCGAGGCGTTCGGCGGCAAGCTCATCGACAAGCCGCTCATGCGCAACGTCCTCGCGGATCTCGCCCTGGAGTCGGAGGCCGCCACGACCCTCGCGCTGCGCCTGGCGGCCGCGTACGACGACGGGAGCGAGCAGGAACGGGCGTTCCTGCGCATCGCGGTGCCGGCCGCGAAGTACTGGGTGACCAAGCGCTGCACGCCGCTCGTGGTGGAGGCCCTCGAGGTGCTCGGCGGGAACGGGTACGTGGAGGAGTCGGGGATGCCGCGGCTGCTTCGCGAGTCGCCGCTCAACTCCATCTGGGAGGGCTCGGGGAACGTACAGGCGCTCGACGTGCTGCGTGCGCTCCAGCGGGAGCCGCAGGCACTGAACGCCTTCCTCCAGGAGGTGGGCAGCGCGCGCGGCGCCGATCACCGCCTGGACGGCGCGATCAAGGGGCTGCTCACCGAACTGGCCGACCTGGACGGCGTGGAGGCGCGGGCGCGGCGGCTCGTGGAGCGGATGGCTCTGGTGCTGCAGGGTTCGCTGCTCGTGCGGTACGCGCCCCCGGAGGTGGCCGACGCGTTCTGTGCCTCGCGGCTCGGCGGGGACTGGGGCTCGGCGTTCGGGACGCTGCCGCACACCCTGGATCTGGCCGCCGTGGTGGAACGGGCGGCTCCGCGCGACGCCTAGGCGACCGGAGAGTGGCGGGGGTGGTGCTGCGCCGACACGGCACCACCCCCGCTCCCAAGCCCCGTTGAGGAGCGTCAACGCCGCGAACGGCGTTGCACATCAGCTTCGATCTCCGTATGGCCGTTCGCGAGAGTTGCAGACGGTTGCAAGCCGAAAGTTCATTACTGAACCAATACCCTTGCGGACGCCGAGGGGGCACGATGTGTGGATGCCCCCGACGCACTGGCTCTGCTCGGGAAGGACCGGTCATGAACGTGACTGCGACGATCGACCTCGCGAGGATCTCCGCCATGGACTGTGCTCAGGCCGCCCGACTGCTCGCGGGGGTCCGCCAGGCGTCGCTCGCGGGGCAGCGGCCGCGCATGCTGCCGCGTCCCGTGATCGAGGAGTCCTGGGCGCGCATGAAGCTCGTCGGGGTCGACCCCGACCGCGACTTCCGCTCCCGGCTGCTCGGCGTCGAGGAGCTGGAGGAGCGCAGGCGCGCCTCGCCGCTGACGGAGATCATGCCGGTGCTGCGGGCCGCCCTTGTCACGGTCGCGGACGCGGCGCACCACATCATGGTCGTCTGTGACGCGGACGGCCGGGTGCTGTGGCGTGAGGGCAGTTCACCGGTGCTGCGCAAGGCGGACTCGCTCGGCTTCGAACTGGGGGCCGACTGGAACGAGGCCGTCGTCGGCACCAACGGGATAGGGACACCGCTCGTCGTCCGCCGGCCCGTGCAGGTGTTCTCCGCCGAGCACTACGTGGAGACGCATCACGCGTGGACGTGCACGGGCGCGCCCATCACCGACCCGCGTGACGGCCGCCTTCTCGGCGTGGTCGACATCAGCGGTCCGCTGAACACGATGCATCCGGCGACGCTCGCCCTGGTCGACTCGGTGGCCAAGCTCGCCGAGGCGCGGCTGCGGGAGACCCACGTGGCGGCGCTCGACCGGCTGCGCTCGGTGGCGGCGCCGGTCCTGGCCCGCCTTGCCGGGCGCGCCGTGGCGGTGGACCACCACGGGTGGACGGCGGCGGTCACGGGGATGCCGCCCACCGACCGGCTCTCCCTGCCCAAGGTCATGACCGCGGGCCACATATGGCTGCCCTCGCTCGGCACTTGCGCGGTGGAGCCGCTGCCCGGCGGCTGGCTGCTGCGCATCGAGGAGGACCCGCAGCCGCTGGCCGCGACGCGCGTCATCCTGGACGTGCGGGGCCCGCGCCGCTGGTCGGTCACCGTGGAGGGCGGCGGAGCGGGCGGCTGGACGCGTGAACTGAGCCCGCGGCACGCGGAGTTGCTCTACCTCCTCGCCACCCACCGCAAGGGCCGCAGCGCTTCGGGCCTCGCCGAGGACATGTTCGGCGACCCGGCGCGCACGGTCACGGTCCGCGCCGAGATCTCCCGCGTCCGGCGCTACCTGGGCGGACTCCTGGCCCACCGCCCCTACCGCTTCCCGGAGGACGTGGACGTACAGGTGCTCCTCCCCGAACACCCGGCCCACTTGCTGCCCCACTCCACGGCCCCAGCGGTAAGGGAGGCTCGCCGGGCGCCGGAACCTTGAGTGTGCGCCCCACGTTGGCCGCCACCCCACCCCCGTGATTCTCTGACCTGCATGAGCCTCACTGTCACCACGTGGTCGCTGGAGCAGACCGCCCCCACCGACCTGCTGCCCGCCGCCGCGCCCGAGGGCGACGACGTACGGATCGTCCGGGCCGAGATCCCCTCCCCGGAGTTCAGCCGCTTCCTCTACGCCTCCGTCGGCGGCGACATCCGCTGGACGGACCGCCTCTCCCTCTCCTACGCCCAGTGGCAGGAAGAGCTCGGAAAGCCGGGCGTCGAGACCTGGGTGGCGTACGAGAAGGGGACGCCCGCGGGATACGTGGAACTCGCGGCGCGGGAGGAGGGCGTGGTCGAGATCGTCTACTTCGGCCTCATCCCCGCCTTCCGCGGCCGCCGCATCGGCGGCCACCTGCTCTCGCAGGCCGTCCGCCGCGCCTGGGACCTGGCCGAACGCTGGCCCGAGCTCACCCCCACCAAGCGGGTCTGGCTCCACACCTGCTCCAAGGACGGCGAACACGCCATGGACAATTACCTGCGGCGCGGCTTCAAGCTCTTCGACACAAAGGTCGAGCAGGAGCCGGACGTGGCGACACCGGGGCCTTGGCCGGGGGCGTGAGCCTCGGCCGGGCCCCTGGACGCGTGCGCTAGTCGGCCACCACCGTCCCCGCGCGCCGACGCAGGCCGGTGACGACCTCGCGGGCCACGAGACGGGGGATGTCCTTGGCTTTACGGGCGCGGCGATCGAGGGCCCTGCCCCGCCGAACCGCCACGCTGCCGGCTGCGACGATCGCCACCGAGATCACGATCGCGGCGGCGGTGCCCCACCAACTGGACCACGCCGCGTAGGAGTAGACCGCCGTGGCGGGCCCCAGGACGAAGCCGACGGCACGCAGCGCCGAGTCCTGGGCGTCCTCGGGGGCTCCGTAACCAAAGTTGTGGGCAAAGGGAACTGTCGCGCGGAAGAGATGCACCGGATCGGTGCGCGCCTCGCTGTGCCACAGGGCGAACCAACCGACGAGGATCGCGCTCACGGCTGCCCACCCGAGCCAGGCGGGTCCCCACGGATCCACGCCCAGGGCCGCGAGCACCGCGCGGACTGCCGCCACGGCGGAAACAAGGAGGAACAGGCCCAGCACGAACCTGTAATGGCGACTTTCGTCGAAGTCGAACGTGAAGTCTTGACGCGGGTCGGCGCAGGTCTCCCAGACCTGGGGGTGCACGGAACCGTGTCGCCACCGGAGACCCAGCGTGAGCAGGCGCTCTCTGAGCGGGAGCTCGTCCAACAGGCGCAACACTCCTTGTGCCCTGTTCCCCTGGGAGGCCGTGGCCCGACAGCACATGCGATACAGGCCGTCCCGCCCCAGGCCATCGAAGGACCCGGGCCGGGCAACTACGTAGTCGATCAGGCGTCGTCCCAGAACCGCGTACAGGTCGCGAGGCAGTTCCGGCCCGGTCCGCAGATCGACGGCGAAAGCATCGCTGGAGTACCCCAGTGTGATCACCAAGTCCCGGAGATGCTCGGACGCGGAAAGCGTCGGTCCGGCGCCCACTCGGTCGGCCAGAAGGAGCAGGGCGGCCACCAAGCGCCCGTCGAGCCGTGCCTCCGCAGGCAACTCGCCTTCCTGGAAAGCCTGGTGGACCATCGTCGCCACCGTCCCCATCAGTGGGATGACTGGGTCGTGCGCACCCTCCGCGAAGGGGGCCCACGCGCGCTCGAGGCTGCGCAACGCCACCCGGTCGTCGCCCGGCCTCTCCCTCAGCGCCCGCACGACCTCCGGTTCCGCGATCAGCCCCCCGAGCAGGACAGCGCAGGGGCGACGCAGCAACGACACCTTGTAGTGGTCCATGGTCATGATGTCCGCCAACGCCACCGCCGCCCGTCCCGTCCCCACCATTCCGAGCGCGTCGACCGCAGGACCGTTCCCCTTCAGGGCGGCTTCCCGCAGCGCGGGCACCGCGATGTCGCCCATGCTCGCGAGGGCCGCACACGTCGCCGTGCGGCGGTGGGGCAGCCAGACGAGCACGTGAGCCGCGCGGGAGGAGGCCGTCGCGGCGAGGGCCCTGATCGCCGCGCCGTGCACGGCTTCTGGAACGGCCGGGCCATGGGCAAGGGGCACGAGCAGCGAGAACACCATGTCCGACATGGCCGCCGGACCCGTGCCCGCGACCCCCAGCGCCGCCTCCAGAGCCGTGCCCGCCGCGTCGTCGCCGTTGCATGAGCCGAGGCGGTCGCCCGCGTCGAGGACCATCTCCTGGATCAGATCCCCGTCCACACGGCGCGCTTCGGCCAGACACTGGAAGGCGAGCAGCACGTCACGCGCGCGCAGGTCCCTGATCATCGGCGAGCAGTCCCGTCTGGTCACGCCGCACCAGAGACGGACCGTTTCCCGCCAGCGCGCGGGGTCGGCGTCGTAGCGGGCGAGCAGCGCGGTCCAGTCGTCCGCGAGGGCCTCGGCGGCGAGGTACTCCTGGAGGGAGAGGTGGGCGAACTGGTAGTAACGGCCGTTCTCGAGCTTGCTGAGCAGTCCGCTTCGTACGCAGATCTCGTCGATCACGCGCCGGGCCTTGTCCGGCGTCTCGTGCTGCCGCTCCAACGCCCCCGCCACCCACTCCATCAATACGCCGCCCGAGAACTCACGGCCGACTCCCTGCTCGACGCTCCGGCGATCGGCTGAATCGGCCAGGGCGTCCTGGGCCCGGAGTCCGGCGCTGCACAGCACCGCACGCTTCAGTTCGCTGTCGAACTCGCCCTGCCTGCCCCGGTCGTCGACGAAGGCGTCGGACACCTGCTGGTAGAACTCCGCCCGGGTGCGGGGCAGCTCCCTGTCGGTGTCCGGATAGACGTAGCTGTAGAGGTAGGCGATGGCCGTCAGAAGGAGGGGGTTGCGGGCGAGTGACATCAGGCGCGGGACCTCGCCCAGCGCCTTCAGGAGACGGTCGACGGAGTCCGGCGCCGTGCGCTCGGGCCAGCGCCAGCCCCGCAGGAACTGGTGGATGTGGAGGTCGGTGAACTCCTGGATCGCCAGCGAGCGGTCGACCACCTCCTTGAGGTGGTCCCGGTAGGCGGGGTAGACGGCCGTCCGGCAGGTGACGATCATTCCTGCTTTCGGGTACTTCCGCGCCACATCCCTGATCCAGTGCACGAGGTCGCGCCGCTCCGCCGCCGGGACCTCGTCGAGGCCGTCCAGGTAGAAGGTGACGCGACCGGCGAGCAGCTGCCTGAGGATCCACCGCTCGGGTACGTTGCGGCCCGCGGGGCTGGCCAAGTGCTGGGCGAGAAGGGCAATGGGGTCGAGAACACCGGGATCGAGCGCGTCAGGCTTGAGCTCGTGCAGTTCCAAGAGCACGGGGACACGCTCCCGCCGGGCCTCGCGGCGCGGCCCGGCGGCGTGCGCGCCCCGGGACTCGGCCCACGCCAGGACCGCCCGCCGGAGGTACATGCTCTTGCCCGCGCCCGGGTCCCCACAGACGATCACCTTCTTGCCGGCGGCCAGGAGCGCGTCCACCGCCTCCCAGCCCAGAGCCTCCGCGGCGGCCAAGCCTCGCGAGGAGATGCCTTCGGCCGCTCGGAGAGGGACGTATACAGAGGCGACCGAGATCTTCACGTCGGGGCCCGACGGGACGGCGAAGGGGATCGGGACCTCGTGGTGGCGGGTGTGGAGGTCGGCGGCGTAGCGGTCCAGGAACCGTCGCTCGCCCCCGCACACGAACAGGAGCCCGCCGGGCAGCCCCTTCAGCCAGCCCTTGAAGGCATCGTTGGCCACGGCCACAAGGGAGGCGCCGAGCACCGCGAGGCCGGACACCGCCCAAGTGGCCAGCCACCCCCACGCCTGTCCCCACACGAGAGCCCCCTCGGCCCGTATGCCTGGACAGCAGGATAGAGCGATTACCTCCTCAAGTGACCCAGATCACTCCGTCTCATGCAGTGAGACTGTAATGTCCAGATCATGGACAGTGGTGGACTGGGCCGAAAGTCCCGTGACACGCTTCCGTCATGGATCGCACTGGAATTGCCTTGGTGAGTCGGCGTCACGTCGATCTCTGCCGCATGTCCAGCGCCATGTGTCCGGCGAGCTGACAGCACCAGCGCCGACGACTCCCCCTGCTTGACCATCCCCCTGCGCACCGCCGCGCCTCACGCGCGAAGTGTGCAGGTGAGAGCCGCCCTCAGCCCGCCTTGAAGGACGTATAGCCATGGCTGCCACCCCCGAAAAGCCCACGACTGCCGCGCCCCGGCGCAAGGTGAGCCGTCACCGTGGTGAGGGCCAGTGGGCCGTAGGCCACTTCACGCCGCTGAACGGCAACGAACAGTTCAAGAAGGACGACGACGGTCTCAATGTGCGGACACGCATTGAGACGATCTACTCCAAGCGCGGGTTCGACTCGATCGACCCGAACGATCTTCGTGGACGTATGCGCTGGTGGGGGCTCTACACCCAGCGCCGGCAGGGCATCGACGGCGGCAAGACCGCGATCCTGGAGCCGGAGGAGCTGGACGACGAGTACTTCATGCTGCGCGTCCGGATCGACGGCGGGCGGCTGACCACCGAGCAGCTGCGGGTCATCGGCGAGATCTCGCAGGAGTTCGCGCGCGGCACCGCCGACCTCACCGACCGGCAGAACGTGCAGTACCACTGGATCCGCATCGAGGACGTCCCCACCATCTGGGAGCGGCTCGAGGCCGTGGGGCTCTCGACCACCGAGGCCTGCGGTGACACGCCCCGCGTCATCCTCGGTTCGCCCGTAGCCGGTGTCGCCGCGAACGAGATCATCGACGGCTCGCCCGCCATCGACGAAATTCAGCGCCGCTTCATCGGCAGTCCCGAGTTCTCGAACCTGCCCCGTAAGTTCAAGACCGCCATCTCGGGCTCGCCACAGCTCGATGTCGCGCATGAGATCAACGACGTCGCTTTTGTGGGGGTCAATCACCCCGAGCACGGGCCCGGCTTCGACCTCTGGGTCGGCGGCGGGCTCTCCACCAACCCGAAGCTGGGTGTGCGGCTCGGTGCCTGGGTGCCGCTCGACGAGGTGCCGGAGGTGTGGACCGGCGTCATCGGCATCTTCCGCGACTACGGCTACCGGCGGCTGCGCAACCGCGCCCGCTTGAAGTTCCTCGTCGCCGACTGGGGGCCGGAGAAGTTCCGGCAGATCCTGGAGGACGAGTACCTCAAGCGGGAGCTCCTTGACGGGCCCGCGCCCGAGCAGCCCGCCGGGACCTGGCGCGACCACCTCGGCGTGCACCAGCAGAAGGACGGCCGCTTCTACGTCGGCTTCGCCCCCCGCGTCGGCCGCGTGGACGGCACGACGCTCACGAAGATCGCCGATGTCGCCGCGGCCCACGGCTCGGGCCGTCTTCGCACCACCGCCGAGCAGAAGATGATCGTGCTCGACGTCGAAGAGGCTCAGGTCGAGTCGCTCGTGGCGGGGCTCGAAGCCCTTGACCTGCGGGTGACTCCCTCTCCCTTCCGGCGCGGCACCATGGCCTGCACCGGCATCGAGTTCTGCAAGCTGGCGATCGTCGAGACCAAGGCGCGCGGCTCCCAGCTCATCGACGAACTGGAGCGCCGCATCCCGGAGTTCGACCAGCCGATCACCATCAACATCAACGGCTGCCCGAACGCCTGCGCCCGTATCCAGGTCGCCGACATCGGCCTGAAGGGGCAGTTGGTCCTCGACGGCGAGGGCAACCAGGTCGAGGGCTTCCAGGTGCACCTGGGCGGCGCGCTCGGCCTGGAGGCCGGGTTCGGCCGCAAGGTCCGTGGCCTGAAGGTCACTTCGGCCGAGCTGCCCGACTACGTGGAGCGGGTCCTCAAGCGCTTCGAGGCGGAGCGCGCGGACGACGAGCGCTTCGCTACCTGGGTGGCCCGCGCCTCCGAGGAGGCGCTGTCATGAGCGAGCGCGCCGCCCCCTTCCACTGCCCCTACTGCGGTGACGAGGACCTGCGCCCGAACGAGACCGGTCACGGCGCCTGGGAATGCGCCGCGTGCAATCGAGCCTTCCAGTTGAAGTTCCTCGGGCTGCTGGCCCAGGGAGTTCAGCGCGACAACGGTGGAGGGGAAGAGATATGACGACCGCTCAGGAGCAAGGACAGCGTACGGACGACGAGTTGAAGGTTCTCGCCGAGCAGGCCGGGCGGGACCTGGAGGACGCCTCGGCCCTGGAGATCCTCCGGTGGGCCGTGGACACCTTCGGCGAGCGCTTCTGCGTGACCTCTTCCATGGAGGACGCCGTCGTCGCCCACCTCGCGTCCCGGGCCCGCCCCGGCGTGGACGTCGTGTTCCTCGACACCGGCTACCACTTCCCCGAGACCATCGGCACCCGTGACGCCGTCGCCGCCGTGATGGACGTCAACGTCATCACGCTCACGCCGAAGCAGACGGTGGCCGAGCAGGACGCCGAGTTCGGCGCGAGGCTGCACGACCGCGACCCCGACCTGTGCTGCGCCATGCGCAAGGTCAAGCCCCTCGAGGAGGGCCTGACCTCGTACGCCGCGTGGGCGACGGGTCTGCGCCGCGACGAGTCCCCCACCCGGGCCAACACCCCGGTCGTCGGCTGGGACAAGAAGCGCCACAAGGTCAAGGTCTCCCCGATCGCCCGCTGGACGCAGGACGACGTGGACGCGTACATCAACGAACATGGCGTGCTCACCAACCCCCTCCTCATGGACGGCTACGGCTCCGTGGGCTGCGCACCCTGCACCCGCCGCCTCCTGGAGGGCGAGGACGCCCGCGCGGGACGCTGGTCGGGCAACGCCAAGACCGAGTGCGGGATCCACTGATGACAGAGCCGCAGAACGCGACAGAGCCTCGACACGAATCGGAGAAGCGCGTGACCACCGGAGCCACCATCTGGCTCACCGGCCTGCCCAGCGCGGGCAAGACCACCATCGCCTACGAACTCGCGGGCAAGCTGGGCGAGGACGGCCACCGGGTCGAGGTGCTCGACGGCGACGAGATCCGCGAGTTCCTCTCGGCGGGCCTCGGCTTCAGCCGCGAGGACCGGCACACGAACGTGCAGCGCATCGGCTTCGTCGCCGAACTGCTCGCCCGTAACGGCGTGAAGGTCCTGGTACCGGTGATCGCGCCCTTCGCGGACAGCCGTGAGGCGGTGCGCAAGCGCCACCAGACGGGCGGCACGCCCTACCTGGAGGTCCACGTGGCCACCCCGGTCGAGGTCTGCTCCGTACGCGACGTGAAGGGTCTGTACGCCAAGCAGGCGGCCGGCGAGATCTCCGGGCTCACAGGGGTCGACGACCCGTACGAGGCACCCGAGTCACCCGATCTGCGCATCGAGTCCCAGGACCAGACCGTGCAGGAGTCCGCGGCGGCCGTGCGCGCGCTGCTCATCGAAAGGGGTCTGGCATGACCACGACCGTGGCCACAGTGACCGAGGAGACGGACAGCCCGTACGCGCTGTCCCACCTGGACGCCCTTGAGTCCGAGGCGGTGCACATCTTCCGCGAGGTGGCGGGCGAGTTCGAGCGGCCGGTGATCCTCTTCTCCGGCGGCAAGGACTCGATCGTCATGCTGCACCTCACGCTGAAGGCGTTCGCCCCCGCGGCGATCCCCTTCTCGCTCCTGCACGTCGACACCGGGCACAACTTCCCCGAGGTGCTCGAGTACCGCGACCGCGTCGTCGCCGAGCACGGGCTGCGGCTCCATGTCGCCTCCGTGCAGGAGTACATCGACGCGGGCAAGCTGCGCGAGCGCCCCGACGGGACGCGCAACCCGCTGCAGACCGTGCCGCTCACGGAGAAGATCCAGAGCGAGAAGTTCGACGCGGTCTTCGGCGGCGGACGCCGCGACGAGGAGAAGGCCCGCGCCAAGGAGCGGGTGTTCTCGCTGCGGGACGAGTTCTCGCAGTGGGACCCGCGCCGCCAGCGCCCCGAGCTGTGGCAGCTCTACAACGGCCGCCACGCCCCCGGCGAGCACGTCCGCGTGTTCCCGCTGTCCAACTGGACCGAGCTTGACGTGTGGCAGTACATCGCCCGCGAGGGCATCGAGCTGCCGCAGATCTACTTCGCGCACGAGCGGGACGTGTTCCGGCGCTCCGGCATGTGGCTGACCGCCGGCGAGTGGGGCGGCCCCAAGGACGACGAGACGGTCGAGAAGCGGCTCGTCCGCTACCGCACCGTCGGCGACATGTCCTGCACCGGAGCCGTCGACTCCGACGCCACCACCCTTGACGCCGTCATCACCGAGATCGCCGCGTCCCGGCTCACCGAGCGTGGCGCCACCCGCGCCGACGACAAGATGTCCGAGGCCGCGATGGAAGACCGCAAGCGCGAGGGGTACTTCTAAACATGACCAGCACCACCGAACCCGACAAGGCGCAGCCGCTCTCCGCCGAGCAGCTGTCGGCCACCACCCTGCTGCGGTTCGCCACCGCGGGCTCCGTCGACGACGGCAAGTCCACCCTCGTGGGACGTCTTCTGCACGACTCGAAGTCGGTCCTCACCGACCAGCTCGAGGCCGTGGAGCGCGCCTCCGCCAGCCGCGGCGCCGAGGCGCCCGACCTGGCACTGCTCACCGACGGCCTGCGGGCCGAGCGCGAGCAGGGCATCACCATCGATGTCGCCTACCGCTACTTCGCGACCCCGCAGCGCCGGTTCATCCTCGCCGACACCCCCGGGCACGTGCAGTACACCCGCAACATGGTCACCGGCGCCTCGACGGCCGACCTCGCGGTGGTCCTCGTCGACGCCCGCAACGGCGTCATCGAGCAGACCCGCAGGCACGCCGCCGTCGCCGCGCTCCTTCGCGTCCCGCACGTCGTGCTCGCCGTGAACAAGATGGACCTCGTCGACTTCGAGGAGACCGTCTTCGCGAGGATCGCCGAGGAATTCACCGCGTACGCCAGCGAGTTGGGCGTCCCGGAGATCACCGCGATTCCGATCTCGGCGCTGGCTGGCGACAACGTCGTGGAGCCGTCCTCGAACATGGACTGGTACGGCGGCCCCACCGTCCTCGAGCACCTGGAGACCGTCCCGGTCAGCCACGACCTGACCTCCTGCCACGCCCGCCTGCCCGTGCAGTACGTGATCCGCCCGCAGACCGCGGAGCACCCCGACTACCGGGGCTACGCCGGACAGATCGCGGCGGGCACCTTCCGGGTCGGCGAGTCCGTGACCGTGCTCCCCTCGGGCAAGACGTCGAAGATCGCGGGCATCGACCTCCTCGGCACGCCCGTGGACGTCGCGTGGACACCGCAGTCCGTGACGCTGCTCCTGGAGAGCGACATCGACATCGCGCGCGGCGACCTGATCGTGCCGAGCGGCGACCAGCCGGGGACCTCGCAGGACCTCACGGCGACGGTCTGCCACGTCGCGGACACGGCGCTGGCCGTCGGCCAGCGGGTGCTGCTCAAGCACACCACCCGCACGGTCAAGGCGATTGTCAAGGAGATCCCCTCGCGGCTCACCCTGGACGACCTCTCCCAGCACCCGGAGCCGGGGCAGCTGGTCGCCAACGACATCGGCCGCGTCGTGATCCGCACCGCCGAGCCGATCGCCGTCGACTCGTACGCGGCCTCGCGCCGCACCGGTTCGTTCCTCCTGATCGACCCGGCCGACGGCACGACGCTCGCGGCCGGCATGGCGGGCGACGCGTTCGCCGAGACCGTCGAGACGGTCGAAGAGGACAAGAAGGCGGCGGACGACGAGGGCTGGGACTTCTGACCATGGCCACGATCGACTATTTCTCGACCTTCGCGAAGGAGGGCGGCCGCGTCGGCAGCGGCGCCCTCGGCGCGGGGCAGGGCGGGGTCGGGCGATGTGCGTGCTGACGTACGCGCACTGCCTGCGCGCCCACACCCCCCGCGAGCTCGACCTGCGAAGACGAAAACCCGCCGATCTCCCGGCCACGCCATGAAGGCGTAGCGACCGGGCCTACGAGAGGACCACCTCCCGTGTCTGCCAGCTTCCGCACTCCACGCACCACCGGGGGCCGACGTGCCCTGGCCTCCGTCGCCGCCCTGCCCCTGCTCGCCGTGGTGCTCACCTCCTGCGGTTACGGGTCCTCCAAGGACGACAAGGACGACAAGGCCGAGGTGGCCGCGGGTGCGAAGAAGATCGAGGGTCTCGACGAGGTGAAGATCGGGTACTTCCCGAACCTCACGCACGCCACCGCGCTCGTCGGTGACCAAGAGGGCCTGTTCCAGAAGGAACTGGGCGCGACGAAGGCCAAGTACACGCAGTTCAACGCGGGTCCGTCGGAGATCGAGGCGCTGAACTCGAAGTCGATCGACATCGGCTGGATCGGCCCGTCGCCCGCCATCAACGGCTACACCAAGGCCCAGGGCAAGAACCTGCGCATCATCGGCGGCTCGGCGTCCGGTGGCGTGAAGCTGGTGGTCAACCCGGACAAGATCAAGTCCCTGGACGACGTCAAGGGCAAGAAGATCGCGACGCCTCAGCTCGGCAACACCCAGGACGTCGCCTTCCTCAACTGGATCAAGGAAAAGGGCTGGAAGGTCGACGCGGAGAGCGGCAAGGGCGATGTCTCGGTGGTCCGCACCGACAACAAGATCACCCCTGACGCCTACAAGTCCGGCTCCATCGACGGCGCCTGGGTGCCCGAGCCGACCGCGTCGAAGCTGGTCGCCGAGGGCGGCAAGACGATCCTCGACGAGGCCGACCTGTGGCCGGACAAGAAGTTCGTGATCACGAACATCATCGTGTCGCAGGAGTTCCTGAAGGAGCACCCGAAGGTCGTCGAGGCCGTGCTGCGCGGTTCGGTGAAGACCAACCAGTGGATCAAGGACAACCCGGACAAGGCGAAGGCGTCCGCCAACGCGGCCCTCAAGGAGGCCTCCGGCAAGGAGCTGCCCGCCGAGGTCATCGACCCGGCGTGGAAGTCCATCCAGACCACGGACGACCCGCTGGCCTCCACGCTGGACTCCGAAGCCGAGCACGCGGTCAAGGCGGGTCTCCTCGACAAGCCGAACCTCAAGGGCATCTACGACCTGAGGCCGCTGAACAAGGTCCTCAAGGACGAGGGCAAGTCCGCTGTCGACGACGCCGGTCTCGGCGTCAAGTAACCCCGGAATCTCCCCCACTGCTTAAGGCGCGGGGGACCCCCAAGTTCCCAGGAGGTGACGACCATGGCGACCACGACCCTCGCCAAGGCGGCGGACGACATCACGGCCGCCCCGCACGCAGCCCGGATCGAGCATGTCTCGAAGTCCTTCGCCACACCCGCCGGGCAGCAGCTCGTCCTGGACGACATCACCCTCGATGTCGCTCCTGGCGAGTTCGTCACCCTCCTGGGAGCCTCGGGCTGCGGCAAGTCGACGCTGCTCAATCTGGTGGCCGGGCTCGACAAGCCGACGGCGGGCGACATCGCCACCGACGGCCGCCCGGCCCTGATGTTCCAGGAGCACGCGCTGTTCCCGTGGCTGACCGCGGGCAAGAACATCGAGCTCGCCCTCAAGCTGCGCGGCGTCGCGAAGGCCGAGCGGCGCGAGCGGGCCGAGGAGCTCCTCGGCCTCGTACGGCTCCAAGGGGCGTACGGCAAGCGGGTGCACGAGCTGTCGGGCGGCATGCGCCAGCGGGTGGCGCTTGCCCGCGCGCTCGCGCAGGACGCCAAGATCCTGCTGATGGACGAGCCGTTCGCGGCGCTCGACGCGATCACGCGTGACGTCCTGCACGACGAGCTGACCCGCATCTGGCGCGAGACGAACGTCTCCGTCCTCTTCGTCACGCACAACGTGCGCGAGGCCGTGCGCCTCGCCGAGCGCGTCGTGCTCCTCTCGTCGCGTCCCGGCCGGGTGGCGCACGAGTGGCGTGTCGACATCCCCCACCCGCGCCGCATCGAGGACTCCGCCGTGGCGGAACTGTCCGTCGAGATCACCGAACAACTGCGTGGGGAGATCCGCCGACATGGCCAGCACTGACACTCCGGTCGACAAGGCCGAGAGGGACAGCAGTCAGGACCTGGCAGGGCTGGAGGCGGGCCTGGACGCGCTGGACGCGGTCCAGACGCGGCGCGTCCCCTTCCGCCAGACCTTCGTCCAGAAGATCCTGCCGCCGGTCACCGCCATCGTGCTGGTGCTCGTGGTGTGGCAGGTCCTGGTGTGGGCGAAGGTCACCGACTCCTACAAACTGCCCGCGCCCTCCGCCGTCTGGAGCGAGGTCGAGGACGCCTGGCTGCAGGGCACGCTCCTGGAGTACGTCTGGACGTCGGTGTCGCGGGGGCTGCTCGGCTTCCTGATGGCGCTCGCCATCGGTACACCGCTCGGTCTGATCGTGGCCCGGGTGCGGTTCGTCAGGGCCGCGATCGGCCCCATCCTCTCGGGGCTGCAGTCGCTGCCCTCGGTGGCGTGGGTGCCGCCCGCCGTGATCTGGCTGGGTCTCAACGACCAGATGATGTACGCGGTGATCCTGCTCGGCGCGGTCCCCTCGATCGCCAACGGACTGGTCGCGGGCGTCGACCAGGTGCCCCCGCTGTTCCTGCGGGCCGGCCGCACGCTGGGCGCGACGGGGCTGCGTCACACCTGGCACATCGTGATGCCCGCCGCGCTGCCCGGCTATCTGGCGGGCCTGAAGCAGGGCTGGGCGTTCTCCTGGCGCTCGCTGATGGCCGCGGAGATCATCGCGCAATCGCCCGACCTGGGCATGGGGCTCGGTCAGCTCCTGGAGGCGGGCCGCACCAACAGCAGCATGTCGCAGGTGTTCTTCGCGATCCTCCTCATCCTGATCGTCGGCATCGCCATCGACCTGCTGATCTTCAGCCCCCTTGAGCGGCGCGTGCTGCGCAGCCGCGGACTCCTCGTGAGGAGCTGACCCACCATGTACCCCCGTCCCGTCCTGTTCGTCGTCGCCCACGGCAGCCGCGACCCGCGGCATGCCGCGACCGTGCGTGCCCTGGTGCGCCGGGTGCGGGAACAGCGGCCGGGCCTTCGGGTGGAGACCGGCTTCCTGGACTTCAACTCGCCCTCGGTCCCCGAGGTCCTGGAGTCCCTGGACGCCGAGGGCGTACGCGACGTGATCGCTCTCCCCCTGCTCCTGACGCGGGCGTTCCACGCGAAGTCGGACATCCCCGCGGTCCTGAGTCAGGCGCCGCCCCGCCTACGCATCCGGCAGGCGGCGGTGCTCGGCCCCTCTCCGCTGCTCCTGACCGCCCTGGACCAGCGGCTGTACGAGGCGGGTCTCACCCCCGCCGACAAGTCCTCGACCGGGGTCGTGCTGGCCTCGGCGGGGTCCTCCGACCCGGAGGCGATCGCAGTGATCGCTGAAATCGCGCGGGAGTGGCGGCACACCGGTTGGTGCGCCGTGCGGCCTGCGTTCGCCTCCGCATCTCTGCCCCGCACGGAGGACGCCGTGCGGGAGCTGCGCGCCTCCGGGGTGCGCAGGGTGGCGGTGGCTCCCTATGTCATCGCGCCGGGTTTTCTGCCCGACCGCATCGCGCGCGGCGCCGCCGAAGCCGACGTACTGGCCCACGTCCTCGGCCCCTCGGCGGGGTTGGCGCGGCTGCTCGTACGGCGTTACGACGAGGCATGTGCCGAGAACGGTGTGGCCCGGCGGGTGGCGCGGGTTCCCGTGCTGGCCTAGCTTGTGGGTTCATGACCCTCTCCAGATCCCGCACGCTCTGGCTGCGGACCGAGCCCCTGCACGCCGTGATCTACTTCGAGGAGCACTGCCGGGACCTGGGCAGGGCGCTGGGCCTCAAGGGCTTCTGGATGGGCTACTTCGCGGCCCGTACGGCTCCCATGGGCCCGGTCGAGTCGGGTCCTGCGACGGCCGCGCTCGGTGTGTTCGCCCCGGGCATGGTGGAGCGGGCCCTTCCGTCCGCCTGGCAGTACGTGTCGCCCGGCCGGATAGTGGAGGAGCGCGCCGCCTACACCGCGCGGGCCCTGCGCGCGCTGGTCCCCGGCATCGACGACCAGGCCCTCGCGCTCTGTCCGCCGCTCGCCGCGATGGTCGAGGACGCGCCGTCGCTCGCCCGTCCGCTGTTCGCGGCCAACCGTGACGTGAGCGAGCGGACCGATCCGGTGCAGCGGCTGTGGCAACTTGTCACCTGTGTACGGGAGTTCAGGGGCGACGCGCATGTCTCCGCGCTCGCCGACCATGGCCTCGACGCCTGCGAGGCGCTGGTGCTCGCCGCCGCCACGGGCCGCGTGGACCACGCCACCATCCGGCACGACCGGGGGTGGCAGGAGCAGGAGTGGGAGCAGGCGGTGGACCGGCTGCGCGGGCGTGGCCTGGTGGACGGTGACGGGCACATCACCGAACACGGACGGACCGAGCGCGAGTTGATCGAGGACGCCACGGACCGCCTGTCGGCGCGGCTGCTGCGCCCGCTGGCCGCTCGCGACGCGGACACGCTCCTGGCGGCGCTGGAACGGCCGGTGCGGCAGATACTGGCGACGGAGGTCATCCCCTTCCCCAATCCGATCGGACTGCCCCGGCCCACGAGTTAGTCAATCGGGTTGCTGAAGTACCGCTCGTACGCCTACCGTCACGCCGATGACCCCCGAACTCCGCTCCGAGCGCCTGAGTCTGTCCCCCTATGTCGCCGCCGACGAGGAACAGTTCGTCGCGCTCCTTCAGGAGGAGGCCGTAGGCCGTTGGTTCGGGGACGGGATGCAGAGTGTGGAGCAGACCCACGCGCTGTTCCGCCGGATCTTCGGCCTCATATACGCGGAGAACCAGTTCCCGGTGTGGGCGGTGCGGCACGAGGGGCGCTACATCGGCCACGCGGAGATCAAGCCGTCGCCCGAGAGCTGGCTCGACGGGCACGAGATCGTCTACGGCCTCTTCCGGGGCAGTTGGGGCATGGGCCTGGGCACGGAGCTCGCCCGACTGCTCACCGCGTACGGCCACCAGACGCTGGGACTGACCGAGGTGCACGCGACGGTGGACGCGGAGAACATCGCCTCCCTCACCGTCCTCAAGCGCCTGGGCTTCACCCAGGGCCGCTCGGTGGCCGAGGACAACGGCCGCACCACGCTCCTGATGACCTCGGTGCTCAGCTGACCCGCTCCTGCCGCTCCTGCCGCTCCTCCGCGCGAGCCACCAGTTCCAGGAGTTCGGCCACCGGCATCGACCCCGCCGCGCGCCGCTCGCGCGCGAACGCGTTCGCCACCGACCGCAGGGCGTCGTTCACTGGCGTCGGCACTCCGTGCAGACGGCCGAGCAGGGCGATCTCGCCGTTCAGGTAGTCCGCCTCGATGGTGCCGGTGCCCCGGCTCAGGCTCTGCCAGGACGAACCGCCGCCGCGTTCCGAGCCGTCGAAGGGCTCGAAGCGGATGCGGTCGCCGCGGGCCTCCTTCTGCTCCTGCTCGCCGACCGCCTCGATGCCGGCGGCGGCGAGCACCGCCTCGCCCTCCGCGCGGGCCCTGCGGTAGAGCGCGATGGCCTCGTCGCCGGAGAGGACGCCCGTGACCGCCTCGACGGCGTTGGCCAGGTTCGCGAGCAGCTTGCCGTACTTCCAGCGCATCACGTCCGCCACGACGGGCGCGAGCAGCTTCGACTTCTCCAGGTCGGCGGAGATGTGCCGGGCGGTGTCGTCCGTGCCCCGTGGGTAGCGGCCGATGTGCAGCATGCCGGTGTAAGGGGCACCTGCCGCGGAGACCGAGCCCGGCTCGACGTGGGTCGCGGGCAGCCAGACGCACATCCCGTACACCCGCCGGAAGCGGCGCAGCGCGATGCGTTCGCTCTCCACGCCGTTCTGCGCGCAGACCAGCGGAAGGAGCTCGCCCGCCGTCCCGCCGCCCGCCACCGGGCGTGCGCCCCAGGTGTCGAGCGCGGCCGCGCAGTCCTGTGTCTTCACGGCGAGGAACAGCACGTCGTCCGCCCGCAACTCGCCGAGCTCGGTGGGGTCTTGGACGACGGGGAGCCGGTGTGTCAGCTCCCCCTCGGACGTCCTGACCCGCAGGCCGCCCTCGCGCACCGCCTCGTAGTGTGCGCCTCGCGCGACGAGGACCACGTCGTGTCCGCTCTCGGCGAGGCGCCCGCCCACGGTGCCGCCGATCGCCCCTGCCCCGATGATGATGTAGCGCATGGGGCCGAGCCTCGCACATCCCGGCGGAAAGATCAGGCCTGCGGCGGCCTCAGGCTCCGGGCGGCCCTTCCGCGGTGAACGGCGTTCCCTGGTGGAACCAGAGCAGCCACTCGCCTTCGCACCGCCGCCACAGCGAACTGCGGTGCGCCAGGCGGCCGTTGCTGTCGGTGTCGAAGGTGAGGTGCACGAGGTCGTCGGCGAGCTGGGTGCCGCGCATCCGGGAGGTCATGATCGGGCGCCCCGTCCTGTTCGTGCTCTCGGTCAGGGCCTTGATGATCGAGGCGCGGTCCCAGTGCGTGCCGGAGGTGCCGAACTCGGTGAACTCCGGGTGCAGCAGCTGCCCGAGCAGCTCGGGCGATGCGCGCACCTCGGGCGCGAGCAGGCGCAGTTCGGCCTCGATGGCCGCCTCGACGGCGGGCGTGCGGTCAGCCACGGTCCAGCTCTCCTGTCAGCTCCACCAGTCTGGCGACGGTGTTCCAGTTGCGGCTGGTGGCGATGGTGCCCTTGAACAGGGCGGGCCGGAACAGGACCTCGCCGAGCTTGGAGCGGCCGAGGCCGTCCGGTGCGTAGAGGTAGAGCGCGCGGTCGCCGAGCCGGAACTCCTCGGGCAGGAACGCCGCCTGGTCGATCGAGTCGAGCCGGCTCGCGTCGATCTGCTCGGAGAAGTACGTGACGTGCAGCTGCTTGCCTTCCAGTGAGGCGGCGGGGAAGGGGCAGGCGTCGGCGACCGCCTTCAGATAGGCGCCGTCACGCACCAGGACGCTCACCTCGAAGCCGAAGTGCCCCTGGATGGCCTCGGCCACCCGCGCGGCCAGGGCGTCCTCGTCGGTGTCCTCGCTGGTGAAGACCGCGTTGCCGCTCTGCAGATGGGTGCGTACGTCCCCGAACCCGAGACCGGAGAGGAGCGGACGCAACTCCCCCATCGGCACCTTCTTGTTGCCGCCCACATTGATGCCGCGCAGAAGCGCCGCGTATGCCTTGACCGTCATCCGCACACCATAAGACGGCCGTCGCACCCCGTGGGGGTGGGCGCGACGGCCGTCGGTTCTGTGGGTGTTGCCCGACCGGGTGTTACTCGACGACCTTGAGCAGCTTGTTCGGCGTGCCCTCGCTCGGGTTCGAGATCTTGTCCGCGGTCGCGCCGTCGGTCAGCGCCTTGGCGACGGCGTCCGGCTTGGCGTCCGGGTGGGCCGCGACGTAGACGGCGGCGGCGCCCACGACGTGCGGGGTCGCCATCGACGTACCGGAGATCGTGTTGGTGGCGTCGTCGTCGGTGTTCCAGGCGGACGTGATGTCCGAGCCCGGGGCGTAGATGTCCACGACCGAGCCGAAGTTGGAGAAGTCCGACTGCTCGTCGTCCTTGGTGGAGGAGGCGACCGTGATGGCCTCCTTCACGCGGGACGGGGAGCCCTGACCGGCGTCCGACGACTCGTTGCCGGCCGCCACCGCGAAGGTGACGCCGGAGGCGATCGCCTTCTGGACCGCCGCGTCGAGCGCCTCGTCGGCGCCGCCGCCCAGGCTCATGTTGGCGACCGACGGGCCCTGGTGGTTCTTGGTGACCCAGTCGATGCCCGCGACGACCTGCTCGGTGGTGCCGGAGCCCTGGTCGTCCAGGACGCGGACCGCGACGATCTTCGCCTTCTTGGCGACGCCGTGCGCGTCACCGGCGATGGTGCCGGCGACGTGCGTGCCGTGGCCGTTGCCGTCGTCCGCGTTGTCGTCGTTGTCGACGGCGTCGAAGCCGGACGTGGCGCGGCCGCCGAAGTCCTTGTGGCTGACGCGGACGCCGGTGTCGATGACGTACGCCGTGGCGCCCTCACCGGCCGCGTCGGGGTACGTGTACTTCTTGTCGCCCGCGGTGTCCGCCTGGTCGACGCGGTCCAGGCCCCATGACGGCGGGTTGTCCTGGGTGGCGTTGATGGAGAACTTCTTCGACTGGACGACCTTGCCGACGGCCGGGTCGGCGGCCAGGCGCTTGGCCTCGGTCTCGGTCAGGCTCTTCGCGGAGAAGCCGTTGATCGCGGACGAGTAGTTCCGCTTGAGCTCGCCGCCGTACTCCTCGGCCAGGTCCGTCTTGGCGCCCTTGTCGGCCTTCTCGTCGAGCATGACGATGTAGCTGCCGGAGACGGCGCCCTTGGCGTTGGCTCCGTAGACCTTGCCCTCGGCGGGGGTGGACGCACCGGCGAACGAGGTGGCGAAGACGGTGACGCCGACCGCGGTGGCGGCCGTGGCTATCGCCGCGACGAGCTTCACGGAGCGGACACGCTTGTGAGTTGCCATGAAGAGGGGGCTCCTCGTGGTGATGTGGGGGGATGTGGGGGGTTTCAAAACTTCGCTGCAACGGCCCCCGAGATCCGGAAGATCTCCGGGCGTTGGGACGAAACCATGTCTGATTGACGCGCGCAGATCAATACCTACATACACCTGTGACTTGTTCAACAAGGTTCTGTAATAACAAAACGGGCCCCCGTCGGCAGATCGGACACCACGTGGCCGGATCCCTCAAGTCGTCATAGATGTAAGGGGCTTGTGACGGCCGGAGTCCTTCTTGACGAGGAGACCTCCCGGTCCCGAGGGAGGAGATCGCGCCAACCCGGTTCGTCGGCCGGCAGGACGAGCACTCCCCGCCCCCCGCCCTAGCTTCGAGCCATGGCGAATCAGAACACGCGTGTACGGGGGATAGCCGCACGGGCCGGCGGATGGAGCGCCAGGCACCGATGGGCGGCCGTGGGCATCTGGGTGCTCTTCGTCGTCGTGTCCATGGCGCTAGGCTCCGCCGTGGGCCGGACCGACGTCGACCAGAACGATCTCAAGGGCGAGATCAACCAGGCGACACAGATCGTGGACGACGCGGGCATCAGGGAACCGGTCGGCGAGAGCGTCCTGATCCAGACCAGGGACAGCGGCGGCAACGCCCTCGAGGCGACCGACCCGCGCTTCCGCGAGGCCGTCGACGACGTCATGAAGGCGGTCGACGCCACCGGCGAGGTGACGGCGGTGACCTCGCCGTACAAGAGCGGCTCGGTCTCCAAGGACGGCCGGAGCGCGCTCGTGCGCTTCGACATGCGCGGCGACGACGAGACGGCGGGCGACCGCGTCGGGCCGGTCCTTGACGCGGTCGGCAAGGTGGCGGACGCGCATGAGCGCGACGGGCTGCGGATCGAGGAGATCGGCGGCGCGAGCATGCAGAAGACGTTCGACGACGCCTTCGGCGAGGACTTCCAGCAGGCCGAGTACTCGGCGGTGCCCGTCGCCTTCGGCATCCTGCTCATCGCGTTCGGCGCCCTGGTCGCCGCGCTGCTCCCGGTGGCGCTCGCCGTCACCGCGATCATGGCGACGATGGGCCTGATGGCCCTGGTGAGCCAGGTCCAGCCGATGAGCGAGACGGCGAACTCGGTGATGCTCCTGGTGGGCCTCGCCGTCGGCGTCGACTACTGCCTGTTCTATCTGCGGCGCGAACGCGAGGAACGCGCCAAGGGCCATGACGCCCAGACCGCGCTGAACATCGCGGCGGCCACCAGCGGCCGGGCCGTGGTCGTCTCGGGCATCACGGTGTGCGTGGCGATGGCGGGCATGCTGTTCACCGGCATCGGCGAGTTCGAGGCGATGGGTGTCGCCTCGCTGATGGTGGTCGCGGTCGCCATGGTGGGCTCGGTGACGGTCCTGCCGGCGCTGCTCTCGCTCCTGGGCGAGCGGGTGGAGAAGGGCCGGGTGCCGTTCCTGCGGCGCCGGGAGCGGGCGGGCGGTGTGCCGAGCGAGAGCACACTGTGGCGCGCGGTCGTCGGCCGGGTCCTGAGGCGTCCGGTGGTCTCGGTGGTGATCTCGGCGGGCGTCCTCGCCGCTGTCGCGCTGCCCGCGCTCGGCATGAAGACGCAGCAGCTCACCCTCGACCAGGAGTTCGGCGACTCGCTGCCGATCGTGGCGACGTACGAGCGGGTGAACGAGGCGTTCCCGGGCGGTTCGGAACCGGCCGAGGTCGTGGTGAAGGCCGATGACATCGACGCTGCTCCGGTACGGGCGGCGATCGCCGACTTCCGGAAGCAGGCGGTGAGTTCGGGGGCGTCCGGCGGGCCGGTCGAGGTGAAGGTGCACGAGCGGCAGAACGTGGCGTTCCTGACCGTGCCGCTGGTCGGCGGCTCGGACCAGACGAAGGCGGAGAAGAGCCTCGACCTGCTGCGGAACGAGGTGCGGCCCGCGACGCTCGGCGAGGTCGACGGGGTCGAGGCGCCGGTGACCGGGCAGGTGGCGGGCTCGAAGGACTTCAACGACCAGCTCTCCTCGTCGGTCCCGCCGGTCTTCGCGTTCGTGGTGGTCTTCGCCTTCGTGCTGATGCTGCTGTCGTTCCGCTCGCTGACGATCGCGGTCACGTCGATCGTCCTCAACCTGCTGTCGGTGGGGGCGGCCTACGGAATCCTGGTGATGGTCTTCCAGCACGGCTGGGGCGCGTCCCTCGTGGGCGCGGAGGGCGTGGGGGCGATCGTCGCGTGGCTGCCGCTGTTCCTGTTCGTGATCCTGTTCGGCCTCTCGATGGACTACCACGTGTTCGTCGTCTCCCGGATCCGGGAGGCACGGCTTCAGGGGCGTACGACGAAGGACGCGATCAGCCACGGGGTGGTGACCACGGCGGGTGTCGTGACGAGCGCGGCCGTGATCATGGTCGCGGTCTTCGCGATCTTCGGGACGCTGTCCATGCAGTCCATGAAGCAGATGGGCGTCGGCCTCGCGGCGGCGGTCCTGATCGACGCGACGGTCATCCGCGGGGTGCTGCTCCCGGCGGTGATGGCCCTGCTCGGGGAGCGGAACTGGTACCTGCCGCGGTGGCTGCGCCGGATGCCGGACCTGACGCACGACGAGTCCCCCGCGGGGGAGGCGCCGGTCGCTCCGCGAGGGGAGCGGGTGCGGGCGTGACGTACGCCTGAAAACGCCGGCCGGGCTGGAAGCATCCAGCCCGGCCGGATGGTTTCAGCCCGTCCGGCGTTTGAGGACGAACTCGGCGAAGCCGGTGATTTCTAGGCCGCGGCCAGGACCTTGCGCTCCTCGAAGGAGTCGATCGTGCGCGTGAAGTCCCGCGTCGAGAGCAGCAGCTTGTAGATGATCGCCAGCTCGAAGACGAGGAGCAGGGCGCCGGAGACGATCGTGGCCGGCAGCACCACGTCGAACAGCGGGCCGATCATGAAGACGCCCATCTGGAACTCGATGCCGCTCACCAGGTGCGTGCGGATGCGGTGCCGCAGCAGGAAGGAACGCGCCCGCAGATACGCGGGGAACTTGCCGCGGAACTCCTGGTGCAGGTCGATGACCTGCCGCTTGGGCGCGGGCACCGGAGCCTCGGGAGCCTGCTGAATGCCCTGCTCGGACTGCGCCTTCTGCATGTCCTGCTCGATGTCCGCCTCGGGGTTGTCCCGGAGCAGGTCCTCCATGAACGCCAGCTCGGCCTCGTTCTCGGCCCGGCGGGCGGCCCGCATGCGGATCTTGATCTGCTTGCGCATGGTGTGCCGGATCTTGAAGATCTCGAGGCCGTTGATGTAGCGCAGGGTGTCGAGGGCGACCACGGCGACCGCGGCCCAGATGTAGAAGGCGTCCCCGGTGCGGTGGAACTGGCCGCCCATCAGGGCCACCGCGCACGCCATGACGCGGATGCGGTCGAAGACGAAGTCGAGCCACGCGCCGAACACCGAGCCGGTGCCGGTGAGGCGGGCGACCTTGCCGTCCATGCAGTCGAGGATGAAGCTGAAGTGATAGACGATCGCACCGACGACGAGCCACTGCCAGTCACCCATGGCGAAGAACGCGGCCGAGACAAGACCCAGCAGGAACGCGCCCCAGGTGATCTGGTTGGGCGTGATTCTGGTCCGCATCGCCGTCCACCGCACGAGCGGCGTGGCGACCGGATCGACCAGAATCACGGTCCACCACGCGTCGCGCTTCTTCTGGGTGATGCGGCGCACCTCGTCGAGGGGCGGTATGTCTCGTCGCATGTGGGGTCAACTTCCTGGCGTTCGCGGAACGTTCACCTCACGCTAGAAAGGTATTGGTTCAAGGAACAAGAACCTGACTGTGCAACCTTTGGCCGGGGGTAACGGTCAACCTTTCAGGACGAGTCAATACCCATGCCAGAACCACCCTGCGTTACCTGAGCGTTATCGAGCGACAGGTATGTAACAGAAACACCCGTGACGCAACGCGAATGCCTCACGGAGTGTCACACCCCGGCCGCCTTCGCGAGCTCCTCCTCGATCAGGTCCGCCGCCATCTTCGTGCCGCCCTCCCCCGCCATCGAGGCCCGCACCGCGGCGAGGCGGCGCGCCACCTCCGGGTCACCGACCAGGCCGAGCACGGCCTCCCGCAGCGTCCGCGCGTCGGCCTCCTCCATCGGTACGTGCCGGGCCACCCCGAGGCCCTGCAGCATGTCCGCGTTGCCGAACTGGTCGACGGCCTGCGGCACCGCGACCATCGGCGTCCCGGTGGCGAGGCCCTCCTGGCTGCCGCCCGCGCCGGCGTGCGTGATGAAGGCGTCGGCCTGCTCGAGGACCGCGAGCTGCGGCACCCACGGGTGGACCTCCACGTTCGCGGGGATCTTGCCCAGCTCGCCCTCCTCGACGTGCTTGCCGACCTGGAGCACCACATGCCAGCCGGGCAGGTCCCCGAACGCCTCGATGCACGCGCGATAGAAGTCGGGCTGCTTGGTGAAGGACGAGCCGAGTGAGACGAGCAACACCTTCTCCGCGCCGGCGGGACGCTGCCAGTCACCCTGCGCCGAGCGGTCGCCCTGGCAGGCGCCGACGAATGTGTGAATCGTCTCGTCGACGCGGTCGGCGTTCGGCTGCAACGCCTTGGGGATCAGGACGAGCGAGCGCGGCGGGCGCCCGACGAAGGGATCGCAGTGCTGGGTGATCCCGTTCTCCTCCAGCCAGGCGTGGAAGCGCGCGTAGTAGGCCTTGCCGCGCTCGGTCTCCTTCAGCTCCGCGTACATCGGCTCGGCGACCTCCTCCTCGTACCCCTCCCAGGCGACCAGGTTCGGCGAGAGCGAGATCTCGGGGACGCCCCACCGGCGCGCGAGGACGCGTGCGGGGTAGGAGGTGATGTCGTGCAGGACGAGGTCCGGTTCGTCACCTTCGTACGCGGCCGCGAGCTGCGGCAGCGTCTCGATCGCCTCGGTCAGGAACGGCTCGATGTTGTCGATCAGTTCGGTCCCCCAGGCCTCGGGGTCGTCGTCGGGGCCCGGCAGCGTCGTCTCGAAGAGGACGGGCTCGGCGCCTGTCTCGGCGACCTTCTCGGCGAAGAGGTGCGGGATCGCGTACGTGACGCGGTGGCCGCGGGCGACGAGCTCGCGGATCACTTCGAGGCTCGGGTTGACGTGCCCGTGCGCGGCGATCGAGAACATGGCGATGTGGGCACGCTGGCGTGAGGTCATGCGCAGACCCTAAGCGAGACGAGACGTCTCGTGCAACCTCATGGGCCATCCTTTCTCCACGGCTCCCGCGCCCTACTCGACCTCCGGGCCGCCGTCCCGCGACGCGGCGTCGTTGTAGCGCAGCAAGCACTCGGCGAACTTCTCCAGGTCCGGCTCGCTCCACTCGGTGAGCCGCTCGTGGAACGCGACCCGGCGCGCGTCGGTGACCTGCGCGAGCACCTCGATGCCCCGGTCCGTGAGGTGCAGCACATGCACCCGGTGATCGGTCGGGTCGAGCCGCCGCTCCACGAGACCGGCCTTCTCCAGCGCGCCCACCTGCCTGCTGATCGTCGACTTGTCCAGCGTGTAGTGCGCCGCGAGGTCCGTGGCCCGGCATCCGCCCTGGTACTCCAGGTGACTCAGGAGTGTGTACGAGACGAGCGACAGCTCGGGGTGCATTCGCGCGGCGGTGGCGCGGGCGCGGCGGGCGAACGCCGTCATCTCCCGCTGAATGATCTCGATGGACCCGTCCCTGTCGGCCACGATTTCTCCCTCTCCGCGAATGGTTGTACAGTACAACACCGAGATTGAGTGTATAAGCCAACTATCGCGAGAGGTCTTCCGATGACCGCCACCTCGGCGCCCGCCCACAAGGCATCAGCCGGCCCGGCACCCGCCTCCGGACCACTCCGCCACGTCCTGCTGCACCTGGTCACGCCCCTGCTCATGTGCCTCGGCATGGGCCTCGCCTACATGGGCGCGTTCGTCACGCCGGAGCCGCACGACCTGCCGATCGCCGTCGTCGGATCGGGCGAGCAGACGCAGGCCCTCGCGCAGACCGTCAAGGACAAGGCAGGCGACGCCCTCGACGTACGGACCGTGGCCTCCCGCGCGCAGGCGGTCGACGCGCTCAAGTCGATGGACATATCAGGGGCCTACGTCCCCGACGCCAAGAAGCCCGAGGTGATCGTCGCCACCGCGGGCTCCGACATGAGCGCCATGGCGGTCGAGAAGATCTTCACGCCCGTCGCGGCGGAGCGGGGCGTACCGCTGAAGGTCTCCGACGTGGCGCCGACGGTGGACGACGACCCCACGGGGCAGGGCCTGTTCTTCCTCCTGGTCGCGGTGAGCATCGGCTCGTACGCGTCGGTGGCGGCGCTGGGGGCCGCCGGTGCCGGAATGCGGATGCGCGCCCGTGCCGGGCTCGTCGTCGGCGTCTCCTTCGCCGTGAGCCTGATCGGCGCCGCACTCGCCGGTCCCGTCTTCCACCTGGCGCACCACGGCCTGTGGGGCGTGTGGGCCATGGCGTGGCTGTACTCCGCCGGCATCCTCTTCATCGGCCTCGGGCTGCACACGTTCCTGAAGCGCTGGACGACGCTGGCGATGATGGTGCTCTTCGTGATGCTCAACTTCACGTCGTCCGGCGGCCTGTTCAGGCCGGAACTGCAGAACGGCTTCTTCGGCTCCCTGCACGCCTTCTGGAACGGTGCCGGATTCGTCGAGGGCATCCGCAGCCACCTCTACTTCGGCGGGCACGCACTCGGCGGGCACGTGTGGACGCTGGCCGCGTGGCTGCTGCTCGGCCTGGTGATCACCGGCATCGCGGCGCTCTGGGAGCGGCGTGCGCGGCCGGCGGTGGACACGCCCGTGCCCGGCCGCGGGGCCGGGCACGGACAGCGGGAGCAGCAGGAGCAGGAGGAGGAGATGGAGGAGTCGGTGGCCGTCTGACGGCGACGGCCACCGACTCCGCGGCGGCGGCGCGCCTACCGGCGTTCGGAGTACTGCGAAGTCGAGTACTTCGGGGCTGCGTACTGCGGAGCCGAATACTCCGGAGCTGACGCGTACGGCCGGTACGGCTCCGGAGCGGGCATCGGCCCCTCCGGTGCCTGGTGGTGGCCCTGGGATCGGCCCGCCCTGCGCGGCCACCACAGCCCGCGGCCCAGGAGCGCGGCGAGCGCGGGCACCAGGACGAGGGAGAGCACGAGCGAGGACAGGAGAATCCCCAGGCCGGTGGCGAAGCCGATCTCCTGGGTGGCCGGGCTCGCGGCGAGACTCGCGAAGGAACCGGCGAGCACGATGCCAGCCGTGGCGACGGCGGGCGCGGTGTGCCGGACCGCCTCGGCCACCGCGTGCCGCGCCGGGACCGGCTTCTCCATCTCCTCCCTGATCCGGTCGGTGATCAGGATGTTGTAGTCGGTGCCGAGGGCCACGACGAACAGGAAGAGCACCAGGGGCAGCGTGAACGAGACCCCGGGCCGGTCGAGTCCGTGCTGGAAGAGCAGCGTGCTCGCGCCCAGGGTGGCCACGAAGCCGAGCCCCACGGCGATCATCAGCACGACCGGCGCGAGCAGGGAACGAAGGAGCAGGAAGAGGATCACCGCGATCAGCAGGGCGGCCACCGGGAAGACCAGCCGCAGGTCCTTCTCCACGGCCGTCGAGATGTCCGCGAAGACGGCGGCCGTTCCCGTGACGTACGCCTTGGTGCCCTGCGGGGCGGTCCGCGCGGCCGTGTCCCTGAGGGGCCCGGAGACCAGGTCGCGCGCCTTCTGCGTATCGGACTTGACGCTCAGGAACAGGTCGACCCGCGCCGCCGTGCGGTCCTTGCTGAGCACCGGCTTGCCCACCTCGCCGACGCCCTCCGCCTTGGCGAGGGCCCGGGTCATGCCGTCGAGCGCGCCTTCCTCGATGTCACCGCCGTCGGTGCTCTGTACGTAGACGCTGTGCGGATCGGAGACACCCGCGGGCAGGCTCCGGGAGATCTGCTCCGCCGTCCTGACCGCCGCGGTCTCGTGCAGGCCCTGCTGGTCGTAGCTCATCTTCATGCCGACCGCTCCGGCGCCGAGGGCGCCGAGCAGCACCAGGCTGCCCAGTGCGTACCGCACCGGCCGCGCGCTCACCGCGAGCCCCAGGCGTGCGCTGATGCCGCCGGTGCGCTCCTTCTTCCAGGCGCGGGCGGGCCAGAACATGCCGCGGCCGAGCAGGGCGAGGAGGGCGGGCATGAGCGTGAGGCTGGCGAGGAGCATCACCAGCACGGAGATCGCGATGGCCGGGCCGAGGACCCGGAACTGCCCGAAGCTCGCCAGGCCGAGCGTCGCGAACGCCGCCACGATCGTCAGGGCCGCGGACGTGATCGCGCTGCCCACACGCCCTGTCGTCTCGGCGGCGGCGGTACGGGCGTTCTGCTCGGGATGGTTCCGCAGGTGTTCCCTGAACCGGAACATCAGGAAGAGGAAGTAGTCGATGCCGATGCCCAGGAGTACGACACCGATCAGCGAGGGAGTGGACTGGTCGAGGTCGATGCCGAAGAGCTTCGCTGCGCCGACCACCGCTCCCGACGCCACACCGCCGATCAGCGCCACCGCGATCAGCGGCACGAACGCGGCCGCGATGCTGCGGAACACCAGCACGTTCAGAAGGACGATGAGGCCCATCGTCAGGTTGGCGACGACTTTCGCCGTGGGTTCCTCCGCCTCGGTGTCGTCCACCGTGGAGGCTATGCCGCCGGTGAATCCCACCCGCAGGCCGTCGGCGGCGAATGCGTCCTTCGCGCCGTCCCGGAAGTCCTTGTAGACGTCCTGCAGGCCCGGGTCACTCGGATTTCCGGAGAGGGACACCGTCAGGAGCCGGAACGACTTGTCCGGGGCCACGGCTCCCGGCGACACCCGCGGGGTCTGGGAGTGGTCCTTCATGAGCGGTTCGGGCTTCGGCGCGGTGATCCGCTCCCGGCCCAGGCCGGCCGCCGTGGCGGCGATCCGCCGCTGGTCGGACGGCGTCAGCTTCTTGCCGTCGTCCCTGCCGACGAGCACGGTCAGGGCGTTGGGGTCGGGCTGGTGGCCGAACTCGTCCTCCGCGATGCGCAGCGCCACGGCCGAGTCGTACTTCTTGGGCAGGAAATCCCCGGCCTGGGAGTCGGTGACGTCGTACATCATCGTGTTCCCCACGAACGACAGGGCCGCTCCGAGGATGGTCCAGACGACGATCGTCAGCCAGCGGTGCCGGGTGGAGAAGGAGGTCAGCTTGCGGATCATGCCAACAGGTCATCACGCGGCGCCCCTTGAGGTCGTCGGCCGCCGGAAGGGGACGCACCCCCGACCCCGGTCCGGTGCTCCGTCGCGGGCAGTACTCCGGTACTGGGTACGAGAACCGCCTCCACGCCGATCACCGGCGCCGCCGGCCGGGATGTAATGGAGCGGAAAGACGGGCACAGCAGAGCCCCCCGCACCGCTCCACCAGGAGGCGCCCGGATGGGCCGCGACTTCTTCCCTCCCGCCACGCCCACGGGCGGGCCGCGGCCGACCCCGGGTGACATGGCCATCGCCGCCGTCGCGGTGGGACTCGACGTACTGGCCTACCTCGCCCCGGGTGAGGAGGGCCCTGGGGCGCCGGTCACCGTGCTCGGAGTGCTCCTGGTCGTCGTCTCCTTCGTGCCGCTGCTCTTCAGGCGCCGTCACCCCGTGCCGGTGCTCGGCGCGGTCCTCGCCGTACAGCTGGCCGTGAACCTGGGGCTCGCCGTCGACCCGGGCTCCCCGATGTCGAACAGCTACGGAGGCGCCGTCGCGGTGGCGCTCTTCACCGTGGCCCGGTACTGCGGACGGCGGACGGTGCTCCTGAGCATCGTGGCCACCGCTCCCGTGCAGCTCGCGCGGTACCTCAACAACGACGTGCCCTTTCTGGGGGTGGGACTCACCGACGTGGTGGTCACGCCCTGCCTCCTCGTCGCCGTGAGCCTGGCCGTGCGGCAGTGGAAACACCAGCTGGACATCAACCGCAAGCTCCTGGCCGACCGTGCGGTGACCGAGGAACGGCGCCGTATCGCGCGGGAGCTGCACGACATCGTGGCCCACCACATCACCACCATGTACCTGATGTCCGGCGGGGCCAGGTCGACCCTGGACCGCGACCCCGACACGGCCCGCGAGGCGCTGGTGACCCTGGAGGAGTCCGGCCGCACCGCCCTGCAGGAGATGCGGCAGCTCCTCGGGGTGCTGCGCAGCACCGACACCCCGGAGGAGGCGCCGTCGGAGCCCCAGCCCGGGGTGGACGGCATCGAGCGGCTCGTCGCCGATTCGACCGCCGCGGGTCTGCCGGCCGAACTCCACGTCACCGGGCGGCCCGTGGCGCTGCCGATGCCCGTGGGCCTCACCCTGTACCGGATCGTCCAGGAGGCGCTGACCAACGCCCGCAAGCACGCGGGGCCCGCCCGCGCCACGGTGCGGCTCGCCTATCTCCAGGGCCGCGTCACCGTCGAGGTGGCCGACGACGGCGCCGGTGACGGCAGGGCGCCCGGTGGGAAGGGCGAGGGCGGTGGGTACGGTCTGCTGGGCATGCGCGAGCGCGTCGCTCTGCATGACGGCTCCTTGCGGGCCGGTGACCGCGAGGAGGGCGGGTTCGCGGTGATCGCGAGTGTGCCGCTGCCCACCGACACGTACGAGAAGGGCAGGGTCCGATGACATCCCCCGCTGAATCCGAGCCCGGAGCCGGGACCGAGCGCGAGCCCGGGGCCGAGTCCGACGGCATCACCGTGCTCATCGCGGACGATCAGCCGCTGGTGCGCAGGGGCCTGTCGCTGATCCTGCTCTCCGACCCCTCCATCAAGGTCGTCGGTGAAGTGGGTGACGGCGAGCAGGCCATCGCGTCGGCGCTCGAACTGCGCCCCGACGTCGTCCTGATGGACATCCGCATGCCCGTGCTCGACGGCGTCCGGGCCACCGAGCGCCTGAGCGCCGTGCTCCCCGGCTGCCGGGTCCTCGCCCTGAGCACCTTCGACATGGACGAGCACGTGGTCGGTGCTTTGCGGGCCGGGGCCTCGGGGTTCCTGCCCAAGGACGTATCCCCCGAGGAACTGGTGGCCGCGCTGCGCACCGTCCACCGCGGCGAGGCCGTCGTCGCCCCGCGGCTCCTGACCCGGCTGCTCGCCACCTTCGTGACGCCCGCACCGGCCTCGAACCCGCCGTCGGCGGACCTCGCCGGGCTCACCCCGCGCGAGGTCGACGTACTGCGCCTGATCGCCGCGGGACTCGACAACACCGAGATCGCGCAGCGCATGGAGATCGGCGTCCAGACCGTGAAGAACCACGCCACCGGCATCTTCGCCAAGCTGGGCGTCCGCGACCGCGCGCAGGCGGTCATCGCCGCGTACGAGTCGGGGCTCGTGCGGGCGGGGCAAGGCAGAGCAGGGACAGGCGGGGTGGGGCCCGCCTAGCGCTGGTACCTCTTGAGCACCAAATTGCCGTCCTTCACCAGGCGTTTGCGCAGCTCCTCCAGGCCGATCGCCCCGCTGTAGTACTCCTGGAGCGCCGGGGTCGCCACCTTGTCCTTCCACTCCGCGTAGCCACGGACCGACTGGGCCGGGGCCGAGCGGAGGTCCTTCGCCAGGGCCGTGCCCGTCGCCCAGTCGTTCTTCTCGGTGCGCAGGGCCGGGTCCTTCAAGGCCTCCGTGCCGGTGGGAAGCATCCAGTCGCCCTGCGCGAGGCGCACCATGTTCTCGGGCTGGAGGAGGAAGTCGATGAACTCGACCGCCTCCTTCTTGTGCTCGGTGTCCTCGGAGACCGAGAGCGTCTGCGGGCTGACGCCCTGGGCGAGGCCCTCCGCTCCGGCCGGGGCGGGCAGCACCTGCCACTCGAAGCCCTTGGGCGCCTGCTGGACGATCTGCTGGCGGTAGGAGAAGCCGAGCGGCACCATCGCGTACTTGCCGCCGAAGAACCCCGGCAACGTGTCGGAGCCGCCCATGCCGAGAGTGGTGCTCGACGCGCTCTTGTCGATGTTGACCTGGTCGTGGACCGTGCGCGGCATGGTCTCGTCGGCCTTGCCGAAGCGGATGTCGACCTTGCCGTCGTCGCCGCGGTGGAACACCGTGCCGCCGGTGGAGAGCGAGAGGTTGAGCGTCGCGGAGACCGGCTCCTTGAGCGGCCAGGCCACGCCGTACTTGCCCTTGCCGTCGCTCAGGTCCTTGGTGACCGCCCGGAACTCCTCCCAGGACCAGGGCTTCTCGGGGGTCGGGATGCGTACGCCCGACTCCTTCAGCCACTTCGCGTTGGCGATCAGGACGCGGGGTTCCTGGAGGAACGGCACGCCGTACACGCCGTCCCCGAACGTCGTCGTCCGCCAACTCCGCTCCGGGATGTCGGACTTGAGCCGCTCGGGAAGCAACTCGTCGAGGTCCGCGAGATAGCCGCCGTACGCGAAGTCGGCAAGGTCGTCCGACGCGTCGTGGATGATGTCCGGCGCCTCGCCGCCCTCGAAGGAGGTGAGGAGCTGGTCGTGGACGCTGTCCCAACTGCCCTGGACATACTCGACCTTGACGTCGGGGTGGGTGGCGTTCCACTTCTCGACGAGTGCCTTGTTGGCGTCGACGGACTCCTTCTGCCAGGCCAAAGACTGGAACTGGAGGGTGATCTTCCCGTCGTCGTCTCCCGAGTCGCCGCTGCAGCCGGAGAGCAGCAGCGCGAGAACCGCGGTGGCGGCGGTCATGAGCCGTGGTGCTGCCGCGCGCATCAGGCCTTCACCGCCCCGGCCATCATGCCGCCCGTGATCCGCTTCTGGATGATCGCGAAGATGACGAGCGAGGGGATGGTCGCGAGGAACGCCGCCGCGGCGAGCGGCCCGAGGTCCGCGACACCCTCGGAGCCGATGAAGCGGTTGAGGATGACCGGCAAGGTCTGCTTCTCCGGGGTCTTGAGCAGGACGAGCGCGAAGAAGAACTCGTTCCATGCGGTGATGAAGGCGAACATCGCCGTGGCGACGATGCCCGGGGCGAGCAGCGGGGCGACGACCGAGACGAACGTACGCACCTTGCTCGCGCCGTCGACCGCGGCCGCCTCCTCCAGTTCGGTGGGCACGGCCCGGACGTAACCGACGAGCATCCACAGCGCGAAGGGCAGCGACCACACGACGTACACCATGATCAGACCGACCAGCGAGTTGATCAGGTGCAGGTTCTTCAGGATCAGGAACAGCGGGATGATGATCAGGACGAAGGGGAACGCCTGGCTGATCACCACCCAGCCCGTCGCCGCCTTCGAGACGCGATTGCGGTGCCGCGCCATGACGTACGCCATGGGCGTCGCGATGACGACCGCGATCAGGGAGGCGCTGAGCGCCGCGATCAGCGAGTTTCCGGCGGCCCGGAGCAGCGGCTGCTCGTCGAAGGCCTGCCGGAAGTTGTCCAGGGTCGGGTTCTCGGGGATCCAGGTGGGGTTCAGGCTGCCCAGTTCCTGTGCGGGCTTGAAGGCCGTGGAGATCAGCCAGAGGAACGGGAAGGCGAGGAAGACGAGATAGGCGGCGAGCGCCACGTACTGCGCGGTGCGCGTGGACTTCTTCGTGCGCATCATGACTCGTCGGCTCCCTTCAGGCGGCCGACGAGGTAGAAGGCGAGGATCACGGAGATCACCGCGACCATCACGCAGCCCATGGCCGCGGCGTAGCCGAACTGGCCGTAGCGGAAGGCTTCTTCGTAGGCGAAGAGCATGGGCAGGCGGGTGCGGCCGCCGGGGCCGCCCTGGGTGAGGACGTAGACCAGGGCGAAGGAGTTGAAGTTCCAGATGAAGTTGAGCGCGGTGATGGCGAGGGCGATCGGTTTGATCGCGGGCCAGGTGACGGTGCGGAAGCGGCGCCAGGCGCCCGCGCCGTCCATGGCGGCGGCCTCGTGCAGTTCGCGCGGGGTGTTCTGCAGCCCGGCGAGCAGCGCGACGGTGGTCTGCGGCATGCCGGCCCAGATGCCGACGACGATGACGGCGAAAAGCGCGGTGGCCGTCCCGGTCAGCCAGTCCTTGCCCTCCCCCAGGCCGAAGTTGGAGAGCGTCTCGTTCAGCACGCCCGCGTCCGGGTGGTAGACGAGCCGCCACATGATGCCGACGACCACCTCGGGCATCGCCCACGGGATGATCGCGAGCGCCCGCGCGAGCCAGCGCATCCGCAGGGGCTGGTTGAGCAGGAGGGCGAGGCCCAGGGCGAGGAAGAACTGCGGCACGGTGACGCCGAACGCCCAGAGCAGGCCGATGCGGAACGAGTCCCAGAACAGGGTGTCGTGCAGCAGGTCCTGGAAGTTCAGGAGGCCGATCCACTCGGTGGGCTCCGTGCGGCCCGACTGGGAGTCGGTGAACGCGAGCGCGATGCCGTAGAGGAGCGGCCCCACGCTCAGGACGAGGATCGGGATCAGCGCGGGCAGCACCAGGAACCAGGCGCCGTGGTCCGCGCCTCTTCGGGCGGACGCGCCGTTCGCTGACCGCTTTGTCGCGGTCGCCAATGTCACGGAATCGGCTCCTTTGGGCGGCTCATCGGGGTTTGGCCGCCCAGGCGGCCCCCGTCATCGTGCTGATGGGATCTTGATACGTCAAGCAGCTACGCAGGCCTCGCAACCGCTTGGCCTGTACGAATGGGAGACTGTGCCGGGCCGCGTGGCGAACGCGGCGAGCGGTGCGGGAGGCAATGGATGGACGAGGCGCGGGCACGGGACGTACTGGGCGCGGCGGGTCTCGATCGGGACGCGACACTGCTCGCGCTCGGCGAGAACGCGGTGTTCGGCGGTGGCGGGACGGTGGTCAAGGTCGGGCGTGCGGCGCCCGAGCTTCTCGACCGTGCGCGCCGGGAGTTGCGGATCGCACACTGGCTGGAGAAGTCGGGGGTGCCCGCAGTGCGGGCCGCCGAGAGCGAACCCCGGCTGGTGGACGGGCACCCCGTGACGGTGTGGCACCGGCTGCCGGAGGCCGTGCGCCCCGCCGAGCCGCGCGACCTGGCCGCACTCCTCCGGCTCGTGCACGCCCTTCCCCCGCCGGAGTTCGAGCTGCCCCGGCGCGAACTGCTCGGCGGGGTCGAGCGGTGGCTGCGGCTCGCGGGCGAGGCGATCGACGTCGAGGACGCGGACTATCTGCGCGAGCGCAGGGACGGCTTCGAGGCCGCGGCGTCGGCGCTCACCCCCCGGCTCGCTCCCGGCCCCATCCACGGCGACGCGCTGCCCCGGAACGTCCTCGTGGGCGCGGACGGGCCGGTTCTCGTGGATCTCGAGACGTTCTCCTCCGATCTGCGTGAGCACGACCTGGTCGTCATGGCGCTCTCCCGGGACCGCTACGGGCTCCCCGCCGACGCGTACGACGGGTTCGTCGCGGAGTACGGCTGGGACGTGCGGGAGTGGGAGGGGTGCGCGGTGCTCCGTGGCGCCCGGGAGACGGCCAGCTGTGCGTGGGTCGCGCAGCACGCCCCCAGCAATCCGAAGGCCCTGGCAGAGTTCCGCCGCCGGGTCGCGTCGCTGCGTGACGGGGACACGAGTGTGCGGTGGTACCCCTTCTGAGGGTGCGACCTCCGCAAAGAGAAGGCAGCCCCTGAAAGGAGTCAGACGCCGGAGGCGCTGAACTCCTCCTTGAGCGGCCACGTGCCGTCCACCACCGCGTCCGTCTCGCCCTTCTTCCGGAGGAACTTCTGGAAGTCCGCAGCCCACTGCGCGTACCAGTCGATCTGACGGCGGTGCAGCTCCGCCGGGCCGAACGCGGCCAGCTTGGGGTGCCGCTCGGCTATCGCGGTCGCCAGGCGGGCCGCGGCCAGGGCGTCCGACATCGCGTCGTGCGCCGACTCCAGGAGCACGCCGTACTCGGTGCAGACCGCTTCCAGGTTCCGCTTGCCCTTGCGGTAGCGCTCGACCGAGCGGTCGATGGTGTACGGGTCGATGACCGGGGCCGGTTCCGCGCCGCCCAGGCGCTCACGCAGGGACGGCAGGCCGTACCGGTGCAACTCGGCGGAGAGCAGGGTCAGGTCGAAGGTGGCGTTGTAGGCGACGACCGGGACGCCCGCCTGCCAGTACGACACGAGCACCGCCGCTATCGCGTCGGCGACCTCGGAGGCGGGTCTGCCGTGCGTGGCGGCCCGTTCGTTCGAGATGCCGTGCACCGCCACGGCCTCCGCGGGGATCTCGACCCCCGGGTCGGCGAGCCACTCCTTGCGGCCCAGCGTCTCGCCGGCCCTGACCTCGACGACCGCCGCCGTGACGATGCGCGCCTCGCGCGGGTCCGTCCCGGTCGTCTCCAGGTCGAAACCGATCAGCAGCTCCCGGTGCCAGCCCATGGCCGCCCCCTTCTCTGTGGTGCTTTCCCCCATTGACCACCACGATCCCACGCGCCACTGACAATCCGAGGCGCGCGTTCCGCTTGCCCGGGAGACCGCTTGCTCAGGAGACCGGCCGTGAGTCGGCCCAGGCAAGCTCGAACTCCTCCCGGTACGTCTCGAAGAGTCCGCTCTCGTCCGGCTCGTCCGCCTTCACCACCCGGCGGCCGCCGCGCAGCACGAGCACCGGCGCCTCCATGCCGCGGGTCCGGCGCAGGTACGACTGGACGACCGCGATGCCGTCCGCGCCGTCCCCGTCGACCAGATACGCGGTGAAGCGCGGCGTCTCGTCGAAGACCTGGATCTCGAAGGCACCCGGATCACGCAAGCGGGCCCGCACCCGGCGCATGTGCAGGATGTTCATCTCGACGCTGCGGCTCAGCTCGCCCCGTTTCAGGCCCAGTTCACGCTCCCTGCGCTTGACCGCGCTGCTGGCCGGGTTGAGGAAGAGCAGGCGTACCCGGCAGCCGGACTCGGCCAGGCGCACCAGGCGGCGTCCGGAGAAGTTCTGGACCAGGAGGTTCAGGCCGATCCCGATCGCGTCGAGGCGCCGTGCCCCGCCGAAGATGTCCTCGGCCGGGAACTGCCGAAGGAGCCGCACCCGGTCCGAGTGGACGCCCACCACGTCGGCGTACCGGTCGCCGACCAGCGACTCGACGGCGTCGACGGGCAAGCGGCGTGCGGAGGGCGTGTCGGTGCCCGTGCCGAGTATGTCCAGGAGCCGCGCGGACGCGCGCTCCGCCTGGGCGAGCACGGCGGTGGACAGGGCGCGGTTGCGGGAGACGACGTTGCGGGTGACCTCCAGCTCGTCCAGGGCCAGTTCGACGTCCCTGCGGTCGTCGAAGTACGGCTCGAAGCACGGCCAGTGCTGCACCATCAGCTCCCGCAGCTGGGGCAGCGTGAGGAAGCTGAGGACGTTGTCGTCGGCCGGGTCGAGCAAGTACCCCTTGCGGCGGCTCACTTCGCGTACGGCGACGGCCCGCTGGACCCACTCCTGCCCCGCGGGTCCCGCGGCGGCGACCACCCAGTCGTCCGCGTGGACCGGTTCGTAGATGGGACGCAGGACAGCGGCCACGACCGCGCGCAGCCGCTGCTCCACGAGATTCAGCCAGATGTAGGCCCGCCCGGCGCGCTGGGCGCGCGTGCGCACCTCGCGCCAGGCGTCGGCGCCCCAGTCCAGTTCGGGTCCGATCTGAGATCCCATCTCCATCGGCCGCGCCAGGGACACCGCTCCGGGCGGGCCGTCCGCGGAACTCCCCTCGTGACCCTCGTCACCAGGGGGCAGTTCCCGCCCTCCCGAGCTCACCCGACGCACCCCTTCCGCTCCCCCGAGCACTCCCCCGTTCAACGATCAAGGAAGGGTACTCCGGGAGCGGCGGCCGGTGCAGCCGGATGGGGAGGGTGGATTCTCAACCACCCAGCGGAGGCTGGCCGTTCTGGTCGGCGAGGTCCTGCGGAGTGAGCGGGCTCATAGCGGTCACGTCGCGCGCGGCCAGCGAGAAGCCCTGCCAGTGGACCGGCATCGGCTGCTGGTCCTCGTCACGGGCGATGTGGTGGAAGCCGACGTGGACCCAGGTGACCGGGTGTGTCAGGGACTGACCGTTCACCCACTTGTCGACGCTGTCCGGTGTGCCGTTGGCGCACCCCGGGTTGTTGCTCGCGTACTGCTCGCACTTCTTGTACTCGGTGAAGTACACGTCGTGCTTGGTGAAGGGGCGTCCGGCGTGCTTGGTGCTGGCCCCGGGCACGATCTCGTACGAACGGGGGTGGCCGTCCTTGTTCTTGCCCGCCCCGCTGACCACGCGCCACCAGCGCATGTCCTTGCGGTCACCGGCGAGTTCCTTGGTGACCTTGGTGCGGGTGGTCTTCGTGGTGGGGCTGCCCTGGCCGGTGGGCGGGGTGACCTTCGAGTCGTACTGCTCGACCTTGGCCTTCGGGGAGCCGTCCAGGCCGAAGTTGAGCCGCCAGAAGACGTTGTGGGCGTGGCTCTCGGCCTTGGCCTGGTCGCCCTTGCCGATGGGCCAGCCACGGCTGTCGCCGCCGTCGTAGTCGTACGGCGAGAGGCTGCCGGTCGCGCCGACCTGGGAGGTGATGGTGCCGTCCGAGGAGAAGCGCCACTCGGTGATGTACTCGTACCAGGAGGCCTTGTTCACGGTGTAGACGAGCAGGTCCTTGCCCTGGCCCGTGAAGACCTTTCCGGTGCCGCCGGTGCTCTCGTCGTCGTTGAGGCGGTACGCGTGCCCCCGCGCGCGCGTGGTGGCGCACAGGCCCTTCACGTCGCCGCGCTGCGGGACCTTCACGGTCTTGATGGTGCCGCCGGGACACTCGCCGGGGTTCAGGTTCTGCAGGGCCTGGCCGAAGTCGGTGCCGGTGACGTCGTCGTACTCGGCCTCGCCGTCGTCGTAGGGGACGTGGACCTGCGCGAGGCGGGCGCTGGTCAGGACGGGTATGGGCTTCGCCTCGTCCTTGGGCTGGTAGCTGATCTTGTCGAGGATCAGGCCGGAGAGCGTGTTGTAGTGCCAGCACATGCGCCAGGTCGTGCCGCCGTCGACGGTCTGCTCGATCTTGTAGGCGTCACTGCAGTCGGCGGCCGCCGCGGGGGCGCTGGGCGCCTTGGGGGTGGCCGATGCGGGCGAGGCGACGGTGACGGCGCCGCCGATCAGCGCGGAGACCGCGAGGGCCATGCCGGCCCTTTTGCGGGCGCGCGAAAGTCTGTTGACGTGCATTGTGGTGTGAACTCCCTCGTACGAGGAGAAGCAGAAGTGTGGTCTCGTGGGTGTGCGGCCCGGATCAGCCGAGACGGCCCACGGAGCGGGTGCTCAGGTCGACGACGAGGGCCCGGGTGTCGATCCACGGTCCCTTCTTGACCTTGGTGACGACCTGGAGGCACCGGTGCTTGCCGCACTCGGCGAGGCTTGACGGCACGCGCTCGACGGTCTCCTTGCGGAAGATCATGCCGCTCAGCTGAAGCTGCCCGGGGCCGGTCAGCGCCTTGCCCGTGGCGTGCTTGAAGTCCTGCTTCAGGCCCTTGCCGAGCGGATCGGCGATCAGGAGCTGCGCGCCCTCGACGAGCTCTTCCTGGCTGGGCGGCGGCTGGGCGTTGCTCGTGGTGTTCGTGTTCTCCACCTTGCCGGTCTCCACGTTGACCGTCTTGGTGATGACCACGTCCTTCTTGTAGTCGTAGTAGACGACCTCCGCGCGGCGCGGCGCCGCGGCGCCCGCGTCGGTCGGCTCCGGCTCACTGAGGTTGGTCGACAGGAGCTGCGGGCCGCGGTCGCCCTCTACGTCCCTGGCGCTGGAGCGCAGGGCGCCCGACACCGACGCCTTCTCGGCGCGCTCCATCTCCGCGTCGGTCAGCGGGTCGCTGCCTATGCCCTTCTCGCCCTCGTCGGGCGCGGCCTCGACGACGCCGTCCTTCGCGATCGCGTTCTGCTGCGCGTCCGCCGCGTTGGCCCGGCCGCCCCCCGGCTCGCCCGCCCCCGGCAGTGTGACGCCCACCAGCACCGCGGTGGCGGCCACGGCGACCGCCGTGCCCCCCACCACCTTCCCCAGGTGGCGTCTGACTAGCTCTCTCACTTACTCCCCTTTTCCCCCACGAGCCCCAAGAAGGGGCATACCGAGTAGTGGTCGGTCGGTTAGACGGGTTCAACTCCCGCGTGGTTGCCCCACTTTCGGGGAGACTCTGACCAAAGTGACCCCGAGCCGAGGGGGCGGTAGTGGAAGAGTCGTATGCATGCAGGTGTGGCCAGGGCAGGCGTATCCACTCGGTGCCACGTACGACGGCGCCGGAACGAACTTCGCGGTCTTCTCCGAGGCCGCCGACCGCATAGAGCTCTGTTTGTTGCACGACGACGGCTCGGAGACAGCCGTCGAGCTGCGTGAGTCCGACGCGTTCGTGCTGCACGCGTACCTGCCCGGCGTGATGCCGGGCCAGCGGTACGGCTTCCGTGTGCACGGTCCGTACGACCCCGCGCAGGGGCACCGCTGCAACTCGGCGAAGCTGCTGCTCGATCCGTACGCCCGTGCGGTCAGCGGCAAGGTCGACTGGGGCGAGGAGGTGTACGGCTATCGCTTCGGCGCCCCGGACAAGCGCAACGACATGGACTCGGCGCCGCACATGATGACCTCCGTGGTGGTCAATCCGTACTTCGACTGGGGGGACGACCGGCCGCCCCGCACCCCGTACAACGAGACGGTGCTCTACGAAGCCCACGTCAAGGGCCTGACCATGCTCCACCCCGACCTGCCGGAGGAGCTGCGCGGGTCGTACGCGGCGCTCGCGCATCCGGCGGTCATCGATCACCTGGTGCAGCTGGGGGTGACGGCCCTGGAGCTGATGCCGGTCCACCAGTTCGTGAACGACCACCGCCTGGTGGACATGGGCCTGAACAACTACTGGGGCTACAACACGATCGGCTTCTTCGCGCCCCACAACGCGTACGCCTCATGGGGCGACCGGGGTGAGCAGGTCCTGGAGTTCAAGCAGGCCGTGAAGGCGCTGCACGAGGCGGGCATCGAGGTGATCCTCGACGTCGTCTACAACCACACGGCCGAGGGCAACCACCTGGGTCCGACGCTCTCCTACAAGGGCCTGGACAACGCCTCGTACTATCGCCTGACGGACGATCCCCGCTACTACATGGACACCACGGGGACCGGCAACTCGCTCCTGATGCGGTCGCCGCACGTCCTGCAAATGATCATGGATTCGCTGCGGCACTGGGTCACCGACATGCACGTGGACGGCTTCCGCTTCGACCTCGCGGCGACGCTCGCCCGCCAGTTCCACGAGGTGGACCGCCTGTCGTCGTTCTTCGACCTCGTACAGCAGGACCCGGTCGTCAGCCAGGTGAAGCTGATCGCCGAGCCCTGGGACGTCGGCGAGGGCGGCTATCAGGTGGGCAACTTCCCGCCCCTGTGGACCGAGTGGAACGGCATGTACCGCGACACCGTGCGCGACCTGTGGCGGGGCGAACCGCGCACCCTCGCGGAGTTCGCGTCCCGGCTCACCGGCTCGTCCGACCTCTACCAGGACGACGGGCGGCGCCCCTTGGCGTCGATCAACTTCACCACCTGTCACGACGGTTTCACGCTGCACGACCTCGTCTCGTACAACGAGAAGCACAACGACGACAACGGCGAGGACAACCAGGACGGCGAGAGCCACAACCGCTCCTGGAACTGCGGGGCCGAGGGCGAGACCGATGACCCGGACATCCTGGAGCTGCGCGAGCGGCAGATGCGCAACTTCATCGCGACGCTGATGCTCTCGCAGGGCGTCCCGATGCTCAGCCACGGCGACGAGTTCGCCCGGACGCAGGGAGGCAACAACAACGCCTACTGCCAGGACAACGAGATCGCGTGGGTGCGCTGGCCACAGGGCGAGAGCGCCCAGCTGGAGTTCACGCGCGCCATGGCGTGGCTGCGGCGCGACCACCCCGTCTTCCGCAGGAGGCGCTTCTTCCACGGCCGCCCGGTGGAGGGCACGCACGACGAGCTCTCCGACATCGCCTGGTTCACTCCGGAGGGCGAGGAGATGACGCAGGAGGACTGGGACGCGTCGCACGCACGGGCACTGACGGTGTTCCTGAACGGCAACGCGATCTCCGAGCCGGGCACCCGCGGCGAGCGGATCTCCGACGACTCGTTCCTGATGATGTTCAACGCCTCCGCGGAGCCGCTGGACTTCGTGATCCCGGTCAATCACGGCCGTCAGTGGCAGGTGGTGGTGGACACCTCGCGGGCGGAGGGGGTGCCGCCGGACTCGGGAGCGAAGGCGGGGGCCGGCGAACGCCTGACGCTCACCGACCGGAGCCTCACCGTCCTGCGGCGCCCGGCGTGACCTGGGGCCCGCCCTCCGCCGGGGGGCGGGCCACCAGCGCGACGAGGAACGCGACGGCGGCGGCCGCGCTGCCGAGCGCGAACGCCGCCGCGGGGCCGTGGGACTCGGCCAGGCGGCCCGCCACGGCGAGCGTGACCGCCTGGCCGCCGACGAAGGCACTCGCGGCGAACGTCATGCCCTCGGCGAGCCGCCGCGGCGGGCAGGAGCGCTCGGTGAGCGCGAAGCCGGTGATCAGGTTCGGGGCGAAGATGGCGCCGAAGACGGTCACCACGAGGTACAGGCCCGTCATGCTGTCGGTCCACACCAGCGGCAGCGAGAGCAGCGCGGCGGCCGCCGTCGCCACGCGCCAGCGCGCGTACAGGCCGAACCGCTCGGGCAGCGCGGCCATGGAGAGCCCCACGACGGCGCTCATGACGCCCATGGCGGCGTAGACGAGGCCCGCCTGGCCCGGCCGGCCCAACTCCTCGGTGAGGGCCGTGATGCCCGCTCCACAGGCACCGAGCAGCACCCCGACGAAGACGAGCCCGACGCGTACGACGACGACCTGGCGCGGCAGGCGCTCGCGACCGCCACGCGCGCGTGGCGCCCGCCCCGTCACGCGGGTGGTCCGGCCCGTGGGGTGCAGCGCGAAGCCGGAGCCGCAGACGGCGACCAGGAGCGCGGCCGCGCCGAAGGCATACGCAGGGTGGCCCACCACCGCGGCCAGGCCCACGAAGGCGGGGCCGAGCACGAAGGACACCTCGTCCATCGTGCTCTCCAGGGAGAGGACGGTGTTGACCACGCGGTCGTCACCGCCCGCCTCGCGGACCAGCGGGACGGCGCGTGCGCGGGCCAGCGGGCCGATCCCCGGGATGCTCGCGCCGGCGAGCACGGCGAGGGCGACGAGCGCGGGCGTGGGCAGTCCGAGCAGGGCGCCGAGCGTGTAGAGCGCGATGGCCACGGCGTTGAGCAGCGAGAACCCGAGGACGACGGGGCGCTGTCCGCGGCGGTCGGCGAGGCGGCCGACGAGCGGGCCCATGGTCACCTGGCCGAGCGCGAGCGCGCAGGCGACCACGCCGCCCGTGGCGAGCGATCCGCTGGTCTCGGTGACCAGCAGGACACTGCCGAACTGGATCATGGCGACGGGGAGCCTGCCGAGGAACGAGATCACCGGCAGGAGGGCTCCGGTGTGCCCGATCACTTCCCGGTAGGCGGCCAGGAGTCCGGGTGCGCCCCGGTCCTGCCCCACCCCCTCGGGTACGTCTTGCGCGACCTGTGCTTTTGCAGCCATCGTCCGAAGCTAGTCACACCATGACGCCCAGAAGCATGAGTCGATGGCACGAAAGCCCGCCAGGCGGGTACGTACGTTCGCATGACGCCTGAGCGCTCAGAGCCCGCGGTCCCACCGCCGCCCACCGCCACGTACCGGCTGCAGCTGCAGCCGGAGTTCCCGTTCGACGCCGCCGAGGCGGCCGTCCCGTACCTGGCATCGCTGGGGGTGTCGCACCTGCATCTGTCGCCGGTGCTCGAGGCCGTCCCGGGGTCCACGCACGGCTATGACGTCGTGGACCACGCGCGCGTGCGTGACGAGCTGGGCGGCGAGAAAGGGCTGCGGTCCCTCTCGCGCACCGCGCGGGCGCACGGGCTCGGCCTGGTCGTGGACATCGTGCCCAACCACATGGCGGCGGTGCCGCGCCACAACCACGCCCTCTGGGAGGTGCTGCGGGAGGGCCCCGGTTCGCCGTACGCCCGGTGGTTCGACATCGACTGGGACGCGGGCGACGGGCGCGTGCTGCTTCCGGTGCTCGGGCGCGGGGTCGGGGACGAGCTGGCGAGCCTGCGGGTCGACGGCGACGTGCTGCGCTACCACGACCACGCGTTCCCCCTGCGGGAAGGCACCGCCGAGCTGCCGCTGCCCCGGCTCCTGGACGCCCAGTGGTACCGGCTCGCCTGGTGGCGCCTCGCCCGTACGGAACTCAACTACCGGCGCTTCTTCACCATCTCGGACCTCATCGGAGTGCGCGTCGAGGACCCCGACGTGTTCGACGCGACCCACGCGAAGATTCTCGGCCTGCTCCGGGAAGGAGTCGTGGAGGGACTGCGGATCGACCACCCCGACGGGCTCGCGGACCCGGGGGCCTACCTCCAGCGTCTCCAGGAGGCCACGCACGGGCGCTGGACGGTCGTGGAGAAGATCCTCGCCGACGGGGAACAGCTGCCCGCCGCGTGGCCCGTCGCGGGCACCACCGGGTACGACGCGCTGCGCCACCTCGACGGCCTCTTCACGGACCCGGCGGGGGCGGGCGAGCTCCTCGGCCAGTACCGGCGGTTCACGGCCCCCGCGGTGGACCGGGGCGGCGACTGGGACGCGACGGTGCGGCGCGCGGCGTACAAGGTGCTCACCCATGAGCTGGCCGCCGAGACCGACCGCCTCACGCGCGAGGCGACGGCCCTCTGCGCCGCGGACCCCGCCCTGCGCGACCACGCGCCGTGGGCCCTGCGCACCGCGCTCCTGGAGCTGCTCGTACGGCTTCCCGTCTACCGGCCGTACGTCTCCGGGGGCGCCGAACCGGCCTCGGTGCTCACGGTGGGGGCCGCCGAGGAGGCCAAGGCCGCCTTCGCGGTGCGGGAGGAGGCCGAGGCGGTCGATGTCGTGCGGGACCTGGTCCTCGGGCGTCTCGGGTCGGGGCCCGCGGTCGACGGCTTCCGCGCGCGGTTCGCGCAGATCTCGTCGGCGCTGCGGGCCAAGGCGGTCGAGGACACCGCGTTCTACCGCCACGCGCCGCTCCTTTCGGCCGCCGAGGTGGGCGGCTCCCCCGAGCGTCCCGCGGTGTCCCCGGAGGCCTTTCACGCGTACTGCGCGCGCGTGCAGCGCGACTGGCCGTACTCGGGCACGGTGCTCACCACGCACGACACGAAGCGCAGCGCCGACGTACGGGCGGGCATCGCCGTCCTCACGCAGTGCCCCGAGCAGTGGGCCGACCTCCTGGTCGACGTGACCGAGCAGACCGCGCGGATGGGCGGCGCGAGCGCGCCGGACCCCCAACTGGCCTGGGCTGCCTGGCAGACGGCTGTCGGCTTCGGCTTCCCCTACGACGAGCGGCTGCAGAAGGCCCTGCTCAAGCATGTGCGCGAGGCGGGCCTGCACACGAGCTGGACCGAGCCGAACGAGGCGTACGAGAAGGCCGTGACGGCGTTCGTGGAGGCGGGTCCTTGCGGACCGCCTCTCTACACCGTCGCGGAGTTCGCGAACGGGCTGCGGCCCCATGTGCGGGCGAACGTCCTCGGGGCCACGCTGCTCCAGCTGACGATGCCCGGGGTGCCCGACCTCTACCAGGGCACGGAGGGCGAGTACCGGGCCCTGGTGGACCCGGACAACCGGCGGCCCGTGCGGTTCCAGCCGCATGTCCTCGAATACCTGGAGCAGCACCGTGACCGCTGGGACCTCTCCGAGGAGAAGCTGGCCCTTACGGCGACCGCGCTGCGGCTGCGCAGGCGCCGCCCCGAGCTGTTCGGCGGCGCGGCGACGTACGAGCCACTGGCGGCGCGGGGTCCCGGCGCGGCGCACTGCGTGGCGTTCGCGCGCTCCGGAGAGGTGATCGCGGCGGTGAGCCGGCTCTCCTTGCGGCTGGCGGAGGCGGGCGGCTGGCGCTCCACGGAGCTGGAGCTTCCGCAGGGGCGGTGGGCCGATCTGCTCACCCGGGGGCGGGAGTTCACCGGGCACGCGCGCGTGGAGGAGCTTTTCGGTGAGCTGCCGGTGGTGCTGCTGGAGCGGGTCCCCACGGGGCGGGGCTCACGTGAGGGCGCGGAGGAGGGCTCAGCAGGGGCGGACGAGTAACCGGTGCGGGGCCCGAGCCATCAGGCCCTGGGGCGCGGGTCTGGGGCCGGGTGCCCAGCGCAGGCCCGGCATGGCGTCGAGGAGGGCCCGCAGGCCGCATTCGGCGGTGAGAGCGGCCAGCGCGGCGGCCGGGCAGAAGTGCTGTCCCGCGCCGAAGGCCAGGTGGGCCGGGTCCGGGCGGAAGATGTCGTAGCGGTCGGGGTCCGCGAAGCGGAAGGGGTCGCGCCCGGCGGAGCCGACGAGGCAGGCCACCATGGCGCCCGTGGGCAGCGTGGTGCCGCCCACGGGTATCGGCGCGAGCGCGCGGCGCAGCACGACGTGGGCCGGCGGGTCACGGCGCAGGGACTCCGCCCAGGCGCCGGGTATCAGCGCCGGGCGGGCACGTAGGAGGGCCAACTGGGCCGGGTGGTCGAGGAGGTTGGCGAGGAAGGAGGCCAGCGCGAGGCCGGTGGCCTCGCCGCCGCCGGTGAGGAGCGCCCCGGCGAGAGCGGTGACCGTCTCGTCGGAGAGCGCCCGCCCGTCCGCCCGAGGGCCGCACAGCACGGAGAGCAGGTCGCGGCCGGGGTGAGCGCGCCGCCGCGCGACGTGGGGCCGCAGCAGCCCGCCCAGCTCCGGGTGCGGGCCGCCGGTGGGCGCGGGCGCCCCACGGCACCACTCCCGCACCCGTGCGGCGTCCTCCCAGGGCAGCCCGAGCGCGGCGACGGCGGCGGCCGCGGGCAGCCAGGCGCTGAACTCGGCGACGAGGTCGACCTCGCGCCGCCCGGCCACCCGGCGCGCGAGGACGAAGGCGGTGCGTTCGGCGGCGGCCCGCAGCGCGGGCTCCACGAGCCCCCGCCGGACCGGACCCGGCCCGGCCCCCGCCGCACCGAGGCGTACGTCGACGAGCGCGGCCCGCACATCCGCGTACCGGCTGAGCAGCCAGGCCCCGAGCAGCTCGTCGCGGACGAGGGGGTGGCGCTCGCGGAGGAGGCGGTAGTGCGGGTAGGGGTCGCTCACCACGTCGGCGGACAAGAGGCTGGGCAGCGGAGCCGGTGGCGGACAGTGCCCCTGGGGGGCCGAGCTCGACAACACGGCGGACTCCCCGTTCCTCTTGGGCACCCCCGCCGCAAGGGCGTGGTCGGTGGGTTTCAGGGGATCACCGCGAGGCGCCGCACGCAGTGCGCATACACCCATTCGAGTGACGCTGCGGGACAACGCCGACGTGGGCTGACATCCCTTGGGCCGCGCGCTTGACACGTGCCCGACCGCGTGGCGTACTGCGGATTGCGTCAGCGGACAAGACGGGGGTGAGTCAACTGGCGGACCAGCGCTATCCCAATGTGGCCGAACTCGTGCTGTCCGCCCGTGAGTTGGTGGCCCATCGCCCCGAGCTCAGCGCCTTGCGCCAAGTGGGCGCCTCGCGCGCGGGAAGACCGCTGCACCTGCTGTCCGTGGGCCGCTCCCCGCGCGCCGTCCTGGTCGTCGCGGGCGCGCACGCGAACGAACCCACGGGGGGCTCGACGCTGCTGCACCTCGCGGAGTGGGCCCTACGGGACGAGGACCTGCGCACCGACACCTCCTGGCACTTCCTGCTGTGCGCCGACCCGGACGGGGCGAACCTGCACCGCACACCCGCCCCGCGCACCCTGTTCGACTACCACCGGCACTTCTTCCGCCCCGCGGGCCCCGAGCAGCCGGAGTGGTCCCCCTCGGTGCTTCCGCCCGACCGGCTGCCTCCCGAGACCCGCGCCCTGACCGGCGTCATCGACGAACTGCGGCCCTACTTGCAGGTGTCGCTGCACGGCACCGATCTCGGCGGCAGCTGGGTGCAGTTGACGCGGGACATCCCGGGGCTCGCGGAGCCGTTCGCCAAGTCCGCGGCCGAGCTGCACATACCGGTGGAGACGGGGGCCTCGGACGCCGCGGGCTGGCCGGTGTCGGGGCCGGGTGTCCATGTGCTGCCCGGCCCCGGCTCGGCGGCCGCCTACCCGAGCCTCCCCGAGGACGCCCGGCACACCACCTGGCACCACGCCCACCGGTACGGCGGCCTGACCGCCATCGTCGAGGTCCCCATGTGGGCCAGCGACCTCGTGGACGACGCGGCCGCACATCCCTCCCCGGTGCGCGCCCTGCGCGGCTTCTCGCGGCGGCTGCGCCACGACGCGGGGCTGGTCGAGGGCATCCTCCACGAGGCGCTGCCGCGGCTCCCGGAGGCCCAGGGGCCGCTGCTGCGTGCGGCACGCTGGGCGCTCGACCTGGTGCCCGGCCTCGCCGACGACTGGGCCAGGCTGCCGCCCGCGGGGACGTCGATGGCGTACATCGGGAGCGTCGACGCCTTCGGGCGCCGCCTTCCGCTGCGGGCCGCCGCGATGCTGCTGCGGGTCCTCGACACGGCGGGCGACCCGGCGGCGCCCCGCCTGGAGCGGCTCGTCCAGCGGTGGAGCGACGCGTTCGCCGAGCGGTTCGAGGCGCGCTGGGTGCCGCTGGAGGACCAGGTCGAGCACCAGTCACGGACGACGGTCGCGGCCGCGCGCCACGCGCGCGTGAGTGCCGACTAGCCGCACGAAGGGCTTCACGAACCGGAGAGGCGGAAGCCCATCTTCCCGAAGCTGACCTGATCGCCGTCCTGGACGACGGCCGCGCCGATCACCCTGCGGCCGTTCACCGACGTGCCGTTGGTCGACCCGAGGTCGCGCAGCACCCACATGCCGCCCTGCCGGCTCAGCTCGGCGTGCACCCGGGAGACCGTCTCGTGGCTGAGCCTGAGGCCGTTCGCGGGGTCACGGCCGATCCGCAGCGGACAGGGGTTGCCGGGCACCGGCAGAAGCAGCTTCGGGAGCTTCTCCGCCTGCCAGGCCCTGCGCAGCCGCACCGTGAACCCGGAGACCGCGCCCACGGTGCCGAACACCGCCCGCGAGAAACGGCCCTCGGTCCGCAGATCCGCGGTCAGCGCGGCGAGTTCGTCCGGCTGGCGGGCCGCGAGTGCCAGCTCCATGCGCCGCACGAACGTGTCGTGCGACAGCTTGCCGAGGGCAGCGCCCTCCCTGAGCACCTGCAGCGCCCTGTCGCGCTCGGCGTCGGTCAGCCGCGCGGGGTAACTGTGGATCTCAAAGGACGACGTCACCCTGGTGATTGTCGGTCAGCTCGGCCGGGGTGTCCAGAAAACGCGTAACGACCGCGAACCGATCACTTCTGCAGCACGATGGACACGACGGGACGGACGTCACCACGGATGACGTCCGGATCAGGACGGACGGACGACGGCGGATGGCGGACAAGGGGGAACTGTCGGTGGAGTTCGAGGTGTGGGCACCGGAAGCCCAACGCGTCGCACTGCTGTGCGAGGGCGCCACGCGTGCGCTGGAGCGCGCCGAGGGCCGGGCCGGGTGGTGGACGGTGGAGGCGGACGCCGCCGACGGGGCGCGGTACGGCTTCTCGCTCGACGAGGGCCCCGTGCTGCCCGACCCCCGCTCACGGCGCCAGCCGGACGGCCCGGACGGACTCAGCGCCGTCGTGGACCACGACCGGTACGCGTGGCGCGCGCCCTGGGCGGGGCGCGGGGTGCGGGACGCGGTCCTGTACGAGCTGCACGTGGGGACGTACACACCGGACGGCACGCTCGACTCGGCGGCGGGGCGCCTCGGCCACCTCGCGGAGCTCGGCGTCACCCATGTGGAGCTGATGCCGCTCTGCCCGTTCCCCGGGCAGCACGGCTGGGGGTACGAGGGTGTCTCCCTGTGGGCCGTGCACGAGCCGTACGGCGGCCCTGAAGCGCTGAAACGATTTGTCGACGCCGCGCACGCGCACGGCATCGGCGTCGTGCTCGACGTGGTCCACAACCACCTCGGCCCGTCCGGCAACCACCTGCCCGCGTTCGGGCCCTACTTCACCGAGACCCACCAGACCCCCTGGGGCGCGGCGGTCAACCTCGACGCCCCGGGCTCGGACGAGGTGCGCGCGTATCTGATCGGCAGCGCGCTCGCCTGGCTGCGCGACTACCGTCTGGACGGCCTGCGCCTGGACGCGGTGCACGCGCTGCGGGACACGCGCGCGTGCCACTTCCTGGAGGAGCTGTCGGCGGCCGTGGACGAGCTGTCCGAGGAGCTCGGCAGGCCGCTCTCGCTGATCGCCGAGTCCGACCAGGGGGACCCGCGGGTCATCACCCCGCGCGCGCAGGGCGGCATGGGCCTGCACGCGCAGTGGAACGACGACTTCCACCACGCGCTGCACGCCACACTGACCGGGGAAGCACACGGGTACTACGAAGACTTCGCCCGAGCCCCCTTCGCCGCACTCGCCAAGACGCTGATAGGCGGCTTCTTCCACGACGGGACGTACTCGACCTTCCGGGGCCGTCGGCACGGCCGTCCCGTGGACCGCGCCCGCACGCCCGCGTACCGCTTCCTCGGCTACACGCAGACCCACGACCAGATCGGCAATCGCGCGCAAGGAGACCGGCTCTCCGCCACCCTCTCCCCCGGTCTGCTCGCCTGCGCCGCCGCGCTCACCCTCACCGGGCCGTTCACGCCGATGCTCTTCATGGGCGAGGAGTGGGGCGCGGCGACGCCCTGGCAGTTCTTCACCGACCACACCGATCCCGAGCTCGCGGAGGCCGTGCGGCGGGGCAGGCGGCGGGAGTTCGCGGCGCACGGCTGGGCCGAGGGTGACATTCCGGATCCGCAGGACCCGGCCACCAGGGAGCGCTCCTGTCTCGACTGGGCGGAGCCGCTGACCGACCCCCACGCGCGCGTGCTGGCCTGGTACCGCGAGCTGATCGCCCTGCGCCGCGCCCGCGGCGACCTCCTCGACCCCGACCTGGCGGCGCTCCGGGTCGCGTACGACGAGGAGGGGCGCTGGTTCGCGGTCCGGCGCGGCGACCTGCGGATCGCGGTGAACATCGGCAAGGAGCCGGCCGTCATCCCGTTGGAGGGCCGGGGCGCCCGGGTGCTCGCGGCCTGGGAGCCGGTCGCCGCGCCCGGGGCGGACGGGCTGCTGCGACTGCCGGCCGAGTCGTGCGCGGTGCTCGCGACGCCATGAGGCCGATGTGGCTCAGGAGGCGGATGGGGGCGGTCAGTTGACGATCGCGAGCTCGCGCGCCGTGGAGTTGAGGCGCCGTACGCCGTCCTCGGTGACCGTCACTATGTCCTCGATGCGCACTCCGAAGCGGCCCGGCAGATAGATGCCGGGCTCCACGGAGAAGCACATGCCGGGCACGAGCGGCAGTTCCTCGCCCTCGATCATGTAGGGCGGCTCATGGGTGGTGACGCCGATGCCGTGCCCGGTGCGGTGGATGAAGTGCTCGCCGTACCCGGCATCGGTGATCACCGCCCGTGCCGCCCTGTCGACGTCCTGGCAGGCGGCACCGGGCCGTACCGCGCCACAACCGGCCTCCTGCGCCTCCCGCACGATGTCGTGGACCCGCCGCTCCTCGGCGCCGGGCTCGCCCACGTGCACCGTGCGCGAGGTGTCCGAGCCGTAGCCGCCCAGCAGGCCGCCGAAGTCGAGGACGACCATGTCGCCGTCCTCGATGACGCGGGCGCCCGCCTCGTGGTGCGGGTTGGCGCCGTTCGGCCCGGAGCCGACGACGGTGAAGTCGACCTGGGAGTGCCCGAACCGCCGCAGCAGATCGGCCAGGTCGGCGGCTATGTCGGTCTCCTTGCGGCCCGCGAAGGGGACCTTCTTGATCTCCTCGTACGCCGAGTCCGCTGCGGCGCCGGCCGCCGCGAGGCGCTCGAGCTCGGCGGCGTCCTTGACGGCGCGCAGCATGGGGAGCGCTTCGGTCAGGGACACGTAGGACGTGTTCGGCAGCTCCTTCTGGAAGCCCAGGAGATGCATGGCCCAGGAGTTGTCGCTGATCCCGAAGCGGCCGTCGACGTCCAGGAGGGGCGCGGTCGCGGCATAGGGGTCCTTGCCGTCGGTCCAGTCCCGCAGGGAGAGCGCCCGCGCGCCCGCGGCCAGTTCCGCGTCCGGGGCCTCCAGGGTGGGCACCACGAGCACCGGCTCCTGGCCCGCGGCGAGCACCAGGACGGTGAGGCGCTCGGTGGCGGCCGTCGGCGCGTACCCCGTGAGCCAGACCAGGTCGGGGCCCGGCGCGACGAGCAGTCCGGCGAGCCCCGCGTCCGCCGCGGCCGCGGCGGCGCGGTCCATGCGGGCCTTGTAGTCGTCGGCGGTGAAGGGCGCGGGGGTGCCGGTCATGGGGGCCTCCAGGGCTGCTCGCTGCGGCGGGTACGGCGCGGTGCCGGTGCTGCCGATCCTGCCCCTGCCCCCGGGCATGCGCGAGCCGATTACGGCGGCCCCGGTCCCGTCCTCTCCCGTCGGCCCGCGTCACGTCATGTCACGAAGCCCGGCGTCACCGACAGGTACTGCCGCCCGCCGTTCGCGTGCCGGACGGTCACGGTGACGTTCCTTCCCGGGGCAGCGGCGGCGACCGCGGCCGCCAGTGCCTTGGCCGACGCGATGCGGGTCTTGCCGAAGGCGAGCAGTACGTCACCGCGTACGAGCCCCGCGGTGTGGCCGGGACCCGGGCTGTGCACGCCGACGAGCAGGGCCCCGGCGCCCCTGGGGGCGTCGACGGCCTCCACGCCGAGCGTGGGGCGCACGGTCCGCTCCCCGCCCCCGCCCGGCTCCTTCCGCGGCGGCTTCGGCGGGGCGGCGGGCTCGGACGCCCGGCCCGGAGCGGCGGGCGTACCGGCCCCGGCCGGGCCGCCCGGGGCCGCTTGCCCACCGGGGGCCGCCTGTCCGCCCTGCCCCTTGGCGCCGCCCTGGGCGGCCTGCGCCTGCTTCTGCATGTCGGCGAGTTTGCTCATGCCGATGACGGTGGCGCTCACGGTGCCGAGCCCTACCCCCGCCAGCACGAGGACGACCGAGAAGAGCAGCCCGAAGAGCAGGGTGGCAAGCCGCCGCCCGCGCCGCCGCGCGGCATGCGGACGGTGGCCGGACCCGGACCCGGACCTGTGGCCCGTGCCGGGTGTCTGCCCGGCGCGGGCCTTGCGCCCGATGCCCAGCCTTCGTCCGACGCCGAACTTCCGGCCGGCACCGACTCCGCCGCCTCTGCCGCCCCCGCCCCCGCCGCCTCTGCCGAACTTGCCGCCTGTACCGAACTTGCCTGTGCCTGGCTCCTGTCCGGGCATCGGCTTGGGACGCAACGCAGTCTGTTCCATGGCTCGCCTCCGGCCACAGCCCTACCCGGCGTGATGCGGCGCGACGATTCACGAACGAGTGACGTCCAGGTGTGCGCACTTCACGGCCGACGCGGTGGATACCGTGGCCGCATGACGACAGCCGCCGACATCGCGGCCCTCTGGGCCCGGACCACCAGGGTCGAGATCACCGGGACGACGGGCCAGCCGGAGTTGGAGCGCGAGGTGCGCGACCCCGACGAGCTGCGCGAGCTGTCGGGGCTGCTGGCGGTCGACCTCACCGCTGACGCCTTCTGCTGCATGTGCTGGGGCGACCTGCGGTTCACGCTCAGCGATGCCCGCGGCCGGCAGGTCGGCCGGCTGACACTGCACCTGAGCGGGTCGGGCGGTGACCTCGAATGCGGCCAGGACGGCCAGTTCCCGCTGCTGGACGCCGAGGGCCTGCGGGACTGGCTGACCGCCCGGGGCCTCGCTCAGCCCGTGTGACCCCCTTCGCCCCCGGCCCCGCCATGACCGCCGTCATGACCGCCGTGCCCCGCCCCGTGGTCGAACTTCAGGGCCTCCTTCGGCATGACCACGAAGGGGCGCATCATGCCCATGTCCTCGTGTTCCAGGAGGTGGCAGTGGTACATGAAGCGGCCGTACGCGCCGTCGAACTTGCCCATCACCCGCAGCAGTTGGCCGCCGGGGACCAGGAAGACGTCCTTCCAGCCCCGCTCGTTCGGGGCGAGGGGGATCTCCGTCTTCGGGTCGAAGGCGATCGGGGCCAGGGTGCCGCCCACGGTGACGTCGAAGCCTGACACGTCGTACGCGTCGCGGCCCAGGAGCTGGAAGTCGGCCAGGTGGATGTGCATCGGGTGGGTCACCGGTGGGTTCACCGCGAGGTTCAGGAAGCTCCACTGCTCGTGGCTGCCCTCGGCGAGGGTGAAGCCGAGACCGTCGTTGAACGTACGGGCCGTGCGGCGGTAGGTCTTGGTCTTTCCGTCCGCGCCCCGCAGCTGGATGATCCCCTCGGTCGGGACCCGTACGTCGCCCGCGTTCTTGATCTCGGTCATCTCCCAGATCTCCGGGTGTCCGCCGCCGCCCTTCGTGGCGGGCGGTGTCAGGACGATCAGGCGGTGACCGTGGTCGATGTCGTGGCTCAGCGGGCGGAAGGAGCCCGAGAGGACCTCCGGGAGCGAGAAGGGGTCATCGACCTCGGCGTCCCGCACACGGAACTCCATGACCTGCGGATAGCGCACGTCGTTCGCCGGGTCCGGCACTCCGGGTGCCTGGCCGCGGCCCTTGTTCACCAGACGCACCCGCTTGCCCGCCAGCGCACGGAAGTCGATCAGGAGGTCCATGCGCTCGGCCGGGGCGACGGTGAGCGTGGGCAGCGCGTCGTCGAAGTCGACCGGCACCGGGCGCGGCAACAGGCCGCCGTCGCTGCCGATCTGGTGCATGACGCCCCGCACCGGGTTGTTGTCCTCGTCGACGAGGACCAGGTCGTAGATACGGGCGTTCGACGCGTTCACCAGGCGGAAGCGGTGCCAGGCCGCGTCGACGTCCGCGTACGGCCAGATGCGGCCGTTCACCGTGCTGTACGGGCCCGTGAAGGGCAGCGTGACCGGCTTGCCCGTCTCGGGGTTCGCGGCCTGCACGATGACGGTCTTGTGCAGCAGGCGGCCGTTCAGCCGGCCGTCCTCGTCCGTGTCCAGATTCCGGTCGGCGAGCAGCAGCGGGATCTCCCGCTCCCCGCAGGGGAGATGGAGCGCGTCCTCTTCGTCGTCCCGCACCAGATACGTGCCGTACAGCCCCGCCTGCACGTTCCACCGCGTGATGTTCATGGCGTGGTCGTGATACCACCACTGAACCGCCTGGTGGTCGTTCGGGTACTCGGACAGCTGGGCGTCGCCGAACCCCACCGCGTTGTCCGCCCAGCCGTCGTTGCCCCCGCCGGTCTGCGCGCCGTGCAGATGCGTCACCGACCAGGCGGGCAGCGCGGCCACGTCCTTGTTCGGCTCGACGCCCGCGCGTCCGGGCAGGGTGCCGGGGCTCGGGACGGCCCTGGGGACCTCGACGGCGGTGACGGGATACTCGCTGTCCTTCGGGATGCGGTTCGTCCACGCGATCCGGACGCGCCTGCCGCGGCGCACCTCGATCGTCGGGCCCGGCACCCGGCCGTCGTACCCCCACATCAAGGTCGGCGGCAGCTGCGGGTGCAGCCGGATCCAGGCCGGGCGCAGCGCGATCTCGGTCTCCGCGGGCACATCCGTCTCGTCGCGTACCTCGACGGAGTCCGGCCGCAGGACCGGTGGCACCGGCAAAGGCGCGACGAACGGCGTCAGCTCCCCCGGGGCCCGCGTCGCGTCCGTGTCCGTCTCGGCGTGGACCGGAGCGCTTGTCGTCCGGTCCGTGCCGCGCTCGATGATGTCGGTCATGATGAACACCCCCCGTGTTGATCAATGCAAACGCAATGGCCGCTCCGAGGCGGCCGGTTGAGCGGCCCGGTCAGTGGCCGCCCCCCTCACACAAGAAGACTCCCGGGGCCCGGCCCAAGTTCCACGAATCCCCCATTCCGCAGGAAAAGTATCGGAAAGCACATAGGGAATCAGGGAGTCCTGTTGTGGGTCTGGTGTCAGTGAGCGCTGTTACTTTCGGACCATGACCGAACGTGCACTCCGTCTGCTGCGTCAGGACCCACGCCTGGCCGAGCTGGCCGCGTTCCCTTTCGCATTCGACCTGTCCCGCGCGGACCACGTCGAAGAGGTCCGCCTGGCGTCGGGCGGCCCGCTGGAACCGATCGCGGGGGACGATTCCGGGGGCACGTACTTCGTGTGCGGGGACGGCTCCGTGCTGTACGCCGATTCCGAGGGGTCCGCAGGGACCATCGGGGACAGCGTGGACGAAGCCCTGGAGATCCTCGTCGGTCTGCCCGGCTGGCATGACTACGTGGGCCTGTCGCCGACCGACGGCGAGGCGCGGATACTCGCCGAGATCGCCGACACGGAGGGCGACTTCCGCGAGGACTGCGTGCCCGATCTCGACGCGCGCCGCACCGAGCTGCGAGCCGCGCTCGGGCTTCCCGAGCGCTCCCCCTTGCAGCTCGTCGCGCGCCTGCACGCCGCGCTCCTGCGTACCGAGCCGGACCACCTCCTCCTCAACGCCGCCGAGCACCTGGCGTACAGACGCCTCGACCCGCATCCGCGCCCGCCCCTGTGGGAGCTGGTGCTCTCCAGGGGACGCACCGACCTGGCCCTGCTGCGGACGGGCGACCGCACGGTCTGGGACGCCGTGGCGGTGAACCGGGCCCGCAGGGTGGCGGCGCTGCGGGCCGCGCAGTACGACCGGCGGAACACGGACCGCCCCCTACTGCGCCACCTCCTCAAGCATGAGGCGGACGCCCCCATGTCCGACGAACTGCGGCTCGCCGTCGTCCTCGTGGGGCTCTACGGCCTGGCGGAGGACCTGCCGCTGCTGCGCGAGGTCCACGAGACGACGTACGACACATGGTGCGGCCTCGCCGGTCTTCCGCAGGAGGCCGGTCAGGTGCGCGAGTGGGCGCGCTCGTTCGACGACTCCAACTACGGGACGGACCCCGACGACGAGCCGGAGTCCACCTGGCTGGAGCTCGCGCGGGAGCAGGGAATGGTGGAGGCGGCCCGCACCTACCTGATCCGCGAACTGGACGACACCGGTCCCGACCCCGCTCAACTGGCGGTGCTGCGAGATGAGTTGGCCCTCATCGGCGACTACACCCAGGCCATGCGGGCAGCGCGCCTGCACCGCTCGCTGCAGCACACCGACGAGGGCCGATCGTCCGCCGACGCGCACCTCGCCGAACTGGAACGGAAGGCGGTGGAGGCCGCGGCGGCGGAATCGTAGGGGCGCTCGGCTCAGGCGCCGGTTGCGGAATCGCAGAGGCCGCTCGGCTCACGCCGCGGCGGCGGAATCGTAGAGGCCGGCTCGACTCAGGCGCCGGTTGCGGAATCGCAGGGGGGCCACCCGACCCACGCGCCGGCCGCGGAATCGTAGGGGGCCAGCTCGGCCCACACCCCGGCCGCGCAATCCCAGGGGGGCCACCCGACCCACACCCCGGCCCGCCCAGCCCGCGCCGGCGCCACGCGCCCTTGCGGCACCCGGCAGTTGGGGTCAACGTGGTCCCGGGCCGCCACGAACGGCCCCTTCCCCAAGGTGATCGGAGTCGACGTGGCCTCCTCCCCCTTTCCCCTCTCGTCCCCTTCCTCAGGCTCCCCCTTCCAGCTCCCCCACGACCTCCTGGGCGACGGCCCCCACAAGGTGATCGCGGTGCACGGCTGGTTCGCCGACCGGTCGGCGTACGCGCCGGTCCTCGCGGACCTCGACCTCGCCTCGTTCCAGTACGCGGTGGTCGATCTGCGCGGGTACGGGGAGGCGAAGGGCGCGGCAGGCGCGTACACGACCTCCGAGGGGGCCACCGACGTCGTCGACCTCGCGGACCGCCTCGGCTGGGACCGCTTCTCGCTGATCGGCCACTCCATGGGCGGCAGCGTCGCCCAGCGGATCCTCGCGATCGCGCCGCACCGGGTCCGCAGGCTGGTCGGCGTCTCCCCGGTGCCCGCATCAGGACTCGCCCTGCCGCCGGAGCAGTGGGAGCTGTTCGCCGAGGCCGACCGGCTGCCGGGGAACCGCCGCGCGATCATCGACATCACGACCGGTGGCGCCCGGCCCGCGGCCTGGCTCGACCGCATGGTGGAGCGCTCGCTCGACGTCAGCGACGCGAAGGCCTTCCGCGCCTGGCTCGACTCCTGGGCGCGCGAGGACTTCCACGACCGGGTCGAGGGCTCGACCGTCCCGGCGCTCGCGGTGGTGGGGGCGCTCGATCCCGCGCTGGGGGCGGAGCTGATGCGTGCGACCTGGCTGCGCTGGTACGCCCGCGCCGAACTCGCCGAACTGCCTCAGGCGGGCCACTACGCGATGGACGAGACGCCGCTCGCCCTCATCCGCACCGTGGAGGACTTCCTGCGGGCCGACAAGGACGGCGATGAGGAGGACGGCGACGAGGACGGCGGCGCCGAGGGCGACACCGGCCGCCGCTCCTCGTGAGCACCGGACTCTCCGCCGTGCCCGATCCGCCCGACGTACCCGATGTACCCGATGTACCCGACGTGTTCGATCCCAGGCAGTACGCGGCCGGGGTGCCGCACGACCGCTATCGCGTCCTGCGCGACCGCCACCCCGTCGCCTGGCAAGACGAGCCGCAGGTGCTCGGCTGGCCCGCGGGGCCCGGTTTCTGGGCGGTGACCCGGCACGCGGACGTCGTCCGCGTGCTCCGGGACTCCGCCACCTACTCCTCACATCTGGGCGCCACCCAGATCCGTGACCCCGACCCGGACGACCTGCCCTTCATCCGTCGCATGATGCTCAATCAGGACCCTTCCCCAAGCTCTCAACTTCGTTCGAGCAGGGGAGAGGGAGACCCCAATGACCACGGCCGGTTGCGCCGCCTGGTGAGCCGCGCCTTCACGCCCCGGCGTGTGGAACGCTTCGAATCCCTGGCCCGCGACCGGGCCCGCGGCCTGCTGGACGCGGCCGTGACCCGCGCCCGGGACGGCAACAACGGCCACGGCGACGGAGACGGCACCTGCGATCTCGTTGCCGACGTCACCGACGACTACGCGCTGCTCAACCTCTCCGATCTCCTCGGCGTACCGGAGAGCGACCGCGGGCTGCTGCTGCACTGGACGCAGCGCGTGATCGGCTACCAAGACCCGGACGAGGCACACGAGTTGGCCCTCGGCCCGGACGGCAAGCCGCTCAACCCGCGCTCCCCCGCGATGCTGCGCGACATGTTCGCCTATGCGCAGGACCTCGCGGCACACAAGCGGCGCGCGCCCGCCGACGACATCATGACCACGCTCGCGACCGACCCCGAACTCAGCCCCGCCGAGCTGGAGATGTTCTTCTTCCTGCTCACCGTCGCGGGCAACGACACCGTGCGCGGCGCGGCGCCCGGCGGCCTCCTCGCGCTCATGGAGAACCCGCGGGAGTACCGCCGCCTGCGCGAGGGCGCGGTCCCCGTCGCCACGGCGGTGGACGAACTGCTGCGCCGGCACCCTCCCGTGCTCACCTTCCGGCGCACGGCCACCCGGGACACGGTCCTGGCCGGCCGGGCCGTCCGGGCCGGGGACAAGGTGGTCGTCTTCCACGCGTCGGCCAACCACGACGAGCGCGTCTTCACCGACCCGCACCGCCTCGACCTGTCCCGCTCCCCCAACCCCCACGTCTCCTTCGGCGAGGGCCCGCACGTCTGCCTCGGTGCGCATTTCGCGCGCCTCCAACTACGGGTCCTGTACCAAGAGTTCCGCGCCATGGAAGCCGGGCCTTTCGTGTCGGCGGGGCCTCCGCGGCGCCTTGTCTCCAACTTCATCAACGGGTTGAAGTCGCTGCCGGTCCAGGTGCCGGGGGCCCGCTAGCCATCGGATACGGTTCAAGATCTACCGCGAGCCCCACGCGCGTGCCCGCGCGCCACCGACCACGGAGACCCCCGCATGCACGGCGCAGCCGTCCCCGCAGCCGAGGACGAGAACCACGACGACGTCTTCCCGAGTGTCGACGCCCCCGAGGACGGCTCACCCTGGCAGGCCCCCGCCGATCTCGAAGAGCATCTGTATGAACTGTGCGAGGCGGACGACGCGTACACCTACCTGCGGGCGATAGCCGTCACCGGCCTGTACCGCCCGGTCGCGGTGGCCGACATCGAGCCGGGCGCGACCGAACGCCCGGTCCTCACCGTCGACCTCCCCGACGGCCGCCGGATCGCGCAGATGTACACCGCCGGGGTGCTCCCGCGCCCGCACCCCGAGGTGGTGTACGAGTTCGTCACGCTCGGCACGCTCGCGGACCAACTGCCCGACGACATCGACATCTTGGTGGTCAACGCGGCCACGCCCTGCCAGCAGTTCTATCTGACGACCGAGGAAGAGCGGAGCGTCTGGGCGGACCTGCACGCGGACCTCTACGTCGACGGCCGACTGCACGATCGCGTCGAGACCCGCCGCACCGGCGCCCCGGAGTCCCCCGCCCTGCTGCACGGCCTGGCCTGCGGCGCCCACCTCTGCTTCGCCAACGGCGACCCCTGGAACACCCTCGACTGGCACGGCGCCGGCTACCACTCCGAGGTCGAACGCCTCGCGGAGTGGTGGGACGTGCACAGCCGCGAGGACTGGCTCGCCACGCAGGAGCGGCTTCTGCGCCGCGAAGTCAGCCCGTGGTACTGGGACTTCGTGCTCGGCGCCCGCACTTCACTGATCGAGCAGTTCGGGCCGCGCGTCGACCCCGAGCTGTGGCGCGAATGCGTGGAGGTGACGATCCGCAACCGCATGGCCGAGTCCGGCGGCCCCGATTCCCCGCACAAGCCGGGCGACGACCCCGACCTGGACGACTTCGTCGCCGCGCTGCGCGGCCTCGTCGGCAAGGTCGTCCGGTACGAGTCCCGCTTCCGCGCCGACGAGCTCCTGCCGCCGGACGGCCATGTCCGTTCCGTCGCGGCCTGGGACATCGGGCGCGCCTCGAAGATGGCCCGCTGGGGGCGCGGGGCCCGGTACGCGACCCATGCGGAGCTGGTGGCGGCGGTCGAGCGCACGGGCGAGGCGGCCAGGTCGTCGGCGTACGCCTCGTGGGAGGAGTTCTCCGCCGGGTACATCCTGGGCCGCTGTCTGCACTTCGACGAGGAGCAGTTCGGCGACTGGTACACGACCGTGCTCCAAGCCCACCGCGAGCTGGTCTCCGATCCGGACAGCCCTTGGCTGACGGTGCCCTTCAAGTGATCCGGTAGCGGCCCAGGGGCACCGTCGGCCGCTGCGCTCACCTGAGCACCTCGCATCACAATCTGGTCTCGCTGACCCGTCAGGGTCTTGCCACCCGTCCGTGTAATCGATTCCAATCCTCCGTGTAATCGATTCCACGAGGAGGTGGACCGGCGATGGCGAGCATCAAGGACGTCGCGGCCGAGGCAGGCGTATCCGTCGCCACGGTCTCGCGCGTCCTGAACAGTCACCCCTCGGTCAGCCCGGCCGCCCGCGCCCGCGTCATCGCGGCGGTGGAGAGCCTCGGCTACCGTCCGAACGCCGTCGCCCGCTCGCTGCGCACCGACCAGACCCGCACCCTCGGCCTGGTCATCAGCGACGTGCTGAACCCGTACTTCACGGCCCTGGCCCGTTCCGTCGAGGAGGCGGCCCGCGCGCTCGGCTACAGCGTGATCATCGGCAACGCCGACGAGCGGCCCGATCTGCAGGACCACCATGTGCGCACGCTCCTGGACCGCAGGATCGACGGGCTCCTGGTCTCCCCCACCGACGGCGGCTCCCCGCTGATGCTCGACACCGCGCGCTCCAGCACCCCGATGGTCTTCGTGGACCGCTGGATTCCGGGCGTGGACGTCCCCGTCGTCCGCGCCGACGGGCGCGAGGCCGTCCGTGACCTGGTCGCCCATCTGCACGCCGTCGGCCACCGCAGGCTCGCGATCATCGCCGGGCCCGCCGCCACCACCACGGGCAGCGAGCGTGTTCAGGCCTTCCGCGAGGCGCTCGGCGCGTACGGGCTCCCGCTGCCCGAGGACCACATCGGGCAGGGCGACTTCCAGGCCGACAGCGGGCGCCGGGCCACCGAACGGTTCCTGGCGCTGCCGGAGCCGCCCCAGGTCATCTTCGCCGCGGACAACCTGATGGCGCTCGGCGCGCTCGACGCGATCCGTGCCCGCGGCCTTCGCGTGCCGCACGACATCGCGCTCGCCGCCTTCGACGACATCCCGTGGTTCGTGCACACCGATCCGCCGATCACCGCCATCGCGCAGCCGACCGGAGAGCTGGGCCGGGCCGCGGTGCAGGCCCTGGTCGACCGGATCGAGGGCAGGCGCCCGCAGTCCGTGACGCTGCCCGCCCGTCTCGTCGTACGCCGCTCCTGCGGCGCGTCCCCCACCGAGCAGAGGAGCAACACGTGAGCGACACGGACGAGTTGCCGCGCCGCGCGGACAGCGGCCCCGAGGAGTTGCTGCGGATCGAAGGGATGCGCAAGACCTTCCCCGGCGTCGTCGCGCTCGACTCGGTCGACTTCGACCTGCGCCGCGGCGAGGTGCATGTCCTGCTCGGCGAGAACGGCGCGGGCAAGAGCACGCTCATCAAGATGCTCTCCGGCGCCTACCGCCCCGACAGCGGACGCATCCTCGTGGACGGCGAGGAAGCCCGCATCCACGGGGCGCAGGACGCCGAACGGCTCGGGATCGCCACGATCTACCAGGAGTTCAACCTCGTACCCGACCTCACCGTCGCCGAGAACATCTTCCTTGGCCGCCAGCCGCGCCGCTTCGGGATGATCGACCGGAAGGCGATGGAGTCGGCCGCCGAGAAGCTCCTGCAGCGGGTCGGCGTCCAGGTGTCGCCGCGCGCCAAGGTGCGGGAACTGGGCATCGCCCGGCTCCAGATGGTCGAGATCGCCAAGGCGCTCAGCCTGGAGGCCCGCGTCCTGATCATGGACGAGCCGACGGCCGTCCTGACCAGCGAGGAGGTCGACAAACTCTTCGCGATCGTGCGGCAGTTGCGCGCGGACGGCGTCGGCATCGTCTTCATCACCCACCACCTGGAGGAGATCGCGGCGCTCGGCGACCGCGTGACCGTCCTGCGGGACGGCCGCAGCGTCGACCAGGTGCCCGCCTCGACCCCCGAGGACGAGCTGGTGCGCCTGATGGTGGGCCGCAGCATCGAGCAGCAGTATCCGCGCGAACGCCCGGACACCGGGGGCGCGTTGCTCACCGTGCGGGGCCTCACCCGTGACGGCGTCTTCCACGACGTCAGCTTCGAGGTGCGGGCCGGCGAGGTCGTCGGCCTCGCGGGGCTCGTCGGCGCGGGACGGACCGAGGTGGCGCGTGCCGTCTTCGGGGCCGATCCGTACGACGCGGGCTCCGTCGACGTACGCGGTGAACGCCTTCCCCGGCACGACGTGAACGCCGCGATGGGCGCGGGCATCGGCCTCGTGCCGGAGGACCGCAAGGGCCAGGGGCTGCTGCTCGACGCCTCCGTGCAGGAGAACCTCGGTCTGGTGACGCTGCGTTCGGCGACGCGCTCCGGGCTCGTGGACCTCAAGGGCCAGCGCGTCGCGGCGGCCCGGATCGCCGAGCAGCTCGGCGTGCGGATGGCCGGGCTCGGCCAGCACGTACGCACGCTGTCCGGCGGCAACCAGCAGAAGGTCGTCATCGGCAAGTGGCTGCTGGCCGACACGAAGGTCCTGATCCTCGACGAGCCGACGCGCGGCATCGACGTGGGCGCGAAGGTCGAGATCTACCAGCTCATCAACGAACTGACGGCCTCCGGCCACGCGGTCCTGATGATCTCCAGCGATCTGCCCGAGGTCCTCGGCATGAGCGACCGCGTGCTCGTCATGGCGCAGGGCCGCATCGCGGGCGAACTCGCGGCGGACGACGCGACGCAGGACGCGGTGATGGCGCTGGCCGTCAGCAGTACGGCAGTTCAGGCAGACGTAACAACCGAAGGGAAGGCCTCCCGTGGCCACTGAAACGCTGAAGAGCAACGCGGGTGGCGCCACCGGTCTGCGCCGCGTGCTGCTCGACAACGGCGCGCTGAGCGCCCTGGTGGTCCTCCTGGTGGCGATGTCGCTGCTGTCCGGGGACTTCCTCACCACCCAGAACCTGCTCAATGTGGGCGTGCAGGCCGCCGTCACCGCGATCCTCGCGTTCGGTGTCACCTTCGTGATCGTCTCGGCGGGCATCGACTTGTCGGTCGGCTCGGTGGCCGCGCTCTCCGCGACGGTCCTCGCCTGGTCGGCGACGTCCGAGGGCCTGCCGGTCTGGCTCGCGGTCGTTCTCGCCGTCGGCACCGGCATCGCGTGCGGCTTCGTGAACGGCCTGCTCGTCTCGTACGGCAAGCTCCCGCCGTTCATCGCGACGCTGGCGATGCTCTCGGTGGCCCGCGGCCTCTCCCTGGTCATCTCGCAGGGCAGCCCGATCCCGTTCCCGGACTCGGTCTCCAACCTGGGTGACACCATCGGCGGCTGGCTGCCGGTCCCGGTCATCCTGATGATCGCGATGGGTCTGGTCACCGCCCTCATCCTGGGCCGTACGTACATCGGCCGTTCCATGTACGCGATCGGCGGCAACGAAGAGGCCGCGCGCCTCTCCGGTCTGCGCGTCAAGCGGCAGAAACTCGTCATCTACGGCCTGTCCGGTCTCTTCGCCGCCGTCGCGGGCATCGTCCTCGCCTCGCGTCTGGTCTCCGCGCAGCCGCAGGCCGCGCAGGGGTACGAGCTGGACGCGATCGCCGCGGTCGTCATCGGCGGCGCGAGCCTGGCGGGCGGTGTCGGCAAGGCGTCCGGCACCCTGATCGGCGCGCTGATCCTGGCGGTCCTGCGCAACGGCCTCAACCTCCTCTCCGTGTCCGCCTTCTGGCAGCAGGTCGTGATCGGCGTGGTCATCGCCCTCGCGGTCCTCCTGGACACCCTGCGCCGCAAGGCCGGGGCGACCCCGGGCGCGTCCACGGGCGCGGCGGCCGGTGGCGGGAAGAAGGGGCCGCAGATCCTGAAGGTGGGGCTCGCGGCCGTGCTGGTGGCGGCCGTCATCGGCGGGATCTCCTTCTTCAACAAGGACTCCTCCTCCGGCACGACGACCAAGGTCGGCATGTCGCTCTCCACCCTCAACAACCCCTTCTTCGTGCAGATGAAGGAGGGCGCGCAGGCCGAGGCCGAGAAGGCGGGCATCGACCTGACCGTGACCGACGCGCAGAACGACGCCTCGCAGCAGACCAACCAGCTGCAGAACTTCACCGGCGAAGGCATGAAGTCGATCATCGTCAACCCGGTCGACTCGGACGCGGTGGGCCCCGCGGTGCGCGGCGCCAACAAGTCGGACATCCCGGTGATCGCCGCCGACCGCGGCGTGAACAAGGCGAAGGCGGCGACGCTCGTCGCCTCCGACAACGTCGCGGGCGGCAAGCTCGCCGCCAAGACCCTCGCGGAGAAGCTGGGCGGCAAGGGCAAGATCGTCACGCTCCAGGGCGTCGCGGGCACGTCGGCGAGCCGTGAGCGCGGCAAGGGCTTCGCCGAGGGCATCAAGGAGTACCCCGGCATCAAGGTCGTCGCCTCGCAGCCCGCGGACTTCGACCGCACCAAGGGCCTGGACGTCATGACGAACCTCATGCAGTCCAACCCCGGCATCGACGGCGTCTTCGCCGAGAACGACGAGATGGCCCTCGGCGCCGCGAAGGCGCTGGGCGGCAAGGCGGGCAAGTCGGTCTCGGTGGTCGGCTTCGACGGAACTCCCGACGGTCTCAAGGCCGTCGAGGGGGGCACGCTGTACGCGTCCGTGGCGCAGCAGCCGAAGGAGCTGGGCAGGATCGCCGTGCGGAACGCGGTGAAGGCGGTGCGCGGCAAGGACGTCGCGGAGATGGTGAAGGTCCCGGTGAAGGTGGTCACGAAGAAGAACGTGGCCGACTTCTCCTGACCGCGCCCGCCTCCGTGCGCCGCGCCGCGCCCCCGTTGCCGTGACACCGTACGAGCAGGAGTTGGACCCACAGATGCAGCAGACGCACGACCGCGAGCCCGACATCGATGACGCCACGTACGACCTCCTGGTCGTCGGGTCGGCCAACGCCGACCTGATGATCGGCGTCGAGCGCCGCCCCGCCCCCGGCGAGACGGTCCTCGGCTCCGACCTCGCCACGCATCCCGGTGGCAAGGGGGCGAACCAGTCGGTCGCGGCGGCCCGCCTCGGCGCCCGCGCCGTCCTGCTCGCACGGGTCGGCGACGACGCGCACGGCAGGCTGCTGCTCGACTCGCAGCGCGCGGCGGGCGCGGACACGGTCGGCGTCCTGGTCGGCGGGGCGCCCACGGGTGTCGCGCTGATCACCGTCGACCCGTCGGGCGACAACAGCATCGTGGTCTCGCCGGGCGCCAACGCCCGGCTGACGCCCGAGGACATCCGCGCGGCGGGCAGCCTGCTCGCCGCGTCGCGGGTGGTCTCGACGCAGTTGGAGATCCCCGTCGAGTCGGTGACGGAGCTCGTACGCACCTTGCCGAACGCGGCCCGCTTCGTCCTGAACCCCTCGCCACCGGCCCCGCTGCCGGCCGAAGTCCTGGCTGCCTGCGACCCGTTGGTGGTGAACGAGCACGAGGCGCGTTACATCCTGGGCGGGACGTCCTCGGACCTCCCCGAGGACTGGGCGCGCGAGCTCCTCGCCCTCGGCCCGCGCTCGGTGGTGATCACCCTGGGCGCGGACGGAGCCCTGACGGCGGACGGCAGCGGCTCCCCCGTCACGGTGCCGAGCCCGAAGGTGGACGCGGTGGACACGACCGGTGCGGGCGACGCGTTCACGGCGGCCCTGGCCTGGCGCCTCGGCCTGGGCGAGGACCTCCCGACGGCGGCGGCGTACGCGGCGCGGGTGGGGGCGGCTTCGGTCACCCGGCAGGGCGCCCAGGAGTCGTACCCGACGGTGGACGAGGTCGAGGTGCTGCCCGCATGAAGAAGACCGGCATACTCAACCGCCATCTCTGCGGCGCCATAGCCGAGTTGGGCCACGGTGACACGGTCCTGATCTGCGACGCGGGCATGCCGATCCCGCCGGGTCCGCGGGTCGTGGACCTGGCCTTCCGGGCGGGCGTCCCGTCCTTCGCGGAGGTACTGGACGGACTGCTGGCCGAGCTGGTCACGGAGGGCGGAACGGCGGCGACGGAGGTCCAGAAGGCCAACCCGACGACGGCCGAGCTTCTGGCCTCCCGCGTCACGCCCCTCACCCTGATCCCCCACGAGGACCTCAAGCGCCGCACGGCAACGGCCCGCCTGGTGGTACGCACCGGAGAAGCCACGCCCTACGCGAACGTACTGCTGCGGTGCGGGGTGTTCTTCTAGCCCCCTGCCGGCGCCGCCCTAGCCCCGCGTCGCCACAGTCCCGGCCCCCGCCCCGCCGGGAAAGCTCAGCGTCCGGTACACCGTCACCCCGCCCGTCAGCTCCCCGCACGCCTGTGCCGCCGCGCTGACGCGTTGGGTGTACGAGGGGTCGGCGGTGTCGAGGAGGATGCCCAGCGTGGTGCCGCTGTGGGCGACGGCGACGCCCAGGCCTCCGACCTCCCGGCAGATCTCCCGCATCGGCTCCAACGACCACTTGTGGCGCAGGAGTTGGTTCATCTGAGCGCTGCGGGTCGCGACTCTGCCGACCTCCGCCAGGTCGCGGCGCCGGACCGCGCACGCGAGCCGGTCGAGGAGGCGCGCGTACTCGTGCCGGTCGGCCAGGGTGAACGGCTTGGGGATGCGGTTGAAGTCGACGGTGTCGACCGAGCCGCCCTCGTCGATCCCCACCACGGCCATGACCGGCAGCGACCCGAGGATGCCGCGCAGGCGCACGGTCCGGTGGTGGAAGGCGACGATCGCCGGGTAGAGCACGCCGTCCGTGGGCTCGATGTCCGCGAGCAGCCGCTCGATCCGCGCCGGCGGCATCTCGACGCCCAGCGCCTGCCCGACCGCCCGCGCGGTCGCGACCAAGTCCGCCGATGAGCTCGCCAGGCCCTTGCCCTCGGGGATGACGCTGTTGACGCGCAGGGTCCCTCCGCTCGGCGCACCCGTCTGCTGCTCCGCCAACTCCGCGATCGTACGCGCCAGTTGGAGCGCCTTCGTCTTGCCGCCCGGCCGGACCACCACCTCCCCGGAGTCGAGGCCCGGCTCCCGCCGGAACGTGGCCATCGTCCACCGCGCGACGGGCAACGTCACCAGGAAGTCACCGTCCTCCTCCGGCAGCACGCCCTGAAGCAGCTCACCGAAGGTCCCGAAGGCGGTGCCCACCCCGATTCCGGCCGCTCCGCCACCCGCCGCGCGGGGCCTTGGCCCGGCCTCCTGGAACAGCTTCACAGGTCTCCTCCCGACATCCAGACGCCTCCAGCGCCCACAGGCTGCCACAGCCCAATGCGTCTTGACAATCATTTTCATTTAGTGTGATGCTCTCGGCTCGGCGACCGGCCAGGCGACCCGTACAGGCCACCGGCAAAGGAACACAGGGGGCAGACGTGCACGACCACATAGCCGAAGCAGTGAAGAAACCCGATCTCATAGCCCTTGAGCCGGACTTGGTCTGTCTCCGGTTCGAGACGATGAAGATCTATTCGGCTCTGGGAGCAGTCCGTCACCTTCTTGATTCCGGCGCCGTGAAACCCGGCGACACCCTCATCGACAGTTCCAGCGGCATCTACGCGCAGGCCCTCGCACTCGCCTGCCACCGCTACGGAATGAAATGCCACATCGTGGGTTCCACGACCGTGGACCACACGTTGCGCGTCCAGCTGGACATACTCGGCGCCACGCTGGAACAGGTGCGACCCTCGAAGAATCTCCGGCTCGACCAGGAGCTGAGAGTGCGGCGCATAGCCGAGATACTCGAGGCGCATCCCTCGTACCACTGGATGCGGCAATACCACGACAGCATTCATTACCTCGGCTACCGCGACGTGGCCGAAACGATCGACGCCGAGGTGCCCGAAGGGCCGCTCGCCCTGGTGGGTGGGGTCGGCTCGGGAGCCTCCACCGGCGCCATCGCCGGATATCTGCGGGACGCGGGCCGCGATGTCTCACTCGTCGGCGTACAGCCTTTCGGCAGCGTCACCTTCGGTTCGGAGCACGTGGCGGACCCCGACATGATCATCGCCGGGATCGGCAGCGCCATCGCATTCGAGAACGTCCGGCACGAGGCGTACGACCGCGTGCACTGGGTGAATTTCGACTGCGCGGTATCCGGCGCGGTCTCGCTTCTCAGGACCAGCGGAATCTTCGCCGGCCTCTCCACCGGCGCCGCCTATCTGGCCACCCGATGGGAACAGCGCCGCGACGATTCCCGTACGTACGTCTTCATCGCCGCCGACACGGGCCATCGCTATGTCGAGAGCGCCTATGCGCAACACGCGCAGGCGCCGGACTTCGACACCTTGAAGCCGCACGAAATCACCTCGCTCGACGAACTGCGGCACCCCTGGTCGACCACTTCCTGGCCCGACCTCTCCTGACACCCTTCACCGCCGCGCCCACCACCACCTATGAGGAAATTCCCCATGCCACACCCCGATCCGCGCACCCCGCTCAACGTCGCGGAGCTCATCGACGCCGTCCTGGCGGGCGCGTACGGCCCCCACCCCAAGGACCTCTCCGTCACCAGCGCATTCTGGCTCTACAACACCACCCGCCTCGCGGGCAGCGAAGTGACGTACCACAACCACTACTTGCTGCTCCGGGTCGGCACGGCGTTCGGCGCCTGCTCCTTCGAGGCCGGTGAACTCGCCCCGGACTTCTGCGAGAACGCCTCGGGCCACAGCCTCGACAAGCTGCTGCGCGCCGAGTCCACGCCCGTCCGCATCGCCGCGCTCGACGCCTATCTCGCACAGGTCGGCCCGCACCGGGACGCCGCCGACGCCGAGCGGGTCATGCTGCCCACCGGCACCCCGGAGGTCCGCGCGAAGGCCCGCGACGCGGCCATCGCCGGGCTCCTCGACATCGAACCGGGCGCGAAGGTGGCGCTCATCGGCGTGGTCAATCCGCTGGTCGCGGCGATACGTGAGCGGGGCGGCGTCTGCCTGCCCTGCGATCTCAACCTCCGTACGACCCAGTGGGGCGACCGGATCACCGACGACATGACGGAGGTGCTCAAGGAGGCCGACGCCGTGGTCGCCACCGGCATGACGCTGAGCAACGGCACCTTCGACCTGATCCTCGCGCACTGCCGCGAGCACGGGGTGCCGCTGGTGGTGTACGCGCAGAGCGGCAGCGCCGTGGCCCGCGCGTTCCTGCCCGCCGGGGTCACCGGGCTCTCCGCTGAGCCCTTCGCGTTCTCGCAGTTCAGCGCCGACGAGACGCCGCTCTACCGCTACAAGGAGGCGGCGTGAGCGTCGACTCCAGGTCCCCCGCTGCCGCCGATGAGGCCCTGCCCGGCGACCTGCGGATGGCCCGCACCCTGTGGCCCGTCCTGGTCGCGTCCGCGGTCGGCCTGCTGCCGTTCACCGTCTTCAGCACGTATCTGGTGCCGATGGCCGAGGACGCCGACAGCAGTGTCGCCACGCTGGGCGGGCTGCGCGGACTCGGCGGCCTCGCGGCCCTGTTGGTGGGCACCGCGCTCGCCCCGCTCATCGACCGGGTGCGCAAGGAGTGGGCGGCGGCGGGCGGCCTCGCCGCGCTCGGTGTCTCCGCCGCCCTCGGCGCGAGCGGGGACTTCATCCTGCTCGCCGTGTTCTGCCTGCTTGTCGGCGCCAGTACGTCGGTGCTGAACCCGGCGCTCACGGCGGCCGCCGCCGACCGCTTCGGTTCCGGGAAGGCGGCCGGACGCGCCGCGACGCTCGTGACGGCGACCCAGTCGATGACCGCGATGCTGGCGGCTCCGGTCATCGCGCTGCCCGCGCTGTTCTGGGGCTGGCAGGGCGATCTGTTCGCGGTGACAGGGGTGTCGCTGCTGCTCGCCGCGGTCTTCTTCGTGCGGGGCAAGAACAAGCCGGTGGCGGAGAAGGACGCGACGCAACGCCTGGGCTACGTCGCCTCGTTCAAGGCGCTCGGGGCCATCCCCGGCGTCGTACCTCTGCTGCTGATCGCCCTGCTGCGCACCGCCGTCTTCATGGGCTACCTGTCCTACCTGGCGGCCTACTACGACGACCGGTTCCAGCTCGACCCCGCGCTCTTCGCGTTCGTGTGGACGCTCAGCGGCGCGTCGTTCTTCGTCAGCAACCTCCTCACGGGGCGGATCACGAACTCCGAGGAGCTGCGGATCGGCACCGAGCGGATGCTGGCCATCGGCCTGGTCGCCGCGCTCGTCTCGGTCGTGGGCTTCTACTTCACGCACTGGCTGCCGCTCGCCCTCGCCATGACGTCCCTGCACGCCGCCAGCCACGCCGTCGTCGCCGCCTGCGTGGTCAGCCTCCTCGTCCGCCGCTGCGGCACGCAACGCGGCGCGGCCCTGAGCGTGAACGCCGCGGGCATGAGCCTCGGCGTCTTCGTGGGCGCCGGGCTCGGCGGGCTCGGCCTCGGGCTCGCCGGATATCCGGGGATCGCCTTGGCCTTCGGCGCGCTGGTGGTCGTGGCGCTGGTGGCCGCGGGGCTCGTACTGAGGGCCGGGCCGGTGGCGGAGGAGCCCGCCCCCTAGCGCAAGGCCAGCTCCTCTCCACCCACCACTGCTCCGGCGCCCGGCGCCCTCCCACCCACCAGAAAGGCCCGACCGCCATGCCCCCGCCCGCGCTCTCCTCCACGGCAGGCACCGCTACGGCAGGCACCGCCGCGGCAGCCTCTGCCGCGGTGACCGACGCGCCCCCTCCGGATCCCCCGGCGAAAGGTGCGCGGAACCGGCTCGCCTCCCGTACGGGCCTGGCGGCAGCCTGCGCCGTGCTGCTCCTCACCCTTCTCGTCTCCGTCGTCGTGGCCATCGGTCTCGGCTCCGCCGTCGTCTCGCCGGGTGACACCGCCCGGCTGCTGTGGGCGGCGCTGAGCGGCGGAAGCATCGACGCGGGCGAGGTGACGACGTATCAGATCATCTGGCAGATCCGCACACCTCGCGTACTCCTGGCGGCACTTGTGGGTGCCGGGCTCAGCGCGGTCGGCGTCGCCATCCAGGCGCTCGTGCGCAACGCGCTCGCCGATCCGTTCGTCCTGGGCGTCTCCTCGGGCGCCTCGGTCGGCGCGGTCGCCGTCACGGTCACCGGCGGGCTCGCGGCCCTCGGCATCTACGCGGTGTCGGCGGGAGCCTTCATCGGGGCGCTCGTCGCCTCCCTCCTCGTGTACGTCGCCTCGGCGAGTCGCGGTGGCGGGCTCTCGCCGCTGCGGCTCGTCCTGACCGGCGTGGCCATGGCGCTCGGCTTCCAGGCCGTGATGAGCGTGATCATCTACTTCGCGCCGGACAGCGAGGCGACCAGCATGGTCCTCTACTGGACGATGGGCAGCTTCGGCGCCGCGAGCTGGGGGACCCTGCCCGTCGTGGCCGCCTGCGTGCTGGTCGGTCTCGCCGTGCTCCACCGCTTCAGCAGGGCCCTTGACGTCCTGGCGCTCGGCGACGAGACCGCGACGAGCCTGGGCGTCAGCCCTGACCGGCACCGCAAGGGCCTGCTCCTGCTCGCCTCGCTGATCACCGGGGTGATGGTCGCCGTCAGTGGCGCGATCAGTTTCGTCGGCCTGGTGATGCCCCATCTCGTACGCATGGTCGTCGGCGCCACCCACGCGCGGGTGCTCGCCGTCGCACCGCTGGTCGGGGCGGTGTTCATGGTCTGGGTCGACCTGGTGTCACGCACCCTGGTGGCGCCGCGCGAGCTGCCGCTCGGGGTCATCACGGCGCTGGTCGGAGTGCCGGTGTTCGTCGCGCTGATGCGACGCAAGGGCTATATGTTCGGGGGCCGTTGAGATGAACCTCGTACTCGACGGACTGTCCGTGACGATCGACGGCAAGCTGCTCGTCCGGGACCTGTCCCTGGAGGTGGGCAGCGGTCAGATCGTGGGCCTGGTCGGCCCGAACGGCAGCGGCAAGTCCACCGCGCTCAAGTGCGTCTACCGCGCCCTGCGTCCGAGTTCCGGCGTGGTCCGGGTGGGCGAGGACGACCTCTCCCGCCTCTCGCCGCGCCGGAGCGCGCGGGTCGTCGCCGCCATGGCCCAGGACGGCGCGGTGGACCTGGACTTCACGGTGGAGGAGGTCGTCGCCCTGGGCCGCGCGCCCCATCTGCGCGGCAACCAGGCACTCGGCGAGCGCGAACGCGAGCTGTGCGCACGGACGATGGCCCGCCTCGACCTCACCCGCCTCGCCGACCGCGGCGTACTGACCCTGTCGGGCGGTGAGCGTCAACGCGTTCTGCTGGCACGGGCGTTGGTGCAGGAGCCGCGCATCCTGGTCCTCGACGAGCCGACCAACCACCTCGACGTACGCCACCAGATCGAGCTCCTCTCGCTCCTCAAGGGCTCGGGCCTGACCGTCCTCGTGGTCCTGCACGACCTCAACCTCGCGGCGGCCGCGTGCGACCGCATCGGTGTGCTGTCCCAGGGTGCGCTGGTGGCCGCCGGAACGCCGGAGGAGGTGCTCACCACGGGCCTCGTCGATGAGGTGTTCGGCGTGAAGGCCAGCGTGATCAGCCACCCCCTGACCGGCGACCCACAACTTCTCTACGCACTGAGCCCGTCCACTCCCCTTTGAAAGGCACCGCCAGACCATGCCCAGAACACGTACCACCATCGGATCGGCGCTCGCGGCGTCCCTGCTGCTCGGCGCCTGCGGCGCGGAGGTCGACTCGGACTCCAAGGCCGCGGGTGAGACCGAGAAGGTCACCGTCAAGCGGTGCGGTGAGCCGGTCACGTACAAGACTCCGCGGCGTGCGGTGGTCTACGAAGGCGGCAGCGCCGACAAGATGTTCAGCCTCGGCCTGACGAAGCACGTCCACGGCTACGTCATGCCGCCGGCCAACCCGCCGGTGAGCGAGTCCCCTTGGGCGTCGGAGTACGCCAAGGTGAAGATGCTCAGCGACGACCTGCTCAACAAGGAGCTCGTCGTGGAGGCCAAGTCGGACTTCGTCGTCGCGGGCTGGAACTCGGGCTTCAGCGACCAGCGCGGCATCACGCCGAAGATCCTGGACAAGCTCGGCATCCAGAGCTTCATGCACACCGAGAGCTGCTTCAACTACCCCGAGTACCCGGAGAAAGTGACCCCGTTCAAGGCCCTGTACTCGGACCTGGAACGGCTTGGCAAGATCTTCAAGGCCGAGAAGAAGGCGGACGAGGTCGTGGGCGGCCTCAAGAAGCGCGTGGCAGCGGTCGAGTCCAAGGCCCCCAAGGGCGAACGCGTCCCGGTCTTCCTCTACGACTCCGGCACGGACCAGCCCTTCACCGCGGGCAGCCAGGTCCCGCCCAACGACATCATCAAGTCGGCCGGCGCCAGGAACATCTTCGACGGGCTCGACGAGCGCTGGACGCAGGTGAACTGGGAGGCCGTCGCCAAGGCCGAGCCCGAGGTCGTCATCATCTTCGACTACGGCGACATGCCCGCCAAGAAGAAGATCGACTTCCTGAAGAAGTCCCCGCACACCAAGGAACTGCCCGCCGTGAAGAAGAACAACTTCTTCGTCCTCGACTACAACGAGGGCATCAGCGGGCCACGCAACATCGACGGCCTGGAGAAGTTCGGGAAGTACGTGCGGGAACTGGAGCGCTGACACCTCGGCGGTGTCAGCGTGCCGCCCGGTCGAGCGCGCCGGTGAGGCGGCCGAGGAGTCCTTGCAGGGCGCGGGCCTCGTCGACCGTCAGGCCGCTTGCCTCCATGATCCGGCGCGGGACGCACACAGCCTGCTCCCGCAGCTCCGCTCCCGCGTCGGTCAGCTGGACGGTGACGGAGCGCTCATCGGCGGCGCTGCGCTCACGCCGTACGAGCCCCGCGGTCTCCAGGCGCTTGAGGAGCGGCGAGAGCGTGCCGGAGTCGAGGCGCAGCCGCTCGCCGATGGCCTTGACGGGCTGGGGGCCGTGTTCCCAGATCACCAGCATGACCAGGTACTGGGGATACGTGAGGCCCAGGTCCTTGAGGGCGTCGCGGTAGACGCCGCCGAAGGCGCGCGATGCGGCGTGCAGCGAGAAGCAGACCTGGTGATCGAGGCGGAGGAGCTCGGCGCCGTCGGGTACATCGGGCAGCTCGCGTCCGGGCGGGGTCGGTGCGGCAGCGGTCGGCGATGAGGTCATGGCTCCAGGATACCTCCGCACACACGATTCAGTTGTGCGCAACTAAATCGTGTGCAACCATTACGGCAGAGCAAACAAGCCGACCCGATGGAAGAGGCACCCCATGAACGCGCTGTACACCGCCGTCGCCACCGCGAATGGCCGCGAGGGCCGCGCCGTCAGCTCCGACGGCCAGATCGACCTCGCACTCGCCATGCCCCCGGCCCTCGGCGGCAACGGACAGGGCACCAACCCCGAGCAGCTCTTCGCCGCCGGGTACGCGGCCTGTTTCGCCAGCGCGATGGGTGCGGTCGCCCGGGAGATGAAGGTCGACACGAAGGACGTCTCGGTGACCGCCGAGGTCTCCATCGGCAAGGACGACGCGGGCTTCGGGCTCGCGGTCGTGATGCGCGTCGAGCTGCCGGACTCCCTGGCGGGCGAGACCGGGCAGCAGCTGGTCGAGGCCACGCACGCGTACTGCCCGTACTCCAAGGCCACCCGCGGCAACATCGAGGTCGAGCTCGTCATCGAGTAGGCGTTCCAGGGCGGTGCCCGGCGGCAGGTACCGTAGGAGGACCGATCTCATGGGCCTCCTGGTGGGCTGCGTGAACCCCAGGAGGCCCAGCATGACGACGAACCGCGGACGCAAGGACGTGATCCGGAACCGGATGACGTCGACCGGCGAGTCGTACAACGTCGCCGCCCGCAACCTCAAGGCCATGAAGGACATGGGCGCCACCCGCGAGGCCGTCGTCACGCAGCGCTGGCAGCCCGCCGAGACCCTGGACGTGCCGTGCCCCTGCGGCGGCACCTGCGAGCCGGGCGAGAAGTGCGACCGCTGCCACGCCCGCCACCGCCACGTGGCCCGCTACCCCGGCAGCCGCACCGAGGTCGAGACCTGGGCGGACCGCTACGACTGCATGGGCTGCGCGTCCTCGTACACCATCCTCGTCACCCTGCCGGGCCGCCCCTGGGGCATCGCCGAGACGGTGATCCAGGGCGCGGACGCCGAGCCGGTGATCAAGGCCCGCGTGTTCCCGGGCGTGAAGCACCCGCTGCTGCGTCCGGAGACACCGGAAGAGGACTGAGCGGGCAAGCCCGCCACGGAGGGCCCGCACGGTGTCCGATATCCGAAACTGGCTGACCGGCATATGACCGGTTTCCCCTCTTGACGCCGCCCCGTCCCACCTTCAACATCAGGCAACGCACCACGCGCCCCACCTCTGCACCTCTGCTCAGTACAGCTCCAGCGCCCTGCGGCATCCGCGTCGCAGGGCGTCAGTACGTTCCGTCCCCCTCGCTGTTCGGAATTCGGAGCCCCACATGAGAATCTCCAGACCCGCCATACCCCGCACCCTGAGACGGGCCACCGCGGGCATCGCCACGCTCGCCGCCGCCGGACTGCTCGCCACGGCCGCGCCCACGGCGCTCGCGGCGCCCTCCCCGACGCTCGCGGCCCCCGACATCCCGCTCGCCAACGTCAAGGCGCACCTCTCCCAGTTCCAGTCGATCGCCACGGCCAACGGCGGCAACCGCGCCCACGGGCGCCCCGGCTACAAGGCCTCCATCGACTACGCGAAGGCCAAGCTGGACGCGGCCGGATTCACCACCACCGTGCAGCAGTTCACGTCCTCCGGCGCCACCGGCTACAACCTCATCGCGGACTGGCCGGGCGGCGACCCGAACCAGGTCCTGATGGCGGGCGCCCACCTCGACAGCGTCTCCTCGGGCGCCGGCATCAACGACAACGGCTCGGGCTCGGCAGGCGTCCTGGAGACCGCGCTGGCCGTCTCACGCGCGCAGCTGCAGCCGACAAAGCACCTGCGGTTCGCCTGGTGGGGCGCGGAGGAACTGGGCCTGGTCGGCTCCAAGTACTACGTCAACAACCTCCCCGGCACGGAGCGTTCGAAGGTCTCCGGCTACCTGAACTTCGACATGATCGGCTCCCCGAACCCGGGCTACTTCGTCTACGACGACGACCCCACGATCGAGAAGACCTTCAAGGACTTCTACGCGGGCCTGAACGTCCCCACGGAGATAGAGACCGAGGGCGACGGCCGCTCCGACCACGCCAGCTTCAAGAACGTGGGCATCCCGGTCGGCGGCCTCTTCACCGGCGCGAGCCGCACGAAGTCCAGCGCCCAGGCCCAGAAGTGGGGCGGCACGGCGGGCCAGGCCTTCGACCGCTGCTACCACTCGTCGTGCGACACCACGTCAAACATCAACGACACCGCCCTCGACCGCAACAGCGACGCCATCGCCCACGCGATCTGGACGCTCGGCACCGGGACCACCACCCCGCCCGGCGACGCGTACGAGAACACCGCTGACGTCGCCATCCCGGACAACGGCGCGGCCGTGACCTCGACGGTGAACGTGACCGGCCGCACGGGCAACGCCCCCGCCACCCTCAAGGTGGACGTCGACATCCGGCACACCTGGCGCGGCGACGTGGTCCTCGACCTGCTCGCCCCCGACGGCACGGCGTACCGCCTGAAGAACTCCAGCGGCAACGACTCGGCGGACAACGTCATAGCGACGTACACGGTCAACGCGTCGAGCGAACCGGCCAACGGCGCCTGGAAGCTGCGCGCACAGGACGTGGCAGCACAGGACACGGGCTACATCAACAGCTGGAAGCTGACGTTCTGAGACGTTGTGGACGCACACGCGTCGGGGCCCGGCAGCGTTCATCCGCTGCCGGGCCCCGATGACGTGAACCGCCGCTCAGCCCTCCGCAGGCGTCAGCGTCAAGGAGATCGAGTTGATGCAGTACCGCTGGTCCGTCGGCGTCGCGTAGCCCTCGCCCTCGAAGACGTGGCCGAGGTGCGAGCCGCAGCGGGCGCAGCGGACCTCCGTGCGGACCATGCCGTGCGAGGTGTCCTGGAGGAGTTCGACCGCGTCCGTGTCCTTGGGGTCGAAGAAGCTCGGCCAGCCGCAGTGCGACTCGAACTTCTCCTCCGAGGTGAACAGCTCCGCGCCGCAGGCGCGACAGGAGTAGACACCCTTGGTCTTGGTGTCGGTGTACTCACCCACGAACGCGGGCTCGGTGCCCGCCTGGCGCAGCACCGCGTACTCCGAGGGGCTGAGCTCCGCGCGCCACTGCTCGTCCGGCTTCTCGACGTCGTACGACATGAGACTGAACCCCTTACTTCGAAAGCTCTGCCAAGATCTGCGGGCCGAGGTCCGTGACGTCGCCCGCTCCCATGGTGAGAACGAGATCGCCGGGCCTCGTCATTCCCGCGATGACCGCGGCGGCGTCGGCCTTGTCGTGTACGGGCCGTACGTCGGCGCCGGCCTCGATTGCCGCGTCGATGATCAGGGCGCTGGTGATGCCCGGGATCGGGTCCTCGCGCGCGGGGTAGATGTCCAGGACCACGGAGGCGTCCGCGAGGCCCAGGGCCTGGCCCATCTCCTTGCCGAGCTCCTGGGTGCGGGAGAAGAGGTGGGGCTGGAAGAGGACGAGGATGCGCGAGTCGCCCGCGGCGGAGCGCATGGCCTCCAGGTCCGCGGTCATCTCCGTGGGGTGGTGCGCGTACGAGTCGATGACCTGGACGCCGGCGGCCTCGCCCTTGAGCTGGAGACGGCGCTTGACGCCGGTGTACGAGCCGATGGCCGAGGCGAGGTTGTGCGCGGGGATGCCGAAGGCGATGCCCGCGGCCAGGGCGGCCACCGCGTTGTGGGCGTAGTGGCGGCCTGGGACCGAGACCGTGAAGGTCAGGAACTTGCCGTTCAGGACGACTGTGACCTCGCTGGTCAGACCGCGCGGGGTGATCTTGTGGATGCGCAGGTCGGAGCCCTCGGACTCGCCGTAGGTCACCACCTTCAGGTCGCCCGCGTCGCGCACGCGCTTCGTCAGCTCCGCGGCGCCCGACTGGTCCGCCGCGATCACCAGCGTGCCACCGGGGACGATCTTGCCCGCGAAGGTCTCGAAGGACTCGTAGATCTCGTCCATCGAGGCGTAGTTGGCGTGGTGGTCGAGCTCCACGTTCAGGACGATGGCGACCTCGGGCGCGTACTTGTGGAAGCTGCGGTCGCTCTCGTCCGCCTCGGCCACGAAGATGTCGCCGTCGCCGTGCAGCGCGTTCGAGCCCGGCGTGTCCAGGTCGCCGCCGATCGCGTACGACGGGTCGAGGCCCAGGGTGGAGAGGGTGACGGCGAGCATCGACGTCGTCGTGGTCTTGCCGTGCGTGCCGGCCACCGCGATCGGGCGCAGGCCCTCCATGAGCGAGGCGAGCGCGTCCGAGCGGTGGACGACCGGGATGCCGAGCTCCGTGGCGCGGGCCAGCTCGGGGTTGTCGGCGCGGATCGCGGAGGAGACGACGACGCAGGTGGCGTCGGACGCGAGGTGCGCGGCGTCGTGGCCGATGTGGACCGTGGCGCCCAGGGTCCGCAGGGCCTCGGCCGTGGCCGAATCCCGCGCGTCGCTGCCGGCGACCTTGGCCCCGCGCTGGGCCAGGATCTTGGCGATGCCCGACATTCCGGCGCCGCCGATGCCGATGAAGTGCGGTCGGTCCATGGCGGTGGGCAGGCCGGGTGCCATACGTGTGTCTCCCCAAGATCCAAGAGTTACGGCAGATGAGCGGCTGAGCAGGGTACGCGCAGCTGAGCAGGGCCCAGACTATTGCCTCGGGCGGACACCGGGCACACCTGAGCCCCGCCTGCCCTCCCGCCTGTCCCTGCCGGACGCCGCCAGGCTCAGTCCTTCGCGTGCGAGAACAGCTTCAGGACCGGTACGCCCACCTTGTGCCGCGCCCGCGAGGCCCAGTCCCGGTGGAAGAACTCCTCCACGTAGTGCGGGTCGGTCAGGACGATGACCTCGTCCGCGTTCGACTCGTCGACCAGCTGCTTGAGCGCGTCGAGCGGGTGGTCCTCGATCAGCTGTCCCACTGCCTCGCAGCCCGCCGCCCGCAGCGCCGTCAGCGAGACCTCCAGGGCCTTCTGCGCGGGGGCCGTGGCGTCCTGCCCCTCGGGTACCTCGCCTTCCTTCGCCGCCTCGTCGAGCTCCCCCAGGGCCACGTCGTCGATGGCCCGAAGGAGGCGGTCCGCCTGGTCGCCGCGGGGCTGGAGCAGCACGCGGAAGCTGACCGTCTCGTCGCCGTGCAAGGTGGTGACGAACTCCACGTCGGCGGACGTCAGGGCCTTCTCGATCATCAATACGCTTGTGAACACGACAGGCGCCCTTCTCATCCGTGGGCCGCCGAGTGTCTGTCTCGGCGGGCCCCTGCGGAAACCATCCTGCCCCGTGGCCGCACGGGGTCTGCGACTTTTAGTGTGCCCAACGGAAGCGAAACGGAACGGCCGATTCCGCTGATTGTCAGGTTCGACGGTATCGGGTGAAGAGGAACCCGGCCTCCTCCAGTACGGAAGCCAGTACGAATCGATCCGGCACCGCAAGCGCCGACCCCCAGGCGATCCGCTGCGCGTCCCCCGCGGTGAGCATCGGGGACACCGTCAGACAGAGCTCGTCCAGAGCTCCCGCCGCCACGAACTGGCCGAGCAGCCGGGGCCCGCCCTCCGTGAGCAGCCGGGTCAGGCCGCGTCCGGCCAGGGCAGGCGCGACCCGCTCCGGCTCGACCGCGGTGCCCTCCCCCGCGACCACCACCACGGCGCCCGCCTTCTCGGCCGCCGCGACCCGGTCGGCGGGCGCCGCGGCACCGGTCACCACGAGCGTGGGCACCAGCGGCGAGGTGAAAAGCGGAAGGCTGAAATCCAGGTCGAGGCTCGCGCTGACGACGGCGATCGCGGGCGCCACCGACTGTCCGGCCGCCGCCCTGCGCTCCGCGAAGGCCTCACGCGCGCGTGCCGGGCGGTAACCCTCCTGGCGGACCGTTTCGGCACCGACGACCACGACATCGGCGACCGCACGCAGGGTGCCGAAGATCCGCATGTCCGTGTCGTTCGAGATGGGGTGCGAGCGGCCGTCGTGCTGGGCCGCCCCGTCCAGCGTGGACACCATGTTGGCGCGCAGCCAGGAGGTCGCGTCCGGGGGGTAGGCGTACGCGTCGGCCAGCTCCCCCAGCCCCCACTCTCGTACTGATGTTTCGTCTGTCTGGTCGGTCACAGGGAACAGGCGTCGCATGTCCAGCAGTCTTGCACGGCGCTTAGAGTTAGGAACCGTGTCGTCCTCCACCGCCGCCCCCGGGCAGAGCCCCATAGCCGAAGCGGCTCCCCTGTCGCTGTGCGCCCGCGAGCCCCATGTCCCCGCCGACCGCCTGGTCGCCGAGATGGTGCCGCCGCCGCGCTTCGACTCCGTCCGCTTCGATACGTACATCCCGGACCCGAACCAGCCGAGCCAGACCGAGGCCGTGCGGGTCCTGAGCGGCTTCGCGGCCGGGCTCGGCGGGGCGCACGCCTCCGGCGCGGGCAAGAAGCGCTGGTTCGGCCGCGCCAAGCCCGCGGCGCCCACCGGTCCCCGCGGCGTCTACCTGGACGGTGGCTACGGAGTGGGCAAGACCCACCTCCTGGCCTCCCTCTGGCACGCCACACCCGCGGCGCCCGAGCAGAAGGCGTTCGGCACCTTCGTCGAGCTGACGAACCTGGTCGGCGCACTCGGCTTCCAGCAGACCGTGCGCACCCTCAGCGGCCACCGGCTGCTCTGCATCGACGAGTTCGAGCTCGACGACCCGGGCGACACGGTGCTGGTCTCCTCGCTGCTCGCGCGGCTCGTCGACGAGGGCGTGGCGCTCGCCGCCACCTCGAACACGCTGCCGGGCAAGCTCGGCGAGGGAAGGTTCGCGTCCGCCGACTTCCTGCGCGAGATCCAGGGCCTGGCCACCCACTTCAAGTCGCTGCGCATCGACGGCGAGGACTACCGCCACCGTGGCCTCCCGGAAGCTCCCGCTCCGTACTCGGAGGCGCAGGTCACCCAGGCCGCGTACGCCACCGAGGGCGCGAGCCTCGACGACTTCCCGCAGCTGCTGGACCACCTCGCGCGCGTCCACCCCAGCCGGTACGGGGCGCTCACCGACGACCTCCGGGCCGTCTGCCTCACCGATGTGACGCCCGTGCCGGACCAGTCGACCGCCCTGCGCCTGGTCGTGCTCGCCGATCGCCTGTACGACCGCGAGGTCCCGGTGCTCGCCTCGGGGGTGCCCTTCGACCAGCTGTTCAGCGAGGAGATGCTGAACGGCGGCTACCGGAAGAAGTACTTCCGGGCGATCTCCCGGCTCACCGCGCTGGCGCGGGACGCGAAGAGCCTCGTAAAGCCGTAGCGACTCACCGCTACGCGCGTGGTTCCCGCACGCCTAGGCGCGTGGTACACACATCCGGTCATGTTCCTGTCCGCCAGCAGGAGGTCGACCTTTTATGTCCACGACACGACGTCAGGTGCTAGCCCGTACCGGTGCGGTGGGTGCGGGAATCGCCTTCACCGGCGCCCTCACGGAACTTTTCGCGGGGAGCGCCGCCGCGCAGGGCAAGGCGGGGTACGGGCCGCTGGTGCCCGACCCCGCGGGGCTGCTCGATCTGCCGAAAGGTTTCCGCTACAAGGTCCTCTCGCGGGAGGGCGGCGATCTGCCCTCCGGTGAGGGCAAGGTGCCGAGCAACTTCGACGGCATGGACGCGTTCCGCGGCAAGCGCGGGGGCGTGCATCTCGTCCGCAACCACGAGAACCGCCACAACGGAAGAACCCCCGTGCCCACGGTCAAGGGCCTCACCTACGACCCGATGGGCAAGGGCGGCTGTACGGCGCTCGCGCTCGACCGCCACAACAACGTCCTGAGCGAGCGCGTCGCCATCGCCGGCACCGCGGTCAACTGCGCGGGCGGACGCACCCCTTGGGGCACCTGGCTCACCTGCGAGGAGACCGAGGACAAGGCGGGCACGAACGGCTACACCAAGGACCACGGCTTCATCTTCGAGGTCGACCCCGTCGACCCGCACCGCACCGGAGCCGTGCCGCTCACCGCGATGGGCCGCTTCCAGCACGAGGCGATCGCCGTCGATCCGAGGCGGGGCGTGGTCTACGAGACCGAGGACGCCTTCCAGAAGCCCTTCGGCCTCTTCTACCGCTTCCTGCCCAAGAAGCCCGAGGGCGGCCGCGGTTCGCTGCGCGCGGGCGGCAAGCTGCAGGCCATGCGTGTGCCCGGCGTGCCCGATCTGTCGGCGATCCAGGAGACGGGCGCGTCCTTCGACGGCATCGAATGGGTCGACGTACCTGACCCGCTCGCCGTTCAGACCCCCATCCGCCTCCAGGACTTCGGCCCCAAGGGGATCACGCACGCGCAGAAGCTGGAGGGCTGCTACTGGGGCGGCAGCTCCGTCTACTTCGTGTCGTCCTTCGCGCACAGCGCGGAAGGCTCGGCAGCCGACCACTTCGGGCAGATCTGGCGCTACGAACCGTCGAAGCGCCGCCTCACCCTGGTGATCGTCTTCGGCCCGAGCACCGACATCCAGCTCCCCGGCGAGTCCCCCGACAACATCTGCCTCGCGCCCAGCGGCGGCCTGATGGTGGCCGAGGACGGCGGCGGCGCACAGCACGTGTACGGCGTGACGCGCCGGGGCGAGGTCTACGCGATGGCCCGCGGCCGGCAGAACATCGGCACGCCCGAGGAGCCCGAGTGGGGCGAGTTCGCGGGCGTCTCGTTCTCGCCGGACCACGACACGATGTACGTCAACTGCTACACCCCTGGCACGACGTTCGCCATCACGGGGCCGTGGCACCGGACCTGACGGGGCCTTACGGGATCTGACGGGACCTGACGGGGCCTGAGGGGGCCTGAGGGGGTGCGCGGTGGTTTGCCGCCGCGCACCCCTTTCCCGGTGTTCACAGGTCGGCGAGCGCGCTCTCCACCGTGTCGAGCAGCGCCTGCCGGTCGTCCTGGACGCGGGCGAGGACGCGCAGACCGTAGTACGTGCTCTGCACCCGGCGGGCGACGGTCCGCGCGTCGGCCGTCGACCGGAGCTCGCCCGTGCGCCGACCGGTCGCCACGAGGGCACGCAGCTCCTCCTCCACCAGGTCGAAATTGCGCCGCACCGCGTCCTTGACCTCCGGGTCGAGCCCGCCGATCTCGACGGCCGCGTTGATCGCGAAACAGCCGCGTCCGTCCGCCTCGTCGAGATCGGCGTCCAGGGCGTGGACCATCATGTCCCGCAGCCGTTCCTTGGCCGTGCCCTCGCCCCGCAGGATCGCGACCTGCTCGGCGGTGCTGGTCTCGTGGTAGCGCCGCAGCGCGCGCAGATAGAGCTGACGCTTGCCGCCGAAGGTGTTGTAGAGGCTGGAGGGGCCGAGGCCGGTGCTGTCGCAGAGCGCGCGGGTCGATGTGCCCTCGTAACCGTGGCGCCAGAAGGTGTCCATGGCCGCGGTGATGACGCGGTCCTCGTCGAACTCTCGTGGCCTGGCCATGGACCCCACAGTACGCGTTTTGGAATACCCGTACAAAATACCGCGCCCACCGTTCTCGTCACGTGAGGGCGCCGATGCCCTCGATCTCGATCAGCCACTCCGGATCGGCGAGCGCGGCGACCTGGACGAAGGACTCCGCCGGGAACGGCGGGACGTAGAACTGGGCACGGAGAGCCGCGAAGGCGTCCTGGTGGGCGATGTCGGTGACGAAGACCGTGATCTTCACGGCCTTGTCCAGACCGGAACCGGCGTTCGTGAGGACGGTGGCCAGATTGGTCAGCGCCCTGCGGGCCTGGGCCTCGAAATCTCCGGCGCCGACCGTGACGCCGCGCTCGTCGACCGGCGCCTGCCCCGAGGCGAAGACGAGATCGCCCACGCGGATGCCGAGCGATATCCCGGCGGAGGCGTACCAGTCGGGGCCGGCGGTGACGCGAGTGCGGGTGCGGGTGGGGCTGGAGGTCGCGGGGGTGTGCGTCATGGGATCACTCGTCTCTCGCGTCGGATGAATCGTTGCTCGCATCTGACAGCCCGGCTCTCTCATCGGGCTTGCGGCGTGGGGACCCGCGTACGTTCCGTCGGCACCGTCGCGCCGTCTCGCTCCGCCCGTTGCAGCCGCCAGGCCCAGAGCACCGCCAGCGTCCCGGCCGTGGCGAGGGCGGTGCCGACCCAGGCCACGGAGGCGTAGCCGAAGCCGGCGTCGATGGTGAGGCCGCCGAGGAGCGGGGCCAGGGTGTTGCCGACATTGAACGCGGCCGTGTTGGTGGCGCCGACCAGCGTCGGGGCGGCCGGAGCGAGGGTGAACACCCGTGACTGAAGGGCGGGGTTGGTGACGTAGCCGACGAGACCCAGGAGGAACACCAGCACGATCACGACGACCACGGAACCGGCCGTCAGCGCGAGCACCGCGGAGAAGACGGCGAGCGCCCCGAGCCCCAGGCCGAGGGTCCGCAAGGGGTGGTCCTCGGCCGTGCGTCCGCCGATGGCGAGGCCCACCATCCCGCCGACGCCGAACAAGGCGAGGACCGCGGGCACCCACCCCTCGGGCACTCCGCTCACGTCGGTCAGCAGCGGGGCGAGATAGCTGAAGGTGACGATGACCGCCCCGAAGGTGAAGGCCGTGACGGCGTACGAGAGCCAGAGCTGGGGCCGCGCCATGCCGCGCAGCTCCGCCTTCACCGACGTACGCCCGGCCTCGGGCAGGCCACCGGGGACGACGAGCAGCGTGCAGACGAGGCTGACCAGGGTGGCGGCGGCCACCGCCCAGAACGCGGCACGCCAGCTGGAGTACTGGCTCAGCAGGGTGCCGGCCGGCACGCCGACGACCGTGGCCAGCGTCAGACCGCCCGCCAACACGGCGACCGCCCTGCCCTTGGCCGCCGGCGGCACGAGGGCGACCGCGGTGGCCACGGCCACGCCCCAGTACCCCGCGTACGCGAGGGCGCTGGCCACACGCGTGACGAAGAGGACCCCGTAGCCGGGAGCGAGCGCGCCGATCACGTGGGCGACGACGAACGCCGCCTGGAGGGAGACCAGGGCAGTGCGCCGGGGCCAGCTCAGGGTGGCCACGGCGAGCAGCGGTGCGCCGACGACCATGCCGATCGCGAAGGCGGAGATCAGCAGCCCCGCGTCCGGGATCGACACCCCGAGGTCGGCGGCCATGCCCGGCAGGAGGCCCGACAGCATGAACTCCGAGGTCCCTTGGGTGAAGATGCCGAGCCCCACCACGTACACCGCAGGCGGCATTGCTGCTCCTCCTGATCGCGATTCGCGTTTTGGAGCACTCGCTCCACAATCGACGATCAGGACGCTAGCACATTCTGAATCGGTCGCTTCAAAACAGGCGCGGTCCGAGGCCCCGGTCAGGTCAGGTCAGGTCAAATCAGGTCAGGTCAGCGGGAGACGGAGGCGGCACCCCGGTCGCAGCCGCCCGCCTCGGCTGCCTCGCCCGCCCCGTCCGCCTCGCCCGCCGCGCGCTCCGCCGCACTGCGCAGCACGCAGAACTCATTGCCCTCGGGGTCGGTGAAGACCACCCAGCCGGTGCCGTCGGGATTGCGGCGGTCCGAGGCCACCGTCGCGCCCACCGCCAGGAGCCGTTCCACTTCCGCGTCACGGGGGCTGTCGGGCTGGAGGCAGAGGTGGACGCGGTTCTTCTGGGTCTTGGGCTCGTCGACCTGGGCGAAGTAGAGGTGGAGGCCGGTGGGCAGGGCTATGGCCGCCGTCGAATCACCGGGGCGGTCCTCGTCGTCGAGCGGGTGCCCCACCACCTTGCTCCAGAACCGGGCGAGTTCGTACGCGTCGGCGCAGTCGAAGGCGACGTTGAAGAGGGTCGAGCGCATGGGCGACGGGCCTTTCGTCCTTGGTGTGCTGATTGGTTGTGCTGCTTGGTCGTGCTGTTTGGCCGTGCTGCCTCGCTGTGCCGCGGGGCCGTTGCCGGCGGTCGCCCCATGGTCCGCCTACTTGCCGCACATGGGGACGAGCTTCTCCTCCTCCTCGGTGAGATCGGGACCGGGGGTGTTGCTGCTCCCGCCGGTCTCGTTGCTCTCCGCGGCTCGGCGTTCCGCGTCCTTCTTGCAGGCCGACGCCTGCACGGCGAGCTGCTCGATCTTGGCCTTCGCCTTGTCGCGTGTGTCCTCGGCGATGATCGACTCGACCTGCTTGCGGTGGTACGGCGGGAGGTATTTGAGTTCGATCTCGGGGTGGTCGTCCTCCACCTTCGACATGCTCATCCAGCCGAGCTCCTGGGTGACTCCCCTGTAGAGCGCGACGTGCCCGTCGTGGGCGCCTACGTAGTACCGCGTCTGCGCCCACAGGTAGTAGCCGCCGTACAGGCTGCCGATGAGCATGAGGACCAGCGCGACGGCGAGGATCGTTCCGCGGCGGGACTTACGGAGCGGCCTCCTTCGACCGGTGGCGGCGGCAGCGGGGGCGGAGGTGAGCTCGGGCGCCGATGCCGGGCGCGCCGAGTAGCGCGTGGTGGCTGCGCGAGCCTCGGGCCGAGGCGCAGGGGGCGTACCCCCCGCCGTGCCCGAGCCACTGGCGTGAGGACCAGCGACGGAAGGACCAGCGGCGGAAGGACCGCCGGCGAAAGGCATCGCCGCCACGACACGGCTCTCCGGCCTCTGCGGCTCCGGCCGCACCCTTGTCGCAGGTGGCGCGAGGGGCGCGGGTGGCGCGGACTGGGCGGCCGCCGCGAGCAAGTCCAGCGCCTGCGGAACGGTCGGACGGTCGTCCGGCCTCTTCTCGAGCAGCCCCAGGATCAGGGGCGCGAGTCGGCCCGCATACCGCGGCGGAGGGACGAGTTCGTGCGCCACCGCGTACTGCGAGCCGACGACGGTCGCACGGCGGAACGGCGACACGCCTTCCACGGCCTCGTACAGAGTCGTCCCGAGAGAGAACAGATCGCTCGCCGCATCACCCCGGTGCCCGCGAGCACGCTCCGGGGAGAGGTACGCCACCGAGCCGATGACCACTCCGGTGCCGGTCAGTCCCGCGTCGGCCTCGCTGAACGCGATCCCGAAGTCGGTGAGCAGGACCCTGTTGTCCGCGCTCACCATCACGTTGGCCGGTTTGATGTCACGGTGCACGATGCCCACCCGGTGCGCCGCCTCCAGCGCCCTCAGCACGGCCGTGGCCACCACCTCGACGGCATCGACCCCCAATCGCCCCTGACGGAGGCGGTCCTGCAGGGTGCCACCGGTGACGAGCTCCATCACGATCCACGGCACACCGTCCACGATGACGACGTCGTGCACGCTGACGATGTTGGGGTGGTCCCGCAGCCGTGCCGCGTTGCGGGCCTCACGTATGGCGCGCTCCAGGCGGTGCGCCCTGTCCACGGGCGACAGCTCCGACGGCAGGAACAGCTCCTTGACGGCGACGTCGGTCCGGAGCTGCTCGTCATGGGCCTGCCAGACGCGTCCCATGCCGCCCGCCCCCAGAGTCCGGGCGAGCCGATAGCGACCGCCGATCAGCTCCCCGGGCTGCGCCCCATGTGTCACGGCCCTCCTCCGCTCACTGTCTGCGAGGACCCTCAAGCTGCCAGCAGAATAGCGGCGGCATCGCCTGAGGTGGCCGAACTCGCTGACGTGGCAAGGGAATTGACGACCACCGCGCCACGGTGGCAATCACCGGTCTCGGCAGTAACGTCCTTCACCCCCGCGTACGGGAGGCGGGATCGGCGGTTCGGCCGTCCGGGGTGGCGTGCAGCGGCACGGGCCGCACCTCACCATTTCATCCTTTTTATGTCGATACGTTCGCCGGATGATCGTCCCGACACGCACACTGATCCCGCTGAGACCCGCCCCGCGAGGACGGAAGGCGCTGAGGCTCACCGCCGGCTGCGTCCTCAGCGCCCTCGCCCTCACCACGCTCGCAGCCTGCGGCGCCGAGCCCGCGCCGGGCAACCGCGACCGGACCGAACGCCCCAAGGCGAGCGCCTCGCCCCGCCCCGCGACCCTCGCTCCCGGCCCCGCCGGCCTCACCCCCGTCTTCAAGAACGCCCCCCGCACCCCCGCGTCCGGCTCCCCCACCGTCGCCCTGACCTTCGACGCCGACATGACGGCCGATCAGGGGCCACGTGCCGCGGCGGGTGAGCGGTTCGACAATCCGGCGCTGGTGTCGACGCTGCGGCGCCTGAAGGTGCCCGCGACGTTCTTCATGACGGGGCGGTGGGCCGAGGAGTACCCGGCGCAGGCCAAGGACATCGGCCGGGATCCACTCTTCGAGGTCGCCAACCACTCGTACAGCCACCACGCCTTCACCGACCGCTGCTACGGGCTGCCGACCGTGCCCGCCTCCCGCATGCGCGCCGACGTGGAGCGCGCCTTCGCCGCCTTCCGCAAGGCGGGCGTCGAGCATCAGGTGCCGTACTTCCGCTTCCCCGGCGGCTGCTACGACAAGCGGGCGCTGCGGGCGATCGCCCCCGGCGGTGTCACGGCCGTGCAGTGGGACGTGGTGAGCGGCGACGCCTTCGCGACGGACGCCGACGCCGTGGCCCGGCAAGTGCTCGACGGGGTGCGTCCCGGCTCGGTGGTCGTCATGCACTGCACGCGCAGCGCGGCGCCCACGACGGAGCGCGCCCTGCGGACGATCGTCCCGAAGCTGCGCGAGCGCGGTTTCCGGTTCGTGCGGGTGTCGGAGCAGATCAGGGCGGCGGGCGCACGCGGCTAGGGCAGCAGAATCTCAGGGTCCTGGAGTCCCGGGTTCCTCGAACCCAAGGTCCTGGAGTCCCAGGGTCCTGGAGTCCCAGGGTCCTAGGCTGGAGGGCATGGATGACACCGCCGGGCCCGCCGCCACCAGCCACTCCGCCGACCCTGCCGAGCCCGCCGATCCTGCCGAGCCCGCCGACACCGCCGGTCCCTCCGCCGGCCCGTTCGCCGAGTGCGTGCTGTGCCGCGAGCCCACCGAGTATCCGGAGTCGCACAAGGGCGTGACGCTGTGCCCCGTGTGTGAGTGGCACGAGGCACAGCGCACGGCCTGCTCGGGCTGAGCCCCCTATCTCCGGCCTCCGGCATCGGGGCGCACTCAACCCCTCCGAGACGCCAGCCCGCAGGCCGCCCCCAGCGCCACCGCCCCCGCGACCGGTAGCAACGGCACTGGCACCACGCCGTCCCGCGACCCGGAGACGAGCCCGGTCATGACCGCCTTCGCGGGGGAGCCCGTGGTCACCAGGGAGAGCAGCGAGGCGAGCAGCAGCACGTCGCGGTCATCGCGCAAAGCCCCTGACGGGCTCGATCTTCCGCCTGGCAGACTGGACGCGTGAGCAGCGACCAGACCGCCGGGACTTCCCAGCCGCAGGACACCCCAGACCCCCAGGACAGCCCCTTCCGCGTGGAGCAGACGTCACGCGACGAGGCACCGCAGTACGTACTGCCGCTGGTGGCCCGCATCGAGCGCGCCGAGCCTCCGCACCGTATGGACGCCCTGGAGACCGCCGCCCGCGCGGTGCTCGTCATGCTCGGCGACGAGCGGTCCCTCGGCGACGGCGAGTGGGCGCAGGCCATGCGTGACTGGCAGGACGCCAGGATCCGCAAGGTGGTCCGGCGGGCCCGCGGCGCCGAGTGGCGGCGGGCCGAGGCACTGCCCGGCATCACGGTCACGGGCAAGTCGGCGGAGGTCCGCGTGTTTCCCCCGGTGCCGTTGGACGGCTGGCCCAAGGATCTGGCCCGGCTCCAGGTCTCGGGCACGGACCTGGACGACCCGGAGGCGGTGCCGCCCGCGGACGCGACCGCGCCGGTCCTGTGGATGAGCCCCGATGTCGACATGTCGGCGGGCAAGGCGATGGCGCAGGCCGGGCACGGCGCCCAACTCGCCTGGTGGGAGCTGTCGGACGAGGAGCGCGTGGCCTGGCGGGACGCCGGTTATCCGCTTTCCGTGCGCACCCCGGACGCCGCGCGCTGGGGCGAACTCGTGGCGAGCGGCCTGCCGGTGGTGCGGGACGCTGGCTTCACGGAGATCGCCCCCGGCTCCTGCACCGTGGTCGCCGACCACCCCGCCCTGCGCTGAGCCGGGCACGGCGTTGAGGAGATCCACATGGCAGGCGAGGTCGACGTGAGCGCGGACGGAACCGGCGCGAGCTCGGGCGCGGCGAGTGCCAAGCTGGACGGGCGCGTCGAGCGCGGCAACCAGACCCGGCGTCTCGTCCTGCGCCGCACGGTCGACATCGCCTCGGTCGAGGGCCTGGACGCGCTCTCCACCGGCCGTCTCGCCACCGAGCTGAAGCTCAGCAAGAGCGGGGTCTTCGCGCTCTTCGGCTCCAAGGAGGAACTACAGCTCGCGACCGTACGCGCGGCGGGCCGCATCTTCCTGGACGCCGTGGTGGAACCGGCCAGGCAGTCGGCGCCCGGCCTCGACCGCGTACGGCAGCTGTGCGCGCGCTGGCTCGACTACTCGGAACAGCGGGTCTTTCCCGGCGGCTGCTTCTTCTACGGGGTGATCGCCGAGTTCGACGCCCGCGAGGGCGCCGTGCACGACGCGCTGGTCCGCGCCAACCGTGACTGGACCGGCCAGGTGGAGCGCTGCCTCGCCGAGGCGCGCGACACCGGCGAACTGCTCCCGGACACCGATGTCCCCCAGCTCGCCTTCGAGCTCATCGCGCCGATGGAGACGGCGAACGCGCACTCGGTGCTGCACGACGAGCCGGACGCCTACCGCAGGGCGGCCGTCGCCATCACGGCACGGCTGCGTGCGGCGGCGACAGATCCGTCGCGGGTGCCCCAACTTCCCTGATTTTCCCCAACTGCTCTGATTCTCCTCAACTTCCCTGATTTTCGGCGAGGTTCCTGCCAGAGCAACCTCGTCAAACAAGTAGCACGACCGTTCGTTTAGTTTTACGCTCCTTGCATGCCTTCACTGATCCCGCGATCGATCTCCCGCTCACCCTGGCAACCCGGCCCCGAGGCGCCCACCCCTGACCAGGTCCTGGTGAGCCTCACGGAGTTCACCGCCCGCCGTCACTCCCAGATCCTCCCGATCGCCCTGTCGGGGCTGCGGCTGCGCCGGAGTTGGCCTCGTACGCCCGGCGCCGTCGGCATGTGGCTCTGGACCGACCCGTGGCGCAAGCGCTCGGGTTCCGTCTCGGTCTGGACCGACGAACGGTCGCTGTACGCGTTCGTCGGGCGCCCCGACCACGTACGGATCGTCCGCGCGCACCGGGACCGGGGCGAGATGCGCGCCACCGCCTGGGCGCTGGACCGATTCGATCCCGGCGACGTCTGGGCCGCCGCGCACTCCCTGATCACCGGACCGGACCCCATCGGCTCAACTCCGTTGCCACCCCGCGCCGTTCACGCCACGGAAAGTGAGTGACACCCGCATGACGGACCTCATCGCACTCGACCGCACCGCCCTCCAGGAATCCCTGCGCGTCCTGCGCGCGGCCCGCGACACCGACTGGGAGCGCCCCTCCCCCTGCGCCGGCTGGACGCTGCGCGACCTGGTCGCGCACATGGCCGCTCAGCACCACGGGTTCGCGGCGGCGGCTCGCGGGACGGGCGACGACCGTACGTACTGGATCGCGCCGGACCTCGGACGCGACCCGGTCAAGGTGTACGAGGAAGCGGTGCGCCACGTGCTGGCCGCGTTCGCCGAAGAGGGCGCCCTGGAGCGGGGGTTCACGCTTCCCGAGATCGGTGGGACGTTCACCGGACGGATCGCCGTCGGCTTCCATTTCCTGGACCACGTGGTGCACGCCTGGGACGTGGCGACGACCGTCGGCGTCGGCCTCGACCTCCCCGCGCCGGTGGTCGGTGCCGCGCTCGAGATCGCCCGCCGGGTGCCGAAAGATCCCGAACTGCGGGGGCCGGGCGCGGCGTTCGCGCCCGCCCTGCCCACGCCGGAGGACGCATCCCCGCTGGAGGAGATGCTGGCACTCCTGGGGAGGTCGCCCACCTCACACAACGGCCGGGCAAAGCGTTGAACATCACGCACGCATCTTCCGTATCCCCTGGTACCAGGAAGTAGCTTGCCTCACGGCAGGTCGACGGGCAGGTAGACGGGCAGGAAGGCACGGCACATTGCGGCGCATCAACGGCACGGCTCTGATCATCGCGGCACTCGTGGTCACCTTGGGCGCGCTCGCGTTCCCGATGTGGTCCTACGCGGACCGTTCGGGCACGGGGCCCGCCAATCTGGCCGCCGGTTCGGTGGCCACCCAGTGGGGTCCGCTCTCGGCGGCCGACCGGGATCTGCTCGTGAAGGTGCGGCTCGCCGGCCTGTGGGAGCTGCCCGCCGGCCAGCAGGCCGTCGAGCGCGCGCCGACCGAGGCGATCAAGGAAGCCGGTGACCATCTCATCGTCGGCCACACCGATCTCGACAAGCGGGCCCGCGCGGTGGCGGCGCAGCTCGGCGTGGAGCTGCCGAACCAACCCACCGCCCAACAGCAGGGCTGGCTGCAGGAGTTGACCGAGGCCGAAGGGATGGAGTACCAGCGCAAGTTCGCGAATCTGCTGCGGGTCGCGCACGGCAAGGTGTTCAGCGTGATCGCGCAGGTGCGGGACAGCACCCGCAACACGCTCATACGGCAGCTGGCCAGCGACTCGAACCAGACGGTCCTCGACCACATCACGATGCTGGAGGCCACCGGACTCGTGGACTTCGACGACATCGCCAACGGCGGCGCGGCGACCGCGACGGCCAGCCCCAGCGGTCCGCCGCCGCCCTCCGGCGTCCCCCCGGTGCCCCCGCCGGCCGGTCCGACCGGCGATGTGTCCACGACGTCACGGCCCTCGCCCGCGCCGCCCGGCGAGGTCAACACGAACCGGCCGGAACCTCAAATGTAGCTCTGAACGTCCCCCCTCAGGGGTTCGGCCGCTTCGGCCGGGGCCATGACTCCTGCACACGTTCACAAGACACGGGCGCGACGCGGGGTCTTGGCGGAGGAGGGGGATCATGAAACATCTGGGGACCGGAATCGGGTGGCGTCCGGAGATAGCGGACGCCGTGGAGAGGATGCCCGGCATCGACTGGGTCGAGGCCGTCTCGGAGAACCTGTGCCCCGGGCACCTCCCCGATTCCCTCCTGCGCCTGCGGGAACGCGGGGTCACGGTCGTGCCGCACGGCGTCTCGCTCGGCCTCGGCGGCGCCGACCGCCCCGACGAGTCGCGCCTGGCCGCGCTCGCCGAGCGCGCGCAGGTGCTCGGCTCGCCGTTGGTCACCGAGCACATCGCGTTCGTACGCGCCGGGGGGCCGCTGACGGCCTCGCAGCCGCTGGAGGCGGGCCATCTGCTTCCGGTGCCGCGCACGCGTGACGCCCTCGACGTGCTGTGCGAGAACGTGCGCATCGCGCAGGACGCGCTGCCGGTACCGCTCGCCGTGGAGAACATCGCGGCGCTGATCTCCTGGCCCGGCGAGGAGATGACGGAGGGGCAGTTCCTGTACGAGCTCGTCGAGCGCACCGGCGTACGTCTCCTCATCGATGTCGCCAACCTCCACACGAACCACGTCAACCGCGGCGAGGACCCGTCCAAGGCCCTGGACGAACTGCCGGTCGAGGCCATCGCGTACGTCCATGTCGCGGGCGGCTTCGAGCGGGACGGCGTCTGGCACGACAGTCACGCCCACCCGGTGCCCGAGCCGGTCCTGGCGATCCTGTCGGACCTGGCGGCCCGGGTGAGCCCGCCGGGTGTCCTGCTGGAACGGGACGAGAACTTCCCGGCGCCGCAGGAGCTGGAGCGGGAGCTCGACGCGATACGGGAGAGGGTGCGGACGAAGGCGCCCGCGTCCGGCGAGTGCGCTATCGGCACGGCGCGGGATGCCGGTGCGGATGCCGGTGCCGGTGCCGGTGGGCCCGACGCGGCCACGGCGTCCGCAGCCGCCTCCGCGGGCTCCGCCTCCGCCGCCTCCGCCGCCGCCCGTCAGCGGCTCGCCCTCGCGCAGACCGCGCTCCTTTCCGCCCTGGTGGCCAGGACGCCCGCGCCCGAGGGCTTCGACCGGGCCCGGCTGACCGTGCAGAGCCGGGCGTTGACCGGCAAGCGGGCGGACGTCGTGGCGAAGGTGGCGCCCGAGCTGCCGGAGATCCTCGGCGAGCGCTATCGCACGGAGTTCTTCGCGTACGCCCAGTCGCGGCCGATGTCCGGCGGCTACCGGCGTGACGCGCTGGACTTCGCCGAGCGGCTGCTGCTCGCCGGGCTGCCCGAGGACGCGGAGGCACGGGGCAGGCTGACCCGGTGGTGGCTCGACCGGTCCGGGCCCGCGCCGCTGGACGCGCGGCCCGTCACCCGGTGGCTGCGGGCGGCGCGGTTCGCGCTGCGCCGGGGTTAGGGAGGCGACGGCCGTGCAGATCCTGTCCCTCTGTTTCGCCCTGCTGGTCGCGGCCTCCTCGGCCGCTCTGCTCGTCGGCGTCTCCCGCATGCGGCAGGCCGCGCCGCCGCAGTCCGACGCCCGGCACGGCGCGGTGTTCGACCCCTTGGAGGCCGCGTTCCTGGGCGGTGGCCCCGGCAGGGTCGCCGACGCCGTGATCGCTGCGATGCACGAGGACGGGCGCCTGGTGGTCGCGTTCCCCGGCGTCGTCGCGCTCCAGTCCACCGAGGTCCGCAACCCGGTGGAGGGTGCGGTGCTCCAGGCGCACGAGGCCGCGCCGAGCGGCGCCCTGCACTGGCTGCGCATCGGCGTGATGCGCAGCCCCGCCGTGCAGGCGATCGGCGACACGCTGGCCCGGCGGGGGCTGCTGGTGCGCCCCGAGGCCGTCGACCGCCTGCGGCGGCGCAAGCACCGGCACCACGCCCTGGTCTTCGTCGGGTTCTTCCTGGTCATCGGCGTCATCGCCGTCGAGGACGGCGACGGCCCCTCATGGGATCCCGTGAGCGCGTCGACGATCCTGCTGATCGTGGCCTGGTTGCTCGGCGCCCTGGTCAGCCTGCTCGGCGGCCGGGTCACCCGCACGCGGGTGACCGCCACGGGGCGGACCGCCCTCGCGGAGTACCGCGCGGCGGGCGCGCTCGCGCCGGGGGCGGCGTACCGCGTGGCCGTCGAAGGCCTGGTCGGCGTCCTCGACCCCGACCTGCGCGCACAACTCCAGGCCGCGCACCGCGTCCGCCCGGGTCGTACGGCAGCAACCTCCTCGTCGTACGCAAGCTCCGGCTCAAGCACCATCGCGTGGTGCGGGGGCACAGGAAACAACGCGACCTGCGGCGGCACAAGCTGCGGAAGCTCGGGCGGCTGCGGGGGCGGGGGCTCCTCATCCTGCGGCGGCGGAGGGGGAGGCGGCTGCGGGGGCGGCGGAGGGGGCAGCTCGTAGGGCCCTCCTGCCGGGCTTTGGCGGAGAAGGGTCGGCGCGTGGTGCGGGGGCGCGGAGAAGCAACTCGGTACGCGGCGGCGCAAGCTGCCGGGGGGATAGCGGCTCGTCGTCCTGCGGCGGCGGAGAGGGCAGTTCGTAGAGCCCTCCTGCCGGGCTCCCTCCCCGGGGCGGGAGGGGATGTGTGCGCTCGGCAGCGGCGGCGCAAGCTGCGGAAGTTCCGGCGGCGGAGGAAGGGGCACTTCTAGGGCCTTCCTGCCGGTCTTGGCGGAGAAGGGCCGGCGCGCGGTGCGGCGGCACGGGAAGCAACTCGGCATGCGGCGGCGCGAGCTGCGGGGGTAGCGGCCCGTCGTCCTGCGGCGGCGGAGGGGCGGCAGCTGCGGGGGCGGCGGAGAGGGCAGCTTCCAAGGTCCTTCTGGCGGGGCTTCCTCCCCGGGGCGGGAGGGGATATGTGCGCTCGGCGTGCCGCGAGCGCGGGGCCCCCGCACCCCGCAGGCGTGGGCGGTGGCGACCGCGGGCCGGTTCGTGGCCTTCGGCGCGGCCACAGTGCCCGCCCCGCATCCGATGCCCCTTACCCGTACGGCAGTTGACGTACTCCTCGCCGTATGGCGCAGGTCCCTCTCTGTGGCGCACTAACGTGCGGTGCCGCAACAGGAGGCGTCATGCGATCCATCAACGGCACCGGCCTCATCGTCGCGGGGCTCGTCGCGACGCTGGCCGCGCTGCTCTTTCCCGTCTGGTCGTACGAGGACAGGTCGGGCACCGGCCAGGACCTGCTCGACGCGGACACCGTGTCGACGGAGTTCGGCCCGCTCTCCGCGCTCGACCGGGACTTCATCACCAAGGTGCGGCTCGCGGGCCTCTGGGAGCTCCCCGCGGGACAGCAGGCCGAGGCCCGCGGCACCACCAAGGCCGTGCAGACGGCGGGCGAGCACCTCGTCGAGGGCCATACGTTCCTGGACGCGCGCGTACGCGAGGTGGCGACGCAGCTCAACATGGAACTGCCCAACCAGCCGACCGCGCAGCAGCGCGGCTGGCTCGACGAGATGAGCGACGCGAACGGCGGCGCGTACGACGAGAAGTTCGCCAACATCCTGCGCGCCGCCCACGGCAAGGTCTTCTCGGTGGTCGCCGAGGTCCGCGCGACCACCCGCAACTCGCTGGTGCGCGCCCTCGCGGACGACGCGAACACCACGGTCCTCGACCACATCACGGTCCTCGAAGGGACGGGCCTGGTCGACTTCGACGATCTGGCGCGCGACGCGGCATCGGCGGGCCCCGTCCCGGCGACCCGCTCCCCCGCCCCGCCAGGACCGACCGAGTCCCCCGCCCCGGCGACCCCGGTCTCCCCCTCCCCCACCTTCTCGCTCCCCCCACCCGCCTCCCGCCCCAAGCCGAAGGAGGAGGGCAAGGGACCGACGAGAGAGGGCGAGGAGCGCGGCAAGGAACGCGGTAAGGAGAAGTAGCAGCCCCCGCAGCGAAGCGGAACGTTACGTACCCGCTATCCCGCGTCCGCATGCTGAATAACCCATGGCGCCACCCCCGCCCCCTCGCATAGAACACCGGCATGTTCTGGCTTCCGCTCCTTATCGTGGCCTGGGTCGCGACGGGACTGTCGTGCACCCGGCTCTGCCTCACCGCGTACCGCGCCGCCCGGCCCGGCGCGACCCCGGGGCAAGGCCATGAACTGACGCTCTACGAAGCCGCGTTCCTCTCCGGCGGGCCCACCCGCGTCACCGACCTCACCCTGGTGTCGATGGCCCGCGCCCGGCGCCTGCTGCTCGCGCACACCGGCTGGGCGACGGTCGTCGACCCGGTGGGCGGCGACGACATGGAGCGGTCCGTGCTCGGCGCGATAGGGCCGGGCGGGCAGTCACCGATAGCGCCGGTGCGCCGCGCGGCGGCCGGCACCGACGCGATGCGCGCCCTCGCCGACCGCCTCGTCACGGCGGGACTCGCCCTGCCGGAAGGCACCTGGTCGGGGGTCGCGGGAGCGGTCAGGCAGGTGCGGGCGGCCGCGGCCGCGGTGATCGCGCTCGGCGCCGTCGCACTGCTGATGCCGGCCCAGGAATCGCGAGGAGAGGCGCACGTCGCGCTCTGGTTCACGCTCGCCCTGGCCCTGAACGCGGGCTGCCTGGCCGTCGCCCGCTTCGAGATCCACCCCTACCCGCGCTGGGCATCCCCCGCGGGCCAGCTCCTGCTGAGCGCGCTGCCCGCGCGCGGCGGCTCCGACCTCACCGCCGTCGCCGTACGCGGCACCCGCGCCCTGTCCGACCCGGAACTCCGCGCGGCCTTCGCGCACCAGGACACGGCGCATCGGAGTCATTGAGCCCGACACGCCCGACACCGGCGGGGCGGTGCTTTACTTCACCCATTACCAAACGAATCATCCCTTTTGTTCGAGCAACGCACGGCCGAATGAAGGGATGAAGAGCGATGAGAGCAGCAGCCGCCCTCTACGGAACCGCCGGATCCTTGGTCCTGACCGCACTCGTCGCCGCCCCCACGGGAAGCGCGTCCGCGGCCGACACCACCCCGTACCCGGAAACACAGGGCACCCAGATCGCCGCCCAGCGCGCGCAGGCCGCCGGTCTGCGCTTCGCCGCCTGCCCGAAGGCCGAGGGCCTGCCCCCCTCGGTCAAGTGCGCCACGGTCACCGTGCCGCTGGACTACGCGGACCCCAGCGGCAAGCAGATCAGACTGACCGTCAGCCGCACCAAGGCCACGGAACGGGCCGAACCGCGGCGCGGCAAGTCCGTCAAGCGGCAGGGTGCCCTCGTGTTCAACCCGGGCGGCCCCGGCGGCTCCGGCATGTACTTCCCGATGGTCGGCATGCTCCCCGAGTGGAAGCGCATCGCGGCGGCGTACGACCTCGTGGGCTACGCCCCGCGCGGTGTCGGCCGCTCGGCGCCGATCTCCTGCCAGGACCCCAAGGAGTTCGCCAAGGCCCCCACGCAGTCACCGACCCATCCCGACACCGCGTACAAACTGGAGCGCGTCAAGCAGGCGAAGGCGTACGCGGAGGGCTGCGTCAAGCGCTCCGGCAAGGCGGTGCGGCACTACACGAGCCTGAACAACGCCCGTGACCTGGACGTGCTGCGGGCGGCGCTCGGCGAGAAGAAGCTGACCTTCATGGGCGCCTCGTACGGCACCTACTTCGGCGCGGTGTACGCCTCGCTCTTCCCCTCGCACGTGCGCCGCATGGTCTTCGACTCGGCGGTCAACCCCGACCCCGCGCAGATCTGGTACCGCAACAACCTCGACCAGTCCGCGGCCTTCGAGCGCCGCTGGGCCGACTTCCGCGCCTGGGTGGCCAAGCACGACAAGACGTACCACCTGGGCACGACACCCGAAGCGGTGCTGCGCAGCTACGAGAAGGTGCGCGACCAGCTGGCGGCCAAGCCCGCGGGCGGCACGGTCGGCCCCGGCCAGCTGCAGTCGGCCTTCCTCCAGGCCGGGTACTACGACGACTACTGGCCGGCGCGCGCATCGGCGCTCTCGGCGTACGTGAAGGGCCATCCGAAGCAGCTGATCGAGCAGGCCGCGCCCGAGCCGAAGGCGGCCAAGGAGCAGGAGAACGGCAACGCCGTCTACACCGCGGTCGAGTGCAACGACGCGTCCTGGCCGACGGACTTCAAGACCTGGAACCGCGACAACTCGATGCTCGCGCGCGTCGCGCCTTTCGAGACCTGGGACAACGCCTGGATGAACCTGCCGTGCGCCTACTGGCCCGAGACCCGCAGGCAGCCCCTGGACGTCCGCGCCACGGCGGACGAGCTCGCCCCGACGCTGATCCTGGCCGCCGAGCGGGACGCGGCGACCCCGTACGAGGGCGCACTGGAGCTGAACCGCAGACTGGGCGGTTCGGTCCTGGTGACCGAGCGCGACGCCGGCACGCACGGCATCGGCGCCGGGCCCAACAAGTGCGTCAACGGCCACATGGAGGCCTACCTCCTCGAGGGCAGGCTCCCCGTGGGGCGCGCGGCGTGCGCACCGCACAAGGAGCCCCAGCCGCTGTCCGGCGCGCGGGCGGCGGCTCTCCCCGAGAAGCACTGACTACAGGGCGCCGAGACGCTCCAGCGGGAACGGCGGCTGGGCCAGCGGGCGCACCGCGAGCCGGGTGAGCGGCAGGGCGTTGTCGTCGCCCGCCGTGCGGTTGGCGTGCAGGACACCGCAGTGAATGCAGCGATGGACGAGGACCCATTCGCCGTCTCCGCGTACGGAGATGGCGAGGGGTTCCATCCGGGCACCGCAGTCCGCGTCCCGGTCGCCCGGGGTGTCGTCGAGATGACGGCTCCACAGGCAGTTCGGGCAGTGGTTGCGGTGGTCGGTGCCGGGGGCGGTCATCGATACGTCGAGACCGCACTGCAGGCAGCGGAAGGACTGGGCGCGCGCCTCAGTGCGGGCCCGCCGGGAGGTGTTGCGGGACATGGGGTGGATGACTCCAGTGCGTCGCGGAATGGGCTGGCTTCGAGCTGATCCGCGGGGCCCTGGGCATACATTCACCGTTCTCTCTGTCCTTGGCTTCGACCTCTCGATGAAACCCGCACCGGACAGGGCGCGGCAACCGAATTAACGGCGCTCCGAATGAATTAGGCGAGGCCCGCCACGAGGTCCGCCACGGACTTGCGGCGGCCGGTGTAGAACGGCACCTCTTCGCGGACGTGCATGCGGGCCTCGGAGGCGCGCAGGTGCCGCATCAGGTCGACGATGCGGTACAGCTCGTCGGCCTCGAAGGCCAGCATCCACTCGTAGTCGCCGAGGGAGAACGAGGCGACGGTGTTGGCGCGCACGTCGGGGTAGCCGCGGGCCATCATGCCGTGGTCCTTGAGCATGCGGCGACGGTCCTCGTCGGGCAGCAGGTACCAGTCGTAGGAGCGCACGAAGGGGTAGACGCTGATGTAGTTGCGCGGCGTCTCGTCGGCCAGGAAGGCCGGGATGTGCGACTTGTTGAACTCGGCGGGGCGGTGCAGCGCCATGTTCGACCAGACCGGCTCCAGGGCGCGGCCCAGCTTGGTGCGCCGGAAGAGGTTGTAGGCCTCCTGCAGCTCGTCGGAGGTCTCGGCGTGCCACCAGATCATGACGTCGGCGTCGGCGCGCAGGCCCGACACGTCGTACGTGCCGCGGACGGTGATGTCCTTGGCGGCGAGCTGGTCGAACAGCTCCTGGACCTCGTCGGCGTAGCCCGCGCGGTCCTCGGGCAGCAGGTCCTTCAGCTTGAAGACGGACCACAGCGTGTAGCGGATGACCTCGTTGAGGTCCTTGGCCTTCTTGCCCGCGTTCGGGCTCTTGGCGGGGGCGTCGTCACTCATGGCCCTATTCTCCTCCGCCGCCGTGCAGACTCTGCACCGGGTTGGCGGTGAGCTCCTGCACACCGGCCAGGTCGCCGCCCAGCTGGTCGACGGCGGCGTAGGCGCTCGCGATGCACGCGGGGATGCCCACACCGTCGTACGCCGCTCCGCACACCGCGAGGCCGGGCAGCTTGCTCACGTGCTCGCGGACGCGGGCCACGCGCGCGTGGTGGCCGACGGGGTACTGCGGCAGGCCGTCGTGCCAGCGGGTGACGCGGGTGGCGACGGGCTCGGCGTCCAGGCCGGTGGCCGCGCGCAGGTCGTGCCGGGAGAGCTCGATGAGCTCGGAGTCGTCGCGCTTGAGGATCTCCGTCTCGCCGTACCGGCCCACCGAGGTGCGCAGCACAAGGAGGTCGGGGTCCTCGTCGGCGATCCAGCCCCACTTGCGTGACGCGAAGGTGGACGCCTTGATGGTGTGCCCGTCGACGGGCGGCACGAGAAACCCGCTGCCTTCGGGGAGGTCGGTCTCGCTGCGGCGGTAGGCGAGGGTCATCAGGGCCATGGAGGCGTACTCGACACCCGCGAGCTCGGCCGCGGCGGCGGGGGCCTCGGCCTTGAGGAGCCAGGACGCGTCGCGGGCGGGGGTTGCCAGGACTACGGCGTCGGCCTCCAGGAAGTAGTCGTCGACGAATACTTCCCAACCGTCGGGCGTGTGGCGCAGGCCGTGCACATGACTCCTGAGCACGATCTCGCCGCCCCGCGCTCGCACCGAATCCGCGACGGCGAGCGGCAGTTGGCCGACGCCGCCCTCGATGCCCATGAAGACGGGCCCGGTCTGCTGGTTCCGCGCGGCCCTGGCCTGGATGGCGCGCACGCCCTCCGTGAGGGAGTCGTGGGCGCGGGCCGCCTCGAAGAGCTGCGGGACCGCCGAGCGCATCGAGATGCGGTAGGCGTCGCCCGCGTACACCCCGCCGAGCAGCGGTTCCACGAGGCGGTCGACGACCTCGCGGCCGAGGCGGGCGGCCACGTACGCGCCGACCGCGACGTCGTCGCCGACCTCGGTGGGCGGCAGGTCACGGTCCTGCTCGATCCGCCGAAGCCCCTCGTCGGACAGCACTCCGGCCAGCGCCGACGCGTCGCCGGGCACGCCCATGACGTGGCCCTTGGGCATCGGGCGCAGGGCTCCGCGGGTCCAGATCGCCGCGGTCGCCGTGGCGGGCGGCTGGAGCCGGTCGGTCAGGCCCACCTCGCGGGCGAGGGCGACGGCCTCGGGGCGGCGGGCCAGCATCGACTCGGCGCCGAGGTCGACGCGGACGCCCTCGATCTCGCCGGGGAGCAGCTTGCCGCCGAGCCGGTCGGAGGCTTCCAGGACGGTCACGCGGGCGCCGGTGCCGAGCAATCGGTGGGCGGCGGCCAGTCCGGCGATCCCGCCGCCGATGACTACGACATGGCCCGTACGTGTGTCCGTTTCGCGCATGACTCCACTCTACGAGTCGTCCGCCACGCGTCGCGCGAGTCCCGACCGTGACCCCATCGGGACCGGTCGGCAACCATCGTTCTGCCCCTCCCCGGCGTCAAAGGAGCATCAGTCACCACGACACTCGGGGGGTACGTCGAGATGCACGCGTCAAGGGAAACCAGGTCGAGGCACCGCACGGTCCAGGCGCTCTCGGCCCTCCTGCTCGCCGTCGCCCTCGCGCTCACCGGGTGCACCGCGGGCGGCGACTCCAGCGACTCCGGCGGCGACGGCGACAAGGCGGCGGGCGCCGCCCGCGAGGACGCGTACGCGTCGGGCAGTAAGGACGACAAGGGGGTGGGCGGCGGCAGCCAGGCGGACAAGTCCGGCAAGAAGAAGCCGCCCGAGCTCACCGGCACCCACGTCATCCGCACCGCCACCCTGACCGTCCGCGTCAAGGACGTGCCGAAGGCCCTGGACGAGGCCCGCGCCGTGGCCGTCGACGCGGGCGGCGTCGTCGGCGACGAGACCACGGACCGCGACGGGCGCGGCCACGAGCGCTCCCGCGTCGTGCTGCGCGTCCCGCAGGACCGGTACGAGGACGTCCTGACGTCGCTCGAAGGAACCGGCAAGCTGATCGAACGCAAGGCCAAGGCGCAGGACGTGACCGATCAGGTCGTCGACGTCGAGAGCCGGATCAAGTCGCAGCGGGCGAGCGTGGCGCGGGTGCGGGAGCTGATGGACAAGGCGACGAAGCTGAGCGATGTGGTCACCCTGGAAGGGGAGCTGAGCTCCCGTCAGTCGGAGCTTGAGGCGCTGCTCGCCCGGCAGTCCTCGCTCAAGGACCGTACGAGCATGTCCACGATCACGCTGTCGCTCAGCGAGACGGCGGTGAAGAAGGCGGACACGGACGACGACCCCACGTTCGTGGACGCGCTGTCCGGCGGCTGGAGTGCCTTCGTGACGATGCTGCGCTGGGTGGCCGTGGCCCTCGGCGCGATCCTGCCGTTCGTGGCGGTGGCGGCCCTGCTGTTCCTGCTGTGGCAGCGGCTTGTTCGGCCCCGACTGGCGCACCGCCCTGCCGTGAACGCGCAGGGAGACGACGACTGAGCGTGTCGTGCCCCGTAAGGGGCGCGGGGCCGTGACACGTGCGGCTCCGCCGCGCGGGCGCGACCAGCCACAACGGGCCCGCAGGTTTGACACTGCTCTGCCGGCGCAGCGCCTAGCGTGTCCGCATGAGGAGCGCGAAGGAACGACTGGTGATCATCGGGGGCGACGCGGCGGGGATGTCCGCCGCGTCGCAGGCACGCAGGCTCAAGGGCCCTGAGGAGCTGGAGATCGTCGCGTTCGAGCGCGGCCACTTCACCTCGTACTCGGCCTGCGGCATCCCCTACTGGGTCGGCGGCGACGTCCCCTCCCGGGACGAGCTGATCGCGCGTACGCCCGAGGAGCACCGGGCCCGCGACATCGACCTGCGGATGCGTACGGAGGTCATGGAGATCGACGTCGAGGGCGCCCGGGTCCGCACCCGGGACCTGGAGTCCGGCGCGGAGTCCTGGACGGCGTACGACAAGCTCGTGATCGGCACCGGCGCCCGGCCGGTGCGCCCCTCCCTGCCCGGCATCGACGCCCCCGGGGTGCACGGCGTACAGACCCTGGACGACGGCCAGGCGCTCCTGGACACCCTCGCCCGCACGCCGGGCCGCAGGGCGGTCGTCATCGGCGCCGGCTACATCGGCGTGGAGATGGCCGAGGCCCTGATCCAGCGCCGGTACCAGGTCACGGTCGTCAACCGCGGCGCGGAACCGATGTCGACGCTCGACCCGGACATGGGCCGCCTCGTCCATGACGCGATGTCCGGCATGGGCATCGAGATGGTGAACGGCGCCGAGGTCACCAAGATCCTGACCGGTGACGACGGCCGGGTCAGGGCGGTGGCCACCGAGGACGCCGAGTATCCGGCGGACGTGGTGGTGCTCGGCATCGGCGTGCGCCCCGAGACGGAGCTCGCCCGCGCGGCGGGTCTTCCGCTCGGTGAGTACGGCGGGCTGCTCACGGATCTCGCGATGCGGGTGCGGGGCCACGAGAACATCTGGGCGGGCGGCGACTGCGTGGAGGTGCTCGACCTGGTCTCGGGCCACGAGCGCCACATCGCGCTCGGCACGCACGCCAACAAGCACGGCCAGGTCATCGGCTCGAACGTGGGCGGGGGTTACGCGACGTTCCCCGGTGTCGTCGGCACGGCCGTAAGCAAGGTCTGCGACCTGGAGATCGCCCGCACCGGCCTGCGCGAGAAGGAGGCGCGGGCGGCGGGACTGCGGTACGTGACGGTGACCATCGAGTCGACGAGCCGCGCGGGCTACTACCCCGGGGCGGCCGTGATGACCGTGAAGATGCTCGCCGAACGCCTCTCGGGACGGCTGCTCGGCGTCCAGATCGTCGGCCGCGAGGGTGCGGGCAAGCGCGTGGACATCGCCGCCGTGGCCCTGACGGCCCGGATGACGGTGGACCAGATGACGGCGCTCGACCTCGGCTACGCACCGCCGTTCTCCCCCGTGTGGGACCCGGTCCTGGTGGCGGCGCGCAAGGCGGTCGCGGCGGTGCGGGCGGCGGACTGAGCGCGCGAGGGGCGGGTCCGCACCGCGGACACGCCCCCTCCCCCGCTCCTCACCCGTCACATTCAGGCGAGATTTTCAGCCAACTACGAACCGATCCCGAAACGACTGCGAGACGACCGCGAAACGACTTCGTCAGCGTGCGGTCCGCGTGTGGACATGCTCGACGAGCCGCGTCAGGGCGTCGGGGTCCGTGGTCGGCAGGACACCGTGGCCGAGGTTGAAGATGTGCCCCTCGAGGCCCGCGGCGGCGTCCAGGACCTCGTCCGTCTTGGCCTCGATCGCCTCCCGCGTGGAGAAGAGGACCGCCGGGTCGAGGTTGCCCTGAAGGGCCTTGCCGGGACCGACCCGCCGCACGGCCTCGTCCATCGGCACGCGCCAGTCGACGCCCATCACGTCGGCGCCCGCCTCGCCCATCAGACCGAGCAGTTCGCCCGTACCGACACCGAAGTGGATGCGCGGGACGCCGTACGAGGCCACGGCGTCGAAGACCTTCTGCGAGGCGGGCATCACGGAGCGGCGGTAGTCGGCGGGGGCAAGGGCGCCCACCCACGAGTCGAAGAGCTGCACGGCGCTCGCGCCCGCCTCGATCTGCACCTTGAGGAAGGCGCCGGTGATCTCCGCGAGCCGGTCGAGCAGGTCGGCCCACAGCTGCGGGTCGCCGTACATGAGCGCCTTGGTGTTCTCGTGGTTACGGCTCGGACCGCCCTCGACCAGGTAACTCGCGAGAGTGAAAGGCGCTCCGGCGAATCCGATGAGCGGGGTCGACCCCAGCTCGGCCGTCAGCATGCCCATCGCCTCGGTCACGTAACGCACGTCGTCCGGCGTCAGGTCCCGCAGCTGGGCGAGGTCGGCGCGCGAGCGGATGGGGTTCGCGACGACCGGGCCGATGCCCGGCTTGATGTCCAGGTCGATGCCGATGGCCTTGAGGGGGACCACGATGTCGCTGAAGTAGATCGCCGCGTCGACCTTGTGGCGGCGCACCGGCTGCAGCGTGATCTCCGTGACCAGCTCCGGCATCATGCAGGACTCCAGCATGGCCGTGCCCTCGCGCACCTTGCGGTACTCGGGAAGTGAGCGCCCCGCCTGCCGCATGAACCAGACCGGCGTGTGCGGCACGGGCTCACGCCTGCAGGCCTTCATGAAAGCGGAGTCGTACGTCGCTGCGTTCTGCTGGCCCGCGGGGCTCTGACTGTTGTTGGCACTCACGCGGAAAGTCTCGCACGGGCCCGCGCACCCCCCTGCCCCGAGGGACACCCTGCCTTGACCGGGGCCCCTCCGACGGGTGTCTCTCCCTGCGCGAAGCCGCCGTTCCCCTTAATCTTCCCCGCATGGCTGCGGCTCAAGGACAACGGTCGGACGGCGCTGGCGAGATGGAAAGTACGGAGGGGAAGGTGGCGGATTCGGCTCCGTTGCCCTTTCGCGCGGCGGTCGACGCGCTGCGGGGGGCACGGCTTCGGCCCGAGATCGAGATCGACCCGACGCGGCCGCCACAGCGCCTCGCCCCCCACGCGTACGCCCTGGAGGCGGCGGTGGTCGAGGGCGACGAGGATCTGGCGGACGGACGGCTCGTCCTGCTGCACGATCCGGCGGGACATGACGCCTGGCAGGGCACCTTCCGCCTCGTCACGCTCGTCCGCGCGGAGCTGGAACCGGAGATGGCGGCGGATCCGCTGCTCCCCGAGGTCTGCTGGTCCTGGCTGACGGGCGCGCTGCAGGCGCGCGGTCTGGCCTGCGACGAGCCGAGTGGCACCGTCACGCGGGCGGGCTCGCACTACTTCGGCGGGCTCGCCGAGCGGCCGCCCGCGTCGCAGATCGAGATCCGGGCGTCGTGGACGCCGCGCGAGGGGAACGGCGGGGTGCCGGACACGGCGGCGCATCTCGCGGCGTGGTGCGATCTGCTCTGCCAGATCGCGGGACTGCCGCCGGTGAACCAGGGGCACGGCGGCGACGGCTCCGTGGTGTCGCTGCCGCAGCGACGGGGGCCGCAGACGCCGTGACGGGCGCCGGGGTGCGGCCCCGGGCAACACCGAACGGGCTCGAACGGGCCCGAACGGGTACTGGACCGACACGGGACGATCACGCGGATGAGCGATTCTGAACGACTGCGATTCGGGTTGATCTTCGGATGATCGATCGCATGTCCGAATCGCCCGAATTGTTACTCACCAAATCGTGATCATTCTCTAAAGGCGGGCGGGTTTGATGCCGAAGAGGTTGGTGACCTTGAAAGCACGGTTCGTCCCGGCTTCATCCCCGAGCCGGTTCAGTCCCGCACCCCAGGAGGCCTGGTGTCCGTTCTCCTCGAGCAGCCCGCAAGCCTGGTCGCCTACCGCCCGAACAAGCCGACCGCCATGGTCGTCGTGGCCGACCCGCGCGTCCGCTCCACCGTCACCCGCCACCTGTGGGCCCTCGGTGTTCGCGACGTGATCGAGGCCTCGTCGATCGCGGAGGCTCGTCCCCGCATCGGCAACCCCCGTGACATCTGCGTCGCAGACGTCCACCTCCCCGACGGCTCCGGCCTGACGCTCCTATCGGAAACCCGCGCGGCGGGCTGGCCGAACGGCCTCGCCCTCTCCGCCGCCGATGACATCGGTGCCGTACGCAACGCCCTCGCGGGCGGCGTCAAGGGCTACGTCGTCACCGGCACCCGCAACAACGTCGGTCTCCCCACCCGCCCCGGCGCCGCGCCCATCGGCTCGGCCGCCGCCCGAATGCACCGCCGCCCGCCGGGCGCACCCAGCCACCCCGGTGGCTACCGAGAGCTGTCCGGCCGTGAGGTGGAGGTTCTCCGCCTCGTCGCGGAGGGTCAGTCGAACAAGGCCATCGGTGTCTCGATGGGGCTCTCCGCCCTGACCGTGAAGAGCCACCTCGCCCGCATCGCGCGCAAGCTCGGCACGGGTGACCGCGCCGGGATGGTGGCGGTGGCCCTGCGCACCGGAATCATCCACTGACTCATTTACACCCCTCGTGCGCCCGTCGACGGAACGTTCCGTCGACGGGCGCTGTGCATACACAGATACCCTTGACAGGTGACCGACGCCCAAGAGACCGCAGCAGACAGCTCACTGCGAACCACCGGAGGCGGCCCTCCGGACGACGTCGAAACGGCGCCGATCCCTTTGGACGAGCCGCGTGATGGCATCCCCCCGGTGGTCGCCGACGAGACCGCCCTCGCAGAGGTGATCGCCGCGTTCGCGGCAGGCAGTGGCCCCGTGGCCGTGGACGCCGAACGTGCGTCCGGCTATCGGTACGGCCAGCGTGCCTACCTCGTGCAGCTGCGCCGTGAAGGCGCGGGCAGCACCCTGATCGACCCCGTCGCCTGCCCCGACCTCTCGGGGCTCGGCGAGGCGATCTCCGGAGCCGAGTGGGTCCTCCACGCGGCCACGCAGGATCTTCCCTGCCTCCGCGAAATAGGCATGATCCCCACCAGCATCTTCGACACGGAGCTCGCGGGGCGCCTCGCGGGATTCCCCCGGGTCGGCCTCGGCGCGATGGTCGAGGGCGTGCTCGGCTTCGTCCTGGAGAAGGGCCACTCGGCCGTCGACTGGTCGACGCGCCCGCTGCCCGACCCCTGGCTTCGCTACGCGGCGCTCGACGTCGAACTGCTCGTGGACCTGCGCGACGCCCTGGAGAAGGAGCTCGACCGGCAGGGCAAGCTGGAGTGGGCCCGCGAGGAGTTCGACGCGATCTCCTCCGCGCCGCCGGCGCCGCCGCGGGTCGATCCCTGGCGGCGTACGTCGGGCATGCACAAGGTGCGGCGCCGTCGCCAGATGGCGGTCGTACGGGAGCTGTGGACCGCGCGCGACAAGGTGGCCCAGCGGCGTGACGTGTCGCCCGGCAAGGTGCTCAGCGACGGCGCGATCGTGGAGGCGGCGCTGGGGCTTCCGCCCAACGTGCACGCGCTCTCCGGGCTCACCGGCTTCGGGCACCGCATGGGGCGCCGTCAGCTGGAGCAGTGGCAGGCCGCGGTGGACCGGGCCAAGGCCCTGCCCGACTCCGAGCTCCCGCAGCCCGGAGCGGCCGTTTCCGGGCCTCCGCCGCCCCGCTCCTGGGCGGACCGCGACCCGGCCGCCGCGGCCCGCCTCTCGGCGGCGCGGGCGGCTGTCTCCGCCCTGGCGGAGGAGCTGAACATGCCTCAGGAAAACCTGATCACTCCGGACACGGTCCGACGCGTCTGCTGGGAGCCGCCGGCTGAGGTGAACCCGGAGACGGTGTCCGAAGCCCTGGCCGCACATGGAGCACGCCGCTGGCAGATCACACAGGTGACGCCGGCGCTGGTCACGGCGCTCGGTTCGGGGTGAGCCGGGGGGCCGTTGTGGTGGCGGGAACCGCACCGCCCCCCAGCCCGAGTGTGACCTTCGCAACCCCGTAGCAGTCCGCGGCAGCCCTTGGCCGCGTAGTTACCGGCAAGTAGCATGGGGTGCGGAAGCGCGCCGGCCGGCGCACCCGCACCCTGGAGGAGAGCCATCGTGCCTCGTACCGTCAGGGACGTCGTCTTCGTTGATGGCGTCCGCACCCCGTTCGGCAAGGCGGGCCCGAAGGGCATCTACCACGAGACCCGTGCGGATGACCTGATCGTGAAGGCCATCCGGGAGCTCCTTCGCCGTAACCCGGCCCTCGACCCCGCCAAGATCGACGAGGTCGCCATCGCCGCGACCACGCAGATCGGCGACCAGGGTCTGACGCTGGGCCGCACTGCCGGCATCCTGGCGGGCCTGCCCCAGTCCGTGCCGGGTTACTCCATCGACCGCATGTGTGCGGGCGCGCTGACCGCCGTGACGGCGACCGCGGGCTCCATCGCGTTCGGTGCGTACGACGCCGTCATCGCCGGTGGTGTCGAGCACATGGGCCGCCACCCCATGGGTGAGGGCGTCGACCCGAACCCGCGGTTCGTGAGCGAGAAGCTCGTCGACGAGTCCGCCCTCTTCATGGGCATGACCGCCGAGAACCTGCACGACCGGTACCCGACGATCACCAAGCAGCGTGCCGATGAGTACGCCGTGCGCTCGCAGGAGAAGGCCGCCAAGGCGTACGCCAACGGCAAGATCCAGCAGGACCTCGTGCCCGTCTCCGTACGGCGGACCAACGAGGAGGCCGGTGAGACCGGTTGGGGTCTTGCAACCGCTGACGAGCCGATGCGGCCGGGTACGACTCTGGAGAGCCTTGCCGGGCTCAAGACGCCGTTCCGTACGCACGGACGCGTCACCGCCGGTAACGCCGCGGGCCTCAACGACGGCGCCACCGCGTCGATCATCGCCTCCGAGGACTTCGCCCGGGAGAACAACCTCCCGGTCAAGATGCGGCTCGTCTCGTACTCCTTCGCGGGTGTTGAGCCCGAGGTCATGGGCTACGGGCCCATCCCGGCCACCGAGAAGGCTCTTGCCCAGGCCGGGCTCTCCATCTCCGACATCGGTCTCTTCGAGATCAATGAGGCCTTCGCCGTGCAGGTGCTCGCCTTCCTGGAGCACTACGGCATCGCGGACGACGACACCCGCGTGAACCAGTACGGCGGCGCCATCGCGTACGGCCACCCCCTCGCCTCCTCCGGCGTGCGTCTGATGACGCAGCTGGCGCGGCAGTTCGAGGAGCAGCCGGACGTCCGCTACGGCCTGACCACGATGTGCGTCGGCTTCGGCATGGGCGCCACCGTCATCTGGGAGAACCCGAACCACAAGGACGCCGGAGGCGACAAGTGAGCAGCTCCACCAGCTCCACCACGGAGCTTCTGAAGGGCGCGGCCGAGCTGTTCCCCGACGAGGTCGTCACGCAGGCGCACGTTCGCCACCTCGACCTGCCCGCGGGCGCCGGGCGCTTCGCGCTCATCACGCTCGACAACGGCTTCGACCACACCAAGCCGACCACCTTCGGTCCTGGCTCGCTCGCGAACCTGAACGCCGCGATCGACCAGGTCGAGAAGGAGGCGGCCGAGGGCACGATCGTCGGCGTCGGTGTCACCGGCAAGCCGTTCATCTTCGCCGTCGGCGCCGACCTCAAGGGCGTCGAGATCCTCAAGCGCCACGAGGACGCGCTCGCCATCGGCAAGGGCGGTCACGAGGTCTTCAAGCGGCTCTCCGGACTCGCCGTCCCCTCCTTCGCGTACTACAACGGTGCCGCGATGGGCGGTGGCGTCGAGGTCGGTCTGCACTGCTCGTACCGCACCGTCTCCAAGGCGCTCCCCGCCTTCTCGCTGCCCGAGGTCTTCCTCGGTCTCGTACCGGGCTGGGGCGGCTGTGCGCTGCTTCCGAACCTGATCGGTGCGGACAAGGCCGTCTCGGTCATCATCGAGAACTCGCTCAACCAGAACCGTCAGCTCAAGGGCAAGCAGGTCTTCGAGCTCGGCATCGCCGACGCGCTCTTCGAGGGTGCGGACTTCCTTGAGCAGTCGCTGGTCTGGACGGCCTCCGTCCTCAACGGCTCGGTCGAGGTCGTCCGTCCCGAGATCGACCGTGGCGAGGGCTGGGACGCCGCCGTGGCGCGTGGCCGTGGCATCGCGGACTCCAAGGTGCACGGCGCCGCTCCGGCCGCCTACCGCGCCCTGGAGATCATCGAGGCCGCCAAGGACGGCGACCTGCAGAAGGGCTTCGACGCCGAGGACAAGGCGCTCGCCGACCTCATCATGGGCGGCGAACTGCGCAGTGGCATCTACGCGTTCAACCTCGTCCAGAAGCGCGCCAAGCGCCCGGCGGGTGCGCCGGACAAGAACCTGGCGCGTCCGGTCACCAAGGTCGGCGTCGTCGGTGCCGGTCTGATGGCCTCGCAGCTCGCCCTTCTGTTCCTGCGCCGTCTCGAGGTGCCGGTCGTCCTGACCGACATCGACCAGGCGCGCGTCGACAAGGGCGTGGGCTACGTCCACGAGGAGATCGACAAGCTCCTCCTCAAGGGCCGCGTCAACCAGGACAAGGCGAATCGCCTGAAGGGGCTCGTCTCCGGCGTGCTCGACAAGGCCGAGGGCTTCTCCGACGCCGACTTCATCATCGAGGCCGTCTTCGAGGAGATCGGCGTCAAGCAGCAGGTGTTCGCGGAGGTGGAAGCCGTCGCTCCGGCGCACGCCATCCTCGCCACCAACACCTCCTCGCTGTCCGTCTCCGAGATGGCGTCGAAGCTGAAGCACCCCGAGCGGGTCGTCGGCTTCCACTTCTTCAACCCCGTCGCGATCCTCCCGCTCCTGGAGATCGTGCGCGGCGAGCAGACGGACGACGCCTCGCTTGCGACGGCCTTCGGTGTCGCCAAGAAGCTGAAGAAGACCGCGGTCCTGGTGAAGGACGCCCCGGCGTTCGTCGTGAACCGCATCCTCACCCGCTTCATGGGCGAGATCCAGAACGTCATCGACGAGGGCACCCCGGTCGCCGTCGCCGAGAAGGCCGTCGAGCCGCTCGGCCTGCCGATGTCGCCGCTCGTGCTCCTTGAGCTGGTCGGTCCGGCCATCGGTCTGCACGTGTCGGAGACCCTGAACCGCGCCTTCCCGGAGCGCTTCACGGTCTCGCCGAACCTCGCGGCGGTCGTGAAGGCCGGCAAGCGCGGCTTCTACGTCTACGACTCCGGCAAGCCGGAGCTGGACCCCGAGGTCGCCGCTCTCCTCAAGCAGGGCGACACCGTCCTGACCGAGGAGCAGACCCGCGACCGCGTGCTCGACGCCGTGGCGCAGGAGATCGGCCTCATGCTCGACGAGGGTGTCGTCGCCGAGGCGCAGGACATCGACCTGTGCCTGATCACCGGCGCCGGCTGGCCCTTCCACCTGGGCGGCATCACGCCGTACCTGGACCGTGAGGGTGTCAGCGAGCGCGTCACCGGCAAGCGGTTCCTGGCGCCGGGCGTGGCCAGCGTTCCCGCGTAACACCTCCGCATACGGGCGATGCCCGGCCACCCGAAAGGGCGGCCGGGCATCGCCCGTTTCTGCGGTCGTCCGGCTATACGCGCGTCCACGCGCCGAGCGCGAGCCCCGACTCCGCCTTCTGCCGCGCCAGACGCAGCGTGCCGTCGAGGCCGATGGTCGCCATGACCACGCGGCCCTGCGCGTCCAGCGCCAACGCCGGGGAGCCCAGGCAGGGTTCGCCGGTGGCGGCCCACCAGGCGCCCGCCTGCTCGTCCTGGGTGGGGTAGGCCGCGATGACCGGGCGGCCGTCGGCGCCCCGGTGGGCGAGGACCGTGCAGTCGTGGCCCTCTATCGTCGCGCGCAGGGCGGCCGTGGGGCCCGTCTCCGGGGTGCCGCCGAGCGGTCGCGCGTCCTCGTCGTCCGAGCGGTGCGCGAGGACACCCTTGCCGCGGATGTCGGTGGCGTAGTACGTGAGGCGGTCCTGGGCCGTCTCCAGGGCCGTGCCCGAGCCGGGGGCCGGGGGCAGCGGGATGTCGTCGGTGCGCTGGAAATCGGCGCCCTGCTTCTCCTGGGTCCAGTGCAGCGTCTTGTTCTCGGCCGGGCCGAAGACCTCCACGCGGCCGGTGGAGGTGGCGAGCGCCGTGATGCCGTCAAGGACCTCGCGGACCTTGAAGTCCTTCCAGCCCTCCCACTTGCCGCCCTTGCCCTCGCGCCGCAGCCGGACACTGTTCACCGCGTCGCGCACGAAGACGTGGACCGTGCCGGAGGCGTCCACGGCGGCGGTCGGGGCGCCGAGGTGCGGGGCGCGCTCGACCATCTTGGTGTGCGGGTTGCCGAGCGAGCGCCAGTCCATGAGCGGGCGGCCCGACTGGTACTGGACGGCGTGCACGACGTCCACCTCCGTGCCGCCGCCGTCCTTGGGCACCTTGCGCAGGGCGACGAAGTGGACGTACCCGTCGGCGCCCTGGGCCAGGGTCAGGTGCGTCAGGTGCGGTGTCTCGAAGAGGTCGGGGCCCGTCCAGTCGGGGCCGCCGGGGCGGGTCTCCGTCCAGCGCAGCAGGCCGTCCGCCGAGCGGGCGTAGGCGGTGAGCCTGCCGTCCTTGCCGCGCAGCAGCCAGCGGGCGGTCGCGAGGGTGCCGCTCGCCACGTGGACGGCGGCGGAGGCCGTCGGGCGGGAGGCTTCCCGCTCGGGCCTGGGGGCGGACCTCTGCGGCATGACTCGGCGCGGACCTTCCTGTGGGCGTGCGTTTCTCCGGCTCGATCAGTCTACGTTTGCGGTGTGCCAGGGTGGCGCCATGAGAACTCTGCTCGTCGTGGACGCCGCCAACGTCGTCGGCTCGGTGCCCGACGGCTGGTGGCGCGACCGGCACGGGGCCGCCGAGCGGCTGCGGGACCGGCTCGTCGCGTACGCCGACGAGGGCATCGCGGGGCATCCGGGGCCGCTGGACGTCGTGCTCGTCGTCGAGGGCGCCGCCCGGGGTGTCGAGTCCGTCGAGGGCGTACGCGTGGTCCCCGCACCCGGCAGCGGCGACGACCGCATCGTGGAACTGGCCGCCGAGGCCGAGGGCCGCCCGTGCGTGGTGGTCACGGCCGACCGCGAGCTGCGGCGCAGGGTGGGCGCGTACGGGGCACTGTCGGTGGGCCCCCGAACGGTGCGGGACGCGTAAACCACCGCTCCCCCCACCCGCGCCACCGGCTCGTACCCGACGGCGAGGGCACGGCGCAGTGACGGCAGCCGGTCCGGGGTGAACGGTTTGCCTCGGGAGTCGTCGACGATGATCGCCGGTGGGTGCTCGGTCAGTTCGCGGCGGAAGACCTTCCACGAGCCCTCGACCGCGTATCTCTGGCCCACCTGCGGCCCGTTCCTGCCGCCGCTGTAGTTGGTGAGCAGGCCCGCGGTGAGGTAGCGGCTCGCGGGAGGGCGGTCGGCGAGCCAGTACGCCTCCGGGTGTATCCCCCAGAAGAGCACCTTGTCCTGGGGTGACGTCAGCCCCCGGACGGTCTCCGCGAGGCGCGTGGCGTGCGCCAGTTCGGGGCGCGGCGCCAGCATCCCCCAGGTCAGGAAGAGCGCGCACGCCGCCGCCGAGACCGAGAGCGCCGTCCACGTGCGCTCACGGGGCAGGATCTGCAGCGCCGCCGTGCCCAACAGGGCGAGGGGCGGCGTCAGTTGCAGGTAGTAGTGGCCGAAGAAGTGGAAGCCGACGAGGACGGCTCCCGCCGATGAGGCGAGCCAGAGCCACAGCTCCGTCGAGCCGGTGCGGGCGATGCGCAGGACCCGTACGACGGGCGGGATGATCCCGGCGCAGGCCACGGCGAGGATCGCCGCGTTGGTCAACCCGCGTGACAGCACGTGGAGTTCGGAGCCCGTGAAGGAGGCGTACGCGCCCGACCCCGTCACCGTCCAGAACAGGAACCCCGCGGGATCGGTGACCGCGGCCACCGCGAGGACGGGCCCGCACAGCCCGATCCCCAGGCGCAGCACGTCCCTTCGGGCGCCGCCCGCCTGCCACAGCAGCCACACCACCGGCACGAGGACCGCTCCCCCGGTCTGCTTGACCAGGAACGCGCAGGCCACCGCCGCGCCCGCCGCTCCCCAGCGGCGCCGGTCCGCGCACCAGAGGGCGGCCGCGGTGCACGGCAGCATGAAGACCTCGAAGGTGGCCGCCTGGGCGTCCTCGGGGTTCAGGCCGACCGAGACGAGGAGGTAGAGCACGCCCGCCGTACGGCCCGCGCCGTCGCCCCAGCGGCGCCTGGCGACGCAGACGAGGAGGACGGCGGTCAGGAGCTGGGCCGCGACCGCGAGCACTTTCAGCGGAATCAGCGTCGCGTCGCCGAAGAGCGCGAACGCCGCCTCGTACAGCCAGGGGACGAGCGGCGGCTTGCGGTCGACGACGGTTTCGTAGAGCTCTCCCCCGTCGGCCAACATCCTTGCCTGGACGGCGAGATAGCCCTCGTCCGGGCTCCACAGCGGCCACCGGAAGGAGGGCACGCGGGTGACGCAGGCCAGTGCGGCGAGGAGCGGCAGCAGACGCGGCCAGTACGGCGCGGGGGCCTGCTCCGTGCGCGGGCGCGGCAGCCGCGGAGCGTGTACGGAGTGTGGTGACGCGGAGGGCTCGGCGAGCATGAGGTGCACGCTATCCGGCCCCGCAGTTCCCGTCGGATCGGGACATACGGGGCCGGACGATTGGCCGGAAGTCGACCGATGCGATTACTGGACGTCACCGGTCTGCTGCGTGCCCTGCCGGCCGAGCCGGCTGTGCGTGCGCCCGTACACGAAGTACACGACGAAGCCGAGCGCCATCCAGATGCCGAACCGCAGCCAGGTCTCGGCGGGCAGGTTCAGCATCAGCCACACCGAGGCCGCCACCGAGAGGATGGGCACCAGCGGCACCAGCGGGGTGCGGAAGGCGCGAGGCAGGTCGGGGCGGGTGCGGCGCAGGATGATGACGCTCAGGGCGACCACGACGAAGGCGAAGAGGGTGCCGATGTTCACCAGCTCGGCGAGTTCGTCGAGGCTGGTGAAGCCCGCCAGGATCGCGATGAGGACACCGAGCAGGATGGTCGGGCGGTGCGGCGTGCGGTACTTCGGGTGGACGTGCGAGAAGAACCGGGGCAGCAGTCCGTCGCGGCTCATCGCGAAGAAGACGCGGGTCTGGCCGAGCAGCAGGATCATGCAGACGGTGGTGAGGCCGACGGCGGCGCCGAAGCTGATCACACCGCCGTAGAAGGGATGCCCGGTGGCCTTGAACGCGTCGGCGAGCGGGGCGTCCACGGACAGTTCGCTGTAGTGCTGCATGCCCGTGACGACGATCGACACGGCGACGTACAGGACGGTGCAGATGAGGAGCGACCCGAGGATGCCGCGCGGCATGTCCCGCTGGGGCAGCTTGGTCTCCTCGGCCGCGGTCGCCACGATGTCGAAGCCGATGAAGGCGAAGAAGACGATGGAGGCGGCCGTGAAGATGCCGAGGACACCGAAGTTGGTGGGCGCGTAGCCGAACATCAGCTGGATGAGCGGCGAATCGATGCTGTTGCCCGCGGTCACTTCCTGGGCCTTGGGGATGAACGGCTTGTAGTTGTCCGTGTCGATGAAGAAGGCGCCCGCGATGATGACGATCAGGACGACGGCCACCTTGATGGCGACGATGACCGTGGTGACGCGGGCGGAGAGCTTCATCCCGAGGACCAGGACGACCGTCAGGACGAGCACCAGCGCGGTGGCGAGGATGTCGAAGCTGAAGCCATCGGCGGCATCGGGCCCGGAGAGCGCCGCGGGCAGCTCCCAGCCCGCGTTGTCCATCAGCGAGCGCACATAGCCGGACCAGCCGACGGCGACCACCGCGGTGCCGAGCGCGAATTCGAGCACCAGGTCCCAGCCGATGGTCCAGGCGGGCAGCTCACCGAGCGAGGCGTACGAGAAGGTGTACGCCGATCCGGCCACCGGCACGGTGGAGGCGAACTCCGCGTAGCAGAGCGCCGCGAGGGCGCAGACGACACCGGCGACGGCGAAGGCGATCGCGGTGGCGGGCCCCGCGGTCTCCTTGGCCACCGCCCCGGTCAGCACGAAGATGCCGGTGCCGATGACGACGCCGACGCCGAAGACCGTGAGATCGAGGGCGGACAGCGACTTCTTGAGCGCGTGCTCCGGCTCCTCGGTGTCCTTGATGGACTGCTCGATGCTCTTCGTTCTGAAAAGGCTGCTTGCCACGGACGTACCTCCACGCTTGTCGTCCTCGACATGATCGAGAGGGCGAGTACCCCGTTGGCCGTGGCGCGAGCCTATTCACGCGAATGGGCCGGTTCCACCACCCGTACAGGGTGTCGGAACCGGCCCATCGGCGGTGCTCGTTGACGTCAGTCGCGCGCGGGCTCCCCCGCCTCGACGGAGTCCACGGCGGCCGTGCGCTCGTACCGGCCGTCGAGCTTGGCCACCAGACCGGTCACCTGGCGGGAGATGTCCGGGGCCGTCAGGCCGATCTCGGCCAGGATCTCCTTGCGCGATGCGTGGTCCAAGAAGCGCGGCGGGATGCCGAAGTCACGCAGCGGTACGTCGACGCCCGCGTCCCGCAGGGCCTGGGAAACGGCCGAACCGACGCCGCCCGCGCGGGAGTTGTCCTCGACGGTGACGACCACGCGGTGCTGCTCGGCGAGCGGGGCGAGCGCCTCGTCGACGGGCTTGACCCAGCGGGGGTCGACGACCGTCGTCGTGATGCCCTGCTTGTTCAGGAGGTCGGCGATCTCCAGGCACATCGGCGCGAGCGCGCCCACGGAGACGAGCAGCACGTCGGGGCGGTTGGTGCCCGCCTTGCGCAGGACGTCCATGCCGCCGACCTTGCCGACGGCCTTGACCGCCGGGCCGACCGCGCCCTTGGAGTAGCGCACGACGGTCGGGGCGTCGTCGACCTCGACGGCCTCGCGCAGCTGGAGGCGGACCTGGTCGGCGTCGCGCGGGGCGGCGATCCGCAGGGTCGGCACGCACTGCAGGATCGACATGTCCCACATGCCGTTGTGCGAGGCGCCGTCCGTGCCGGTGACGCCCGCGCGGTCCAGGACGAAGGTGACACCGCACTTGTGCAGGGCCACGTCCATCAGGAGCTGGTCGAAGGCGCGGTTGAGGAACGTGGCGTACACCGCGAAGACGGGGTGCAGGCCGCCGGTGGCCAGGCCCGCCGCCGAGGTGGCGGCGTGCTGCTCGGCGATGCCCACGTCGTAGACCCGGTCGGGGAACTCCTCGGCGAACTTCTTCAGGCCCACCGGCTGGAGCATGGCGGCGGTGATCGCGACGATGTCCTCGCGCTCGCGGCCGAGCTTGACCATCTCCTCGCCGAAGACGGACGTCCAGTCCATGCCGGAGGCCGAGATCGGCAGGCCGGTGTCGGGGTGGATGACGCCGACGGCGTGGAAGTGGTCCGCCTCGTCCTCCAGGGCGGGCTTGTAGCCGCGGCCCTTCTCGGTGATGCAGTGCACGATGACCGGGCCGCCGAAGCGCTTGGCGCGCGTCAGGGCGGACTCCAGGGCCTCGATGTCGTGGCCGTCGATCGGGCCGACGTACTTCAGGCCGAGGTCCTCGAACATGCCCTGCGGGGCGATGAAGTCCTTGAGGCCCTTCTTCGCGCCGTGCAGCGTCTCGTACAGGGGCCTGCCGACGACCGGGGTGCGCTCGAGGAAGTCCTTGCCGCGGGCCAGGAAGCGCTCGTAGCCGTCCGTGGTGCGCAGGGTCGCCAGGTGGTCCGCGAGGCCGCCGATGGTCGGGGCGTACGAACGCTCGTTGTCGTTGACGACGATCACCAGGGGGCGGTCCTTGGCGGCGGCGATGTTGTTCAGCGCCTCCCAGGCCATGCCGCCGGTGAGTGCGCCGTCACCGATGACGGCGACGACGTGGTCGTCCTTGCCCTGGACCTCGTTGGCCTTGGCGAGGCCGTCGGCCCAGCCGAGGACCGTCGAGGCGTGCGAGTTCTCGATGATGTCGTGGTCGGACTCGGCGCGCGAGGGGTAGCCGGAGATGCCGCCCTTGGTGCGCAGCTTGCCGAAGTCCTGGCGGCCGGTGAGCAGCTTGTGCACGTAGCTCTGGTGGCCGGTGTCGAAGAGCACCTTGTCCTGCGGGGAGTCGAAGACCCGGTGCATGGCGATCGTGAGCTCGACCACGCCGAGGTTGGGGCCGAGGTGGCCGCCGGTCTTGGACACTGCGTCGACGAGGAAGGCGCGGATCTCGCCGGCCAGCTGGTCCAGCTCCTCCGGGCTGAGCCGGTCCAGATCGCGCGGTCCCCTGATGCGGGTCAGCAGCGGCACCCGTGCCTCCTTGCAGTAGAGCTGTTCAAGCGTTGACCGGATTGTTGCCGGGCCTGTTGAGTCTAATGTTCCGCCGTCGCGGACGGCGTCCGGGCCGTGAGTTCCGCGTCACGCGATCGGCGGTGTCCGACCCCGCACAGAGAGCTGCCCGGCACCGCTTCTTTGCGGTGCCGGGCAGCTCTGCTCTGGGTTCTGGCAGGTCAGGCGCGGCCTGCCGTCTTCTGGGTCTTGCGCGTCACGGAGTCGATCACGACCGTGGCGAGCAGTACGCCACCGGTGATCATGTACTGCACCGGCGTCGCGATGCCTTCGAGCGCCAGGCCGTACTGGATCGAGGTGATGACCATGACACCCAGGAGGGCGTTCCAGGTGCGGCCGCGGCCACCGAAGAGGCTGGTGCCGCCGATGACGGCCGCCGCGATGGCGTTCATCAGGAGGTCACCGGTGCCGGCGCCCTGGTTGGCCGCGGCGATCTTGGAGGCCATGAAGAGGCCGCCTGCCGCCGCGAACGTACCGGCGATGGCGTAGACCGACGTACGGATCAGGGTGACGTTGATGCCCGCGCGGCGGGACGCCTCGACGCTGCCGCCGAGGGCGAAGACCTTGCGGCCGTAGCCGGTGCGGCGGAGCACGAAGTCGGTGCCGACCAGGACCACCAGGAAGATCACCAGGGCGAGGGGCAGGCCCTTGTACTGGTTGAACATGATCGCGGCGGCGAAGGCCACCACGGCCAGGACCACGGTCCGGACGATGATCTCGCTCAGCGGCCTGGACGGGACACCGGCCGCCTCGCGGCGGCGGCTGTCCAGGAAGGAGGAGAGGAAGAAGGCCGCGACCGCGACGATCGCGAGGCCGTAGGCCGCGGCGACGTCCGTGAAGTAGTACGAGGTCAGCTTGGCGATCAGGCCTTCGGAGTCCAGGTTGATCGTGCCGTTGTCACCCAGGATCTGGAGCATGAAGCCTTGCCAGAACAGCAGGCCGGCCAGGGTGACGGCGAACGCCGGAGCGCCGATGCGCGCGAAGAAGAAGCCGTGGATGGTGCCGATCACGGTGCCGGAGAGGACGGCGACGATCAGCGCGATCCACTCGGGCGCACCGTGCGTGACGGCGAGCACGGCGGCGACCGCGCCCGCGACACCGCTGACCGAGCCGACCGACAGGTCGATCTCGCCGAGCAGCAGCACGAAGACGATGCCGACGGCGATCATGCCGGTGCCGACCATGGCGACGGAGATGTTGCTGAGGTTCTCCGCGGTCATGAAGCGCGAGTTCATCGAGGCGAAGATCGCCCAGATGATGATGAGGCCCGCGACGACCGGGATGGAGCCCAGGTCACCGGCGCGCATCTTCCGCTTGAACTCGGTGATGTAGCCCGCGAAGCCCTGCTCGCGGACGAGGAGGCGCGGGTCCACCGCGGTGACGGCGTCGGCGGCGGCCGCCGGGGCGTCGACGGGCGCGTCGCCGGGCGTGGAGGTCTTGTCGATGCTGCTCACTTCTGGGCCTCCCCATTGCGCGCCGCGCGACGGGTCACGGCATTGTCCGTGGCGCCCGTGATGGCGGAGATGATCTCTTCCTGCGAGGTGGACTTCACGTCGAAGACGCCGTTGTTCCGGCCGAGCCGGAGCACCGCCACCTTGTCCGCGACGGCCTTGACGTCCGCCATGTTGTGGCTGATGAGAATGACCGCGTGGCCACGCTCGCGCAGCCGCTCCACCAGGTCGAGGACCTGGGCGGTCTGCTCCACGCCGAGTGCGGCGGTGGGCTCGTCGAGGATGACGAGCTTGGGCTCGCCGAGCATCGAGCGGGCGATCGCCACCGTCTGGCGCTGACCGCCGGAGAGCGAGGCGATCGGGATGCGGACGCTGGGTATGCGGATCGACAGCGTGGTGAGGAGCTCGCGGGCGCGGCGCTCCATCTCGACCTCGTTGAGCACACCGCGCCTGCGCAGCTCACGACCGAGGTAGAGATTGCCGACGACGTCGATGTTGTCGCACAGCGCGAGGTCCTGGTAGACGGTCGCGATGCCCAGGTTCTGGGCGTCGTGCGGCTTGTTGATCGATACGGCCTTGCTCTCCCACTCGATGACGCCGTCATCGATGGGATGCACGCCGGCGATCGTCTTGACCAGCGTGGACTTTCCTGCGCCGTTGTCGCCGACCAGGGCGACCACCTCACCGGCGTGGACCTCAAGCTCGACGTCGGTGAGCGCCTGGACGGCACCGAATCGCTTGGAGACCCCGCGCAACGCCAACACGGGCGTAGCGGACACGTGAACCATCTCCTTCGCCGCCTGACCGGCGGGAGGTTGAACAGAAGAGAACGAGAAGAACGGGAAGAGCGAGAAGAACGAAATGACCGAAAAGACCTGCACGCGTCTGGAGCGCGTTTCTGGCCGGCGCCCCGCCTAGAGCTGCGGGGCTGTTGGAACGGGGCGCCGGACAGGCCTCAATGGTGGTGAAGTCCCGGGAGAAAGCGGGGACTCACCTCGAAGCGGGGACCTACTTCAGGCCGACCTTGGCGCAGTCGGCCTTGTACTTGGCGGTGCAGATCTCGTCGACCGCGTAGATCCCGTCCTTGATGACGGTCTCCTTGATGTTCTTGTCGGTCAGCGAGACGACCGGCACGAGCACCGTGGGAACGTCCTTGGCGGTGGGGCTGTCGACGGTCGTCTTGGCGATCGAGTCGAGCTTCTCGCCCTTGCCGAGCGCGACGGCCATCTCCGCGGCGACCTTGGCCTCCGCCGGGTAGGACTTGTAGACGCTCATGAACTGCTCGCCCGCGACGATGCGCTGCACACCGGCGAGTTCGGCGTCCTGACCGGTGACCGGCGGGAGCTTGCTGATGCCGGCGGCCTTGAGGGCGGTGATGATGCCGCCCGCCATGCCGTCGTTCGCGGAGTAGACGCCGTCGATCTTGCCCTTGCCGAGGGCCGAGATCGCGCCCTCCATGTTGGCGTTGGCGTTCTCCGGCTTCCACTCCTTGGTGTCGTACGACTTGCCGACCTTGACCTTGCCCTTGAGCACCGACTCGGCGCCCTTCTTGAAGAGCTTGGCGTTCGGGTCGGTGATCGCGCCGTTCATCATCACGATCTGGCCGCCCTTGGCCTTGTCCCCGAGGGCCTCGAGGAGGGCCTTGCCCTGGACGCGGCCGACCTCTTCGTTGTCGAAGGAGGTGTACGCGTCGATGGGGCCTTCGGCGAGGCGGTCGTACGCCACGACCGGGATGCCCGCGTCCTTGGCCTTCTTGACCGAACCAGCGATGGCCTTGGAGTCCACCGCGTCCACGATCAGCACGTCCACCTTGTTGGTGATCATGGTGTCGGCCTGCTGGTTCTGTACGGTCGCGTCCTGCTTGGCGTTCGCGTAGGTGACCTTGGCCTTGCCGTCGGTCAGCTCCTTGATGTGCTTCTCGATCAGCGGCTTGTCGAACTTCTCGTAACGCGCGGTCTGGTTCTCCGGCAGGAGCAGACCTATGTTCAGCGCGTCGCCCTTCTTCGAGCCTGAGCCCGCTTCATCCTTGTCACCGCCGGACTCCTTGGCGCTGCCACAGGCAGCAAGGGTGACGGCCATGGTGGTGGCGGCAACGGCAACGGCGGCACGACGCATACGCGTGTTCATTCGGGAACCTCCCTGACGTGGCCGCGTCGTTGCGGCCGAGGTGGCTCGAAGTCAACTCGGCCGCCACACCAGCGTCAAGGAGTAAATCCTTAACGAGATGACAACGGTGCCATGCGTTATCTAAGTGAAGGCAGGTGCGGTGGCGGGCAGAGAGCCGTCCAAAAGGGTCGAATCGCCCATTTCGCTGAGCGCGAGAGCCAGCGCCCCGAGCACCTCCGCGCGGCCGCCCAGGGCCCCGGGAAGGACGGACAGCTGCCGGGCCGCGCTGGGGATCGCGTAGCGCCCCACGGACTCCCTGATGGGCCCCAGGACCAGCTCACCGGCCTCCGCGAGGTCACCGCCGAGGACGACCCTGCTCGGGTTCAGGAGATTGCAGAGGTTCGCCACACCGCTGCCGATGTGGCGGCCCACGTCGGCGATCACCCGACGGCAGCCGGGGTCGCCCTCGCGCGCCAGGGCGACCACGCGCTCCATGGTCAGCTCGGTGCCGTGGCTGGACTGGAGCAGCGGCAGCACATAGCGGGCCGCCGCGAAGGTCTCCAGGCAGCCGCGGTTGCCGCATCGGCAGACCGGACCCGACTCGTCCAGGGTGATGTGCCCGATCTCGCCCGCGGTGCCACCGGGGCCGCGGTAGATCCGTCCGCTGATCACCAGACCGGCGCCGACACCGCTGGCGACCTTGATGTACGCCAGGTCCTTGACCCCGCGGCCGCTGCCCCAGACCAGCTCGCCGAGCGCGCCGAGGTTGGCGTCGTTGTCGACGTGCACCGGGACGCCGAGGCGGTCCTTGAGCTCCTCCGCGGGCTTGGTGCCCGTCCAGCCCGGCAGGATCGACGTCGAGCCGAGCGTCCCGGACTCCACGTCGATGGGCCCCGGCACGCCGAGGCCGATGCCCGCGATCTTCGCGCGGTCCACGCCGGTCACCCCGATCAGCCTGCTGACCAGCTGTTCGGCGCGGTCGAAGCCCTGCGCGGCCGACGCGTCCACGTCCAGCGGCTCGGACTCCTCGGCGAGCACCTGGTGGGCGAGGTTGCCCACCGCCACGCGCAGGTGCGTGTGACCGAAGTCCACGCCGATGACGATGCCCGCGTCGCCGCTGAGCGAGACGCTGCGGGCCCTGCGACCGCCTGCCGAGGTGGGCGTGACCTCGACCGTTCCGCCGTCCTTGAGCTCCCGGACGATGTTGGAGACCGTGGCCGCGGACAGTCCCGTCGTCCTGGCGATCTCCGCCTGAGTGAGCGATCCGGCGAGCCGTACGGCACGTACGACCCGCTCGAGATTGGCCCGGTGCAGCGACGACTGCGACCCCGGAGTCTCCATTGACTCAGCCACCCTTTTCCGTATGACGTAACAGCGACGTCGCTGCCCGTACAAGTTGTGAACTCCAAGCTCTGCTGAACGGGTTGGCGCAGTCAAGTCCTTGACCCAAATCGGCGCTCTTGAACAGCGGGACAGGCCGGGTCCAAGTGGCGAGGATGCACCCCAAACCACCCAGACCCGGCCTGAGAGGGCCGATCCGTTACTTGACCGAGCCCGCGGTGAGACCCGAGACCACGTGCCGTTCGATGAAGGCGAAGAGCACGATGACCGGCACGATCGCCACCACGGACGCCGCGAAGAGGTAGTTCCACTCCACGGTGTAGGCGCCGATGAAGTTGTTGATGCCGACGGTCAGCGGCTGCTTGTCGGGCTCGGTGGTGAGCGTGAGGCCCATCACGAACTCGTTCCACGAGGTGATGAAAGTGAAGATCACCGCGGTCACGACGCCCGGCAGCGCGAGCGGCAGCGTCACCTTCACCATCGCCCCGAAGCGGCTGGTGCCGTCCACCATGGCCGCCTCCTCCAGCTCCTTCGGGATGGAGCCGATGTAGGCGGTCAGGATCCACACCGCGAACGCGAGGTTGAACGCCGCGTTCGTGATGATCAGCGTCCAGACCGAGTTGAGCATGTCCAGCTGGTGGAACTCACGGTAGAGGCCGACCAGGAGGGCGGTGGGCTGGAACATCTGGGTGATCAGGACGAGGAGCAGGAAGGCCTTGCGCCCGCGGTAGCGCATGCGCGCCGTGTAGTACGCGGCGGGCAGCGAGACCAGGAGCACCAGGAGCGTCGCCCCGCCCGCGACGAGCAGGGTCACCTGCAGGTTCTGGCCGAGCTCCGACTCCTTCCAGACCTCGATGAAGTTCGACCACTCCAGGTTCTGCGGCAGATACGTCCGGTCCCGCAGCTCGTCCTTGGGACGCAGCGCGGTGATCACCATCTCCAGATACGGAGCCAGGAAGATCGCCGCGAGCGCCCAGGCGACCACGGTGATGACCAGGGTGCGCGGCCGGAACGTGCGCCTGGCCTTGGGCCGGGGCGCGGGACTCTTCGGGGACCCCGCGCGGGTCTGGGTCGCGGTGGCCATCAGTCCTCCTCGTTCCATCGGCTGACCTTCAGGAAGATCAGCACGAGCACGACGACCATCGCGAAGTTGACCACGGACATGGCGGCGGATTCACCGATGTCGGTCTCCTTCAACTTGTACATGAACACCATGGTCGTGGAGGTGTCATAGCCGGGGCCGCCCTGCGTCATGGCCCAGATGATCGGGAAGGAGTTGAAGACGTTGATGAGGTTGATGACCACGCCCACCAGGAACGCGGGCCGCAGCATCGGCACCGTGATGTGCCGGTAGGTCTGCCAGGGGCTCGCCCCGTCGATCCGCGACGCCTCGTAGACCTCGTGCGGGATGGTCTGCAGACCGGCGAGCAGCGTGTACGTGGTGAAGGGCAGCGACACGAAGATCGCCACGGCCATCATCCAGGGCCAGGCCGTCTCCGGTTTGCCCAGCCAGTCCTTCGACTTGTCGATGAGGCCGAGGTCCAGCATCAGCGTGTTGAGCACGCCCGCCGTCTGGTTGAGCATCCACTTGAAGCCGATGGCGGTCATCAGGACGGATGCCGCCCAGGGTGCGATGAGCGCCCAGCGGGTGACGGTGCGGCCGGGGAACTTCTGGTTGAAGAGCTGGGCGAGGGCCAGCGAGAGCAGCATCGTCACGCTCACGACGACGACGGTCCAGATGACCGTCCAGAGCAGGACCGCCCCGAAGTCGCTCTCCTCGAAGAGCTTCTTGTACTTGTCGGTCCCCGCGCTGCCGCGCACGATGCCGGCGATGGAGATATTGAGGAACGAGGTGCGGATCAGCTCGACGACCGGCCAGATGACCACGGCGAGGATCAGCAGGATGACGGGCGCTATCCAGGGCAGCGGGCCGAGCCGGGCGATGCCGCTGCGGCGGCTCACCGGCCTGGGTGCGCGCCCGCTCCGTCCCCGGCCGGCGTCGGCCGGGGGCGGAGGGGCCTTCAGTGACACAACGACTCCTTGCGTACGGAGCGAACGGGAGCTGTCTGCCTGCTACTTGGCCTCGGCAGCCGCCGCTTCCGCCTTCTTCTGCAGGTCGCCGAGGACCGTCTTCGGGTCGTCGCTCGCGGCCTTGCCGCCGGTCTTCTTCATCTCGGCGGAGATGACGTCCCACGCGGTGTCGCCGAGGGGGTAGAACTTGGCGTTCGGCAGGACCTCGAAGAACGGCTCCAGGTCCTTGTGCTTGCCGTTGGTCTGCATCTCCTTCAGCGCGTCCTGGGTGACGGGCATCAGGTTGTACATCTCGTCGAACTCCAGCATCTTCTTGGAGTACGTGAAGTCCAGGAACTTCTTGACGCCTTCCTTCTCGGCGCCGCCGTCCTTGAACGCCATCATCCAGTCGGCCACGCCGAGGGTGGACTCCAGCGGTGCGTCCTTGCCGGGGATGGGCGCGACGCCGTAGTCGACCTTGCCGTCCTTGGCCATCTGGATCAGGCTCGGGTGGCCGTTGAGCATGCCGACCTTGCCGGCCGCGAAGTCCGCGAAGGCCGTCTTGCGGTCGGTGGAGGCCGGGTTGGAGTAGGTGAGGCCGGGCTTGACGAGGTTCTTCTGCAGCCAGTCGAAGGTCTCGACGTTCTGCGCGCTGTCGAGCGTGTACTTGCCGCTCTCGTCGGTGTAGCCGCCGCCGTTGCCGAGCTCCCACATCATCGTCTCGCCCTGGGTCTCCTCGGGGCCGAGCGGCAGGGCGTACGGGGTCTCGGCGGCCTTGGAGGACTTGATCTTCTTGGCGGCCGCGGCGACCTCGTCCCAGGTCTTGGGCGGCGTCTTGACGCCCGCCTTCTTCAGGACGGCCTTGTTGTAGAACATGACGCGGCTGGAGGAGACCCACGGGATGCCGTACTGCGTGCCCTTGACCTCGCCGGCCTTGGCGAAGGTGGGGATGAGGTTCCCCTGCGTCTTGGGCGAGAGGACCTCGTCGGCCTTGTAGAGCAGGTCGTCGGCGACCTTGTCGGCGTAGCCGCCGGTCTGCAGCAGGTCGGGCTGGTTCCCCGCCTGGATCATGTTCTTGACCTGCTTGTCGATCTCGTTCCAGTTGATGACCTGGACGTCGACCTTGTAGCCCTTGTTCTCCGCCTCGAAGTCCTTCTTCACGCCGTTCCAGTACTTCTTGGAGGCGTTGGAGGCCTTGTCGCCGTAGTCGGCGGCGACAATCTTGATGGTCTTGCCGTCGCCGCTGTCGCTGTCACCGCCGCAGGCGGTGACTCCCATGGCCATCGCGAGCGTTGCCGCACCGGTGGCGATCAATCGATTCCTCATGCTGTTCAACCCTTCGACATCGGTGTCGACTTGAACGCGGGCAAAAGGTTCCCCCCGCGGCGCCGTGGGGCCGACATTACTCACGGCCGGAATTGGCACAACAGGCCTAGACCACTTTCGTGGCCAAGCTGAAATCACCGGCGATCAGGGTCACTTGAGAGCACCCGCGGTGAGCCCGGCCTGCACCTGCCGCTGGAAGACCGCGTACACGACGAGCACCGGAACCATCGCGATCGTCAGGCCCGCGAAGAGCGCTCCCCAGTCGCCCCGGTAGCCCTGCGAGACCGCCAGCGAGGCGAGCCCCTGCGGCAGCACGTACCTGCCCTCCTCCTCGTTGTTGAGCAGCAGGGGAAGCAGGTACTGGTTCCACTGGCCGAGGAAGTTGAAGATGCCGATGCTCACCAGGCCCGGCTTGGCCATCGGCAGCATGATCTGGAAGAACGTGCGGGTGTGCGAGGCCCCGTCGACCATCGCCGCCTCCTGGACGCCGGTCGGCAGCGTGCGGAAGAAGGAGGTGAGGAAGAAGGTGGTGAAGGGCAGCGAGTACGCGATGTAGGCGATCATCAGGCCGGGACGGGTGTCCAGGAGGCCGAAGTTCTCCATGACCGCGAAGAGCGGGACGAGGGCGAGGATGACCGGGAACATCATCCCGCCCGCGAAGAGCATGAAGATCAGCCGGTTGCCCGGGAAGGTGAAGCGGGCGATCACGTACGCCGCCATCGAACCGAGCAACATCGTGCCCGTCAGTGAACCCGCCAGGATGATCAGCGAGTTGAGGGCGTACTGGCCGATGCTGGCCGTCGTCCACGCGTTGGTGAAGTTCTCCCAGTGGAAGGACGTCGGCCAGCCCATCGGGTCGCTGAGGATCTCGACCGAGGGGCGGAACGCGGTGAGGGCGACCCAGACGAGGGGGCCCGCCGCGAGGACCACCCACAGGACGAGGAAGGCGTGCGAGAAGACGTTGAGGGTCGCTCCGCCGGCCGAGTCGCCCTCTTTGCGGGGTACGCCGGCGGCGTCGGTGCGGGGCGCTGTGGTCGTGGTCATGAGGCAGTGGCTCCCGCGGTCTCAGTATTCGATCCGGTCGCGATTCCCGATCCTCATGACGATCAGCGAGAACGCCATGCTGAGGACGAGGAGGACGACGCCGATGGAGGTGGCATAGCCGTACTGGCCGTCCCGGAACCGTTCGTAGAGGAAGACCGGGGTCACCTTCAGGACGTGCTCGGGCACCATGACCAGGACGATCGCGAACGAGTCGAGCGCCTGGATGCCCATGTAGATCCAGCCGGTCCGTACGGTGTCCCAGATCAGCGGGAGCGTCACGCTGAAGAAGGTCCGCCCCCGGCCCGCGCCGTCGAGCAGCGCCGCCTCGTAGATGTCCCTGGGGATCGCGCCCATCGCGGCGGAGAACAGCACCACGTAGAAGCCGACGAAGCTCCAGGAGAGCACGATCATCACCGCGATGAGGGCGAGCGAGCGGTCACCGCCCAGCCAGGCGGGCCCGTCGACGCCCACCTTGTCGAGACCGCCGTTGATCAGACCGCTGTTGGTGTTGAAGACGCGGCCCCAGACGACGGCGATGATCGCGACGGACAGGACCTGCGGGAAGAAGTAGACGATCTTGTAGAACGACGAACCCGCGACCCCCGCGATGGCCTGGCCCTTACGGTGCCGGCCGCCTGAGGTGATCATGTACGCGAAGAACATGCCGAGCACGAGCGTGAGCAGCGGGGCGACGATCGCCAGCGTGACGCTCACCTCCAGGGACTCCCAGAAGCGCTCGTCGTTCCACATCTTCGTGAAGTTGTCGAAGCCGATGAAGTTCGCCACCGGCCCGCCGGACCAGTCGGTGAACGAGTAGTAGATCGCCTGGATGAAGGGCGAGATGACGAACAGGGCGTAGAACGCGAGCGGCAGCGACAGGAAGCCCACGATGAAGCGGTACTTGTCGAGCGTCCGGTAGCGCCGGTCGTAGCGCACGCTCTGCGGGGTGAGGCGGGGTGGCAGCAGCACCGCCAGGAGGAACAACAACCCGTTCGGCGCCTTGGGCTTTCGGTCCGGTGCCTTCTTCGAAGGTGGGGAATCGTCCACCCGGGTGTCAGTCTTCACGCCACTCCGCCCCGCCTCGCTCACGTGCCCGCGTTCTCGGTCGATCCGCTGCTGATCAGGACTTCTTGACCTTGACAACGTCAGGGTCCTTGAGGATCCGGGCCGCGGCCTTCTCCATGATGTCCATGGCCTGCTTGGTGCCGATCTGGCCCAGCATGAACTTGGCGATCATGTTGTTGAAGTCCTCGCGGAACAGCTCGTTGTACCAGTCCATGTGCTTCGCGATGACGACGTTCTTGCCGGCGGCCTTGATCGCCGCCTGCACGCTCGCCACACCGTGCGGCATCTCCTGGCCGTCGATGGCCCCCTTGACCACCGGCAGAGCGGACAGCTCCTTGAAGTTGTTCAGGGCGGCCTGCTTGCTGTACATCGCCCGCAGCCACTCCAGGCCGCCCTGCCGGTTCTGCGCCTTCTCGGGGACGACGTAGAACTCACCGGCCGGCGCGTTGATCGTGCCGAACGGCATCTTGTCGCCCGAGTCCAGGGACGGGCTCGGGCCGAACGACATCCCGAAGTCCTTCGGGGTGGTGTCCTTGGCCTCGTTCTCCACCCAGGACCCGTTGGGCACGAAGACGCACTTGCCCTCCTTGGTCCAGGCGGTCTGCATCTCCGTGTGCGCCTCGGTGCCGTCGAAGCCGGTCAGGACGTACTTCTTGGCGACCAGTTCCTCCCAGGCCTCGAAGACGTCCTTGACCGCGTCGTTCTTCCAGGCGCCCGGCTCGAGGTAGTCCATGGCCGTCGTGATCTCGCGCCCGCCGCGCTGCGCGAACATCGTGTAGATGCTGAAGAACATGTACCGCGGGTGGCCGCCGGGGTAGCTCCAGCCGTGGATGCCCTTGGCCTTGGCCTTCTTACAGACGGCCAGCATCTCGTCCCAGGTCTTGGGGTACTCGGAGTCCAGGCCCTCTTCGAGGAGCTTCTTGGAGTAGAAGGTGCCGTAGACCGTCAGCGAGATGCCGGCCTGGAAGGTGCCAGGACCACCGAAGTTGCCGCTCGCCTCGACCGCCGGTTCGAGGATGTCGCGCACCTTGACGTTCGGGTCGTCCCACGACGGCGCGTCGAGCAGCTCGGTGAGGTCAGCGACCTGCTTGTTGGAGACCAGCTTGCCGGGGTTCATCTGGTCGGCGCCGGAGTTGTTGATGACGTCGGCCGTCGGGTTGCCGCGGACGATCTTCGGCTGTACCTGGGTGGCGATCTTCGTCGTCGACTTCTGTCCGGCGTCCGAGTCCGGGTACCGCTTCTTGTACATGTCGGTCACGAACTGGGCGTACTTGTCGCCGTAACCGCCGTTGAAGACGACCACGGCGAGACCGGCGTCTTCCTTCACGCCGAGCGGGTTCTTCTTGGACTTGTCGCCCTTCTCCGCCTTGTTCTCGTCCCCGCCACCGCTCGCGCAGGAGCTCAGGGCGCCCACGGCCGGCACTGCGAGAAGGCTGGTGGCCGCCGCCCTCTTCATCACGTCACGACGGTTGATGCTGGTGGATCCCATGCTCAAGTCCTCGCCTTCTCCAGGACTCAGGCGGCGTACGGGGCTCCCGACAGCTCGCCAGTGGCGAAGGGCCCGACACCGCGGGTCAGTTGAAGCTTTGGTGGTGCGTTGCGTGCGACAACTACATGGCAAGGGCTCGCACCCGCCACTCAGGGTGCCGATAGGTATAGTCCACTTCTCGGCAGCAGAGCAAGATCGAACGCAGCTTGGGCCAGCAGTCTTTCCCGAGTTGAGACCTCGCGGAGACACGGCCTGGTTCGTTCACGGCGTGAGCAAATCAAGCCGACGGAAACGACCGCGTCCGGGACCCGCCGCCGCTCCCCCGCATTGATCTTCCACGGCACTCACTCGCACCTCATTGGACTTTCTCCCGGGTCCCCTTGGACTTTCCCCTCGGCCCCGTCGCCCCGCCCGGCTCCCCCGACGCCTCCAACAGCCTTGACACCACCCACCACTTGCCGCCCTACTGGACCCTGAGCAGCGACTTGACAACGTTGTCCAACTCGCAGGGAGGGTTCCGGGGATGCCGCACAGATCACGCAGACCTCGCTTCAGACACCATCGTTCGGCCGCGGTCCTCGGAGCGGCCGCGTTCACGCTCGTCGCGACCTCGCAGGGCGCGGCGGTGGCCAAACCGGAGAAACCGCCCAAGGCCGCGCGGGAGTTCGTCTCTTCGTTCGAGGAGGGTGACGCCCAGCCCGACTGGCTGAACACCGTGGACACCGGCCCTGACGGCAAGAAGCGGACCGCCGGCGTCAACGGCGCGTTCAGTGCGGGTATACCCGGAAGTGTGAACGACCACGTCACGGAGGTCCGCGCCAGCGGTGAGAACTCCGGCAGCGGCGAGGTCAAGGAGAACCTGATCGACGGTGAGCCCACCAGCAAGTGGCTCACCTTCGCGGCCACCGGCTGGGTCGAGTTCGACCTGGACGAGCCCGCCAAGGCCGTGACGTACGCGCTGACGTCGGCGAACGACCACGACGAGCGCGACCCCAAGGACTGGACCCTGCAGGGCTCCACGGACGGCAAGGACTGGAAGACCCTCGACACCCGTAAGGGCGAGGCGTTCGACAAGCGTCACCAGACCAAGAAGTACGACTTCGAGAACGGCACGGCGTACGCCCACTACCGCCTGGAGGTCACCGCCAACAACGGCGCGTCCGACGCCCTGCAGCTCTCCGACGTCCAGCTCTCCGTCGGCGGCACCGAGTCGCCCGTCCCCGAGGACATGCTCTCCCTCGTGGACCGCGGCCCCAGCGGTTCCCCCACCGCGAAGTCGGGCGCCGGGTTCACCGGCAAGCGCGCGCTGCGTTACGCGGGCACCCACAAGGTGGACGGCCGCGGCTACTCGTACAACAAGGTCTTCGACGTGAACGTCTCGGTGCGCCGGGACACCGAGCTCTCCTACCGGATCTTCCCGTCCATGGCGGAGGGCGACCTCGACTACGACGCCACGAACGTGTCGGTGGACCTGGCCTTCACCGACGGCACCTATCTGAGTGACCTCAAGGCCGTGGACCAGAACGGTTTCGCGCTCTCCCCGCAGGGCCAGGGTGCCGCGAAGAGCCTCTACGTCAATCAGTGGAACAACGTGGCGTCGCGGATCGGGCAGGTCGCGCGCGGCAAGACCGTCGACCGGGTGCTCGTGGCGTACGACTCGCCCAAGGGCCCGGCGAAGTTCCGTGGCTGGGTGGACGACGTCTCCCTGAAGGAGAAGGCCCCGGCCAAGCCGAAGGCCCACCCCTCGGACTACGCGGACACCACCCGCGGCACGAACTCCAGCGGCGGTTTCTCGCGCGGCAACACCTTCCCCGCGACGGCCGTGCCGCACGGCTTCAACTTCTGGACGCCCGTCACCAACGCGGGGTCCCTGAGCTGGCTCTACGACTACGCGCGCGGCAACAACGCGGACAACCTGCCGACGATCCAGGCGTTCAGCGCGAGCCACGAGCCGAGCCCCTGGATGGGTGACCGGCAGACCTTCCAGATGATGCCGTCGGTCGACAAGGACACCCCGTCCGCGTCCAGGACCAAGCGCGCGCTGCCCTTCAAGCACGAAAAGGAGACGGCACGCCCGCACTACTACGGCGTGACCTTCGAGAACGGTCTGAAGGCCGAGATGGCCCCGACCGATCACGCGGCGATGATGAAGTTCACCTATCCCGGTGACGACGCGAGCGTCATCTTCGACAACGTCTCGGAGAAGGGCGGCCTCACCCTCGACGAGGAGAAGGGCATCGTCAGCGGCTTCTCGGACGTGAAGTCCGGGCTCTCCACCGGCGCCACGCGTCTCTTCGTGTACGGCACCTTCGACGCACCCGTCACCGCGGGCGGCAAGCTCGACGGCGGAGGCGGCGGTGACGTCACCGGCTATCTGCGCTTCAAGGCCGGCAAGGACCGCACGGTCAACCTGCGCCTCGCGACCTCGCTCATCAGCCTCGACCAGGCCAAGGCCAACCTGAACAGCGAGATCCCGTCCGGCATGTCCTTCGAGCGCGTGAAGAACCGCGCGCAGAAGAGCTGGGACGACATCCTCGGCAAGGTGGAGGTCCAGGGCGCGAGCGAGGGCCAGCGGACCAGCCTCTACTCCTCCCTCTACCGCCTCTACCTCTACCCGAACTCGGGCTTCGAGAAGGTCACCACGGCGGACGGCAAGTCGAAGTACCAGTACGCGTCGCCCTTCTCGCCGCAGACGGGTCCCGACACCCCGACGCACACCGGCGCGAAGATCGTCGACGGCAAGCCGTACGTCAACAACGGCTTCTGGGACACGTATCGCACGACCTGGCCCGCCTACTCGCTCCTCACGCCGAAGAAGGCGGGTGAACTGGTCGACGGCTTCGTGCAGCAGTACAAGGACGGCGGCTGGACGTCCCGTTGGTCGTCGCCCGGCTACGCGGACCTGATGACGGGCACCTCGTCGGACGTGGCGTTCGCCGACGCCTACGTCAAGGGCGTGGACTTCGACGCGAAGGACGCGTACGACGCGGCCCTGAAGAACGCGACGGTCGTGCCGCCGAGCAAGGGCGTCGGCCGCAAGGGCATGGAGACATCGCCCTTCCTCGGCTACACCTCCAGCGAGACCCACGAGGGCCTGTCCTGGGCGCTCGAGGGCTACGTCAACGACTACGGCATCTCCCGCATGGGCGAGGCCCTCTACAAGAAGACGGGCGAGAAGCGCTACAAGGAGGAATCGGAGTACTTCCTCAACCGCGCCCGCGACTACGTGCACCTCTTCGACGACAAGGCGGCGGGCGGAGGCACCGCGCCGGGCTTCTTCCAGGGCAAGGACAAGAAGGGTGACTGGCGCGTCCCCTCCGACAAGTTCGACCCGCGCGTGTGGGGTCACGACTACACGGAGACGAACGCCTGGGGCTACGCCTTCACCGCCCCGCAGGACTCGCGCGGCCTCGCCAACCTCTACGGCGGCCGCAAGGGCCTCGGCGACAAGCTCGACACGTACTTCGCCACTCCGGAGACGGGCTCCGCGGAGTTCGCGGGCTCCTACGGAGGCGTCATCCACGAGATGACCGAGGCACGGGACGTACGCATGGGCATGTACGGGCACTCCAACCAGGTCGCCCACCACGCCGCCTACATGTACGACGCGGCCGGTGAGCCGTCCAAGACGCAGGAGAAGGTCCGCGAGGTCCTCTCCCGCCTCTACACCGGCAGCGAGATCGGGCAGGGCTACCACGGCGACGAGGACAACGGCGAGCAGTCGGCCTGGTACCTCTTCTCCTCGCTCGGCTTCTATCCGCTGGTCATGGGCAGCGGCGAGTACGCGATCGGCTCGCCGCAGTTCACCAAGATGACCGTGCACCTGGACAACGGCCGCGACCTGGTCGTCAAGGCGCCCAAGAACAGCGCGAAGAACGTGTACGTCCAGGGCCTGAAGGTCAACGGCAAGAAGTGGACCTCCACGGCGCTCCCCCACAAGGAGATCGCACGCGGCGGCGTCCTGGAGTTCGACATGGGCCCGAAGCCCTCCTCGTGGGGCACGGGCAAGAACGCCCAGCCGACGTCGGTCACGCAGGACGACAAGGTGCCGTCGCCGCGCGGTGACGCCATCAAGGGTGACGGCGCGCTCTTCGACAACTCCTCGGCCACGGACGCGACGTCCGACGCGGCCGTCGACCTCCCGGTCACCAAGGAGACGAAGGCCGTGCAGTACACCCTCACGTCGTCGACCGACAAGACCAAGGCGCCGGACGGCTGGGTCCTTCAGGGCTCCACCGACGGCGAGAAGTGGAAGGAGCTGGACAAGCGCTCCGGCGAGTCCTTCGCCTGGGACCAGCAGACCCGGGTGTTCACGGTCGACGATCCGGGGACGTACGCGCACTACCGGCTCGTGCCGGACGGGTCCGCGACGCTCGCGGAGGTCGAGCTCCTGAGCTGATCCGCTTCGGCGGGATGACCGGGTAGCAGCACTGGGGCGGGAGTGGCGAGGTCACTCCCGCCCCTTTGCTTGTCGGTGAACTCGCACCAGACGGTCTTTCCGGGGTCGCGCTCCATGACTCCCCACTGGTCGGCCAGGGCCGCCACCAGCAGCAGACCGCGCCCCGACTCCGCATCACCGTCGCCACCGGATTCCGGGCGGGGCCATCCGCCGCCGCTGTCGTGCACCTCGACGCGGAGTACGTCGCCTTCGCGCTGGAGGCGGAGCCGGAACCCGCGTCCGGGCGGTACGCCGTGCAGCAGGGCGTTCGTCGCCAACTCGCTGACGCAGAGAGTGATCTCGTCCGCCCTCGCGCGGATTCCCCAGCCGACGAGCGCGGCGCGCGCGAAGGCGCGGGCGGCGGGTACGGACTGGCGTTCGCGCCGGTAGAAGCGTTCTCGGGGGTCCCGCCGGGACGGGAGTGGAGTTTCGTCATTCACGTGACGAGGGTCACACTCCGTGGTCATGATGGTGCAGTACGTGAGGTCGTACGGCTGCGTTGTACGGGTCCCCCGCGTGAACGCACGGACACTAGTGGGGAGTTGGACCACATGAGCAGCCCTAAGCGACGGTCACGGAGGAATGCCTCGGCGATGCGAATGGTGGGTGCGCTGCTCGCCGTCCACCGCGAGGCCGCCGGGTACACACAGAAGTCCCTGGGCGAGCGGTTCGTCGTCGGCGAGGAGCAGATCGCGTCCATCGAGCAAGGGCGGCGGCCGCTGAAGATGGATCTGGCGGTGCAGCTGGATGAACTCCTGGGCACGCACAGGACGTTGGAGACCGCCGTCGACAATATGCCGGAGGTGGATCTGGTTCCTCGGTGGGCGGAGGAGTATCTGGACTGTGAGCGGGAGGCTATTGCGATCTCGTGGTACGAGAGCCTGCTGGTGCCCGGCCTGCTCCAGACGGAGGCGTACGCACGAGCAATCTTCCGCAGTCGCGTCCCGGTGTACGACGAGGACGAGATCGAACAGCTCGTCGCCAAGCGCATCGAGCGGCGGGACATCCTGCATCTCAAGCAGCCGCCGATGATCAGCTTCGTGATCTGGGAGGCCGCACTGCGTGACCAGCTAGGGGGCCACAAGGTCTACGCCGGGCAGGTGCGCCACCTGCGTGAGTACGCAGAACTACCGGGCCTCTGGTTGCAGATCTTGCCGCTGGGTCGCACCTCCCACGCGGGACTTTCGGGCCCGTTCATCCTGCTGGAAACCCCCGAGCATCAGAGACTCGCCTACACCGAGACGGTTCGTGGAAGCCAGCTGATCATCGATGCAAACGAGGTGGCGATCCTCAACCAGAAGTATGCGATGCTGCGAACGCAGGCCCTCAACACCGAGGACACTAAGGGCCTGTTGGACCGAATGCTAGGAGAGCAATGAGCGACAGCACAGCGCTTGAGTGGTTCAAGTCCAGCTATAGCAGCGACGAAGGCGGCGCCTGCCTCGAAGTCGCGTACGCCTGGCGCAAGTCCAGCTACAGCGGCAGCGAAGGCGGCGAGTGCCTCGAAGTCGCCGCCCACCCCACCGCCATCCACATCCGCGACTCCAAGAACCCCGAAGGCCCCCACTTCACCGTGGCCCCGGATGCCTGGACCGCCTTCCTGGCCCTCTCCCGGGACGGGAACGCACGGCGCTGACTCACCGGGCCCCCGTCCCGCCCAGCGCCAGCCGCAGGGGGTCGCGGGTCGCCTCTCCTTCCGCGAAGGCCGCCGCGTAGGCCCGCTCGCCCAGAGCGTCGCGGAGGCGGTGTGCGACCTCGGTGTGTACGTCGTGCAGCGGACGCAGGCCCGCCAGCGCGACGCCCGTCGTCCTCAGAAGCCGGGCCGCCGCCCCCATCAGCCGGGCGGCGCGGCCGTGATCCCCGGTGGCGGCCACCGCCCAGGACATGGCCTCGATGCCCCACACGGTTCCCCAGCGGTCGCCGATGGCCCGCTGCTTGCGCAGCGAGTCACGCAGGAGGCCCGTCGCCCGGTGCGCGTCGCCGTGCCGGAACTCCGCGAGTCCCATGCCCCACAGTCCCCAGGAGTGGGCCCAGCCGGCGCCATGGGCCTCGGCCTCGCTCACGTACTCCCGCCCGGCCGCCAGGGCGGGCTCGCGCTCACCGAGGAAGGCCGTCGCCATGGCCCAGAGCATGGTGGCCATATGGGCGTCGCCCACCTGACCGCGGGACCGGAACCCTTCCCTGGCCTGCGCCAGGAGCGGGACGGACCGTGCGTCCCCGTGGATGAGGAAGGCGAAGACGCCTTCCATGTAGGCGAGCACGCCCCGTGCCGCGTCGTCGGTGCTGTCCGCGCCGAGCCGCGCGGCATCGGCCAGGAAACGCTGGGCGGCCGACTGGTCCCCCTGGCACAGGGCGATCCAGGCGGTGAGCGTCAGGCAGCCGATCCGCAGCGGGGCGGGGGCCTGCGGGGCGAGGTCGAGGGCGCGGGTCAGCCAGTGCCTGCCCTCTCCCAGTGAGCTGCTGAAGAACCAGTACCGCGTACGGGTGAGGCTGGCGGCGATGGCGAGGCCCGCCGTCGCGTCGCCCTTTCCCGTGACGCAGAAGTCCAGCGCCGCCCGGAGGTTCGGCGACTCCAGGCGCAACCGGGACAGCCATGGGACCTCGTCGGGCCCGCACCATCTCGCCGCCGCCCGCGCGGTCATGTCGGTGTAGTACGCGCAGTGGCGGCGGCGCAGCTCGATGTCCCTGCCGAGCTCACGGAGCCTGTCCTGGCCGTACTGGCGCAAGGTCTCCAGCATGCGGTATCTCGCCCGGGGGCCGGTGGTGTCGACGGTGAGCAGCGACTTGTGCGCCAGGGCGGCAAGGACGTCCACGATGTCCTCGCGGGCGGTGTCCTCGCCCGGACACACCGCCTCGGCCGCCGCGAGGTCGAAGCCGCCCGCGAACACCGACACCCCCGCCCACAGGCTCCGTTCCCGTGCGTCGCACAGGTCGTGGCTCCAGTCGACGACGCCACGCAGGGTGCGCTGGTGCCGGGGTCCCGTGGGCGCCCCACTGCCGGAGAGCAGCCGGAACCGGTCGTCCAGGCGCTCCAGGATCTCCTGGGCCGAGAGCGTGCCGAGGCGCACCGCTGCCAGTTCGATCGCCAGGGGGATGCCGTCCAGGCGACGGCACAGGCGGCCCACCGCCTCCTGGTTGCCCGCGGTGATCCGGAAGTGCGGGGCGCAGGCATCGGCACGGTCGGCGAGCAGCCGCACGGCCTCACTGCGCGTCAGCGCCGGTGGCGAGCCACGGCCCTGGGGGACGGCCAGCGGCGGTACGGGCAGCAGATACTCCCCCGCGACCCGCAGTCCCTGGCGGCTCGTGGCCAGGACCCGCAGGCCCGGCGCCGAGCGCAGCAGCGTACCGACGAGGTGTCCTGCCGACTCGGCGACGTGCTCGCAGTTGTCGAGGACCAACAGCAGCCGCCGCTCCCGGAGGTGCTCGACGAGCACCTCCGTGCCGTGCCGCGAGGACTGGTCGGGGATGCCGAGTGCGTCGGCGACCGCACGGTCCAGGAGCCGGGGCTCGGTGAGGGGTGCGAGGTCGGCGAGCCACGCGCCGTGCGGGAACGCCCAGGATGCCTCGGCTGCCGCGCGCAGCGCGAGGCGTGTCTTGCCGACTCCGCCGGGACCGGTGAGCGTGACGAGACGGGCGCTTTCCAGCAGTCTTCGCGTGGTGCGGAGCATGCTCTCGCGGCCGATGAACGTCGTCGTCTCGGCGGGCAGGTTCCCCTTCGCCCGTGGGCCGTCCGGTGCCGCGGGCTCGGTCAGGGTCGGGTCGGCGGTGAGCACCCGCCGATGCAGTTGGGACAGCTCCGCGCCCGGGTCGACGCCCAGTTCGTCGAGGAGGAGCGCGCTGACGGTGCGGTAGCACTCCAGGGCTTCGCCCTGTCGGCCCGAGCGGTAGAGGGCCAGCATGCGTTGGGCCCAGAAGCGCTCCTGCAGCGGGTGGGCGGCGGTGAGTTCACGCAGCCGCGGCAGCACGTCCGCGTGCCGCCCGAGACGGAAATCGGCGTCGGTGCGGAACTCGAGGGCGCCGAGACGTCGTTCGTTGAGCGCGGGCGCGATCTCGCGGCGCAGCCGCTCGGACGGGACGTCCGAGAACGCCTCACCGCGCCAGAGCGCGAGCGCCTCGCCCAGGAGCGCCGAGGCGCGCTCCGCCGCCCGCGCCGCGGCCGCGGACCGGGCCCGGGTGACCAAGGCGTCGAACCGGTGCAGGTCCACGGCCTCTTCGGGCACGTCGATGCGGTAGCCGTCCGCGCAGGTTCGGATCGGTCCGCCGGACGGGCCGCCCAGGGTGCGGCGCAGCCGCAGGACGTAATTCTGCAGGGCGTTGCGGGCGCCGTCCGGGGGGTCGTCCCACAGTCTGTCGATCAAAGTGTCGGTGGTGACGACCTTGTTGGCGTCCACGAGGAGCGCGGCCAGCAGGGCGCGCTGTTTGGCCGCGCGCATCGCCACGGGCCTGCCGTCGTACAGCACTTCGAGCGGCCCCAGAAGCCTGTACTCGAACTCCGCGATCCTCACCCCAGTCACGTTGCGTCATGATTCCAGTGCGTGGAGTGAGTGTCGAGTGACCGTCAAGTGAGCGGCATGACAGGGCCGCCCGAAAGCATCACAGGTGTGCGGACGGCGGTGCGCTTCCCGTGCACCGCGCCGCGGACCAAGAAGGAGTTCCCCGTATGAACAAGCCTCGCCTCACCGGGCTCACGCTCAAGCTCGCGGCCATGGCGGCGGTGACGCTGCCGGTGTTCGCGGTCATGCCGGGAGCGGCGGCGGCGCCGCGGGAACCGGCGGTGACCGTCATGGCCCTCACGTGCAGCACAGACACCGACGGCTACTGGGGTCACGCGCACTGCAAGAACAACACCACCGTCGTGACGGCCTTCCGCGTCAAGGTGGTCTGCGGGGGATGGCCGGACGCCCGCGGTGCCTGGAAGACGCTGAAGCCCGGCGAGTCCGACGTGTCGAGCGCGCGCTGCTTCGGTGGCACGGGCGTCGGCAGTGTCAGCTGGGAGGAAGGGTGATCTCCCGGTAGCGAGAGAGCAGGATCGCGCGGGAGATAGCTCGGAAATAGCTCGACAGCGCGTTGTCGCCGTGCCTAAGATCCACGGCGACATCGCGTGTCGGTCACCGGCTGGGTGAGGCATGGAGGTGTCGGGAGATGCCTTCTGGAGGCATTCCTTGTCGGTAGAGCTGAATCACACGATCATCCACGCCCGGGACAACCGGGAGTCCGCCGAGTTCTTCGCGGACCTGCTGGGCCTTGAGATCACCGCGGAGTGGGGCCCGTTCATCGCGGTGCAACTGAGCAACTCCGTCACCCTGGACTTCGCCACGATCCCCGCGGACAAGATCACCCCGCAGCACTACGCCTTCCTGGTCTCCGAGCCGGAGTTCGAGGCGGCGTACGAGAAGATCAGCGCACGCGGCATCGAGCACTGGGCCGATCCGCAGCAGAAGCTGCCGGGTGAGATCAACACCAATGACGGCGGCCGTGGCGTGTACTTCCTGGACCCCTCGCGGCACGCCATGGAGCTCATCACGGTGCCGTACGGCGGCTTCCCCGCCTGATCGCGGGCGGCCCGCCGCTCATGACGGGCAGCTCTTCTCCTTGTCCCCTCGGTAGGTCCGGTACAGCGGCAGCTTCTTCTTGTCGTCGGAGCGGGCCACCGAGGGGAACTCGATGATCGGGACGGGCTTGCAGACGGCCCACTGATCGTTCTCGCCCGGCCCGGTGAATCCGTAGGTGCCACCGGCCCCGACGAGACAGCCGGTGCAGGTGTCGCCGCTGAGGGTCGACTGGGTGAGCGTGCTGTAGACGTCCTTGGTGGAGGGAAGACGGTGCGCGGGTGTCTTCTTGTCCTCCTCGCTGATCTCGCTGTACGTCCGGTCGACGGCGGACACGAGGAGAGCGAAGCCGTCGTAGTACATGGCCGCGTACCCGTCCTCCAACGCCTTGTCCCCCAGCTTGTGTTCGTTGTCGATCGTGTTGAAGCGCGCCTGGAACGGGGAGAAACCCGAGGGCGCGCCGCCGGGGTCGTCCGCCCAGTCGGGGTCGTAGGCCGAGGCGTCGACGATCGTGGCGTTGGCCCTGCGCAGGCTGCGTTCGATGTCGGCGGAGGTGAGCGTCGGTTCGAGGCCGATGCCGACCTTGAGGATGCGCAGCTTGCCGCTGCGGGTGCAACCGCCTTCGTTGGCTAGGCGGTTGATGAAGGCGGGCAGATCCTGGTCGCGCCCCGCGAAGAAGACGGTGTCCGCCTTGTCGCGGCAGATCCTCGCCACGGCGTCGGCGAACCGCTGCGGGACTCCCTGGTCCTTGCCGGACGAGCCGATGTAGTGGGAGTTGTGGTTCTTCAGGTCGTAGTCCTTGCCGAAGTGCCGCTCGAAGATCTGGCGCAGGTTCTTGGAGTACACGTCGCCCTCGCGGCTGTCCCAGAGCAGCAGGCCCTTCTTCTTCTGCGGGTAGCGGTCGAGGTAGTGGGACAGGGCGGTGACGAACTGCTGGTTGTTGGGCGACGTCTTGAAGAAGTACCTGAAGTTCATGGAGGCGGCGGTGATGACCGGGCCGACCGTGGGGATACCGCGTTTCGTGAGCTCGGCGACCGCCTCGCGGGTCTCCGTCGTGCTGCTCGGTATGCCGGTGACGCCGACCAGCGGGGCTTCGGTGTCCCGCGTCATCTCGGCGAGCCGGTCGACGACGGGCTCCCACTCACTGAGGTGTTTGCCGTCGGGGGCGAAGAGCAGCTGATAGTGCGGCCCGCTGGCACTGTTCGCCTGCAGCTGTGCCGCGTGGGCGCCCGCGAGGGCCCGCCGGATCATGTCGCCGGTCATCGCGCTGGAGGCATCGGAGGTGAAGGGCATCATCAGGGCGATGCGTACGTAGGGAATGCGGGCGCCGTCGCCCGGCGGGTTCTCCCAGTCCTGCTCGACGCGGGCGTTCTCCTCGGCCACGGCCTCGAGGAGGCTCTCGGTCCTGTCGTCGGCGTCGAAGGCCTCGTCGGTGACCCCGATGCACTCCCCGGCGATCTCCTCCAGGCCGTCCCCGCACGGACCGGGACGCGAGCCGGTCCAGGTGACCAGGCCGGCGATCAGGGCGGCGACCACCACCACGGCCACGAGCCATTCGAGGGGGCCCCACTCCTTGGGCGGGTGGTTGAACATCATGACCCCTCACTGGCGGGGACGGGCAGGACCTGCCGTTTGCGGGCGGCCACCGGCCAGTCGCGGGCGGCCCTGCCGAGGGCTGCGTACCAGGTGGGGTGGCGCCGGCAGAGGAACCCGAGTTCGTCGCCCACCGCCTGGCACAGGGTTTCGGCGTCCGGGTCGATCGCCGCGTCGGCGTACGGCTCGGACAGGTACCACAGGGCGTGCAGGAGCCGGTTGATGCTGCGGCCCGCCTCGTCGAGGTGGGTGTAGCGGGCCGCGTGCTCACCGAGGGCGATCTCCACCCGGTGGTCGCTCCAACCGCCTTGATCTTCAGGGGAGTTCGCGTCCGACCCGGGACGTTTGACCGGGGGTGTCGGAGCGGTGGCGCAGTGCCGCAGGCAGAACAGCCAGTGCTGGACGCTCTGCTCCGCCTCCTCCGCGCCGAACTCGTCCGCGAGCATGTCCACGACCTGTGCCGCGTTCCCGGCGGCCAGGCTGTGCCGCAGCGCGTCCGCTTCCCCGGAGTCCTCGGTGTCGGAGCGCTGCACGTGGTGCACATGCAGGAAGCGGTGGATCTCGTACCAGCTGTGCGGGTCGTCGGAGGGGGGCGAGGTGCGGCGCGCCTCGTGGACGAGGAGCGACTGCAGGAGCTTGCTCTCGACCAGCGGTGCGTCGACGGGCACGGACTGCTGCCACTGCCGCTCCACCAGATACTGCGCCGCCGCGTTGGCGGGCAGTTGCTCGGGCCCGTCCAGACGCAGATCCTCGGCGAGTGCCTCCGCGGTCGCGTTGTCCCGCGCCAGGCACAGCACGAGGAGCCGGTCGCGCTGGCGCCGGTCGGGCAGCAGGTCCTCCAGGAGCACCTGGGTGACGGGGCGCCCCTGCGGGGTCGGCAGGTCGAGCAGGTCCTTGGGGGCCACCGCGCGGTTCTGCCTGGCCGCGTGCACCACGGCGTCGCACAGCACGGTGCTGGCCGCCGGGTGCCCTCCGGTCAGCGAGTGCAGCGCGGACGCCAGGTGCGGGTGGAGCAGCCGTACGGACGCACGGTCGAGCATCGACAGGACGTCGTCCCTGCTCAGCGGCGTGAGCGGCACGACGAGCAGTCCGGCGGAGGGATCGTGTCCGGTGCGTTGCCAGATGGTGGCCGCCTGCTTGCGCCGGGCGCCGCCCGCGGCGGGCAGCAGGTCGCTCAGTTCGCGGCGCACCGCCTGCGGTGCTTCCTCGTGCGGCAGATCACCGAGACGGGTGGCGACGACGGTGATCCGGTCGCGGTGGGGCCGCTGCGCGTTGGCCCGGTGCTTGAGGAGCAGGTTCAGGAAGCGCTGCCCGGCGGGGGCGTGCGCCTCGTCGATGAGGATCAGTGGCCAGGGTTCGCGGTTCATGTGCCGCACCAGGCCGTAGGCGGCGGCGACTTCTTCAAGGAAGGCGGCCATCAGGGTCTTCTCGACGGCGCCGCGGTAGTCGCCGCCCGCGTGGAAGCGCCGGCCGATCTCCAGGAGGGCGTCGGTTTTCCCGGTGGCGCCGTCCGGTGGGGTGTGCCGCCGCCCGTACCAGTTCCGGGCGGGTCCGAGCCCCCGCAGGGACTGGAGTTCACGCAGTATCGCCGCGGTGACCGGCAGCGAACCGTCGTCGTCCGCCACCTCCACGCCGACGTCGGCCGCGCTCTTCGCCTCGGCGACGGAGGCCCCGACCCGCTCCGACCACTGCCGCGCCACGTCCCGCTCGCCCCCGGTGATGAGGCCGCAGGCGATCAGGAGCCGGGCGTGGCGGGCGCACACGGCGTCCCGCCCGTCCGCGTCGTCCAGGGACCAGCCGGAGACCGCGAACAGGCCGGGCAACAGGACGGGGAACAGTCCGGTCCCGGGTGCCAGCGCGCACACGATCCGCTCGAGCACCTGGACGAAGTCGGCGGCGGGCGCGGCGGGCACGTCCCCGTCCTGCGCCGGGGCGACGGGCACGGCGGCGGGCGTCCCCGGCACCACGGCCCGCACATGGGCCAGCGGGAGCCGCTTGTGGTAGTTCCGCGCGAGACCGTCGAGGACGGCGCTGCGGCCGAGTCCGTGCTGCCCGGTGAGCAGCACGACGGGCACATCGTCCCCGAACTCCCGTTTCCTGCGCGCCCGTTCGTCGTACGCCAGACCCGTGAGCGACGGGATGAGTGAGCCCACCAGTGGATCGCGACCGTACAGCAGTGGCGTTTGCGGCTTGCCCATCCGACGACTTCCTGCTTCCCCCTGGGAGCCTTCGGCCACCACCGGGGCGAGGCGCGGCGCTCCCCCGGTGACCAGCCGCTGACTGTTGCTCCAACTCCCCTCGGAACAGTGGAACTTACCCCCCTTTCGTTCAGGGCTGCGGGTAAATCTCCAGATCCACCCGGTCCGGAAGATTCACCGCCGCCCGTACCTCACCCGGGTACGCGAGCCTGACCCGCCGCAGCCCGGACAGTCCTGCCAGGTGCGAGAGATCGATGTCGGAGCCCTGGGTGAGATGGATTTCCACAAGTCCCGGCAGCCTCCGGGCGATGCGCCGCAACGACACGGGCGCACCCGGCTTGGCGTACACGTAGAGATGGGTGATCTGCGAGACCTGCGCCCTGGGATCGAAGAGCAGCGTGCTCAGCTGCTCCGGAGAGAGGGTCAGCGTGCGCAGCTCGGGCAGGCGGGCGAGCAGGGCGCCCCAGCCGTCCGGCAGCAGACGCTCGCCCGCTTCGTGGAGGCGCAGCTCCTCCAGTGCCTGGAAGTTGTCGATCTGCGTCAGCTCGACCGTGCCCATCGGCAGCGCGAGGACGCGCAGGTCAGTGAGGCGGGACAGGTCGTCGAGGCCGCGCCAGGGCACCTGCAGCCCCAGGTGCAGGGCGCTGAGCCGCGGGCACTCCGCGAGCTTGGACAGCGGCTCGAACTGCGGGAGGTCCTCGAGGACGAGGGTGTGCAGCTGGGGCAGCCGGGTGAGCGGCGCGGGCTCCCTGAGGTTGCGGCAGCCCTGCAGGGTGAGGCTCTCCAGCGCGGGGAAGTCCGCGAGCAGGCCGGCGTCCTGCAGCTGCAGCGCACCCCGCAGCCGGAGCTCGCGAAGGCGCCGCGGGTCGAGCGCCGCGCGTACGGCCTCAGGGGCGAAGTCGCCGTGGATGCCGACGCGTTCGCAGCCGGGCAGCGTCGCGAGGGCGTCGAGCTCGGCGCTCGAACGGACGGTGACGGGCTGCGAGGGGTCCGCGGTGAGGAGCGGCCGGAGGATCTCGTCGGCGTACACACCGGTCTCGAACCGGTCCCAGTGGCCCAGGAGTTGGGCCCGCACCACGGGCTGGCGGGTGTCGAGGAACTCCCGCAGGCGCGGGATGGCGGCGTCCCCGCCGATCTGGCAGATCGCGTGGACGGTGGCGAGCTCCTCGTCGCCGTCCAGGTCGCGCGCCCTGGGCAGCAGGCCGAGCAGCAGCGGCCCCGTGCGGGCGAGGACCCTGGCCTGGCGCAGGCTGCGCGGCGGGACCATGCGCGCCGCCTCGGTCTCGATGGTCCGCCGCACGTCGGGGTCGAGGCGGGTGGCCTGTTCGAGCGACGCGAGGGCGAGCAGCCGCAGCCTGGCCTGGACCGTCGAGTCCTTCTCGCGGTGGGCGCGGTCGCTGAGCCGGATGAGCAGATCGGCGCGTCCCTTGTGATCGCTGTGCGCGACGGCCATCTGCACCACGTCCTCCCACTCGTCCGCATGGGCGTTCTTCACCAGGATGCCGAAGTCCCGCTCTTCGAGCACCGCCTTGGCCCCGAGATAATCCTGAAAGGTGCGGTGGATGAAGTCGACGGCGCCCGAGGCGGGTTCACGCAGTACGCCGGTGCGCTCGATGAGGTACTGCAGTGCGTCCTCGGGCGCTCCCATCTGCGCCAGGCTCGGCACCTGGGGCTGGAGCCTGCGGACCAGGTCCACGGCGTCCGGGCGCTCGATCTGGGTGCGTTCGTTGCGGATCAGCCAGTACGCGAAGCGCTTGAGGGGTTCGGAGGCGGCCTCCTCGCTGAGCGTGGCGTCCACCTCGCTGATCTTGGGCCGTACGCCGCGTTCCTTGTCGCGCCGTTCGAGCAGCATGGACAGGGCGGCCTTGTAGAGGGCGGCGCGCCCCTCGGGCAGGAAGCCGTGGCGTTCCTCGTGCAGGGCGCACATCAGGCTGCACATGAGCGGGTTGGTGGCGAGCCTGCTCAGTTCGGGCCGGGTGCGCAGGGACTCGATCAGTTTCTCGCCCGCCCCTTCGCGGGCCTTCGTCGCGGTGTGCCACCGCTGGATGAAGCGCCGCAGATCGTCGGGGCGCAGCGCGTTCAGGGTGAACTCGTGGAAGCCCTCGCGCTCCAGCCAGCCGGGGGCGAGCGCGGAGGGACGGGTGGTGGCGAGCCACAGGTTGCCGGAGAAGGCGCCGAGGAGCCGGCGCAGCCAGTCCCGGGTGCGTGCGCGGTCGGCCTTGGGGATCTCGTCGAGGCCGTCGATGAGCAGGAGCCCGCGGCCGTTCTGCAGCACGCGCGCCGTCCAGCCGTCGGGTTCGCTCCCCGCGTGCGGGCAGCCCGTGCGGCGCAGGAAGTCCTCGGGCAGGGGCAGTTCGGTGCCCTCGCGGACCAGGGTGCGCAGCGGCAGGACGAACGGAACGCGGCCGAGGAGCTGTGGCAGATGTCCCGGCACCGTGTCCTGCCGCGCGGTGGTCAGGGCCAGCCACTGGACGAGGGTCGTCTTGCCCGTGCCGGCGACCCCCTGGAGGAGTACGCGGCGGTGCCCGACGAGGACGGACTCGACGCTCTCCTCGAGCACGGCCGCCCTCCCCTCGGTGTCCAGGTCGGGTTCGTCGTCCGCGGCGGCCGTCGCGACCGCCCGCAGGCTCAGATAGGCGCTCTCCAGGGGCCACACCTTGCGGTCGGTCTTGCGCAGGTCGACGCCGTAGAGGGTGAGGTTGCCGTGCTCGTTGATGACGTAGTCGGAGTACTTCTCCTCGAAGCGCGCGTCCGCCGCCGTCCAGTCGTCGCCCGAGACACGGCGCAGGATGACCTCCAACTGCTCGCTCTGCCGCCGCAGTTCGTGGAACTCCTCGAGCTGGGCGCGGGCCGCGAATCCGGGCCGCTGGGTGAAGAACCGCACGAGGTGCACGCAGGCCGTGCGCAGGAGCACGTCGTGGAAGAGCGCCGCGTCGCGGGTGAGCAGCCTGCGCGTCTCGGGCCCGGCCTCGCGGGAAAGGGCGGCGGCCAGACCTTCGGGCCCGAGCTTGAAGACCCCCACGTCGTCCATGTCGAGCTCGCCGAGGGCGAAGAGCGTACGGGTCAGGGCCTGCCCGACGGCGTCGTGCTCGTCGTCCGCGATCGGCCGCTCGTGCGGCCCCGCCGACCGCACCGCGCGGCGCACCAGCTCCTGGGCGAGCCGGTGCATGTCGTCCTTGCTGAGCGAGGGATGGTCCCCGGCGAAGGACAGCAACCCCTTGATGCGTACGGGCCGTTCGGAGTACTCGGCTCCCGGCGCCTTGGGCGGCGGCAGCAACAGCCGCTTCAGCAACGGCACCACGACCGAGGACGCCACCTTGATGCCCACTGCTCCAGCGTCCACAGAATCCCCCGTCGCCGCCGCGCTCCTTGCCCTACAAAGCGTAGGGCCCGCACCCCCCGGAAAGGGGGATGCGGGCCCAACTGACCTACGAAGAGGCCTACTTGCTGCGGTGTTTACTTCCGGATCAGCGAGCGCAGCACGTACTGCATGATGCCGCCGTTGCGGTAGTAGTCCGCCTCACCGGGGGTGTCGATGCGGACGACCGCGTCGAACTCCACGCCCGTGTCGGTGGTGACCTTGACGGTGCGGGGCGTGCGGCCCTCGTTCAGCTCGGTCACGCCGGTGAAGGAGAAGGACTCCTCGCCGGTGAGGCCGAGGGTCGCGGCGGACTGGCCCTCCGGGAACTGGAGCGGCAGGACGCCCATGCCGATGAGGTTCGAGCGGTGGATGCGCTCGTACGACTCGGCGATGACGGCCTTGACGCCGAGGAGCGCGGTGCCCTTGGCGGCCCAGTCGCGGGACGAACCGGAGCCGTACTCCTTGCCCGCGAGGATCGCGAGCGGGGTGCCGGCCGCCTGGTAGTTCTGCGAGGCGTCGTAGATGAAGGAGACGGGGCCGTCCTCCTTCGTGAAGTCACGCGTGAAGCCGCCCTCGGTGCCCGGCGCGATCTGGTTGCGCAGGCGGATGTTGGCGAACGTGCCGCGGATCATGACCTCGTGGTTGCCTCGGCGCGAGCCGTAGGAGTTGAAGTCGCGACGCTCGACGCCGTGCTCCGTGAGGTACTTGCCGGCCGGGGTGTCGGCCTTGATCGCACCGGCCGGGGAGATGTGGTCGGTGGTGACCGAGTCGCCCAGCTTGGCCAGGACGCGGGCGCCCGTGATGTCGGAGACCGGGGTGGTCTCCATCGTCATGCCCTCGAAGTAAGGGGGCTTACGGACGTAGGTCGACTGCGGGTCCCACTCGAAGGTGTTGCCGGTCGGGATGGAGAGGGCCTGCCACTGGGCGTCGCCCGCGAAGACGTCCTGGTAGGACTTGTTGAACATGTCCTCGCCGATGGAGTTGGCGACGACGTCGTTCACCTCGGCCTCGGAGGGCCAGATGTCCTTCAGGTAGACGGGGTTGCCGTCCTGGTCGGCGCCGAGCGCGTCCCGGGTGATGTCCACCTTCATCGAGCCCGCGATGGCGTACGCGACGACCAGCGGCGGGGACGCCAGGTAGTTCATCTTGACGTCGGGGTTGATGCGGCCCTCGAAGTTCCGGTTGCCGGAGAGGACGGACGTCACGGCCAGGTCGGCGTCGTTGACCGCCTTGGAGACCTCCTCGGGCAGCGGGCCCGAGTTGCCGATGCAGGTGGTGCAGCCGTAGCCGACGAGGTTGAAGCCGACCTTGTCGAGGTAGGGGGTGAGCCCCGCCTTGTCGAAGTAGTCGGTGACGACCTTGGAGCCCGGGGCGAGGGTGGTCTTGACCCACGGCTTGCGGGTCAGGCCCTTCTCGACGGCCTTCTTCGCGACGAGCGCGGCGGCGACCATCACGTACGGGTTCGAGGTGTTGGTGCAGGAGGTGATCGCGGCGACGGTGACGGCGCCGTGGTCGATCTCGTAGGTCGAGCCGTCGGGGGCGGTGACCGTGGTCGGCTTCGACGGGACGCCGTTGCTGGTGGCCGGGGCGTCGGACGCCGGGAAGGACTCCTTGCCGGCCTCCTCGTCGTCCGTGACGTAGTTGCGCACGTCCTGGGCGAACTGCTGCGAGGCGTTGGCGAGGACGATGCGGTCCTGCGGACGCTTCGGTCCGGCGATCGACGGGACGACCGTGGAGAGGTCGAGCTCCAGCTTCTCGGAGAAGTCGGGCTCGGCGGCCGGGTCGAGCCAGAGGCCCTGCTCCTTGGCGTACGCCTCGACGAGCGCGACCTGCTGCTCGTCGCGGCCGGTCAGACGCAGGTACTTCAGCGTCTCGTCGTCGATCGGGAAGATCGCGGCGGTGGAGCCGAACTCCGGCGACATGTTGCCGATGGTGGCGCGGTTGGCGAGCGAGGTGGCGGCGACGCCCTCGCCGTAGAACTCGACGAACTTGCCGACGACGCCGTGCTTGCGCAGCATCTCGGTGATCGTGAGGACCAGGTCGGTGGCGGTGGTGCCGGCGGGCAGCTCACCGGTCAGCTTGAAGCCGACGACGCGCGGGATGAGCATGGAGACCGGCTGGCCGAGCATCGCGGCCTCGGCCTCGATGCCGCCGACGCCCCAGCCGAGGACGCCGAGGCCGTTGACCATGGTGGTGTGCGAGTCGGTGCCGACCAGGGTGTCGGGGTAGGCCTGGCCGTTACGGACCATGACCGTGCGGGCCAGCTTCTCGATGTTCACCTGGTGGACGATGCCGGTGCCCGGCGGGACGACCTTGAAGTCGTCGAAGGCGGTCTGGCCCCAGCGCAGGAACTGGTAGCGCTCCTTGTTGCGGCCGTACTCCAGCTCGACGTTCTGGCCGAACGCGTCCGCCGTGCCGAACTTGTCGGCGATGACGGAGTGGTCGATGACCAGCTCGGCCGGGGAGAGCGGGTTGACCTTGTCCGCGTCGCCGCCGAGCTCCTTGACGGCCTCACGCATGGTGGCGAGGTCGACGACGCACGGCACGCCGGTGAAGTCCTGCATGATCACGCGGGCCGGCGTGAACTGGATCTCCTGCGAGGGCTGAGCCTGGGAGTCCCAGCCGCCGATCGCACGGATGTGGTCGGCGGTGATGTTCGCGCCGTCCTCGGTGCGGAGCAGGTTCTCAAGGAGGACCTTCAGGCTATAGGGCAGCCGCGCGGAGCCCTCAACCTTGTCCAGCTTGAAGATCTCGTACGACTCGTCGCCCACGCGCAGCGTGCTGCGGGCGTCGAAGCTGTTCGCCGACACGACAGTCTCCTTCAATTTTGTGCGCGTTTCCGTCACATCCTGCCGCCACGACTCCTCGTCGATCCGCTAAGGTAAGGCTTAGTTAGGTAACCCTTACCGAGTGGCGGCTTCTGGTGCGCCTCGGCAGATATCTCGATGTCGAGATAACTCTAGTACATCACCCTCGCGTACGACGAGGCGCGCCCGCCTGCCCGCCCGCCGAAGGGAGCACGGAGAACTCCAGCGCACGCAGCCGCACCGGATCCGCGACCACCTCGTACGCGGCGATCCGCCCGTCCGCGACCCTGATCAGCAGGGCGAGGACCAGTCGTCCGTACGGGGCCACGACCAGGCCCACCGAGCCGTCGACGAGCGCGGGCTCGGCGAAGCGGGCGCTGCGCCGCAGGAACACCGTCTCCTCGGCCACGGCCCGAGCGCCGCGCAGCACCGCGGCGAGGTCGGCGGTGCGCACCACGTCGGGGGCCAGGACGGTGAGCAGCTCTTCCAGGTCGCCGCTGCGGGCCGCCGCGAGGAACGCCTCGACGACGCGCCGGTCCCCCGCGAGCCCGGGTGCGGCGAGGGTCTCGGGCGGTGCCTGCACCTTGCGGCGCGCACGGCTCGCGAGCTTCTTGGCGGCGACGGGGGTGCGCTCCACGATCGGGGCGATCTGCGTGAACGGCACGGCGAACAGGTCGTGCAGCACGAAGGCGACCCGTTCGGCGGGCCCCAGTGTGTCGAGGACCACGAGCAGCGCGCGGCCCACCGAGTCGGCGAGGAGCACTTCCTCCTCCGGGTCCCCGCCGTCACCGGGCTCCGGGATCCGGTCGGGCAGGTGCTCGCCCGCCGGCTGCTCATGGCGTGCTGCGGCCGACCTGAGCATGTCCAGGCAGAGGCGGGAAACGACCGTACGGAGCCAGCCGGTGAGGTTCTCGATCTCGGCGGCGTCGGCGTCCGCCTCGGTGCGGCTGAGTCGCAGCCATGCCTCCTGCACGGCGTCGTCGGCGTCGCTGAGCGAGCCGAGCATGCGGTAGGCGAGCCCGCGCAGATGGCCGCGGTGTGCCTCGAAGCGTTCCGCGAGGATCTCCTGCCGGTCCATCGGTCACCTTTCCCCGTCGTACGCCGTCACCTTCGTGTCCCCGGCGCCAGAGCCGCCGTGACAGTAACGCCACATGCCGCCACGAAGGAGAACCGCGATGACCGCCACCCTGCCCACCACCCTCGGCCAGCCGCTCCTGCACGGCACGGACCTGGGCGAGCTCCGGCTGCCCAACCGGGTGGTGATGGCCCCGCTCACCCGGGCCCGCGCCGACAACCCCGGCCTCGTCCCCACCGCACTGCACGCCGCCTATTACGGACAGCGGGCCGGCGCCGGGCTCATCGTCACCGAGGGGACCTGGGTCAGCGAACGCGCCGTCGGGTTCGTGAACGTCCCCGGCGTCCACAGCGCGGCCCAGGTCGCGGGATGGCGCCGGGTCACCGATGTCGTCCACGCCCTCGGCGGCCGCATCGTGCAGCAGCTCTGGCACACCGGGGCCGCCTCGCACCCCGACCACCTCGGCGGTGACCTGCCCGCGGGGCCTTCGGCGATCGACCCCCGCGCCAGGACCTTCACCCCCGGCGGGTTCAAGGAGACGCTCACGCCGCGCGCGATGACCGTGGGCGACATCGAGGCGACCGTGGAGGAGTTCCGGCTCGCCGCGGCCAACGCGCGGCGTGCCGGGTTCGACGGGGTCGAGATCGGCGCCCTCGGCGCGTTCCTCTTCGCCCAGTTCCTCAACCCGCGCCTCAATCACCGCGCCGACGCCTACGGCGGTGACCGCGCGGGGCGACGGAAGCTGCTGCTGGACGTCGTGGACGCGGTCACCTCCGAGTGGGAGGGGCGGCGGGTGGGCGTGCGGCTTTCGCCGTACATGGCGGCGACCGAGTGCTTCGTCGTCGACGAGGAACTGCTCGGCGACTTCGACGAGCTGGTCGCGGCGCTGAACGACCGCCCGCTGGCCTACCTCCACCTGCGCGGTCCCGACCTCGCGGCGCCCGGGGAGACCCCCGACCCGGAGGCGTTCGCGCGCTACCGCAAGCGGTTCGACGGGCCGCTGATCGCGAACAACGGCTTCGACAGGGACTCCGCGAACGCCCTCGTCGGCGCGGGAGGCGCGGACGCCGTGTCCTTCGCCACGCACTTCGTCGCCAACCCCGACCTGGTGAGCCGGTTCGCCCTGGGCCGCGAACTGGCCGCCGGTGACCCCGCCACGTACTACCAGGGCGGCCCTCAGGGGTACGTCGACTATCCGGCCGCCGGCTGAGCGCGCGAGGAGTCACGCACCAGGAGGCCCGCCGGTACGACGACGGGGCCCGGCGCCGGCCCTGCGGCGCCCTCGATCAGGTCGACGAGGAGGCCGACGGCGGCGCGCGCCGCCCGCTCCGGGTCGAGGGTCACCGTGGTCACGGGCGGGAGTGTCGCCGCGTACCCGGGGTCCTCGCTCGCGCACACCAACCGCAGCTCGTCCGGGACCCGCAGGCCGAGGCGGGCCGCGGCGGCCAGGAGCTGACGGCCGCCCGGGTCGTACGCCGCGTACACGGCGTCGGCGCGGTCCGGGCCACGCAACAGCGCGTCGAACGCGCGCCCCTGGCCGTCGGTCTCGTCGAAGGGCACGACCAGCGGGTCGGCGCCGTGCTCCGCGCACCATCCGGCGTAGGCCGCGGTCACCGCGCGCGCGTAGTGCTCGTCGCCGTGGCCGGACTGCAGGGCGACGCGGCGGGCGCCGGCCGCTGCGAGGTGGTCGAGGACCTCGCGGGTGGTGGCCTCGTGGTCGTTGTCGACCCAGCGGTCGCCGGGGCGCGGGTCGCCGGGGGCGCCGTCGAAGACGAGCGGGATGCCGCGGGCGCGCAGCGCGTGCACCATCGGGTCGCCGCGCGGGCTGTCGACGATCAGCATGCCGTCGACGGCGAGGCTGTGCCAGGTGCCGTCGGCGGCACGGTCGGCGGGCAGCGTGGTGAGGGCGTAGCCACGTGCGTGGGCGGCGGAGGTGGCCGCGGTGACGGCGCGCGAGAAGTAGGCGACTTCCGTGTAGTTCCACGCGGTGGGGAACGTGGTCACGGCGATGCCGAGCGTCCGCGTGCGCGGGGCGGTGCGGCGGGTCCCGTAGCCGAGGGCGGTGGCGGTCTCCCGCACTCTGCGGCGGGTGGCGGCGCCGAGGCGGCCCGTGCCGTTCAGGGCGTGCGAGACCGTCGCGGTCGATACCTCCGCTGCGCGGGCGATGTCGGAGAGGGTGGGCCCTGGCACGGCGGTCATCCTACGGATTCCCGGTGCCGGGGGGCAGTGCCTCCACGGAATCCGTTGTGGGGGGCGGGTTTTGGTTAACGCGTTACTCGCGGAGTGTCCCGGGTGCGGGTCGACGGTTCGTCCGTGCCGCCGCCTCGCGGCGGATCTTTCCCGCCCTCCCATCTGATCGCCCCGAGGAGCCCCGATGCCGTCCGCGCACATCCCTCGCCGTACCCTCCTCGCCGCCGCCGGCGCCACCGGCGTCGTCGCCCTCGCCGGCGTGCCCGAGGCCGCCGCGTCGCCCCGCCGGTCCGCCGCCCTCGTCGTGCACAACGCCCGTGTGTTCAGCGGCACTCGGGGGCACGCCCCCGCGCGGGCCGTCGCCGTCGGCCGGGACGGGAAGATCCTCGCCGTCGGGCGCGACGCCGCCCTCAAGCGCTTCATCGGGCGGGACACCGAGGTCGTCGACGGGCGTGGCGGCACCCTCATGAGCGGCATCCACGACGGGCACGCCCATCCGATGGGCGCCGCCGACCGTTCGCTGAAGCCGTCCCTTGCGGGGGCCGAGCAGACCGTCGAGGAGCTGCGCAAGACGCTCACCGAATTCCTCAAGGACTCCAACGACCAGGAACCCGACGGCTGGCTCGTGGTGGAGGACTGGAACCCGGTGGGTCTGCTGCCGCACGGAACCGCGCCGCACCACTCGATGCTCGACGCCCTGCCGACCCGGCGGCCCGTGGCCCTGATCGGCGGCGACGGGCACAACCTCTGGGTCAACCGGCGCGGCCTGGACATCGCGGGGATCACCGCCTCGACTCCGGAGCCGGCCGGCGGCAAGATCGTCAAGGGTCCGGACGGCAAGCCCAGCGGTGTGCTCAAGGACGACGCGCAGCCCCTGGTGACCCGGCACATCCCCGCGCCGGACCGCGAGCAGCTCGTGGCCGCCGCCGCGCGGATCTTCGCCGAGGCCGCCGCGTCGGGGATCACGACCTTCATGGAAGCGGTCGTCGGCAAGGGCGAGCTGAGCGTCTATCAGGCGCTCTCCGAACGCGGCGCTCTGCCGCAGCGCGTCGTGCCCGCGCTGCGCATCGACTCGGACCTGGCCAAGGACCCGGCGGCGGCCGTGGAATTCGCGCGCAAGCTGCGCGGCGACTTCGGCGGCGTACGAGGACTTCGCTTCGGCACCGTCAAGGTGTTCCTCGACGGGGTCATCGAGTACCCGGCGCAGACCGCGGCGCTCCTGAAGCCCTATCTCGACAAGGACGGCAGGCCCACCGACCACCGCGGAGACCTGTACGTGTCGGCGGCGGACTACGGCCGGCTCACCGCCGCCTTCAACGAGGACGGCTGGCAGATGCACGCGCACGCCATCGGCGACCGCGCGGTGCGCACCTCCCTCGACGGGTACGCGTACGCCCTGCGCGCGACCGGGGCGCGCGGCCTGCGCAACACCACCGCCCACCTCCAACTCGTCGACCCCGCCGACCTGCCCCGCTTCGCCCGCCTCGGCGTCATCCCCTGCATGCAGCTCCAGTGGGCCACCCGCAACACCTGGACCATGGACGCCCTGCTGCCCTACATCGGTGCCGGGCGGCACCGTTGGCAGTACCCGGCACGCAGCCTGGAGCGGCACGGGGCGCGGCTCGCCGGTGGCTCGGACTGGCCTGTCGATCCGCTGCAGGTGTGGAACCAGGTGCGTACCGCCGTCGACCGGTTCGGGGACGAGGGCGAGGGCGATCTGTACCGCGAGCAGGAGGGCCTGAGCCGCTCGTCCGCCCTGCTCATGCACACCCTCGGCACGGCGCGGCAGCTCCGTATGGACCACCTGACGGGGTCGGTGGAAACGGGAAAGTCGGCCGATCTGGTGCTGCTCGACCGCGATGTGACGCGGTGTCCGGTGGCCGATATCAGCTCCTCCGAAGTGCGTCTGACGTTGACCGGAGGCACAGTGGTGCATGACGCCGACTCGTCGGCCGGGCGCGCCGCGGCCGCCCGGGTGACGCGCGCGGCGGCCGGGCCGCGGCTCACGGCGCAGGCCGCGGTGCACGGTGGGCGGCACGGCTCGTGCGGATGCGGCTGACCTGACACGGGCATGTGGCGTACGCGAACGACGTAGGGGAACTTCCGTACCGAATCGGTGGTTTCCCGCACCGAATCGGTCGTTTCCCGGATGGCCTACCCCAGCGCGTGCGTCATCTCATATCTGAGATAACCTGCGGAACATGGCAGACGATTACCTCGTACGTATCGGCAAGCTCATCCGCGACGCCCGTCAGCACAGGGGCTGGACGCAGTCGCAGCTCGCCGAGGCGCTCAGCACAAGTCAGAGCGCCGTGAACCGCATCGAGCGGGGCAACCAGAACATCAGCCTTGAGATGATCGCCCGTATCGGCGAGGCTCTCGACAGTGAAATCGTTTCGCTCGGGTACGCGGGGCCCATGCATCTGCGCGTGGTCGGCAACCGTCGGCTCTCCGGGTCGATCAACGTCAAGACGAGCAAGAACGCCTGCGTGGCGCTGCTCTGTGCCTCCCTGCTCAACAAGGGACGCACGGTGCTGCGCCGCGTGGCGCGCATCGAGGAGGTCTACCGCCTCCTGGAGGTGCTCGGCTCGATCGGCGTCCGGACCCGTTGGATCAACGACGGGGTCGACCTGGAGATCGTGCCGCCGGCCAAGCTCGACATGGACGCGATCGACGCGGAGGCCGCGATCCGGACCCGCTCGATCATCATGTTCCTGGGTCCGCTCCTGCACCGCATGGACCGCTTCAAGCTGCCGTACGCGGGCGGTTGCGACCTCGGCACCCGCACGATCGAGCCGCACATGATCGCGCTGCGCCGCTTCGGTCTCGACATCGCCGCGACCGAAGGGCTCTACCACGCGGAGGTCGCGCGTGACGTCGTCCCGGACCGCCCGATCGTGCTGACCGAGCGCGGCGACACCGTGACGGAGAACGCGCTGCTCGCCGCGGCGCGCAGCGACTGCACGACCGTCATCCGCAACGCCTCGTCGAACTACATGGTCCAGGACCTGTGCTTCTTCCTGGAGGCGCTCGGCGTCAAGGTCGAGGGCATCGGCACGACGACCCTCACCGTGCACGGCGTGAAGAACATCGACGTCGACGTCGACTACTCGCCGTCCGAGGACCCGGTCGAGGCGATGAGCCTGCTCGCCGCGGCGGTCGTCACGGAGTCCGAACTGACCGTGAAGCGCGTCCCGATCGAGTTCCTGGAGATCGAGCTCGCGGTCCTTGAGGAGATGGGGCTCGACCACGACCGTACGGCGGAGTACTTCGCCGACAACGGCCGTACGCGCCTGATCGACCTCACCGTCCGGCCCTCCAAACTGGAGGCGCCGATCGACAAGATCCACCCGATGCCGTTCCCCGGCCTGAACATCGACAACGTCCCCTTCTTCGCGGCCATCGCGGCGGCGGCGCAGGGCAAGACGCTGATCCACGACTGGGTCTACGACAACCGCGCGATCTACCTCACGGACCTGAACCGCCTCGGCGGGCGCCTCCAACTCCTCGACCCGCACCGGGTCCTTGTGGAGGGCCCGACCCGCTGGCGCGCCGCCGAGATGATGTGCCCGCCCGCGCTGCGGCCCGCCGTGGTCGTGCTGCTCGCGATGATGGCGGCCGAGGGCACGTCCGTGCTGCGCAACGTGTACGTGATCAACCGCGGCTACGAGGAGCTGGCCGAGCGGCTCAACTCCGTGGGCGCGCAGATCGAGACGTTCCGGGACATCTAGGTCTCCGCTGCGGGAGCGGCCCTCCCGCTACGACTGGGCAACGATCACAGGTCCTCCCTGGAGATACGCGAGGGCGCGGTGCTGGGGTGGGTGCATGAGAGACCGCACCCCCGCCCCCGGCACACGCGCCCTCGTCGCGTTCGCGTGCTGCGCCTCGCTTGCCCTGCTCGCGGCGGGGTGCGGCGAGGGGGCACCGACGGCGGACAAGTCGCCTTCGCTGGACGGCAACCCGGTGTCGACTCCGAGCGCCTCACGTCCGGTTCCCTCCGGTGGCAAGGGGTCAAAGGACCCGGACGACATCAACGGTGACGGGCATCGCGATCTGCTCGTCCCGCTGCCCTCCCGCAGCCAGGCCGAGGACGGTCTGACCGGCGTCGTCTTCGGCTCCGCCAAGGGCCTCGACCCGTCGACGCACGCCGTGTACGACTACGCCGACGGCGCCGTCACCACCGCCGACCTGGACGGCGACGGCTATCCCGACTTCGTCTCCACCGAACAGTCCGATGAACGGCAGCTGCCGACGGTGGACTGGGGAGGCCCGACCGGACCGAAGGCCGAGGAGGCGACCCGCATCCAGATACCGGCCGACACTCCGAACGAGGGTCTGTCCCGGCCGGTGCGCGGCGACTTCGACGGGGACGGGCACCACGACATCGCGGCGGTCCGCCAGGACGGGGCCGTGACCCTGCTGTACGGCCCGTTCACCCGCTCCGGCGCCCCGGCCCGCACCGAAATGCGGCCCGGCAAGGGCAGCTGGCTGGCCGCCGACGACATCGCGCCGTCGGGAGAGCCGCGCGCGACCGGTCTCCTCGTCCACGAGGGCGACGACGGCGAGCAGACGGGCGCGGTCCTCTACCCGGCGCGCGACGGAAGCGGCCTCTCCCGCACGTCCGTCCAGCTCCGCGAGGGGAACGCGGTGGCGTGGGGCGACTACGACGGTGACGGCGTCCGCGATGTGGCCATCGGCGACAACGGAAGCCGCAACAACGAGCCGGACGCCTCGATCGAGGGGCCGGATGTGGTCGCCTCGCTCGCGGTCTACCCGGGCAAGGGCGGGGACCCGATCACGTACAAGATCCCGAAGAGCCGCGAGAACTCCTACTACGGGCCCGGTGATTACACCTCCGCGGACCCGGACGGCGACGGCAAGGACGGTGTCCTCGTCTCCACGGACGACGGCGCGCTGCTGATCGACGGCGAAAGACGTACGAAGGTGCTCCGGGAAGGGCCCGCCCGGGTGAAGGGCAAGAAGACCCCGGCACGGTCGCTGCAGGCGCGTCCGTACGCCGCCGCCGACTTCGACGCCGACGGCAAGGAGGAGCTGATTTTGGGCTGGGGCAAGAGCTCGCTCTTCGGTCTGTACGGCGAACAGCCGACGCACTGGTGGATCACGGCCGGCACCACGGCCCGGGACAAGACCGCGTTCGCCACGATGTCGTTCGCGGGGCGAAGCTGAGAAGCAGATACGCGCCCCGACAGGGGCGCGGGGAACTGCGCGGCCAACCCCCACCGGCCCGCAGGCGCATCACCCCACCCGCCCGGCAGACGCTGGGGCGCCCCGTCAGGGGCGCGGGGAACTGCGCGGCCAACCCCCACCGGGCCCGCGGCATACGGATCAGTCGACCACCGCCACCCCGTCCAGCTCCACGAGGCACGCTTCGTCCCAGAGGCGGACCGTGCCGATCACCGCCATCGCGGGGTACTCGCGGCCCGCCAACCTCCGCCAGATGCCGCCCAGTTGGGCGGCCTGGGCGCGGTAGTCCGCGACGTCCGTGGCGTAGACGGTGACGCGGGCGAGATCGGCCGGGGTGCCGCCCGCGTGGCGCAGGGCCGTGAGGAGATTGGTCAGCGCACGCTCGAACTGCTCGGGCAGGGTGGCGCCGGTGACCTTGCCGTCGCCGTCGAGCGCGGTCTGGCCCGCGAGGAAGACGAGGCGGCCACCGGTGACGGTGACGGCGTGCGAGAAGCCGGTGGGCGGGGAGAGTTCGGCGGGGTTGACGCGTTCGAGGCTCATGCGGTGGGCTCCTCGGGGGTGGCGGGCCGGGTCGTGGGGAGGTGGGCGGCGGATGGCTGAGCGGCGGACTGCTGAGCTGCGTACAACTCCTTGGCGATGATGGTTCGTTGGACCTCGCTGGCCCCTTCGTAGATGCGCGGCGCCCGCACCTCCCGATACAGGTGCTCCAGCAAGTGCCCCCGCTGCAAGGCGCGCGCGCCGTGCAACTGGACCGCAGCGTCCACGACGTACTGCGCCGTCTCCGTGGCAAGGAGCTTGGCCATCGCGGCGCGTCGGGCGATGTCCGGTTCGCCGCGGTCGTACGCGGCGGCGGCCGCGTGCACCATGAGGCGGGCCGCCTCGGTCCGGGTGGCCATCTCGGCGACCTGGTGGGCCACCGCCTGGAGATCCTTCAACTTGCCGCCGAACGCGTCCCGTTCGGCGGTGTGCGCGAGCGTCGCGTCAAGCGCGGCGGCCGCCATACCGACCGCGAAGGCGCCGACGCTGGGGCGGAAGCGGTTGAGGGTGGTCATGGCGACGCGGAAGCCGCGGTCGGTCTCGCCGAGCACGTCCTCGCCGGTGACGGTCACCCCGTCGAAGGCGAGCGCGCCGATCGGGTGCGGGGAGAGCATGTCCAGGGGCGTGCCGGTGAGACCCGCGCGATCGGCGGGCACGAGGAAGGCGGTGACGCCACGGGCGCCGGCGCCGGGGGTCGTACGGGCGAAGACGGTGTAGAAGTCGGCTTCGGGGGCGTTGGAGATCCAGCACTTCTCGCCGGTGAGCCGCCAGGCGGACGGCCCGTCCGGAGCGGCGCTCAGCGCGAGCGCGGCGGCGTCCGAGCCCGCCCCGGGCTCGGAGAGCGCGAAGGCGGCGACGGCGCGCCCCGCACGGGCGGGCGCGAGCCACTGCTCGCGCTGCCGCGCGGAGCCGAACGCGGCCACGGGGTGCGCCCCGAGCCCTTGCAGGGCGAGGGCGGTCTCGGCCTCCGTGCAGGCGTGGGCGAGGGACTCGCGCAGGAGGCAGAGCCCCAGGGCGCCGGAAGCGGCGTGCGGGGCGCGGGAGGCGGAACCGGCGCCGGGCACCTGCCCCGCGAAGAGGACCTCGAGCAGACCGAGGTCCCCCAGCGCCTCCACGAGGGGCCGGTTCACGCGCCCCGGCTCACCCTTCTCCGCCAGCGGGCGCAGCCGCTCCTCCGCGAGGGTCCGCAGCTCCGCACACCAGGCCGTTTGTTCCGGATTGAGCGAGAATGCCGTCATGCCGGGCCCCTCCTCTATCGCGCACCGTTGACTGTCGTCACCAACACGATACGCTCGTTGCGCGAGCTCACCACAAGCCCGAACGGCAAGGGGGCGACCCGCTGTGGACGCCAAGAGTGCACTGCGACTCCACCCATCGGCCCACGTGGACACCTTCGCCCGGGATCATCTCCCGCCGCCGGAGCAGTGGCCCGCGTTCGTCCACGACCGGCCCGAGCTGCACTACCCCGATCGCCTCAACTGCGGCGCCGAGCTCCTTGACCACACGGTGGAGCGGTTCGGCGGCGACCGGCCCGCGTTCCGCGCGGGCTCCGGCGACGTGTGGACGTACGCCGAGCTGCGGCGCCACGTCGACCGGATCGCGCACGTCCTGACCGGCGAGCTCGACGTCCTGCCCGGCCAGCGCGTCCTGCTGCGCGGGCCCACCACCCCCTGGCTCGCGGCCTGCTGGCTCGCGGTGATGAAGGCGGGCGCGGTCGCGGTCACCGTCCTGGCCCAGCAGCGCCCGAACGAACTGGCCACGATCTGCGAGATCGCCGAGGTCCGCCACGCCCTCTGTGACGCCCGCGCCGTGGACGACCTGATCAAGGCCGGGATTCCCGGACTCGGCGTCACCACCTTCGGCGGGGAGGGGGAGGACGACCTGACGGCGCGCGCCGCCCGGCAGCCGGAGGTCTACGAACCCGTCGCCACGTCCGCCGACGACGTCGCCCTCATCGCCTTCACCTCCGGCACCACGGGCCGCCCCAAGGGCTGCATGCACTTCCACCGTGACGTGCTCGCCATCGCCGACACCTTCGCGCGCCATGTCCTGAAGCCGGGCCCCGACGACGTGTTCGCGGGCAGCCCGCCGCTGGGTTTCACCTTCGGGCTCGGCGGCCTCGTCATCTTCCCGCTGCGGGCCGGCGCCTCCTCGCTCCTGCTGGAGCAGTCGGGGCCCAAGCAGCTGCTGCCCGCGATAGCCGAGCACGGCGTGACGGTGCTCTTCACGGCGCCGACCGCCTACCGCGCGATGCTCGACGAGCTGGGCAAGCCGGACGCCCCGGACGTCTCCACCCTGCGGCGGTGCGTCTCGGCGGGCGAGAACCTGCCCGCCGCCACCTGGCAGGCCTGGCACGAACGCACCGGCCACCGCATCATCAACGGCATCGGCGCCACGGAACTCCTGCACATCTTCATCTCCGCCGCCGACGAGGCGATCCGCCCCGGCACCACGGGCCGCCCCGTCCCGGGCTGGCACGCGCGCGTGGTCGACGACTCGGGTGCTCCGGTGCCGGACGGCGAGCCCGGCCTGCTCGCCGTGCGCGGCCCCGTCGGCTGCCGGTATCTGGGCGACGAGCGGCAGCTTCAGTACGTACGCCACGGCTGGAACGTCACCGGGGACACCTATGTCCGCAACGCCGACGGCTACTTCACCTATGTGGCCCGCGCGGACGACATGATCATCTCGGCCGGGTACAACATCGCGGGCCCGGAGGTCGAGGAGGCGCTCATGCGCCACCCCGACGTCCTGGAGACCGCCGTCGTGGGGCTCCCCGACGAGCTGCGCGGCCAGAAAGTCGTCGCCTACGTAGTCCCCCGCGCGGGCGCCGACCGGGACCCGGACCGGCTGCGCGAGTTCGTGAAGGGCGAGCTCGTGCCGTACAAGTGCCCGCGCGACATCGTCTACCTGGACGCGCTGCCCCGCACCGCGACAGGCAAGCTGCAACGGTTCCGGCTGCGGGAGCCCGGGACCGTAGAGTGATCACGTGTCCGAGCAGCACACTCCACGGTCCCTGATCGTCACCTTCTACGGCGCCTACGGGCGCGCGGCCCCCGGCCCGGTGCCCGTCGCCGAGCTGGTCAGGCTCCTCGCCCCGGTCGGCGTGGACGCCCCTTCCGTGCGCTCGTCCGTGTCCCGGCTCAAGCGGCGCGGCCTCCTCGTCCCCGCGCGGACGGCGGCCGGCGCGGCGGGATACGCCCTGTCGCCGGACGCGCGTCAGCTCCTGGAGGACGGCGACCGGCGCATCTACGCCTCTCCCCCGGCCGCGCGGCAGGACACCGGCTGGGTCCTCGCCGTCTTCTCCGTACCGGAGTCCGAGCGCCAGAAGCGGCACGTGCTGCGCTCGCGCCTGGCCGGACTCGGTTTCGGAACGGCCGCGCCGGGGGTGTGGATCGCCCCGGCGCACCTCTACGAAGAGACCAGGCACACCCTGGAGCGCCTTCAACTCGCCTCGTACGTCGACCTGTTCCGGGGCGAGCACCTGGGCTTCGCGGCGACGTCTGAGGCGGTGGCCCGCTGGTGGGACCTGTCCTCCATCGCCAAGGAGCACGAGGCGTTCCTCGACCGGCACGAGCCGGTGCTCAGGGCCTGGCAGGGGCGCACGGACACCCCGGCGGGCGAGGCGTACCGCGACTATCTCCTCGCCCTGGACTCCTGGCGCCGGCTGCCGTACGCCGATCCGGGCCTGCCCGGGGAACTCCTGCCGGACGGCTGGCCCGGCAACCGTTCCGCCGAGGTGTTCACGGCACTCGACGGACGGCTGCGCGACGCGGGAGCGGGATTCGTCAACTCCCCAGCGTGAGGCGGGGCTTGGGTCCGTCCGTACGCCCCGTCTGCGGGCGGCGGCTGCCCGCGCCGTACTGCACGGGCCAGCTGACGCCCGGTCCCGCGTAGCCCTGCTCGGCCGCCGCGTGCAGGGTCCAGTGCGGGTCATACAGATGGGGGCGGGCGAGGGCGCACAGGTCCGTACGGCCCGCCAGGATCAGGGAGTTGACGTCGTCCCAGGAGGAGATGGCGCCGACGGTGAGGACGGGGACGCCGGTCTCGTTGCGGATGCGGTCGGCGAACGGGGTCTGGTAGGAGCGTCCGTACGCGGGGCGCTCGTCGGAGACGACCTGGCCCGTGGAGACGTCGATCGCGTCGGCGCCGTGCTCGGCGAAGGCGCGGGCGATCTCGACGGCGTCCTCCGGGGTGGTACCGCCGTCGGCCCAGTCGGTGGCGGAGATGCGGACGGTCATGGGTTTGGCCGCGGGCCACAAGTCCCTTATGGCGTCGAAGACTTCGAGGGGGAAGCGCAGCCGGTTCTCCAACGCTCCCCCGTACTCGTCCGTCCGGTGATTGGTCAGCGGCGAGAGGAAACCGGAGAGCAGATAGCCGTGCGCGCAGTGCAGTTCGAGGAGGTCGAACCCGCCGCGCTCGGCCCGCCGGGCAGCGTCGGTGAACTGCTCGCGGACCGCGGTGAGTCCGGCCCGGTCCAGCTCGTGCGGCCGCTGGCTGTTCGCCTTGTACGGGAGGGGCGAAGGCGCGGCCAGCGGCCAGTTGCCCTCGTCGAGGGGTTCGTCGATGCCCTCCCACATGAGCCTCGTGGAGCCCTTGCGTCCCGAGTGGCCGAGCTGGACGCCGATCGCGGTGCCCGGCGCCTGCGCGTGCACGAAATCGGTGACCCGGCGCCAGGCCTCGGCCTGTCCGTCGTGGTAGAGCCCTGCACAGCCCGGCGTGATGCGGCCGTGCTCGCTGACGCACACCATCTCGGTCATGACCAGGCCCGCGCCGCCGAGCGCCCGTGCGCCCAGGTGGACGAGGTGGAAGTCGCCGGGGACGCCGTCCACCGCGGAGTACATGTCCATCGGGGACACGACCACGCGGTTGCGCAGGGTGAGGTCGCGCAGGCGGAAGGGCGTGAACATCGGCGGTGTGCCGTCCGGGCAGCCGAACTCGCGCTCGACGGCCTCGGTGAAGTGGGCGTCGCGCAGCCGGAGGTTGTCGTGGGTGACGCGGCGGCTGCGGGTGAGCAGGTTGAACGCGAACTGGCGCGGCGGCTGGCCGAGGTAGTCCGGGAGCCGCTCGAACCACTCCAGGCTCGCGCGGGCCGCGCGCTGCGTGGACTCGACGACGGGCCGGCGCTCCGTCTCGTACGCGGCGAGGGCCTCGGGGATGCCCGGCTGTTCCTGGAGGCAGGCGGCCAGCGCGAGCGCGTCCTCGACGGCGAGCTTCGTGCCGGAGCCGATGGAGAAGTGGGCGGTGTGGGCGGCGTCGCCGAGCAGCACCGTGTTCCCGTGCGACCAGCGCTTGTTGACGACCGTGCGGAAGTTGATCCAGGCGGACTTGTTGCCGCGCAGGGACCGGCCGTCGAGCGCGTCGGCGAAGATCTTGGCGCAGCGTTCGGTCGACTCGCGCTCGTCGAGCTCCGCGAACCCGGCCGCCTCCCACACCTCTTCGCGCATCTCGACGATGACGGTGGACTCGCCGGTCCCCGCCGTGGTGAACGGATAACCGTGCAGTTGCATCACGCCGTGCTCGGTCTCGGCGATCTCGAAGCGGAAGGCGTCGAAGGCGAAGTCGGCGGCCAGCCAGATGTAGCGGCAGCGGTGCGTCTCGATGCTCGGTCCGAAGGCTTCGGCGTGCGCCTCGCGCGTGAGGCTGTGCACGCCGTCCGCCGCGATCACCAGGTCGTACGCCGCGGAGAGCTCGGCGGCGGGCGGCGCCTCGGCACGGAAGCGCAGGTCGACGCCGAGGTCTTGGCACCGCTCGTGCAGGATGCCGAGCAGCCTGCGCCGCCCGAGCGCCGCGAAGCCGTGCCCGCCCGAGGTGTGCCGGCTCCCCCGGTGCACGATGTCGATGTCGTCCCAGCGCACGAACTCCGCCTGCAGCGCGGCATAGACGACGGGGTCGGCGTGCTCGATGCCGCCGAGCGTCTCGTCCGAGAGGACGACCCCGAAGCCGAAGGTGTCGTCCGGGGCGTTGCGCTCCCAGACGGTGATCTCGCGCTCCGGGTCGAGGCGCTTGAGCAGGGCCGCGGCGTAGAGCCCGCCGGGACCGCCGCCGATGACGGCGATGCGGTGCGCCGTTGACTGGCCGGTGGCTGCCATCGTCAGCGCCCCTGCCACTTGGGCGGGCGCTTCTCCGTGAAGGCCGCGTGGAATTCCTTGTAGTCCTCGCCGGTCATGAGGAGTGCCTGGGTCGCCGCGTCCAGCTCCACGGCGGCGGCAAGCGGCATGTCCAGTTCGGAGGTGAGCAGCGCCTTGGTCTGCGCGTAGGCCAGGGCGGGGCCGTCGGCGAGGCGGCGGGCCAGGGCCTGCGCGGCCTCGGGGGCCTTGCCCTCGTCCGTCAACTCGCTGATCAGGCCGATCCGTTCGGCCTCGGGTGCGCGCACCGGGTCGCCCAGCATTAGGATGCGGGTGGCGTGGCCGAGTCCGACGACGCGGGGCAGGAGGTACGCCGCCCCCATGTCGCCGCCCGACAGGCCGACCCGCGTGAAGAGGAAGGAGAACCGCGCCGAGGGGTCCGCCACCCGGAAGTCCGACGCGAGGGCGAGCACCGCGCCCGCGCCCGCGGCCACCCCGTGCACGGCGGTGATCACCGGGAAGGGGCACTCGCGGAGGGCGCGGACGACCTGTCCCGTCATGCGGTTGAAGTCGAGCAGCTGCGCGGTGTCCATGCCGAGGGTCGCGCCGATGATCTCGTCGACGTCCCCGCCCGAGCAGAAGCCGCGCCCCTCCCCGCCGAGCACCAGGGCGCGCACGGACTTGTCACGGGACAGCTCGGCCAGGAGGTCGCGCAGGTCGGCGTAGGCCCCGAAGGTGAGCGCGTTCAGCTTGTCGGGGCGGGCGAGGGTGACCGTGGCGACCCCGTCGTCCACCTCGAAGCGCAGGTGCTGCCAGTCGGGGGTGCGGGGGGCGGAGCCGGTGAAGGGACTCATGGCGACGTGCGGCCTCCTCGGTAGGGGCGGCGGCGGTCCAGCTCGTGAAGTTCTCGCTGCCCCTCGAAGTTATCACTCATCCGTGACTGTCGTCACGAGCGCGCGATACACCACGTGTCCCGCAGGCCCCACGGGGAACTTAAATCTTGATATGCACGTCTTTTCACATGAGGAACCGCAGGGCCGGACGTCCCGGAAATGCCCGACCGTCGACCCTGTCGACATAGCGCTTAAGATTCGTACGGTTGAAAGCAGGATCGCCTGCTGCCCTGAACGGACACGCCTTGCCCGAACCCTCCGCTCCCACCTCGTGGCGCATCGCGCTGCCGCACACCGCCGCGGCCGTACCGATCGCCCGAGCTCTGGTGCGTACCGCGCTCACGGAGATCGAGTCGCCCGCCGACAGCGACACCGCTGAGCTGCTCACGGCCGAGCTGGTGGCGAACGCGGTGGAGCACACCTCGGGGCACGACCCGATAGAGCTCGTCATCGAGCTCCTGCCGACCGGCTGCCAGGTCGAGGTGCACGACTCGAACCCGCTGCCGCCCGGCGATCTCAGCGATCCCGGTCCGATGTGCGAGCCGGACCCCTGGCAGGAGCACGGGCGCGGCCTGCTCCTGATCCGCACCCTCAGCTCGTCCTGCGGTCACCGCCCGACCGGCTCCGGCAAGGCGGTCTGGTTCACGCTCCCCGCGGCGTAGCCGGCTCGGCCTCCGCGGCTTTGCCGAGCCGGGAGTGACGGCGCCCGTACAGCGCGTACACCAGGGAGCCCACGACCAGGAACACGGCGAACTGCACCCACGTCGTCCAGCCCGTTCCCCAGATCAGGTAGAGGCAGAAACCCACGCCCAGGATCGGGCTCACCGGGTAGAGCGGCACCCGGAAGCTGCGCTTCAGCTCCGGCGCCGAGCGGCGAAGCGCGAGCACCGCGACATTCACCACGACCATGATCGCCAGCGTGCCGATCGTCGTCAGGTTGACCACCACGTCGAGCGACGAGAAGGCGGCGGGCACGGCGAAGACGGCCGCGACGATCCAGGTGTTGGCGACCGGCGTCGACGTCTTCGGCGAGACGCGCTCGAAGACGCGCGGGATGAGTCCGTCGCGGGACATCGACATCAGGATGCGCGTCTGCCCGTACATCACGGCGAGGACGACGGACGCGATGGCCACGACCGCGCCGAAGGCGATGATCCCGCCGCCGACCGCCGAGTCGGTGACCTGATTGACGACCAGCGAGAGCGCGGCGGGCTTGTCGGCGACCGCGTCGGCCCCGAGGGCGCCGATGGCCCCGAGGGCGACGGCGACGTACAGCAGCGTGGCGACTCCGATGCAGATCAGGATGGCGATCGGGATGTTCCGGCGCGGGTTCTTGACCTCTTCGCCCGCCGTGGTGATCGCGTCGAAGCCGATGAACGAGAAGAAGGCGAGCGAGGCGCCCGCGGTGATGCCGGAGGCTCCGGCGCCCGCGAAGGGGGTGAGGTTGCCGGCCTTGAACGCGGTGAACGCGATCGCGAGGAACAGCAGCAGAATCCCGATCTTGAGCATCGCCATGGCGGCCGTGGCCCGCGCGCTCTCGCGGATGCCCCGGACGAGCAGCACGACGGCAAGGAGGATCACGACCACGGCGGGCAGGTTCACGGCGCCGCCCTCGCCGGGTCCGGCGGACAGCGCGTCGGGCAGGTGCCAGCCGGTGAGGCTTTCGAGCAGCTCGTTCAGGTACTGGCTCCAGCCGACCGCCACGGCGGACACGGAGACGCCGTACTCCAGGAGCAGGCACCACCCGACGAGGAACGCGGTGCGCTCGCCGAGCGAGGCGTAGGCGAAGGAGTACGAACTGCCGGAGACCGGGATCGCGCCGCCCAGCTCTGCGAACGAGAAGGCGGTGAAGATGCAGGTGATGGCGGCCAGGAGGTACGAGACGGCAACCGCGGGGCCCGCCTCGGCGACGCTGTCGGAGAGGCCGACGAAGATGCCGGTGCCGACGATCGCGCCGACGCCGAAGCACACGAGCTGGAAGAGGCCCATGGTGCGCTTGAGGCCGTGGCCTTCCAGGTCGGCGCCCGATTCGGCGACGAGGAGTTCGGGCGACTTGATGCGGAGTCCTGCCGGACCGGTCGAGCGCATGCGGTGGTTCTCATTTCGGTGGTGCTGGGGCGCGGCGGGGTGGGCCGCAAAAAAGCGGGGCCGGAGGGAGGTGTTCCCCGGCCCCACCTGTGTGAGCGTGCTGGTGACGCGTTCAGGCGAGCGTGGCGACGAGGACCGCCTTGATGGTGTGCAGGCGGTTCTCGGCCTCGTCGAAGACGACGGAGTGCGCCGACTCGAAGACCTCGTCGGTGACCTCGAGAGAGCTTAGACCGTGCCGGGCGTGGATCTCGCGGCCGACCTTCGTGCCCAGGTCGTGGAAGGCCGGGAGGCAGTGCATGAACTTCACGTCGGCGTTGCCCGTGGCCCGCAGCACGTCCGCCGTCACGGCGTACGGCGCGAGCGCCGCTATGCGCTCGTCCCAGACCTCCTTGGGCTCGCCCATGGAGACCCAGACGTCGGTCACGACGAAGTCGGCGCCTGCGACGCCCCCGGTGACGTCCTCGGTGAGCGTGATCCGCGCGCCGCTGCCCTCGGCGAGCTTGCGCGCCCGGGTGATGATCTCGTCGGCGGGCCAGTAGGCCTTCGGCGCGACGATGCGTACGTCCATGCCGAGGAGCGCCGCGGTGACCAGGTACGAGTTGCCCATGTTGAGACGGGCGTCACCGAGGTAGGCGAAGGCGATCTCGGTGAGGGGCTTCGCGCTGTGCTCGGTCATCGTGAGCATGTCGGCGAGCATCTGGGTGGGGTGCCAGTCGTCGGTCAGGCCGTTGTAGACGGGCACGCCCGCGTGCGCGCCGAGCTCCTCGACCGTGGCCTGGGCGTCGCCGCGGAACTCGATGGCGTCGAACATCCGGCCGAGCACCCGGGCGGTGTCCTTCACGGACTCCTTGCTGCCGATGTGGGAGCCGGCCGGGTCGAGGTACGTCGTCGACGCGCCCTGGTCGGCGGCGGCGACCTCGAAGGAGCAGCGCGTGCGCGTCGAGGACTTCTCGAAGATCAACGCGATGTTCTTGCCGCGCAGACGCTGCGTCTCGGTCCCCGCCTTCTTGGCCGCCTTGAGCTCGGCGGCAAGATCGATCAGGCCGCGGAACTCCTCGGCGGTGAAGTCCAGCTCCTTGAGGAAGTGGCGGCCGGTGAGGTCGATGGCCATGATGGCGCTCCAGGGTTACGCGTACGGGGACACTGGAAGTCTATACGACGCCCCACATTTCTATACAGGCTCAGTCGACGGCGTCCCGCTGCACCGGGCAGCTCATGCACCGCGGACCGCCCCGGCCGCGCCCCAGCTCACTGCCCCGGATCTCGATGACCTCGATGCCCTCCTTGCGCAGATGCGTGTTCGTCGTCGAGTTCCTCTCGTACGCCACGACGACGCCCGGCTCGACCGCCAGCACGTTGCAGCCGTCGTCCCACTGCTCCCGCTCCGCCGCGTGCACGTCCTGCGTGGCGGTCAGGACCCGGATGCCGGGCAGCCCGAGGGCCGCCGCGATCGCGCGGTGCATGTGCTCGGGCGGATGGTCGGTGACCTTCAGCTCCCGCCCGTCGACGCCCGGCTCGATGGTGTACGAGCGCAGCATGCCCAGGCCCGCGTACTGCGTGAAGGTGTCGCTGTCGACCATCGTCATCACCGTGTCGAGATGCATGAACGCGCGTCTCTTCGGCATGTCCAGGGCCACGATCGTCTGCGCCGAGCCCGCCGCGAAGAGCTTGTGCGCGAGCATCTCGACGGCCTGTGGCGTGGTGCGTTCGCTCATGCCGATGAGGACCGCGCCCCGGCCGATCACCAGGACGTCGCCGCCCTCGATGGTGGAGGGGTAGTCCGACTGCCCCTGTGACCAGGTGTGGAATTCCTCGGCGCGGAAGAGCGGGTGGTGCTGGTAGATCGCCTCGAAGTGCACGGTCTCGCGCTGCCGCGCGGGCCAGCGCATCGCGTTGATCGAGACGCCGTCGTATATCCACGCCGAGGTGTCACGCGTGAAGAGGTGGTTGGGCAGTGGACCGAGCAGGAAGTCGTCGAGGTCCATGCAGTGGAAGCGCACGGACGTCGGCTCGGGGTGGCGCTCGAGGAACTCCCGCTTCGTCATCCCGCCGATCAGCGCTTCGGCGAGCTCGGCGGACGGCAACGTCTCGAACGCGGCCCGCAGATGATCCGTCGCCAGCGGACCGTACTCCTTCTCGTCGAAGACCCGGTCGAGCACGAGCAGGCGCGCCCCGGGCACGTCCATCGCCTCGGTCAGCAGGTCGCCGAAGAGGTGGACGGCCACCCCGCGGTCGCGCAGCACGTCGGCGAATCCGTCATGTTCCTGGCGGGCCCTGCGGACCCACAGGACGTCGTCGAAGAGCAACGCGTCCTTGTTGGTCGGCGTGAGCCGCTTGAGCTCCAGATCAGGGCGGTGCAGGATCACGCGGCGCAGCCGCCCGGCCTCGGAGTCGACATGGAATCCCATGGAGTCCATCTTTCCCCTGCCGGACGGCCGACGCCCGCCGTTGACCAAACCCCGGGCCTCGTCGGCCGGAGCCGCGGGTCTCGTCGGCTAGAGCCGCGGGTCCACCGGCTCCGATTCCAGGGCCAGGACCGCGAACACCGCCTCGTGCACGCGCCACAGCGGTTCGCCTGCCGCGAGGCGGTCCAGGGCCTCCAGGCCGAGGGCGTACTCACGGATCGCCAGCGAGCGCTTGTGGCCGAGGAACCGGCTCCGCAGCTTGTCGAGGTGGTCGGGGCGGGTGTACTCCGGGCCGTAGATGATCCGGAGGTACTCGCGTCCCCGGCACTTGATGCCGGGCTGCACGATCCTGCCCTTCGCGTCCCTGACCAGCGCCTCGACCGGCTTGACGACCATGCCCTCGCCGCCGCGGCTGGTCATCTCCAGCCACCAGTCGATGCCTGCCTGGACCGATGCCTCGTCGCCCGTGTCGACATAGAGCCGCCGGGTGGTCTGGAGCAGTCCGGTGCCGTCGTGCTCCACCATGCGGTCGATGAGGCCGAGCTGTGCGTCGTGCGGGAGAGCGGCGAGGCTGCGGCCCTGGACGGCCAGGATCTGGAACGGCGCGAGACGCACGCCCTCCAGGCCCTCGGTCGGCCAGCAGTACCGGCGGTAGGCATCCGTGAACGCGGCCGCGTCCACAGCCCGTTCCCGCTGCTTGGCGAGCAGCCCACCAGTTTCCACACCACGCGCCGCCGCCGCTTCCAGGGCGGCGATCGCGCCGGGGAAGACGGCTCCGGCCGCGGCACCCACGGCGGCGTACTGCGTGCGCAGCAGACCGGAGGCCTTCAGCGACCAGGGCATCAACTCCGCGTCGAGCAGCAGCCAGTCCGTGTCCAGTTCCTGCCACAGGCCCGCCTCGGTGACGGCGGTGCGCAGGCGGCCGAGTATCTCCTCGGTGACCTTCGCGTCGTCCAGGAAGGGGCGGCCGGTGCGGGTGCAGAGCGAGCCGGTCGGGCCGTCCACGCCGAAGCGCTCGCGGGCCACGTCCGCGTCGCGGCACACCAGGGCCACGGCGCGCGAGCCCATGTGCTTCTCCTCGCACACGACCCGGCCGACTCCATCGGCGGCGTACGACGCGAAGGCCTCGGCCGGGTGCTCCAGATAGCCCTCACGCTGCGATGTCGCGGTGGGCGCCATCGTCGGCGGGAGGTACGGAAGGAGCCTCGGGTCGACGGCGAACCGGCTCATGACCTCCAGGGCCGCCGCCGCGTTCTCCTCGCGCACCGCGACCCGTCCCGCGTGACCGGTCTCCACGGCGCGGCGGCCGTGCACGTCGTTCAGGTCGAGCGGCCGCCCGTCGTGACCGCCGGGGGCCTCGGTGCGCAACGGCCTGGCCGGTTCGTACCAGACCCGCTCCGCCGGTACGTCGACCAGTTCGCGCTCCGGCCAGCGCAGCGCGGTGAGGCTGCCGCCGAAGACGGCGCCGGTGTCCAGGCAGATGGTGTTGTTCAGCCAGGTCGCGGTCGGCACGGGGGTGTGGCCGTAGACCACGGCGGCGCTGCCGCGGTAGTCCTCCGCCCACGGGTACCGCACGGGCAGGCCGAACTCGTCGGTCTCGCCGGTCGTGTCGCCGTACAGCGCGTGCGAGCGCACCCGGCCCGACGTACGCCCGTGGTACTTCTCGGGCAGGCCCGCGTGGCAGACGACGAGCTTGCCCCCGTCCAGGACGTAGTGCGAGACGAGGCCGTCGACGAACTCGCGCACGCTCGCGCGGAACTCCTCGCTCTCGGCCTCCAACTGCTCGACGGTCTCGGCGAGTCCGTGGGTGTGCTGGACCTTGCGCCCCTTGAGGTAGCGGCTGAGCTTGTTCTCGTGGTTGCCCGGTACGCACAGGGCGCTGCCGTCGCCGACCATCGACATCACGCGGCGCAGCACACCCGGCGAGTCCGGGCCGCGGTCGACGAGGTCACCGACGAACACGGCCGTACGCCCTTCGGGGTGCGTGCCGTCGACGTAGCCGAGCTTGCCGAGCAGTGTCTCCAGCTCGGCGGCGCAGCCGTGGATGTCACCGATGATGTCGAAGGGGCCGGTGAGGTGCGAGAGGTCGTTGTAACGCTTCTCGGTGACGATGGTGGCGTGGTCCACCTCCTCCACTCCCCTGAGGACGTGGACCTTCCTGAACCCTTCGCGCTCCAAGTGCTTGAGTGAACGCCGCAGTTCGCGCTGGTGGCGCTGGATGACACGGCGGGGCATGCCGACCCGGTCGGCGCGCTGTGCGTTGCGTGCGGCGCAGACCTCCTCGGGGACGTCCAGGACGATGGCGATGGGCAGGACGTCGTACTGCCTGGCGAGCTCGATCAGCTGCTTGCGGCTCTCGCTCTGCACGTTCGTCGCGTCGACGACGGTGCGCCGGCCTGCGGCGAGGCGCTTGCCCGCGATGTAGTGCAGCACGTCGAAGGCGTCGCCGCTCGCGCCCTGGTCGTTCTCGTCGTCGGCGACGAGGCCCCGGCAGAAGTCGCTGGAGAGCACCTCGGTGGGCTTGAAGTGCTTGCGGCCGAAAGTGGACTTGCCGGATCCGGTGGCACCGACGAGGACGACGAGCGAGAGGTCGGTGACGGGCAGCACCCGCCCCGCGCGAGCGGCGGCTGTACTGGTGCTGGCGCTGGTTTCGTTCGTCATGCCGCCCGCACCTCCTTCGCGTTCTTGTCGGTCTTGTCGGTCTTGTTGGTCTTGTTGGTCTTGTTGGTCCGGTCGGTCGTGTCGGTCTGTGTGAAGACGGCCATCTGGGTCGGCGGGCCCACCTCGGGGTCGTCGTCCCCGACGGGCACGAACTCCACGCCGTACCCATGCCGTTCGGCGACCTGCCCGGCCCACCCGCGGAACTCCTCACGCGTCCACTCGAACCGGTGGTCGCCGTGCCGGACGTGCCCGGCGGGGAGCGTCTCCCAGCGGACGTTGTACTCGACGTTCGGCGTCGTCACGAGCACGGTGCGCGGCCGCGCGGAGCCGAACACCGCGTACTCCAGGGCGGGCAGCCGCTCCTCGTCGAGGTGCTCGATGACCTCGCTGAGCACGGCGGCGTCATACCCCTTGAGCCGCTTGTCGGTGTACGCGAGCGAGCCCTGGAAGAGCTTGACGCGCTCGGCCTGCCGCTCGCCCATGCGGTCGAGCTTCAGCCGCCGCGAGGCGATGGTCAGCGCCCGCATCGACACGTCGACACCGGCGATCTCGGTGAACCGCGTGTCCTTGAGCAGCGCCTGCACCAACTGCCCCTGCCCACACCCGAGATCGAGCACCCGCCCGGCCCCGGCCGCCCCCAGCGCCGCGAGTATCGCCTCGCGCCGCAGCGCGGCGAGCGGAACGGCCTTTTCCTCTGTGTCGCTTTCCTCGTCGACCGCGTTGTCGAGGTCGTCGACATCCGTGTCGTCCGCGTCGGCGAGCCGCACCAGTTCGAGCCGGTGCATGGCCTCCCTGGTCAGCGACCAGCGCCGCGCCAGATAGCGGCTGGTGATGACCTTCTGCTCGGGGTGGTCCGCGAGCCAGCCGTCACCGGCACGCAGCAGTTTGTCGACCTCGTCCGACGAGACCCAGTAGTGCTTGGCGTCGTCGAGCACCGGCAGCAGGACATAGAGGTGCCGAAGCGCCTCCCCGAGGGTCAACTTCCCGTCGGGCACGTCCAGTACGAGGTGGACGTACCGCGAGTCGCCCCACTCGGGGAACTGCTCGTCCAGCGGCACGCGCGTCACCGTGACCGTCCAGCCGAGCGGCTCGAACAGCTTGCGCACCAGGTCCGCGCCGCCACGCGCCGGCAGCGCGGGCACCTCGACGTGCAGCGGCAACGGCCGCGCCGCCCGCTCGGGCCTCGCGTTGCACACCCCGCGCATGGCGCTGGAGAACACCGCGCTCAGCGCCACAGCGAGCAGCGAGGAAGCGGCGTACGGCCGGTCGTTCACATACTGCGCGAGCGCCGCGTCGGGGGCTCCGCCCCGCCCCTTCCCCTTGCCCCGCCGCACCAGCGCCACGGGGTCCACCTCGAGCAGCAGCGCGGCGGTGCAACGCTCCACGGACGCCTCGGGGTACAGGACGTGCGCGGTGCCGTACGACGTGGAGAACCGCTGCGCTTTGTCGGGATGCTTGTGCAGCAGGAACCCGAGGTCGGTCGCGGGGCTCTCAGGGGTACCGGAGGTACTGATCGTCAGGAACACGGGTATGCCTCGAAACGCAATCTGAACTGCGGAAACTTACGGGTTGCGGCTCCAGCGCGCCTCTAGACCGTACAGCGGACACCACTGACTCACTCAGGGGTTTTTCGTCCCCTCGTGACCCGTCAGCCCTCCGCCCAGCCGTGGCTCCTGCCGTGCTGCACCAGTTGCTCGCGGAGCTGCTTGATCTGCTCCCCGGTCATCCACGGAGCCACCTCCAGGAGCAGCTCGGTCACCTCGAACGAGTACTCCGCGACGCTGAGCACGTCGCAGGTCGGCTCCTCACCGTCGTCGAACCCGGCGGCCGACGCCTGGACGGACGGCGGCACCGGGGCCCTGCCGCCCGCGAACGGCGCTGCCATCTGCGCCTGCGCCCCCGCGGGGAGCCGGACGGACGACGCCTTGGGCCCGCGCTCACCCTCCTCGATCTCGAACTCGACCCGCGCCCCCGTGTGCACCAAGGGCTCCGGGATCAGCAGGTCGTTGGCGTGCAGGAACACGTCTTCCCCACCGTGCTCCGGGGCGATGAACCCGTATCCCCGCGCGCCGTCGAACCGCACCACTCTGCCAGCGACCATCTCGTCCCCAACCCCCACCGCGACTCCGTCCCCGGGCCCCTCGCCCGGACAGCCAGTGCCGAAGCCTAGCCTCCGGGCCCGTGTGCCAGGCGCCCGAGCGGCCCCTCGGGCGCCTGGAGCGACCAGCCGCAACACGGCCTGCGGGGGACTGAAACCGCAACGGGCGTCCGGGCAAGATAGCTGCATGGACCTTCGAATCTTCACCGAACCGCAGCAGGGTGCGACCTACGAGACGCTCCTCCGCGTCGCCAAGGCCACCGACGACCTCGGCTACAGCGCCTTCTTCCGCTCCGACCACTACCTCGTGATGGGCTCCTCCGACGGCCTTCCCGGCCCCACCGACGCCTGGATCACCCTGGCCGGCCTGGCCCGTGAGACCCGGCGCATCCGGCTCGGCACGCTGATGACCGCGGGCACCTTCCGGCTGCCCGGCGTCCTCGCGATCCAGGTCGCGCAGGTCGACCAGATGTCGGGCGGCCGCATCGAGCTCGGCCTCGGCTCGGGGTGGTACGAGGCAGAGCACTCCGCGTACGGAATCCCCTTCCCGAAGGAGAAGTTCGGTCGCCTGGAGGAGCAACTCGCCATCGTCACCGGCCTGTGGGAGACCCCGGTCGGCGAGCGCTTCACCTTTGACGGCACCTACTACCAGCTCTCCGATTCCCCCGCTCTTCCCAAGCCCGCGCAGCCCAAGGTGCCCGTCCTCATCGGCGGCCACGGCGCCAAGCGGACGCCCGCCCTCGCGGCCCGCTACGCAAGCGAGTTCAACATCCCCTTTGCCTCTCTCGCCGACACCGAGCAGCAGTTCAAGCGCGTGCGCACCGCCGCGGAGGACATCGGCCGCAACGCCGACGACCTCACCTACTCCAACGCCCTGGTGGCCTGCGTCGGCAAGACGGACGCGGAGGTCAAGCGCCGTGCCGACGCGATCGGACGTGAGGTGGAGGACCTGAGGGCGAACGGACTCGCGGGCTCCCCGGCCGAGGTCGTGGAGAGGATCGCCGCTTACCAGGCCGTCGGCTCGCAGCGCATGTACCTCCAGATCCTCGACCTGGACGACCTCGACCACCTGGAGCTGATCTCCTCGCAGGTCATGTCGCAGCTGACCTGACCGCCCCTCGCCCGCCCCTCGGCCGGGCCGTGCCGGTGGAGTCGACCCCTGCCGTGCTTCCGTCAACTCCACCGGCCCCCGCGGTCGCGCGCCGCCCCGGCCGGGTGAAATTCCGTCAACCCCGCATCCGGTGTGGCCCCGCCCCAGTGACCCGCCGCCGCAGATGATCGTTGGCTCGGGCGGAGCCGGACCGCCCGGCCCCCGCGTCGGCGGCAGCTGCCGGTGCGTCGCTTGCATCAGCTGCCCTCCGCGTCCTGGAGGGCGAGGGCCGAGGAGGCCGCCATGACCCAGGAAGCCGTACCCGAGCAGGAGGCCGCGCGCGAATCCGTGCCCGAGCAGCATGGCCCACCCAAGGGCCTGCTCCAGCAGATGGAGGAGCTGATGGCCGCGCTCAACGCGGACCTGACCCAGCTCGACGCGGATCTGCAGCAGTCCACGACGGCCGACGGCAGCACGTCCCCCGCCTCTCGTCCCCCTGCGGGCGACGAGCCCCACCGCTTCTGACCGCACCGGCACTCCCCCGGCGCCCGTGCCGGCCGGCCTCTCCCGGCCCCCGGCACGACCCCGCATCATGGCGACCCCGCCGCCGAGTCGGGCTCGGGCAGGCTCTGTTCGCGCACCGCGAGCCTGCGCAGCATCTCGAGCACCCGGTCCCTCGACTCGTCGGCGGCGTCGATCGCTTCCATGCACTGCCAGTACACCCCCTCGTCGTCCGCGCCCATGGCCACGCCGACCAGCGCGATCCCCACATCGCCGAGCAGTTCGTCGAGCCCGCGCAGCACCTCGTGCGCCTGGCCGATGTTCGTGAGCCGCGCCGCCCGGATCTCCTCCGTCCCAAGCCCCGGGGTGACCAGAACCCCGCAGCCTCTGCCGCCGACCTCGCTCAGGCCGAGCGCCTCCCCCCGTAACTCCGGAGGCCCGGCGATCGCGAGCCGGCTGCCGATCGCCTGCGCGAGGGCCTGGGACTGCCACACCTCGGCGACGATGTCCGAGGGGTCCTGGCTCCGCGCCAGTGCGTGCTTGCTCGCCTCGATGAGCCGCATCGCCTCCATGCGCACCCCCACCCATCCCGCGCGCACACCCACCGCACGTTCACCCGAACTCCCTTGCTCACTACCCAGAGTGAGTGCCAGCGGGACGAAAAGCCAGAGCAACCAGGAAATCTGTGGACAAGTTATCGACTGTGGACAACGCGTCCACTCCAGAGAGTGACAAATCTACGCAACATAGATCTGCGTGGCCGGCACACAGGGCCCCCGGACTTCCAGGGGGACCGGGTCACGCACTCACCTCGCGGGAAAACGCCGCTCGTTCCGGTCGATCTTCGCGTCGAGCGCCGCCAGCGCGTCGATGCCGAGCACCTCGCAGAACTGCAGCAGGTAGGCCAGCACGTCGGCGACCTCGTCCGTCACCCGGTGCGCCGATTCCGGGTCCTCCATCACCCGTGCCGACTCGTCCGGGGTCAACCACTGGAAGATCTCGACCAGTTCGGACGCCTCCACGCTGAGCGCGGCGGCCAGATTCTTCGGCGTGTGGTACTGCTCCCAGTCCCGCTTCGCCGCGAAGTCGGCCAGCCTGCGCTGAAGTCCCGCTACATCAAGTTCCGTCACGCCCCCAGGTCTACCATCGCGGCCCCGCCCACCAGTGCGCCCCATGACGCGTCGCTCACCGTCCCGACGAGGCGGATGTGGCCGCGCTCGCAGGTGCCCGCCGCCAGTTCGGCGAGTGCGCGCTTCTGCCGCTGGTCGAGGAAGTGGTCGAGTCCGTCGGCGAGCACGGTGAGGCTCTGGTAGGCCGCCGGCACCTCGGCCACCGGGTCCACCTCAAGGACCCCGGGCCCGGTGAGCAGCACCAGGGCCAGCGCCAGATACCGCAACTCGCCGTCCCCGAGCCGCCCGACGGGCGACCTGATGCCGCCGCCCCGGTCGATGAGCGCATGGACCGAGCCGTCGTCGGCCACCTCCGCGAGCACGTCCGCGACCGGCCCCGCACACCCCGCCCGGACCGCGCTCACCAGCCGCGCGTGACGGTGGCCGCACTCCTGCCTCGTACGGAGCAGCACCTCGGCGAGGTTGTCGCAGCCGCTCAACAGGCGCCCCGCGCCGATCAGTCCGGGCGGCACGGGCAGCCGCATGAGGCGGGGTCGGGGAGCGCACGGGAACACCGAGCGCAGCGCGACCACCACCTGTTCGGCCGCGGCGAGCACCAGCCGCTGCCCCTCGGTCTTGCCCGCGACCCGCAGCGGCAGCAGCGCCGTGCCGAGCCGGTCGTCCGGCAGCGGGCCGCGCGTCACCGGCGTCATGCCCGCCGTGTGCCAGGCGGCCTGCACCGCCCGGCGCCCGGGATCGCGCAGCGCCGTCTCCAGGAGAGTGAGCCCGCCCCGGGTCAGCCGCTCGCCCACGACGCGCAGCTCGGGCTCGGCCTGTACGGCGACGTCGAGCCGCAGCGCCCCGACGGGGCCGTCGATCGTGCAGCCGATGCGGAAACCGCGCCGTTGCTGTCCGTCGCCCCGCGCGCGGTCGGGCACGCAGGCCACGGGATCGGCGAAGACGTCGACGAGTTCCTCGCCCGCGCCGAGCCGCGCCAGCGCCTCGTACGCGGCGAGTGCGGTGGTCTTGCCGCTTCCGCTCGGCCCCGCGACGAGGGTCAGCGGTCCGAGCGGGAACACGGCGCTCCGGTGCGAGGCGAAGGCCGAGAGACGCAGTTCGGTGACGCGGCTCCGGTCCGGGCCCGACGGTGGCTCGGCGGCCGCCTCCGGGAGGTGCACAGTCATGTCCGGACGGTAGGCGGCAACGGCTCTGGTGAACCGTTCCGCCCAAGTGACCTTCCTACGAATGAGGGATTCCGCGGAAGAATCGAACCCCTGCGTCCCCTGCGAAGGCGTCCGCTACGAAGGCGTCCGCTACGACTGTGCCGCCGCGACGAGCCCCTGCACCTCGGTGCCGGGCGGCGCCAGAAGGAAGACGTTCTTGTCGACCCGGTGCATCCCGCAGCCGAGCCCGAGGACCACGCCGCTGCTGAAGTCCAGTACGCGCTTGGCGACGTCCGTCTCGGCCCCGGTCAGGTCGAGGAGGACCGGGATCTGCGCCATCACGGTCTCGGCGACCTCACGGGCGTCCGCGAAGATGTTCACCCGCATCACCACAAAACGCCGCCGCGCCTCGGTCTCCGCGTCGGGCATCGCACGGTGGCCGGGCCAGGACGGCCATTCGTTGCGGCTGCGCAACGGTACGACCTGGGCGAGCCCTTCCCACTGTTCATCGGTGACGTCGTGGCTGTTCAACGCTCCACCCCGTCCTGGCTCGCACTCGATATCTGCACTGGCTCATTCTTACGCGACCTCACCCGTTCAGCCCAACAGCGACACGGAGCGGGCGAACCAGTGTGCCAGTGCCGGCGGGTCAGTGTCCCAGGAGTCCCACAAGCCCTTCGGTCAGACAGGAGCGCCAACAGGCCCAGTCATGACCGCCGTTGTACGCGTTAAGGGTCACCCGGCAGTCGCGCGAGCGCAGGGTCTCGTACTGATCGCGATGATGATCAAGAATTTCTTTCTCGTGCAGTCCGACGTCCAGGCGCACGGTGAGGGGCCGGGAGGCAGTGACGGGCGGGGAGGCGCTGACGTCGAGTCCCGCGAGTGGCGCGGACTGGGCGAGGACGTTGCCGAACCGTTCCGGCCGCAGGAGTCCCGCGTACAGGGAGGTCAGTCCGGCGAGGCCCTGGCCCGCGACGAGCGTGCGCGCGGGGTCGGTGGTGAGGGGCAGGCGGCCGACCGCCCACGGCAGCAGCTCATCGGCGAGGAAGCGCACATGGCTGTCGTGCGCGCCGAGTTCCCGGGTGCGTGTGGCCCTGTCGACGGCATCCGGGGCGAGGACCGCGAGCGGCGGCGCGGCGCCGTCGGCGACGAGGGCGTCCAGCGTGTCCTGGAAGGCGAGCCGCCCGAACCACATGTCGCCGTCGTGCAGCACGAGCACCGGCAGTTCGGCCCTCCGGCCGCCCGGCGGGAGGTACGCCCACACGTCCCGCTCGACGCCGAGCACCCCGGCGGGCAGCCGGTGCCGCTCGACGCTCCCGCGGGGCACAGCGGCGCGCAGTCCGGCCCCGGGCAGGGCGGGCGCCCGCGGGAGTTCGTACACGGAGGCATCGCGGTCCTGCCAACGTCCGGGCATCGTGCGGTGGTTGAGCGGGTCGGGCGCGGCGTGTGCGGACAGGGAGAGCAGTCGCCGCTGGAGGAGTTCGGCGGATGCGGGCGGTTCGCCGGGCGAGATGTCGGCCGCCATGCGGTACGAGCCGCGGTGGTCGGCACGCAGCCGGTAGGTGAGGTGCCAGATGTCCGTGCCGGGCAGCGGGCTCAGCCGGGACGCGGCGAGGTCCGTACGGTCCGCGATGCCCTCGGCGATGAGCAGCACCTGCCGGGTGGCGCGGTGGCCCCGCCACAGGAACGTCACGGCGCGGTGGTCCGGATCGCCCTCCAGAGCCTCGATCAGGGGGGTGCCACGGCGTGCGGCATCCGCCCAGAACTCCTCCAGGACGACGGCACGTTCGGCCTCGGTGGCGTCGGCGGCACGGGCGGCGACGCGTTCGACGCGGGGCGCGGCGCCCGCGATACGGCGGGGCGCCGCATCGGCCGCGGGCACCCCCGTGGTCACGCTCATCCGCACACGAAGAGGACCCGCATCGTTCCCCGCCTTCCTGGCCCGGCCCACGACGTCGAGCACACGACGTCCGGCGACAACATCAAGTTAGCTAAGCCTAACCTAACTCACCTGAGGGGTCGGAAGAAGGTCCGCAGCTCCCGGGCCACCTGCTCGGGCTCCTCGTGCGCCATGAAGTGCCCGCCCCGCTTCGGGGTGCTCCAGTGGCGCAGGTCGGTGAAGGCGCGCTCGGCCAGGCTCCTGGGGTAGTCGGCGAACGCCGGTTCATGGCTGAGGGTGATGGCTCCGGGGACGGTGATGGGCGGCACCGGCTTGTTCCGGGGGTAGTCGTAGTACTGGCGGAAGGACGAGCCGATGCTGCCGGTGGCCCAGTACAGGGTCGCGACGGTGAGCAGGGTGTCCTTGTCCCAGCGGGCCTCCAGATCGCCGCCGCAGTCGCTCCAGTCGCGGTACTTGTCGGCGATCCAGGCGACGAGCCCCGCGGGCGAGTCCATCAGGGCCGCGGCGATCGTGTCCGGACGCGTGCACATGATCTCGCTGTAGCCCTGGTCCCCCACGTCGTACGCGGCCAGCGCGTCGAGATACGACCGTTCCTCGGCGGTCGGCGGCTCCGCGTCGAACTCTTCCGTGATCACGGCGGAGGTGACGTGCACGCCGGCAACGGTCCGCGGATAGAGGGCGCCGAGCCACTGCGTGACCCCGCCGCCGATGTCCCCGCCGAAGGCACCGAAGCGTTCGTAGCCCAGCGTCCCGGTCATCAGCTCGTGCCAGATCTCGGCGACGCCCCTGCGGGTGAACGGCTCGCGCGGCAGCTCGGAGTGGACGAAGCCGGGCAGCGAGGGGATCACCACGTCGAAGGCGTCGGCCGGGTCACCGCCGTGCGCGCCCGGGTCGGCCAGGCGCCCCGCGACCCGCAGCATCTCCACGAAGCTGCTGGGCCAGCCATGGCTCAGGACCAGCGGCAGCGGCGCGGGGGCGCCATCGGGCCTGCGGCCCCGCAGGTGGACGAAGTGCACGCGCCGTCCGGCGACTTCGGCGACGTACTGGGGGAAGGCGTTGAGCCGGGCCTCGGCGGCACGCCAGTCGAAGCCGTCGGCCCAGTGGGCGACGAGGTCGCGCAGATAGCCGGGGTCGACGCCCGCCGCCCAGTACGTGGAGTCGGAGGGCTGCGTGAAGAGGGTGCGCTTCAGGCGCGTCCGCAGGTCGTTCAGTACGTCGTCGGGGACGGAGGTCCGGAAGGGAACGGGTTCGGCCGGCATCGGTTCCTTCGGTACGGGCATGGGTTCCTTCGGTACGGAGACAGGGGCGCCCCCAGCTCCACGACGCCGAGGCGACGGCTGTGCGGCGAGAGCAGGCGCCCATGATGCGCGACGCGCGAGAATCTGCCCATGGATTTTGATACGACGGACGCCTACCTGCGCCGCATCGGCGCCGAGCGCCCCGCCGCTCCCACCACGCGGGCCCTGCACGACCTGCACCTCGCGCACCTGCGCGCCGTCCCCTTCGAGAACCTCTCCATCCACCTCGGGGAGGACATCGACCTCACCGAGGACTCCTTGGTCGCGAAGGTCGTCGGCGCCCGGCGCGGCGGCTTCTGCTACGAACTCAACGGTGCCTTCGCCGCGCTGCTCACCGCCCTCGGCTTCGAGGTGACCCTGTTGCAGGCCCGCGTGTACGACGGCGAAGGGCGCCCCGGGATTCCCTACGACCACCTCGCACTGCGCGTACGCACCCACGACGGCGACGAGCTGCTCGCGGACATCGGCTTCGGCACCCACAGCCACTTCCCGCTGGTCGTCGGCGAGCGCGGCGACCAGCAAGACCCGGGCGGCGTCTTCCGCATCACCGAGACCCCCGAGGGCGACCTGGACGTCAGCAGGGACGGCAAGGCGCAGTACGTGGTCGACCTGCGCCCGCGCGCCCTCGGTGACTTCACGTCCGGCGCCTGGTGGCACCGCACCTCGCCCCGGTCCCACTTCACGCGGTCACTGGTCTGCTCGATGCTCACCGAGACCGGACGGATCACCCTCAGCGGCCGCACCCTCACCACGACGGAGGCCGGGGAGCGCCACACCGCCGAACTGGCCACGGACGCCGACGTGCTCGACGCGTACGCCACGCACTTCGACATCGTCCTCGAGCAGGTGCCGCAGGTGCGGGAGACCTCCTGACCGTTCCTCCACTTGACCGTTCCTCCAACGTGTCCGCATCTGCCATGGAGGAACGCCCAGAAGTGTTGTAGATGCCAGGCGATGCGGCCTATCGTGTCGCGCATGCAGTCCTACACCATCGGACAGGCGGCACGCCTGCTCGGCGTCAGCCCCGACACCGCTCGTCGCTGGGCGGACGCCGGGCGGGTCGCCACCCACCGGGACGAAGGCGGCCGTCGGCTCATCGACGGCCGTGATCTCGCCGCGTTCTCCGTCGAGGTCGCGCAGGGGCAGACGCAGGGAGCGGGCGGCGAGGAAGAGGTGCCCTACACCTCGGCCCGCAACGCCTTCCCCGGCATCGTCACCGCCGTGAAGCTCGGCGACATCGCGGCCCAGGTCGAGATCCAGGCAGGTCCCCACCGGCTCGTCTCGCTCCTGACCCGGGAGGCCGTGGAGGAGCTCGGTCTGGAGGTCGGCATGCAGGCGACCGCCCGCGTGAAGTCCACCAGCGTGCACATCGACCGCACCTGACCCCTGGCCCGCACGCCAGGGTCCGCCCCTGGCCCGCACGCCAGGGCCCGCCACCACGGGCCGGACCGCGCCGGCGGCCCGGCTTCTAGGAGTTCACGCTCATGTCCCCAGCTCTCACCCCCGCCCGGCGCCGCGCCGCGGCCGCCGTGCTGACGGCGGCCCTGCTCGTCCCGCTCGCCGCCTGCGGCAACGACGACGGCAAGGACGACAGCGGCAAGAAGCCCGCGGGCGCCGCCGCCCCGAAGGCCGACCTCACCGTGCTCGCCGCCTCCTCGCTCACCGACGTCTTCAAGACCGCGGGCGCCGCGTACGAGAAGGAGCACCCGGGCACGAAGGTCAACTTCTCGTTCGCCGGTTCGCAGGAACTGGCCGCCCAGGTCAAGCAGGGCGCCCCGGCCGACGCCCTGGTCACCGCCGACACCAAGACCATGGACGGGCTCGGCGCCGACACCGGGAAGCCGTCCGTCATCGCCAAGAACCGCCTGGTCATCGCGGTCGGCGCGGGCAACCCGAAGAAGGTCGCCGAGCTGAAGGACCTCTCGGACAGCAAGCTGAAGGTCGTCCTCGCCGCGCCCGAGGTGCCCGTCGGCCGCTACGGCGAGCAGATCCTGGCCGACCAGGACATCGACGTGAAGCCGGTCTCGCAGGAGCCCAACGTCCGCGCGGTCCTGAGCAAGGTCGAGTTGGGCGAGGCCGACGCCGGGCTCGTCTACAAGACCGACGCGGCCACCGCTGCCGACAAGGTCGACGCGGTCAAGATCCCCGACGGCGAGAACGCGATCGCCCAGTACCCCGCGGCCACCCTGAAGACATCGGAGCACGCGGAGGCAGCGACCGCGTTCGTGAAGTGGCTCTCCACGCCCGCCGCACAGAAGATCCTGCGGGACGCGGGCTTCGAGAAGCCGTAGCCACCGCCCGGAAAGCCGTGGCCCACCTTGCCGGGAGAAGACGACAACCCCCGGCAGGATGGAGCCGCACCCGCCGAGGTGAGGGGGCCGGCCGCCTCCCCGGTCGGGGCGCTCCGGCCGTCTTCCGGACCGCCCCTGACGCCCCCTCACCTCGCGAACCACTCAGCGCGCACCCCAGGGACCACGATGAAACGCCTGCGCGGCCGCACCGCCGGCCCCCGCACCCCGATCGCCCTCGCGATCCCCGCGCTGCTCGCCGTCGCGTTCCTGATGCTGCCGCTGCTCGGCATCCTCGCCCGTACGGAATGGGGCGAGCTCGGGGCCCACCTGACCACCGAGGGGACCACGCAGGCACTGCAACTGTCCCTCGTCGTCTCCTTCTGGGCGCTGGCGCTCTCCCTGCTGCTCGGGGTGCCGCTGGCCTGGCTGCTCGCCCGCGTCGACTTTCCCGGCAAGGCGGTCGTACGTTCCCTCGTGCTGCTCCCGATGGTGCTTCCGCCCACCGTGGGCGGCGTCGCCCTGCTGCTCGCCTTCGGTCGGCGCGGGCTGCTCGGGCCGTGGCTCGACGACGCGTTCGGGATCACTCTGCCGTTCCACATGTCCGGCGCGGTGGTCGCCGCGACGTTCGTGGCGATGCCGTTCCTCGTCATCAGTCTCGAGGGCGCGCTCGGTGGCCTCCGCCCTCGTTACGAGGAGACCGCGGCGTCCCTGGGCGCCTCCCCCGTACGGGTGTTCTGCACCGTCACGCTGCCGATGGTCGCTCCCGGGCTCATCGCCGGAGCCGCCCTGACCTGGGCGCGGGCCCTCGGCGAGTTCGGCGCGACCATCACCTTCGCGGGCAACCTCCCCGGCACCACCCAGACCCTGCCCCTCCAGGTGTACCTGCTGCTGCAGGACTCCCCCGAGGCCGCGACCTCCGTGTCGCTGCTGCTGCTCGCCATCGCCATGGCGGTGCTCGTCGCGCTGCGCGGCCGCTGGATGGGCACCCCGGGCGACCGGCGCAAGGGGCGGTACGAGCGGCTGCCGGAGGAGGGGGCTTCGCCCTCGCTGCCCCAGGCGCCGGCACCGGAGTCCCCGGCGGACGAGCCCCCGTCCCCGTCGCCGTCGCCAGCGCCGGAGCAGTGGTCCCTGCACGCCGAGGTCACCGGATTCAACCGGCTCACCCTGGACGCCGAGCCGGGCACCACCATCGCCGTCGTGGGGCCCAACGGCGCGGGCAAGACCACGCTGCTGCGCGCGCTCCTCGGCCTCACCCCGCGCGCCCACGCCGAGCTCCGGCTCGGCGACACCGACGTCACCGGACTTCCGCCGCACCGCCGTCACGTCGCCTGGGTCCCGCAGGACGGCGCCCTCTTCCCGCACATGAGCGCCCTCGCCAACACGGCGTACGGACCGCGCGCGCTGGGGGTCCCGCGAGCCGAGGCCAGGCGGCGCGCCCAGGAGTGGCTCGACCGGCTCGGCGTCGGGCACCTCGCGCACCGCAGGCCGGCCCAGGTCTCCGGCGGTCAGGCCCAACGGGTGGCGCTGGCACGGGCGTTGGCGGCCCGGCCCCGGCTGCTCCTGCTTGACGAACCGCTCGCCGCCCTCGACCAGACCACCCGGGCCCACGTGCGCCACACCCTGCGCACGCACCTCGACTCCTTCGGCGGCGTCTGCCTGATCGTCACGCACGATCCCGTCGAGGCGGTGTCCCTCGCCGACCGGGTCCTCGTACTGGACCAGGGGATCGCCCTCCAGGACGAGGCACCCGCCGAGGTGACCCGGCATCCGCGCTCCCCCTGGGTCGCCAGGATGCTGGGCCGCAACGCCTGGCCCGGCACCGCGGGACCCGAGGGGCTCGCCCTGCCCGGCGGGGGGACCCTGGTGATCGCCGACCCGCTGCCGCCGGGCACCGAGGCCCTGGCGATCATCGCCCCGGAAGCGGTCTCCGTGCACCGCGACAGGCCCACCGGCAGCCCCCGCAACGTCTGGCCCGGCACCATCCGCGAGATCACCACCAGCGGCAGCAGACTCCGGCTCCTGATCACCTCGCCCCAGGCGCCCGACCTCGTCGCCGAGATCACCCCGCAGGCCGCCGCCGAACTCGGCCTCACCGACGGGACGCGGGTGTGGACCAGCGTGAAGGCGACGGAGGTCACCGTCGTGCCCACGTGAGGCGTCGCGAACCCCCGCCGGCCCCGGGAGGAGTCGAAACCATGCGGGGATCATCGTGTCCCGCAAGCGCGCCGCCCAACGAACTATCGAGTTGTCGAGCGATTGGAACGACTTCAGTCAACAGTGATCACGACGGCCGTGCCGCCTCGCGCGGACCCTAGGCTCTGCCCCATGGATGCCAGTTCTGTGACCAGGACGGTCTCCGTCACCCGTATGAATTCCGGGGACCACGCATGCCTCGGATTCGACGACGACGAAACCCGCTGGGAACTCCGTGCCGCGTACGCCGACATAGGCCTGTCACGCGGCGAACAAGTGGTGTTCTTCACCGACCGGGCCACCACTCCCGCCGTCGCGGCCGAGCAGCTGAGCGCCGGCGGTTTTCCGCTGGGGTCCGCGCTCATGGACGGCCGCCTCGTCGTGGTGAACGAAGTCCCCGGGTACGACCCCGTCACCGGCTTCGACCCCGTCGAACGCGCGGCCACCTGGATGGAGTTGACCGACAAGGCACGCCACGACGGATTCTCCGGGATCCGGGCGGTCGGCGACATGGGCTGGGCCACCGAACCGGGCGTCGACCAGGATCTCCTGGTCGAGTACGAGACCGGGCTCTCGCCGCTCTTCGCCGACATCGGGTTCACCGCCATCTGCGAGTACGACCGGCGCAAGTTCGGCGAAGGCGTCCTCGACCGGGTCCGCCGTGCCCACCCCAAACAGATACTGGGTCACCTCGGCGCCCTGGACATCGCCCGGGTCGGCGCTGAACTGCGGGTCGCAGGAGACATCGACCTCGCCACGCGCGAGGAGTTCGACTCGGCGCTCGCGCGCGCCCTGAGCGGCCCGGACCGCCCGCGTCTGCTCGATCTCTCCGAGCTGTGCTTCATGGACGTACACGCCGCGTCGACGCTGGTGCGGCTCGCGGGCGGGCTGCCCCGCGACCACCTTCTGGCGGTCCGGTCACGGCCCGAGCAGGACAGAGTGATACGGCTCTGCGGAGCCGTCGACGTGCCTCAACTGGTCTTGGGCGAAGGGTGATCCGCGACGTGATCCTCAACCGCGGCATCGGCAACGACGACAACGGCGGTGACCCGGCACCGCACCGGGAGCACCGGGAGCACCGGGAGCACCTGGACGCCACCCTCGCCCCGCCACGGGGCAGGACGACCCTCCTGGAACTTCCCTTCACCATGGCGGACTTGGCCCGTCTGCGCTTCCTGGTCAACCGCCGCGCCGAGGACGCCGGCCTGTGCGATCCCCGGCTCAGCGACTTCGTGCTCGCCGTGCACGAGGTCGCCAGCAACGCCGTCGTGCACGGCGGCGGCAAGGGCCGCATCCATCTCGCGCACACGACCGAGGGGCTGCGCTGCGTGATCGCGGACAGCGGCCCGGGGCTGCCCAGGGCCGAGCCGTGCACGGCGGCGACCCTGCCCGACGGCGACGAGGCCGAGAGCGGCAGGGGCCTGTGGCTGGCCCAGGCCCTCACGGACCAGGTCGACATCGCGGTCTGCACGGCCGGGACCACGGTCACGCTGGTGGCGCTGCTGTCCTGAGCCGGGCCGCCCACGCGTGGCCGCTCACGCCGACGCCCGCTCGACCAGCGCAGGACGGAACACCATCGACAGCGGCGCGCGCCCCGGCCGCTTGATCCGCCCCAGGAGCAGCCGGGCCATCTCGGCGGCCATCTCCTCCACCGGCTGCCGGACCGTGGTCAGGGCGGGTTCACAGGCACCGGCGGCCTCGCTGTCGTCGAAGCCGACCACCGCCACGTCCTGCGGCAGCCGTCTGCCCGCCCGCAGGAGGGTTTGCAGCGCGCCCTGCGCCATGAGGTCCGACGCGACGAACACGCCGTCCAGGTCCGGGCGTTCGGCGAGGAGCAGCCGCGTGGCCTCGGCGCCGCCCACCCGGGTGAAGTCGCCCTCCGCCCAGGGCGCTTCGGTGATGCCGTGCGCCGCCAGCGCGTCACGGAAGCCCTGGAGGCGCTCCTGGGCGGCCGGCATGTCCTGCGGTCCCGCGACGCTGCCGATCGCCCGGCGCCCCCCGGCCACCAGACGGTCGACGGCCATCCGCGCCCCCGCCCGCTGGTCCACCTCCACGTACGGCAGCGGGACCGTCTGGGCCGGACGTCCCGCGAGCACGGCGGGCAGCCCGGTCTCCGCGAGCAGCCGGGGCAGCGGATCGGAGGCGTGCGAGGAGACGAGCACCGTTCCGTCCACGTGCCCCTGGCGCAGGTAGGAGAGGAACTGCCGGCGCGAGGTGTCGTCGTCCACCAGCATCAGGACCATCTGGACCCCGGCCGGGCGCAGCACGTCCAGAAGGCCGCCGACCACGCGGCCGAAGTGAGGGTCGGTGAACATCCGGCCGACGAAGGGGGCCTCGACCGGCCGGCGTTCCCGCTCCGACACGACCAGGGCGATGGAGTCGGTCCGCTGGGTCACCAGGGACCGGGCTGCCTGGTTGGGGACGTAGCCGGTGGCCTCGACCGCCTCCTCCACCTGGCGGCGCAGAACCGGGTCGACGGTGGGCGCTCCGTTCACGACCCGGGAGACGGTGGCGCGCGAGACCCCGGCCGTCCGGGCCACGTCCTCCAGGGTCACGGGGCGGGCGGGGCGCGGGGCGTCGGCAGTCACGGGGTCTTTATAGCAACCGGCGTGGGCGGGTGTTCGGCGCTCCTTGGCTGCTGCGGGGGCACATCGGCCTGCCCGACCGGCCGTCGACGGCCTCCTGTCACCACCGGACATATCACTCACGTACGAGCGATAGACGCCAACTTGCCCACACAGGCACCTAGTTGACTTCTTCCCGCCCAGTCCACGCGACATCGTGCGCACCCCCTTGACGCGCCTTGTCCCAGACACAACTATCCAACGCGAGAGAGCGCTCTCTCAGCGCTCACCGTTCAGGTTCTGAACGAACTGGGGAATCTGCACCGCCCACCCGACCGAAGGACTCGCCATGTCTGAGCACCAGCCCGCGCCCGCCGCGAGATCCACCCTCTCCCGCCGCTCCGCCCTGGCCGCCGCTCTGGCGGTCCCGGCCACCGGGATGCTCGCCTCCCACGCGGTCGCCGCTCCCGACGCACCCCCGGCGCAGGTCCCCGCCGCCCGCCGCCCGCGGCCCGCGAACGCCTTCGCCCCCGACTTCGGCCCGAACGTCATCGTCTTCGACCCGTCCACCGGCGGCATCCAGGGCAAGCTGGACGAGATATTCCGGAAGCAGGAGTCGGCGCAGTTCGGCACCGACCGCTACGCCCTGCTGTTCAAGCCCGGCAACTACAGCGGGCTCAACGCCCAGATCGGCTTCTACACCTCGATCATGGGTCTGGGGCTCTCCCCCGACGACACCCACTTCAACGGCGACGTCACCGTCGATGCGGGCTGGTTCAACGGCAACGCCACGCAGAACTTCTGGCGTTCGGCGGAGAACCTCTCCCTCTCCCCGGTCAGCGGCGCCAACCGCTGGGCGGTCTCCCAGGCCGCCCCGTTCCGCCGCATGCACATCCGCGGGGACCTGAACCTCGCCCCCAACGGCTACGGCTGGGCCAGCGGCGGCTACATCGCCGACAGCCGCATCGACGGCACCGTCCAGCCGTACTCCCAGCAGCAGTGGTACACCCGCGACAGCTCGATCGGCGGCTGGCTGAACGCGGTGTGGAACATGGTGTTCTCCGGGGTGGAGGGCGCGCCCGGCGACTCCTTCCCCAACCCGCCGTACACCACCCTGAACAACACCCCGTACTCCCGGGAGAAGCCCTTCATCTACCTCGACGGCGCCGAGTACAAGGTCTTCCTGCCCGCCCTGCGCACCAACGCCCGCGGCACCAGCTGGGGCCACGGCACCCCGCAGGGCCAGTCCCTCTCCCTCTCCGCCTTCCACGTCGCCAAGCCGGGCGACAGCGCGGCCACCCTCAACGCCGCCCTCGCCCAGGGGCTGCACCTCCTGCTCACCCCCGGCATCTACCACCTCGACCGGCCGATCGAGGTCAAGCGGGCGAACGCCGTCGTCCTCGGCATCGGCTACGCCACCCTCATCCCGGACAACGGGGTCACGGCGGTGAAGACCGCCGACGTCGACGGGATACGGCTCGCCGGGTTCCTGGTCGACGCCGGGCCGCAGAACTCCAGGACGCTCGTCGAGATCGGCCCCTCGGGCGCGAAGAACTCCCACGTCGGCAACCCGACCACCGTCCAGGACGTGTTCATCCGCATCGGCGGCGCGGGCGCGGGCAAGGCCACCACCAGCATGGTGGTCAACAGCCGCCACACCATCGTCGACCACACCTGGGTCTGGCGCGCGGACCACGGCGACGGCGTCGGCTGGGAGACCAACCGGGCCGACTACGGCATGGTCGTCAACGGTGCGGACGTGCTCGCGACCGGCCTGTTCGTGGAGCACTTCAACAAGTACGACGTGCAGTGGAACGGCGAGCGCGGGCGCACGATCTTCTACCAGAACGAGAAGGCGTACGACGCCCCCAACCAGGCCGCCATCCAGAACGGCAGCCTGCGGGGCTTCGCCGCGTACAAGGTCGCCGACTCGGTCACCACTCATGAGGGCTGGGGCCTGGGCAGCTACTGCTTCTACAACGTCGACCCGACCATCGTGCAGGAACACGGCTTCGCCGCGCCGAACAAGCCGGGCGTGAAGTTCCACCACCTGCTCGTCGTCTCGCTCGGCGGCAAGGGCCAGTACGCGCACGTCATCAACGCGACCGGATCTCCCACGTCCGGATCCAACACCGTGCCGTCCACGGTGGTCTCCTTCCCCTGATCCACCGGTCACCTCACGTCCCGGGCCAGTCCTCCCCCATCCGCAAGGAGAGCAGCATGCGCTCCGGTACTACCCGCACCTACGGCAGAAAGAGACTCACCCCGGTCATCGCGCTGGCGACGGCCTGCGTCCTGACCCTGATGGCCGGCCTCGCCTCCGCCGCGCCGGCCGACCCTCCCGGCGCGGTCGCCGCAGCGGCCTGGGACACCGACCGCGCCGCCGAGGCGTACACCGCAAACCCGTCCTCCGCGACCGCCTCCGGCAACGAGGCGGGCAGCGCGGGACCCGGCGCCGCCTTCGACGGCGACGCCTCGACCCGCTGGTCGAGCCAGTTCGCGGACGACGCGTGGATACGCCTGGACCTCGGCACCACCCTCCGCGTCGACCGCGTCGTACTGGACTGGGAAGCCGCGTACGGCAAGAAGTACGTCCTGGAGGTGTCCGGGAACGGCTCCGACTGGACCCCCTTCTACACCGAGACGGCGGGCACGGGCGGCTCCGTCACCGCCCACACCTACCCCCAGGAGGTCACAGGCCGCTATGTGCGGATGCGCGGCATCGAGCGCGCCACGCCCTGGGGCTACTCGCTGCACGCCTTCAAGGTCTACGGCGGTGAGCCCGCCCCGGCGTCGACGACCCGGTCCAACCTGGCCCTGAACCACCCCGCCTACACCAACCGCTACCAGCACGCGGGCAACGCCCCGTCCTTCGCGACCGACGGCGGGCGGCCCGCGGACCTCAAGGCCGATCAGACCCGCTGGTCAAGCGACTGGAACGCCAACCGCTGGATCTCCGTCGACCTGGGGGCGCGCTCCACCATCGACAGCGTGGACCTGTACTGGGAGGCGGCCTACGCGGTCGACTACGAACTCCAGGTGTCCGACGACAACCGGACCTGGCGCACGGTCCACCGACCTTCCGCAGCGGAGGTCGCCGCGCGCCGGGCGGACGTCAAGTCCCCCGGTGACGCGGTGGGCAGGCACGACAACGTGCGCCTCGCTCAGCCGGCGACCGGACGCTACGTACGGATGCTCGGCAAGGAACGCCGGTCCTTCTACAACCCGGCACCGTCCACCGCCCAATTCGGTTACGCCCTCTACGAGTTCGAGGTGTGGGGCACCGGCGGCAGCGCCTCCGCCGCGTATCCGGCGCTGCCCGGCGAGCAGTCGGGGGCGTACCGGACGACGTTCTTCGACGACTTCACCGCCGGGAGCCTGGACCGCTCCAAGTGGCGTGTCGTCAGGACCGGTCAGGAGATGGGGTCGGTCAACGGCGAGTCGCAGGCGTACGTCGACTCCACGGACAACATCCGTACGGAGAACGGCAGTCTGGTCCTGGAGGCCGACTACTGCGACAACTGCACCACCACGGGCGGCGGCACGTACGACTTCACCTCGGGCCGCATCGACACCAACACCAAGTTCGACTTCACGTACGGCAAGGTCAGCGCGCGCATGAAGCTGCCGGTCGGCGACGGGTTCTGGCCCGCCTTCTGGATGCTGGGCAGCGACGTCGACGACCCGGACGTCTCGTGGCCGGCCTCCGGCGAGACCGACATCATGGAGAACGTCGGCTACGCGGACTGGACGAGTTCCGCGCTGCACGGCCCCGGCTACTCGGCGGACGGCAACGTCGGTGCCCGCCAGACCTATCCGAACGGCGGCAGGGCCGACCAGTGGCACACGTACGCGGTGGAGTGGACCCCGACGCTCATGCGCTTCTACGTCGACGACCGCCTGGTCCAGGAGACGACGCGCAACAAGCTGGAGTCCACCCGCGGCGAGTGGGTCTTCGACCACGACCAGTACGTCATCCTCAACCTCGCCCTCGGCGGCGCCTACCCGGCCGGCTGGAACAAGGTCACCCAGCCGTACTGGGGCCTGCCGCAGTCCAGCGTGGACAGGATCGCGGCGGGCGGCGTGAGGGCGGAGGTCGACTGGGTGCGGGTGGAACAGAAGGGGTGACGCACCCGACGCCGTTCGTAGTAACTCCGCGCTTGTGTACGGACGGTGAAGGAAAGCGGGAGTAATGTCATGACCGTGCGATAGGAGCGGCTGGTTGCCGGCGGCCGCCGCGCACTGGGCGGCGACGGCCGCCCGGGGCGCGAGGAACGAGGCTCCCCCTCGTCGCTTCCTCGCGCGATGCCCTCCATGGGTGAGATGCGGGATTTCCCACCACAAAGGGCTCCGGCGGGAGCCGCGTCGTCGGTGATGCGGCTCCCGCTGGCCCACGCGCGGAGTCTGGTCGGGGCCGGCCTCGCATGCTCAGAAGGCGTATCTGACGCGCAGCCACGGCGCGTGCTCGGTCAGGATCTCCTGGATGCGCACCAGGGAATTCCGCTTGATCTCCTGGTTGTAGCGGACGTTGACGGCCCCGTTCTGGGAGCGTTTCGTCTCCTGGGCCTCCGGCTGCCACAGCACGTCCTCGGCGCGGGGGTGCCAGCCCAGATTGACCTCGTGCAGCGCCTGATTGTGCGTCAGCATGATGACCTCGGCCGCCGCCTGCTCCTTCACGCGGGCGGGCAGGACGTCGTCGAGGTGGTCGAGCAGCTCGGCCCAGTCCCGCTGCCAGCCCGGCCGCAGCACGACCGGCGAGAGGTTGAAGTGCACCTCGTAGCCGGCGTCCAGGAAATCGGCGGCCGCGGCGATCCGCTCGGCGACGGGGCTGGTGCGGATGTCCAGGAGGCGGGCGTCGGCGGCGGGCATGAGGGAGAAGCGCACCCGGGTGCGCCCTTGCGGGTCGTACGCGAGCAGATCGGGGTTGACGAACTTGGTCGCGAAGGACGCCTTCGCCGTCGGCAGGCCGCGGAACGCGGCGACGAGATCCGCGGTGTTGTCGCAGACCAGGGCGTCGACGGAACAGTCGCCGTTCTCCCCGATGTCGTAGACCCAGGCCCGTGGATCACACTGGTTGGGTTCCGTCTTGGGCCCCTGGGCCCGTACGTGGCGCCGGACGTGGGCGACGATCGCCTCGATGTTGGTGAACAGCGTGATGGGGTTGGCGAAGCCCTTGCGGCGGGGGACGTAGCAGTACGCGCAGGCCATCGCGCAGCCGTTGGAGGGGCCCGGCGCGATCCAGTCGGCCGACCTGCCGTTGAAGCGCGTGGTGAGCGTCTGCTTGACCCCGAGGACGAGCGTCTCGGTCTTGATGCGGACCCACCGGCCGATGTTGCCGTCGTTGCCGTGAAGTTCGGGGATGCGCCAGTGCCCGGCGACCTCCGTCACGCGCACACCCGGCAACCGGGCCATGATCTGCTGGCCGCGCGGCGAGTCGAGCGCCGCCCGCTCCGCGTAGACCTCCCGCACGTCGAGCATCCGCCGGGCCTGCGGACTGTCCCGGAACGCCCCGGGCGCGGCGGGCGGCGCCGTAGAGGCGTCCGCCCACCCGAAGAGAGCCTGCTGCTCGGGCTCTCCCGGGGCGTGCCCCGCCGCTCCTGCCGCAGGCTGCTCCACGTGCCGCCCCTTTCCGCGCCGGGGAGCCGGCGTCAGGAACCCTTGGTGGCGGGCTCCAGGATCGCCACGCACTCCACGTGGTGAGTCATCGGGAACAGATCGAACGCACGCAGCGTCCGCACCCGGTAGCCGCCCTCGCGGAAGTACGCCAGGTCCCGTGCCAGCGCGGCCGGGTCGCAGGCCACGTACGCGATCCTGCGTGCGCCCAGGCCCGTCAAGTGTTTCACCGTCTGCTTGCCCGCGCCCGCGCGCGGCGGGTCGAGGACGATCAGGTCGACCTCCGTGATGCCGGTGCGCGGCAGGGTGGCCTCGACCTTGCCCTGCTCGATGCGGACGCGGTCGAAGGCGGCGAGGTTGTGGCGGGCGTCCTCGACGGCTCGCTTGCCGGACTCGATGCCGAGGACGGCGCCCTTGTCGCCGACCCGGTCGGCGATGGCGCCCGCGAACAGGCCCACGCCGCAGTAGAGGTCGAGGGCCGTGTCGCCCTTGCGCGGCGTCAGGCCCTGCATGACGGCGAGCATCAGCGTCTCGGCGGCCTTCGGGTGGACCTGCCAGAAGCCGCCGTTGCCGACACGGTAGGTGCGGTTGTCGGCGCGCTCGCGGACGAAGGGACGGCCGTGCACGCGGTGGACGCCGCCGTCCTGCTCGGCGATGCGCAGGACCGAGACCGGCTTGTCCAGCTCGACGAGGGGCAGACGCGCGCCCGGCTTCGGTTCGAGGATGACCTGGCGGTCCTGGGAGCCCGTGGCGGCGATCGCCTCGACCGATGCCATGCCGGACCAGTCGTGCTTCTCGATGCCCAGCTCGGAGACCCCGGGAGCGGCGATCATGCAGTGCTCGATGGGCTCGACCTCGTGCGAGCGGTGTCGGCGCAGGCCCGCGTTGCCGTCGGGGTCCACCGCGTACTGGACGCGGGTGCGCCAGGACGGGACCTCGCCCGGGGGCAGCTTGTCGCCCTCGGCCGGGACGACCGTGCCGTCCCAGCCCGCCTCCTCGGGGGTCAGACCGGCAAGGCGCTGGAGCTGCTCGGCGATGACCTCGCCCTTGAGGCGGCGCTGCGCGCCCGGCTTCGCGTGCTGCCAGTCGCAGCCGCCGCAGCGGCCGGGGCCCGCGTACGGGCAGGGGGCCTCGACGCGGTCCTTGGAGGGGTCGAGGACCGTCACCGCGTCCGCGCGCAGGAAGCGGGACTCCTCGTCACCGTCGGTGACGCGTGCGATGACCTTCTCGCCGGGGAGCGTGTGCCGGACGAAAAGGACACGCCCCTCGGCCGTGCGGGCGACGCAGTGGCCGCCGTGGGCGACGGGGCCCACCTCGACCTCGTACTCCTGCCCGATGAGGGAGGCCGCCTGCGAACCCTCCTTCGAGTTCCCCGCCTGCGATTTCTTCGGTTCTGCCTGCATGGCGGGGTGACTCCACTACGTAAGGGGGCATCGGCCGAAAGGAAACGGCCGGACAACAGCCCACCAGTCTACGTGGGTGTCGTCCGGCCGCTCACCAACCGCGGGGGTCAGGCCTTGTTGCTCGGCTCCTTGGGGCGCTTCTCCACCGGGCCCCGGCGCACCGCACCCGGAGCGTTCCACTCCGACCGCTTGCGGGCCCGCTTCTTCGCGGCCTCGGAGGAGTCGAGCTGGTAGGGGACGGAGGTGACCATCACACCGGGAGTGAAGAGCAGGCGGCCCTTGAGCCGGAGCGCGCTCTGGTTGTGCAGCAGGTGCTCGTACCAGTGACCCACCACGTACTCCGGGATGATCACGCTGACCACGTCGCGCGGGCTCTCCTTGCGCAGGCCCTTGACGTACTCGATGATCGGCCGGGTGATCTCGCGGTAGGGCGAGTCGAGGATCTTCAGCGGGACGGTGATGCCGCGCCGGTCCCACTCGGCCCGCAGGGCCTTGGTCTCCGCCGGGTCGACGTTGATGCTCAGCGCTTCGAGCGTGTCCGAGCGCATCAGCTTGGCGTAGGCCAGGGCGCGCAGCGTCGGCCGGTGGATCTTGGAGACCAGGACGATGGAGTGCACGCGCGAGGGCCGCACGCTGTCGTCGGACGGGGTGTCCGGGGCGGCGATCTCCTCGGCGACGCGGTCGTAGTGGCGGCGGATCGCGGACATCGTCGCGTAGAAGATCACCATGCCGAGCAGGGCGACCCACGCGCCGTGCGTGAACTTCGTGACGAGTACGACGACCAGGACCATGCCCGTGAAGAAGGCGCCGAAGGTGTTGATCGCCCGCGAGCGGATCATGTGGCGCCGCTTGGCCTGGTCCTTCTCCTTGCGCAGATGGCGGTTCCAGTGCCGGACCATGCCGATCTGGCTGAGCGTGAAGGAGACGAAGACGCCGACGATGTAGAGCTGGATCAGGCGGGTCGAGTCGGCGCCGTAGATGACGACCAGGAGGGCCGCGGCGCCCGCGAGCAGCACGATGCCGTTGGAGAAGGCGAGCCGGTCGCCGCGGGTGTGCAGCTGACGCGGCAGGTAGCGGTCCTGCGCGAGGATCGAGCCGAGCAGCGGGAAGCCGTTGTACGCCGTGTTGGCCGCGAGGAAGAGGACAAGCGCGGTGGCGGCGGCCAGGACGATGAATAGGAAGCTTCCGTTGCCGAAGACGGCCTCGGCTACCTGGGAGATCACCGGGTTCTGGACGTAGTCGGAACCGACCGGCACCCCGTTGTGGAAGAGGTCCTTGCCCGGGTACTCCGCCATGCGGACCTTGGTCGTCATGGCGAGCGCGATGATGCCGCAGAACATGGTGACGGCGAGGGCACCCATCAGGGCCAGGGTGCTCGCGGCGTTCTTGCTCTTGGGCTTGCGGAAGGCCGGGACGCCGTTGCTGATCGCCTCGACGCCGGTGAGTGCGGCACAGCCGGAGGAGAAGGCCCGCAGGAGCAGGAAGACGAGGGCGAAGCCCGCGAGTCCCTCGTGCTCGGGCTTGATCACGTAGTCCGCGGTGGGCGCCTTCATCGTCTCGTCGAGGACGATGCCCCGATAGGCACCCCAGGCGATCATGATGAAGACGCCGGCCACGAAGACGTACGTCGGGATGGCGAAGAGCTTTCCGGACTCCTTCACGCCGCGCAGGTTCATCACCGTGAGGAGCACGATGACGGCGACGGCGCACAGGACCTTGTGCTCGACGACGAACGGGATCGCCGAGCCGAGGTTCTCGATGCCGGAGGAGATCGACACCGCCACGGTCAGGACGTAGTCGACGAGCAGGGCGCTCGCGACGGTGAGGCCGGCCTTGGGGCCGAGGTTGGTGTTGGCGACCTCGTAGTCGCCACCACCACTCGGGTAGGCGTGCACGTTCTGCCGGTACGACGCGACGACGGTGAACATCAGCACGACGACCGCGACAGCGATCCAGGGGCTGAAGTGGTACGCCGACACACCCGCGATCGAGAGGACGAGGAGCACTTCTCCCGGTGCATAGGCCACGGAGGAGAGCGGGTCGGACGCGAACACGGGTAGAGCGATGCGCTTCGGCAGGAGGGTTTCTCCGAGCCGGTCGCTGCGCAGTGCGCGCCCGATGAGGATCCGTTTGGGCACGTCGGTCAGTTTGGACACGCAGAGGATCGTAAGCGTTCGATTGGGTGCCCGCCCACCCACCACCCCCTAACCGCGCCGGTTAGCCGTGACGCGCCGCCGGGGGCTCCGCCCGATGCCCGGAAAGCGGACGGCCGTCGGCGGTCTGCGGTGCCTCCGGCACGCCCCGCGCCCCGTACCGCTCGGCCGCCCGCTGCTCGGCGCGGTGGATGGCGCGCGAGGGCCACCAGGTGGCTCGCCCGAGGAGCAGCAGCGCCGCCGGCAGGATCATGATGCGGATCACGAACGCGTCGAGCAGGACGGCCGCCGCGAGGACGAAGCCCATCTGCTTCATCTCCAGGATGTGCAGCATCACGAAGCTCGCGAAGACGGTGACCATGACGATCGCGGCGCTGGTGACGACCTTGGCCGATGAGCCGATGCCCTCGATGACGGCCTGCCGGGTGGGTACGCCGTTCAGGGCGGCCTCCCTGATCCGGCTGACGACGAACACCTGGTAGTCCATCGAGAGCCCGAAGAGGATCACGATGAGGAAGAGCGGCACCCGCGAGGAGATCCCGCCGAGCGAGACGAACGAGAGCAGTTCCTCGGCCCACTGCCCCTGGAAGACCAGGACGAGCAGTCCGAGCGCGGAGGCCGCGGAGAGCAGGTTGAGCACGATGCCGAGCAGCCCGAGGACGACCGAGCGGAACGCGATGACCGTCATGACGAAGGTCATCAGGAGCAGGAAACCGAGAACGAGCGGCAGCTTCTCGTTCTGGTGGTCCACGTAGTCCGTGCCGCGCGGCACGTCGCCGGTGGTGGCTGTATCCACCCCGGGCAAGGTGCCGACGGTGGCGGGGAGGTAGTCGTCGCGCAGGTGGTCGAGGGTGGCGACGGCCTTGTCGGAGTGCGTGGCGTGCGGCGCGTTGAGCTCCAGTGTGGTGGTCCTGCGGTCCTTCGAGGTGCGCAGGAGCGGGGTGCCCGAGGAGTGCGAGAACAGCGGGTCGGCCTGCGCTCTGCGGTCGAGGTCCGTCAGGGCCTCACGCACGGCACCGGCTTGTGAAGCCTCGGCCCGCACGACGACCTGGTGCCGGACGCGCTGCTCGGGGAAGGCGTCGAGCAGCCGGTCGTACCCCTGCATGGCCGGGATGTCGCGCGAGAAGCTGTCGCGCGAGGGGTCCTTGAGCTCGATGTCCAGGGCGGGCAGCGCCAGGCCGAGCAGGACGAGGACGGAGAGGCCGAGGGTGAGCACGGGGCGCTTGCGGGCCGGGGCCAGCAGCGCGTTCCAGGCCCGTCCGGGCTTCTTCTCGCCGTACGTCCGCACCGGCTTGCCCTGCGCCTGCCGCTTCAGCGCCCGGCGGTCCGCACGCTTTCCGAGCTTGACAAGGAGCGCGGGCAGCACGGTCACCGAACTGACCACGGCGACGGCCACGACCAGGATGGTGCCGGTGGCGAGGGAGTCGAAGATGACGTCGCCCGCGAGGTAGAGGGCGGCGGTGGAGACGATCACCGCGAGCCCGGAGACCACGATCGCGCGGCCCGCGGTGGCCGCGGCCGCCTCGACCAGCGCCTCGGAGGTCAGGCGGCCGCCCGCGCGGGCCCGTTCCTCGCGCTCACGCTTGAGGTAGAAGAGCGTGTAGTCGACGCCGACCGCCATGCCGATGAGCAGGATCATGTTCATCCCGACGCCGGTGTCGGGCAGTAGCTGCGAGGCCAGCATCGCCAGGCCCATGGTCGCCATGATCGAGGTGATGGCGAGGAGCAGCGGTACGCCGACCATGACCACGGAGCCGAAGACCAGGGCGAGCGTGATCAGCGTGACGGGGAGCGTGATCGCCTCGGAGAAGGCGAGGTCCTCGCCGCGCTGGTCGTTGACGCCCTTGCTCACCGAGGCGGCGCCGGTCTCCTCGATCACCAGGTCCGGGTGGGCCTTCTTGACCTGCTCGGTCTGGGCCTGGAGCGGGACGACGTTCTTCTTGCCGTCCTGGTCGGGCCCCTTCAGCTCCACCTGGATCCGCAGGACGCGTCCGTCCTCGGAGCGGACCGGGGCGGCGACCGACGCGACCTCCGGCAGCGACTTCATCCGGGCGGTGACGTCCTTGACGGCTGCGCCGGCCGCCGCCTTGTCCAGCGGCCCCGACTTGGCGCGGATCAGCACCTGCTCCGTGGGCCGCAACTGGACGCCGCCCTCGGTCGCCAGGGCCTCGGCGCGCCCCGCCTCCCCCACGCGGTAGTCCTCGCTGCTCGCGCTGTTCATGCCGGTGGCGATGCCGCCTCCCAGGCAGAGCACCACGAACACCAGCCAGCCGATGATCGCGCGCCCCGGATGCAGCGCGCTCCATCTGGCCACGCCCACCGTGACCGATCGCTTCCCCATGACCATCCCCACCCCTTCGCCGTCTCCTGGCGTCCAGTCCTTCATGCGGCTTCATACGCCTTCATGTGTAAGTCGAGACTGACAGGTGAAGGAACGAGCCGTCAACTGTCATTCGCGGCTGGGCGGGAGCGGATTGACAGTGGTTCCCGTCATGCGTAAGTCTTGGCTGACAGGTTTCGGGACCAGCGCGAAGGCGGGCCATGGACAGCGAAGAGCTGCTCGCCTTTCTCTCCGCCGTCGGCCACGCCCAGCGGATCCGGATCATCACCGAGCTCGCCCCGGGGCAGCTGTACGTCAGCGAACTGGCGCGGCGGCTCGGCGTCTCCCGGCCCCTGCTCTACATGCACCTCGAACGTCTGGAGAAGGCCGGTCTCGTCGTCGGCCGCCTGGAACTCTCCGATGACGGCAAGGCACTCAAGTACTTCGAACTGGCGCCGTTCGACGTGCGCCTGAACGTGGACACGATCCTCGCGGCCGTCCGGGAGGACGCGTCCGACGAGGCAGGACAGCACTCACCTGAGGGGTCTTAATGGACGACGTGATCATCCCGGTCGCCTTCTTCCTGATACTCGCCGGCGCGGTCGTGTCGGTCGCCTACTTCCAGTCGCAGCGCAACCGCGAGCGTGACCGCCAGTGGGCCGAGGCGATGGAGCAGTACCGCGAGGTCGTCGAACGCGCCAGGTCCGAGCAGGAGGCGGCGCGGCTGCAGATCGTCGAGCTCAGCTACCGGCTCAAGAACGTCGAGGGCCTGCTGCGCAGCGTGGACTGACCCCCCGCCCCGGACCCCGTACCGCCTCCGCGCGCACCGGCAGGTGCACGGGGGTGCCCTCCGCGGACCGTGCGTGTGTAGCTTGGGCGTCGGTCTGAGACGCTTTTACCGTTCAGCCTGAGCAAAAAGTATTGACACAGCCGGAAGGACGGGCGTGCACATCGTCATCATGGGCTGCGGGAGAGTCGGATCCGCTCTCGCGCAGACCCTGGAACAACAGGGGCACACGGTCGCCGTGATCGACCAGGACCCCACCGCCTTCCGCCGTCTGGGCTCCGGCTTCGGCGGCCGCCGCGTCACCGGCATCGGCTTCGACCAGGACACCCTGCGCGAGTCCGGCATCGAAGAGGCGGGCGCCTTCGCCGCGGTCAGCAGCGGCGACAACTCGAACATCATCGCCGCCCGCGTGGCCCGCGAGATGTTCGGCATCGAGAACGTCGCCGCCCGCATCTACGACCCGCGCCGCGCCGAGGTCTACCAGCGCCTCGGCATCCCCACCGTCGCCACGGTCCGCTGGACCGCCGACCAGATGCTGCGCAGGCTGCTGCCCTCCGGGGCCGAGCCGCTGTGGCGCGACCCCACCGGCGGCGTACAGCTCGCCGAGGTGCACGCGTCCGCGTCCTGGATCGGCCACAAGATCAGTGAGCTGCAGGAGGAGACCGGCGTCCGCGTGGCCTTCCTCACCCGGCTGGGCGAGGCGGTCCTGCCGACCTCGCAGACGGTGCTCCAGGAGGGCGACCTGGTGCACGTGATGATGCGCACCGACGAGGTCGAGAAGGTCGAAGCGGCGTTCGCCGAAGGCCCCGAGGAAGGCGGTCACTGATGAGGGTCGCCATTGCCGGAGCAGGCGCGGTGGGACGTTCCATCGCCGGTGAGCTCCTGGAGAACGGGCACGAGATTCTGCTCATCGACAAGGCGCCGACCGCCATCTCGGTCGAGCGCGTCCCGCAGGCCGAGTGGCTGCTCGCCGACGCCTGCGAGATCACCTCGCTCGACGAGGCGGCGCTCCAGCGCTGCAACGTGGTGATCGCCGCGACCGGCGACGACAAGGTCAACCTCGTCGTCTCGCTGCTCGCGAAGACCGAGTACGGCGTCCCGCGGGTCGTCGCCCGCGTGAACAACCCCAAGAACGAATGGCTCTTCAACGAGTCCTGGGGCGTCGACGTCGCGGTCTCGACCCCGCGCCTGATGTCCGCGCTCGTCGAGGAGGCGGTGAGCGTCGGTGATCTCGTACGTCTGCTGCGCTTCAGCCACGGCGACGCGAACCTCGTCGAGCTGACCCTGCCGCCCGAGTCGGCGCTCGCGGGCACCACGGTCGGCGACGTCCAGTGGCCCCAGGACACCTCGCTGGTGACGATCATCCGCGGCACGCGCGTCCTCGCGCCGACCCCGGACGACTCCCTGGAGGCGGGCGACGAGCTGCTCTTCGTGGCGGCCCAGGCCCGCGAGGAGCAGCTGGAGGACCTGCTGTCGGTGCGCAAGGAAGACGCGGCGAGCTAGTCGCCGCGTCTGCTCGTACGCGGAAGGGGGCGCCCGGGATATCCCGGGCGCCCCCTTCCGACGTGACTGCCGGCCTCTGCGAGGTGGCTGCTAGACCTCGCCCCTGGCGGCGGTCTTGCGCTCTTCCTCGGCCTTCTCCGCGGCCTCCATCTCGGCGAACACGTCGATCGGCGGCGGAGCCTTCGCCAGGAAGACCCAGGTCAGCCAGACGGCGAGCAGGAACGGCGGGATCTTCAGGGCGATCAGGACCCAGCCGAACTGGGTGGTGTCCGCCCACCAGTAGAGCGGGAAGAGGATCGCGCACTTGGCGAGCAGGATCAGGCCCCAGGCCCAACTTGCCTTGGTGTACGCCTTCTTGCGGCCCGGGTTGCGGGTCCGCCAGGAGAGGTTCTCCTTGAAGACCGGGCCGAGGATCAGGCCGATCAGCGGGACGCCCGCGATGGCCGTGATGATGTAGGCGAGGGCCAGGCCCAGGGTGTAGAGCATGCCCGGCAGATAGAAGTCCTTGGCGTTGCCGGTCATCATCGCGAAGACGACACCGAAGGCGACCCCGAAGACACCGCTGAAGGCGTGCTTGACGGTGTCCTTCATGACGAGGCGGACCGCCACGAGCACCAGGGACACCGCGAGGGCCGCGATGGCCGACATGTGCAGGTCCTTGTTGATCGTGAAGATCGTCACGAAGAGGAGGCCCGGGACGACGGTCTCCACCAGGCCCCGCACGCCGCCGAAAGCCTCGAAGAGCGCGGCCTCGGTCACGGCCCGGGAATCGGCGTCCTGATCCGTGCTTCCTTGGTCCGTCGGCTTGTCGAGGGACGTCACCGGCTACTCCCGTCCGAGGGGTCTGAGTTCGTATTTCGGGTTGAAGAGCACCCGGCGGCCCCGGCTCATCGAGATCCGGCCGGACGCGATCAGCCTGCGCCCCGGCTCTATCCCCACGATGGAGCGCCTGCCGAGCCACACCACGTCCAGAGCCGCGGAACCGTCGAACAGCTCCGCCTCCAGGGCGGGTACGCCGGCGCGTGGTCGCAGGGTGACCGTGCGCAAGGTACCAGTAACCGTGACTATCTGGCGGTCGTGGCAGTCTCCGATACGGGTGCATCCAGCCGTCTCGGCGTCCTCGCGCAGCTCCTCCGACTCCAGATCCCCCTGGGAGGAGGAAAGCCGGTCGAGCATGCGCCGGAAACGGCCTGCCGGCTTCTCGGAACCAGGAACAGCACTCATACAGGAAGCGTACCGGGGGTCGCCGACAGCGCCGCAATGGGTGCGCTCATCTGTGCTTATGCCCGCTCAGCCCCGCCTTGACCCTTGACTCATCGCTCGAACCTGTAACCCATTCCCGGCTCGGTGATGAAGTGCCGCGGATGCGCGGGGTCCGCCTCCAGCTTGCGGCGCAGCTGCGCCATGTAGACGCGCAGGTAGTTCGTCTCCGTACCGTACGAGGGGCCCCACACCTCCTGGAGCAGTTGCTTCTGGCTGACCAGGCGCCCGGTGTTGCGCACCAGGACTTCCAGGAGGTGCCATTCGGTGGGCGTCAGGCGTACGTCGCGCCCGTCGCGGTTGACCTTCTTGGCGGCCAGGTCGACCGTGAAGTCCTCCGTGTCCACCATCACGTCGTCCTCGCCCGCTCCGGTGGGCTCGGCCCTGCGGATGGAGGCCCTGAGGCGGGCCAGCAGCTCGTCCATGCCGAAGGGCTTGGTGACGTAGTCGTCGGCGCCCGCGTCGAGCGCCTCGACCTTCTCGTCCGAGCTGTGCCGCGCGGAGAGCACCAGGATCGGGACGCGCGTCCAGCCGCGCAGGCCCCTGATGACCTCGACCCCGTCCATGTCGGGCAGGCCGAGGTCGAGCACGATCACGTCGGGGTGGCGAGCGGCGGCGAGCTGGAGCGCGGTGGCTCCGTCCGGGGCCGCGTCCACGTCGTACTTGCGCGCCTTCAGGTTGATCACGAGGGCGCGTACGATCTGCGGCTCGTCGTCGACCACGAGCACCCGGGTCATGCGTACCTGCCTTTCGGACTTGTCGGTGGTGGCCGCCCCGGGCGTCATGAGACGGCCTGGGCGGAGAGGTCCAGAGGCGCCGGCGGTCCGCCCGCCGCCGCCCGCAGGGTGAGGACCATGGTGAGGCCGCCGCCGGGGGTGTCCTCGGCCTCCAGCGTGCCGCCCATGGACTCCACGAAGCCGCGGGCGACCGCGAGGCCCAGGCCCACGCCCGCGCCGCGCGGAGCGTCACCGTAGCGCTGGAAGGGCTCGAAGATGCGGTCCTTGGCGGCATCGGGGACGCCGGGGCCACGGTCCACGACCCGCAGTTCGACGCGGTCGCCGAGCGTGCTCGCGGAGACCAGGACCGGTTCGGCGGCGCGGCTGTACTTGACCGCGTTCTCGACGATGTTGGCGACCGCGCGCTCCAGGAGGCCCTTGTCCACGGAGACCATGGGCAGCGTCTCGGGGATGTCGAGGTCCGCGCTGCCGTCGGGGACGCCGCCGAGGGCCATCGGGACGACCTCGTCGAGGTCGATCGCGCGGATCAGCGGTGTGACGGTGCCGGTCTGCAGCCGTGACATGTCCAGGAGGTTGCCGACCAGGTGGTCCAGGCGGTCGGCGCCGTCCTCGATGCCTTCGAGGAGCTCGGCCTGATCTTCCTCGGACCAGGCCACGTCGTCGGAGCGCAGGGAGGTGACGGCGGCCTTGATGCCCGCGAGGGGCGTCCGCAGGTCGTGGCTGACGGCCGCGAGCAGCGCGGTGCGGATGCGGTTGCCCTCGGCGAGGGTGCGGGCCTGCTGTGCCTCGTCCCGCAGGCGCTGGCGGTCGAGGACCACGGCGGCCTGCGCGGCGAACGCGGCGAGGACCCTGCGGTCCTCGGCGGGCAGCACCCGGCCGGACAGGGCGAGCGCCATGTGGTCGCCGACCGGCATGTCCACGTCCGCGTCCTCCGGGCGCTGCAGCGTGCGGCCCTCGCCGACCCGGCCCGCGCAGGTCCAGGGGGCGACGTCGCTCGCCCGCTCCAGGAGGGCCACCGAGTCCATGCTGAAGGTCTCGCGTACGCGCTCCAGAAGGGCGTCGAGCGAGGTCTCGCCGCGCAGCACGCTGCCCGCGAGGAAGGAGAGTATCTCCGACTCCGCGCGCAGCCTCGCGGCCTGGTGGGTGCGGCGGGCGGCGAGGTCCACGACGGAGGCGACGGAGATGGCGACGCCCACGAAGACGACGATCGCGACGATGTTCTTGGAGTCGGAGATCGTCCACAGGTGCTGCGGCGGCGTGAAGTAGTAGTTCAGGAGCAGCGAGCCGAACGCCGCCGAGGCCAGGGCAGGCAGCAGACCGCCGAGCAGCGCGGCGGCGACGGTGAGCGTCAGGAACAGCAGCATGTCGTTGGCGAGACCCAGGTCCGCGTCGACATGGGTGAGGAGCAGCGTCAGGAGCGCGGGGCCGCCCACGCCCACCAGCCAGCCCCAGATGCTCCGGGACCGGCCGAGCCGTGCCCCGCGCGCCACGGGCAGGCCGCGGCCCTTGGCGACCTCGTCGTGCGTGACGATGTGGACGTCCAGGTCGGGGCCCGATTCGCGGGCCACCGTCGCGCCGACGCCGGGTCCGAAGATGTACTGCCAGGTCTTGCGGCGCGAGGAGCCGAGGACGATCTGGGTGGCGTTGACGCCGCGGGCGAAGTCGAGCAGCGCGGCCGGTATGTCGTCGCCGATGACGTGGTGGAAGGTGCCGCCCAGGTCCTCCACCAGGGTGCGCTGGACCGCGAGCTCCTTGGGCGAGGCCGCGGTCAGGCCGTCGCTGCGGGCGATGTAGACGGCCAGGATCTCGCTGCCGGAGCCCTTGGCGGCCATCCGGGAAGCGCGGCGGATCAGCGTACGGCCCTCGGGGCCGCCGGTGAGGCCGACGGCTATGCGCTCGCGGGCCTGCCAGGTGGAGCGGATGTCGTGCTCGCCGCGGTACTGCTGGAGGTACTCGTCGACCCGGTCGGCGACCCAGAGGAGCGCCAGCTCGCGCAGGGCGGTGAGGTTGCCGGGCCGGAAGTAGTTGGAGAGGGCCGCGTCGACCCGGTCGGGCTTGTAGATGTTGCCGTGGGCCATGCGGCGGCGCAGCGCCTGTGGCGACATGTCGACGAGCTCGATCTGGTCCGCGCGCCGCACCACTTCGTCCGGCACGGTCTCGCGCTGGCGCACGCCGGTGATCGACTCGACGACGTCACCGAGGGACTCCAGGTGCTGGATGTTCACGGTCGACACGACGTCGATGCCCGCGGCGAGGAGTTCCTCGACGTCCTGCCAGCGCTTGGCGTTGCGCGAGCCGGGGACGTTCGTGTGCGCCAGTTCGTCCACGAGGGCGACGGCGGGCGCGCGCCGCAGGACGGCGTCGACGTCCATCTCGGTGAAGAAGGTGCCGCGGTGGTCGAGCTGCGTGCGGGGCACCTGCTCCAGGCCGTGCAGCATCACCTCGGTGCGCGGCCTGTCGTGATGCTCCACGAAGGCCACCACGCAGTCGGTGCCGCGCTCGATGCGGCGGTGCGCCTCGGACAGCATCGCGTACGTCTTGCCGACGCCCGGTGCCGAACCGAGGTATATCCGAAGCTTGCCGCGTGCCATGGCCCCATTGTCTTCCCGAAACTGCTGTGTACGCAGCGTCGACCTTACGGCCAACATTTCCCGCAAAACGGACGAAGGTGCGCCCGTGGGCGCACCTTGACACAACCCTGATGTGGCGGGCCACGGGCATCGATACTGCGGGGGCCGGGATCAGCGCCCGACGATCTCGCCGTCGCGCAGTTCCAGGACCCGGTCGGCGAGGTCGAGCAGCGCCGCGTCGTGCGTGGCGACCAGGGCGGTGACGCCCTCGCCGCGGACGACGGCACGCAGCAGCTCCATCACGCCGAGCCCGGTCTCGGCGTCCAGCTGCCCGGTGGGCTCGTCGGCGATGAGCAGGGAGGGCTTGTTGGCGAGCGCGCGGGCGATCGCCACGCGCTGCTGCTGGCCTCCGGAGAGCTCGCCCGGCCGCTGCTCCGCGTGGTCGGACAGACCGACGAGGGCGAGCAGCAGTGCGACGCGCTCCTCGCGCGCGTGGGGGTCGGTCTTTCGGAGCCGAAGGGGTACGCCGACATTCTCGGCGGCGGTGAGGATCGGGATGAGCCCGAAGGACTGGAAGATGAAGCCGACGCGGTCGCGGCGCAGTTCCAGGAGGCCGTCCTCGCCGAGCCCCGCGAGTGCGAGCCCTTCCACGGTGATCTTGCCCGCGTCCGGGGTGTCGAGCCCGCCGACGAGGTTGAGCAGCGTGGTCTTGCCGGACCCCGACCGCCCCTTCAGGGCGAGGAGCTCACCGCGCGGGACGGCGAAGGAGACGCCGCGCAGGGCGTGCACGGCGGACGCGCCGCTGCCGTACGTACGGTGCAGGTCCTCGACGACGATCGCGTCCTCGGTCATGCCCACTCCCCCCGTGCGGCCCTGTGGGGCCGGGCGCCAGTATGGTCACCGCTCGCCCGGCCCAACAAGGTCCGTATCAGCTCGGGTTGTCCGCGTGGGTCAGGGTCTCCCAGGCGACGAACAGGTTGTTGGAACCTGCCGGGCGGTTCTTCTCGGTGAGCTTCTGGGTGTTGCTCATGGCGTGGCCGAGGCGGTTGTGGAGCGCGTTGTAGCCGACCTCGGTGACGGGCCCGAAGCCACGGTGGACCGATCCGCCGCAGAGCGAGCTCGGCGGGGCCTCGCCCAGCTCGTACTTGGCGTGGAAGCCGAGGCCCTGGCGCAGCCGCTCGCCGACGTCCGTCTTGTAGAGGTCGTCGCCCTGGATGCGGCTGGTCTCGGCGACATGGGAAATCGCGGAGAGCCCGTATCCGGTGTGGGTGAAGTCGCGGCACGTCTCCTGGGAGAGCCCGGTGGTGAAGGTGCCCTGCCCCTGCCAGTACTTGACGATCTTGGCGCGGGTGTCCAGGTTCTGGCTGGGGACGGTCTTGGGCAGCGCGCCGTCGGAGGCGAGATAGATGTACGCGGCGGTGCGCGTGCGGAACTTCGCCATCGCCTTGTCGTAGGACCCCTTGTCCTCGATGAAGACGGAGATGCCGATGGCGGCCTCCATCATCGACAGCTCCCAGTTCCCGTTGGAGTTGGAGCCGTTGATGATCTCGGGCAGGTAGACGGTGCGCAGCATCGTCGCGAAGCGGCCCGCGTTGCTCCAGCCGCCGGTGTACGTGTGCTTGATGATCTCGGCGGCCCTGGGCCAGGACGATCCCGCCCAGCCGGTCTGCAGCGGGGCGTTGCTGTTGGTGTGGTCCTTGATCGTGCCGGACCAGGCGTCCATCAGCTCGATGGACTTCTTGGCGTAGCGGTCGTCACGGGTGATGTACCAGGCGAGGGCCGTGGTGTAGGCGGCTATCGCGTCCTCGCGCTCGTCGGTGCACCCGTAGTTGGGGTCGGAGTAGGAGCCGCACTCGACGACCGCGCGGGGCTTCGGTGTGCGCGACAGGGAGGCGTACTTGCTCCCCATCATCTGGTCGTAGGCGCCCTTCCAGGGCTGGGCGCCGGCGTTGACCTTCTCCCTGGTGAAGTCCAACTGCCCGCGGGAGACGGTGACTCCGGGGTGCGCGAAGGTGCTGGGCGCGGCGTCGGCGCGCTCTGCGCCGGGCCAGGCCAGGAGGGCGGCGACCAGTGCGGTCACCACGGTGGCGAGGGTCGCGAGGACTGCCGTGCGGGGTCTGCGGTGGTGGCGCACGGGTGTGGGGGTGTCAGCCATGCGAAGGGCCATCCATTCTTGTATGTGAACTTCAAGTGCCTTTCTGAACACGCGTGTTGGGCCGTGACCATAGGTACGGACCTGACGTCCGTCAAGGCTTCACGCGGTGGGCGGGGTCGAATCCGGCCCTTCACCCCAGACTCCGATGTGATCCGGCTCCTCCGTGAGCCGTACGCGCCCGCGCAGTCCGTACCGCTCCACGTAGTCGCGCGGCAGCTGCAACCGCCCCGCCCGGTCCAGAACCGTGAACTCCTCGCCCGCACCGCCTCGTTCACGCAGCGTCTCCGTGGCCGTACGGCCGTCCCGGATGCGCACCGTGCGGCGGACCTGACCGGAGACGAGCGGATCGTGCGTGACCACCAGGACGGTCGCCCCCAGCTCCTCGTTCGCGCGCCGGAGAGCGGCGAACACCTCCTCGCCACTGGCCGTGTCCAGCTCCCCGGTGGGCTCGTCGGCGAGCAGCACCCGCGGGGCGTTGGCGGACGCGACCGCCACGGCGACGCGCTGCTGCTCACCGCCGGAAAGCTCGGCGGGCCGCCTCGCGCCGCAGTACGCCACGCCGAGCACGTCGAGCAGTTCGGCGGCCCGCGCCGCGCGTTCGCGACGGGGCACGCGCGCGTACCTCATCGGCAGCGCGACGTTCTCCAGGGCGGTGAGGTACGGCAGCAGATTGCGCCCGGTCTGCTGCCACACGAATCCGACGGTGTTCCTGCGGTATCCCAGACGCTCGCGGCGCCCCATGGAGAGCAGATCGTGCCCGGCGACCCTGGCCCGGCCCGCGGTCGGCAGATCGAGCCCGGAGAGGATCGACAGGAGGGTGGACTTGCCGGACCCGGACGCGCCCACGAGCGCCACGCACTCCCCCTCACCGACCACCAGGTCGAGCCCCTGGAGGGCCTGCACCTCCACCTTCTCGGTGCGATAGACGCGTACGAGGTTGTCGCAGACGACAAGGCCCTCGTCCTGCGCGGGACGGCGCGCGGCGTTCGCGCGGGCCTCCAGATCGGCGAGCTCAGTCATCGTTCCTCCCCAGTCGCAGCACTGCTCCAAGTTCCCTGCGCCGCCCCAGCCAGGTCTCCACCCCCACCGCAACGGCCACCAGGGCGACGGTTCCGGTGGCAAGGACCGCGGTAAACAAGGCGTCGGTCCGCAGGGCGGGCGCGGTGGGCCCGCCGGTGAACACCCGCAGGTCGAGGGCGGGGCCGAGCAGTCCGGGCAGGGTCAGACCGAGCGCGACGCCCCCGGCCACCGCCGCGAGGACCATGGGCAGCAGTTGGAGCAGATGCAGCCCGGCGGTGGCGCGGCCGCCGAGTCCCAGCGTCCGCAGCCGGGCGGCCGTGTCGCCGCGGGCGGGCGCGGACAGCAGGAGTTCGAGGACGAGGGCGAGCAGCGCGAGGAACACGGCCACAGCGGTGCAGGCGGTGTGCGCGGCGGTCATGGCCGCGATCAGCCCGTCCTTCTCGGCCTCGGCCTGCTCCTCGGCACGGATGCGCAGCTCTCCGGTGGAGGCGCCGGGCGCGGTGCGCGGGACGACCGAGCGCAGCTCACCGGCGTCCAGGTGCGGGCCGTACAGGAGCAGGGCGGACTCCTCGAACTCGCTCGCGGCGAAGGACTTGAGGTCCCGGTTGTCGGCGAGCATCAGGTGGTCCCTCGCCTCGGTGGAGGAACGTACGGGGCCCAGGGCGGGGTCGCGTCGCACGGCCTCGGGGAGTCTTCCCACGACGCGCAGGCGGCGCTCCTTGCCGTGCACCGTGATGGTCAGCAGGTCTCCCGCGTCGGCGGCGTCGGCGAGCACCCGGATGTCACGCCCGGCGCCCTTGGCCCCGCCTCCGCCGAGACCGGCGTCCCGCAGCGCGCCGGCCGCCGCCGAACTGTCCGCGGCCGACCGCAGTTCCGTGCCGTCGACGCCCACCAGGCTCGCGATCCCGTACCGCCCGCCGTCCTCGGCGCTCACCGGATCGACCCGCAGTTGCCGCACCGCCACCGTCTCCCGCACGCCACGCGCGCGTGCCAGGCGCTTCGCGGTGTCGGGGTCGCGTCCCGCTCCCAGGAAGGAGGCATCGGCGCCCACCCGCCAGGCTGCGGTGTCCCGGCGCCCCTCCGTGAGCGTCTGAGCGACCAGGCCGCCGAACACGGCACCGGCCAGCGTCACCACCAGGACGAGCAGCGCGAGCGCCCGCGCGGGGGCCTCCTTCGCGGCGCCGCGGAGCGCGACGAGGGTGACGGCTCCGCGTCCGCGGGCTGCCCGGCGGGCGACGAGGCGTACCGGCCACGGGTAGAGGCGCACCAGGACCACGACCGTGGCGAGCCCCAGGAGTACGGGGACGGCGGCGAGCAGGGGGTCGCCGGCCGCCCCGCCCGCCGTGCCGCGGGCCCGCAGCGCGAGGACGCCCGCGACAGCGACGGCCATCACGCCCACCTCGGCGACGAGGCGCCGTCCGCCGCTCGCCTCCTTGTCCCGCGGCAGGGCCCGGTCGCGGACCGCCCACCAGGTCAGCAGGGGCAGCACCAGCCACGCGCCGAGGGCGACGAGCAGCCCTCGCCCGTACGCCGCCGATGCCCCCGCCCCCGCTCTCGGCAGTAGCTGGGCGGCCGCGCACCCGCCCACGAACCCCAGCAGCACGGCCGGCGCGGTCGCCACTCCGCGCCCCAGGGCGATCCCCAGGGCCGACGCCCCGCGTGCGCGTCGCAGCCGATGGGCGTCGAGGCGGCGGCGTACGGAGAGCAGCGCGCCGACGACGACCGTGGCGAGTCCCACCGCCGTCACCGAGGCGAGCGCGAAGGAGATCACGACGCTGCCCTGCCGCCACTGCGCCTGGAACTCCTCCAGGGCGTCAGGCAGTTCGGTGGCGGTCTCCGCCTCGGCCGCGGGATGGGCACCGAGGGCGCAGTACATGCCGCCGCCGCCGATCCCCATCTCACATGTGACCTGCCGTACGGACTCCGGGTAGCGGAGCATGTGGCGCTCGAAGTCGCGCTGCCCTTTTTCGCCCACGTAGCGTGCGGCGTTCTCGCCGGGGTCCAGGCGCATGCCCCACGTCACGGTGAGGTCGGCCTCGGCCTGGCTCTGCAGCACTTCGACGCCCTGCGGGGCGAGCAAGGCGCCCGCGTACCGCACCGCACCGCCCCGGGGTTCCCGTCCCGTGCCCGCGAGCAGGGGGTGCTCGCGCCAGAGCCGCCGATCGCCCTCGGCGGCGTAGAACCCGACGACGCGTGCCGGGGCGTCCGCGATCTCCAACGCGCCGGGGCCGAGCCGCAGTTCCTGCCCGAGCCGGAGCTTCAGGGCGTCACGGGTGCGGGTGGACACGGCGATCTCGACGACGCGTCCCCTCGCGGCGGGAGGCCGGCCGGCGGCGTACGCGGAACGGGGCGGGGCATCGCTCGCGTACACGAGGGACAGCGTGGTGCCGTCAGGGGTGCGTACGGCGGGCAGGGCGATGCGAGTGGAGTCGAGCAGGAGTTCTCCGCTGAGGGCGGCGGGGGTGGCGTTCTCGACGACCTCCGAGAACCTCCGCAGATCGGCGTCCAGGGTGCTTTCCGCCCCGGGGCGCTCCTCCTCGGGCCCGAAGCGCATCCGGTGGGTGATGCCCGGGGCGTCCCGCTGCACCTGCTCGAGCCGGTGTCCCAGCGCGCGCCCCGAAGCCACGTCCAACAACCCCGGCCCACCGGCAGCGACACCACAGAGCACCACAACCACGAGGGCGAGCGCCCCCAACTCCCCCCACGCCCCATCCCTACGCCGCATCAGCCCTCCCCGAAAAAGCTCCCCTACCCACCCACCCGATCACCCCGCACCACCACAACTCACCCCCAACAGCACACGCAAGGCGGGCGCGCCGATCTGCCCGCCCGAAACGCAGCTCCCAGCACTCCGACACCGAAACAGCCCGCCAGCCACCCGCAACCGACAGCGCACGCAGGGAGACGTGCCGATGTGTTTACCCGGAGCACGACTCCCGGCCCTCCGGTTCCGAAGCAGCCCTGCCACCAGATCCCACCCCGCCGACGGAGAACACCACAGCAACCCACCCAGCCTCAGCCGACAGCACACGCAAGGGGACGTGCTGTTCTGCCTGCTCGGAACACAACCCCCAGCGCACCGGAACCGACGCAACCCAGCACCCACACCCCCACGACACCGCCGCACGCCCCCACCGGAGCGCGCCCCCCAGCACCCCGGCACCGAAGCAACCCCGCGGCCACCCGCAGCCGACAGCACACGCAAGGCGGGCGCGCCGATCTGCCCGCCCGAAACGCAACTCCCAGCACTCCGACACCGAAACAGCCCGCCAGCCTCCGACCCCCGCCCCACCAACGGAACACACCGCAGCGACGCTTCGAAGGAGCGTGCGGGACTGTTCGGGCTCTTGTCGGCGCGATCCCGTCCCACGCCGCCGGCCCCGCCGCTGCCCCCGCCCCAGCCAGACCAGCCCTGCACCGACCCCCCACCCACAGTCCCCCTCACCCGTCCTCCCCCGCCCGCAGCACCCGCCCCAGATCCACCCGGCCGAGGACTCGTACCACCCCGCTCACCACCCCGCAGATGATCAGCGTCACGGCGCCCGCCACCGTCCACACCCGTGCCCACGGAACCTCCGTGAGCAGGGCGGGGAAGACCGGGGTGCCGGTTGCGTCGACCGTTACCACCGGCATGATCACCGCGCCCAGGCCCGTTCCGAGGAGCGTGCCGAGGAGTGCTGCCATGCCCGCCAGTGCCAACTGTTCCGTCCACAGGTACGCGGCGAGTTGGCCCCGTCGTACCCCCAGGGCCCGCAGCAGCGCGAACTCCCGTTCCCTGGCCCGCGCCGCGAGGACCGTATGCAGCGTGAAGGCGATGACGGCGAACGCCGGTGCCAAGGCGAGGCAGAGCCAGAGGCCGCCACGCGCGCCCCGCCGCAGCGGGTCCTCGCCGAGGGCCACGCGCGCGTGCGGCACGTCCACGGCGGTTCCGAGCCGGGGTCTTTCCCGTACCGCCTTCCACGCGGCGCCCGCGTCACCCCGCGCCGCCCCCGCCCACCACGCGCCCTCCGCCCCCGGCAACGCCCCGCTCAGCGTCAACTGGGCCGCCATCGCACGTGAGTCGGTCAGGAGCCGGGGCCGGTCGCGTGCCTCACCCGGCACCGCCCCGATCCGGCCGACGATCTTCAGCCGGGCACTGCCACCCGTACCGCGCCGCACGGTCACGACGTCCCCGACCCGTACCGCCCCGGAGTCAAGCAGCGCATCATCGGCGAGAGCGGGCGCCGCAGGGCGCCCCTTTGCCCTGTCCGTGCCGAGCCGGACACTCCACGTCGGGTACTTGAGCCGCGTATCGGGCCCCCGGAGCACCGCGTCGAGCAGCACCCCGGCCCCGGGCCTGTCGCCGCACAGCACGGGACCGGGCGCCTCCCCCACCGACCCGCGCGGCCGCTCGGCCCCGGGGCACCCCGCCGCGTACCGGTCCGGCGCGTCCTCGCGCAGGTCACGCCAGTCGGCCTGCCGGGACAGCCCCGGCACCCGGTCGATCCGCAGCCGGTAGGTGCGCCGCGCCGTCTCGCCCGCCATGCTCAGGTTGATCTGCAGGATGCGCAGGCCACCGCTTCGTACGGGCACCTCCATTCGTACGGGCACCTTTAAAGGAAGAGCGCGGGAGCCGCCTTCTTTAAGAAGGAGGGCACTTGAGTGGACGAGACCGTCGCCGTCCTCGAAGAAGACCGTCAGCCGCACCGGCACGGCCCGACCGGCCCCGTCGGCCGACAACCGCACCCGCAGCGGGAGTTCCCGCACGGGACGGGCAGCGCCCACAGCGAGCCCGTGCGCCGGAATCCCCTTCCCCAGCGGCGCGACAAGCTCCCGCACCGGCCGCTCCGCGAGATCCCCCCGCAGCGAAGGCACCGGCCCACGCCCGGTGTTGACGCCGGTCACGGCCACCGCGTCCTGCCCGATGTATCCCTCCGTGGTCACCACGGGAGTGACCGCGTCGACCCCGGGCAACGCGCCGTACGTCGCACGCCGCTCCCCGGCGGGCACGCCCTCCCCCGGTTCGATCCGCAGGTCGGCGCCCACCTGGAAAGCGGCCTGGTCGTGGTCCCCCCGGTCGAGGATGGCGAGGGCGGTGCTGCTCAGGGCGGCGACGGCCAGGGCCAGCGTGACCACCAGGGCGGGCCCCGCGTGCCGTGCCGCGCGCCGCGCGATCTGCCACCCGCCGAGCGGCAGCACGAGCCCCTTGCCACGCCGGGCGAGCGGGTCGACGGCCCGCGTCAGGAAGGGCAGCAGGCGCAGCACGAGCAGCGCGGCAGCGGTGGTCATCACCACCGGCGCGAACACGAGCACCGGATCGACACCGTCACCGGTCACGGGAGAGCGGTACTGCCGCAGCTGCAGCCACCCCAGGACTGCCACCGCCCCAAGCACCACATCGGCCCCCACCCGCTGCGCCCCCGCGAACCTCCCCACCCGCAGGCGCAGCCGGCTCACCGCCTGCCGGTCCCGCACCAGACGCAGCGTCGGCAGCAGCACCGCGCACCCGTGCACCACGACGGCGAAGGCGGCGGCCACCCAGGCGGCACCGATCGCGGCGGCGTCCGGCACCCCGCCGTGCAGCACCCCCGCCCCTTCCAGGAGCCGCAGCAGCGGGCCCGCGAGGAAGGGCGCGGCCACCCCCACGGGAAGGGCCACCACCGCCCACTGCACCCCGGTCGACACCACGAGCCGCCGCGTCCCGGCGCCCCGCGCGGCCAGCAACGCCAGCTCCGGCCGCCGGTGTGCGGCGAGTTGCCGCCCGGTGAGGACCAAGGCCGCGACCGCGAGGGCGGCAAGCAGCGTGGCGGGTACGTAGAGCCCCGCGCGGGCCACGGCGATGGGCGTGGTGAGCCGGTCGAGCGCCCTGCGCAGCCCTGCCGAGACCGTCAGTTCCGCCGCGGGGTCCGAGCCCCGCAGCACCGAGCGCGAGGCATCGCTGCCGCCGAACCGCCGGGCCCGCTCGGCCAGCGGCGCGATGTCGCCGAGCCGCAGCCCCCGCGCATCGGGCACGCCGAGCCACACCGCGCCCGCGTCCTTCGCGAGCCCGCGCCGCGCCGTGAACGCACCGCGGGGCACGAGCGCGAGGGAGTCGGGCGTCCCGAACGTACTGCTGAGTGCCGCCCAGACCGCGGGCGCGCGCCCCTCGGTCCCGTAGAGCCCGACGACCCGCATCCGCACCAGGCGACCACCGGCGCCGCGCACGTTCACCGAGTCGCCCGTGCGGACCGCGAGTTCGGCGGCGAATGCCCTGGTCAGCGCGGTCTCCACGGGCGCATCGGCCGAGCCGCCGGCGCTCGCGCGCGGCCACCGGCCCGCCACAAGAGCGGCGTGCGACCTGGCTCCTTCGAGCGCGATCACGGACAGGGTGGCGTCCTCGCGGCGGCGGCCCCCGGCCTCGGTCACGGAGAGCTCGTCGTTGCGCGCCGCCGGTGCCCGCAGCGCGAGCCGGGTCCGGTGGGGCACCTCGCCGTAGGTGCGGCCGACCGCGGCGCGTACGTCCGCGTCCAAGCGCCGCACGCTGTCGGCGTCGTAGCGTCCGGCGACCTCGACGGCGGCTTCCCGGTCCGCGGTCAGACGCTGCCGCACCCCGCCCTCGACGGCCTTCTCGGTGAGCGCGGCAAGGGCGGCGAGCACCGTGGCCGCCAGCAGGACGGCAAGCCCGGCTGCCCCGAGCACCACCCCGTGGTACCGGCCGCTCCGCACCACGGCGGGCACGCGCCGTCCGCTCACCGCACCGGTCTCCCCCCGCGTGACCGGCACAGTATGGACGGACGCGATCGCGGCCCGCAATGCTTCGGCCACCGGGGCCGAACCGCCGTGTGCCACAAGGGAGTTGAGGAGCAGGACGCTCCTCTTCCACGGAGATCAGCCCCTGTCGGCGACAAGCTCCTTCAGGGCCACATTGAGCTGGAGGACGTTGACACGGGGCTCGCCCATGAAGCCGAGGATCCGCCCGTCGGTGTGCTCGTCGACCAGCTTCTCGACCGTGCGGACGGCAAGGCCGTTCTTCTCGGCCACTCGGTGGGTCTGGAGTTCCGCGTACTCCGGGGAGATGTGGGGGTCCAGACCTGAGCCGGACGAGGTGACGGCCTCGGCCGGCACGTCCGAGGGCCGCACCTTGAAGCCGGCCGTGGAGTTGTCCTTGACCACGGCCGCCTTGGCCGCCTTGACGTTCGCGATCAGGTCCTTGTTGTCGCCGGCCAGGTTCGTCGCGCCCGAGAGGATCAGGTCGTAGCGGGTGTTCACCCCCGCGTCCTGGTTGGAGCCGAGACCGTTGGACGGCCGGGGCTGGAACCACTTCAGGTCGGGCGCGGCGGTCTCCTGGCCCTCCTTCAGCGGCAAGTCGTACCGCTGCCCGATGAGTTCGGAGCCGACGACCTCGCCCCCGCTCCTGATCTCGGAGCCGTTGGCCTTGTCGTGGAACAGGCCCTGGGCGATTCCGGTGACGGCGAGCGGATAGATGACACCGCAGATCACGGTCAGCACGAGCAGGGCACGCAGACCCGCGCCCAGCAGCCGTGCCGTACTTCCGACGGAGTTGTTCATGACGATCAGCACGCTTTCAGGAACTACAGCCCGGGGATGAGGGAGATGACCATGTCGATGATCTTGATGCCGATGAACGGGGCGACGAGACCGCCGACTCCGTAGACGCCGAGATTGCGCCGCAGCATCCTGTCCGCGCTCATCGGCCGGTAGCGCACGCCCTTGAGGGCCAGCGGCACCAGGGCGACGATGATCAGCGCGTTGAAGACGACGGCCGACAGGATGGCCGTCTCCGGAGAGGACAGGTTCATGATGTTGAGCTTGTCGAGACCGGGGTACACCACGGCGAACATGGCGGGGATGATCGCGAAGTACTTCGCGACGTCGTTGGCGATCGAGAAGGTCGTCAACGCGCCCCTGGTGATCAGGAGTTGCTTGCCGATCTCGACGATCTCGATGAGCTTGGTGGGGTTGGAGTCCAGGTCCACCATATTCCCGGCCTCCTTGGCGGCCGAGGTCCCGGTGTTCATGGCCACGCCCACGTCCGCCTGGGCAAGCGCGGGCGCGTCGTTCGTGCCGTCACCGGTCATCGCGACGAGCTTGCCGCCCGCCTGTTCCCGCTTGATGAGCGCCATCTTGTCCTCGGGCGTGGCCTCGGCGAGGTAGTCGTCCACGCCCGCCTCGTCCGCGATGGCCTTGGCGGTCAGCGGGTTGTCGCCGGTGATCATGACCGTCTTGATGCCCATGCGCCGCAGCTCGTCGAACCGCTCCCGCATGCCTTCCTTGACGACGTCCTTCAGGTGGATGACGCCGAGGACACGGGCCCCCTTCTCGTCGTCGGCGGCGACCAGGAGCGGCGTGCCGCCGGCCTGCGCGATCGTGTCGGTCAGGGCCTGGGTGTCCTCGGAGACCGTGCCGCCGTTCCGCGTGACCCAGGCGACGACCGAACCGGCCGCCCCCTTGCGGACCTTGCGCCCCGCGCCGCCCTCGACGAGGTCGACGCCCGACATCCGCGTCTGCGCGGTGAAGGCGACCCACTCGGCCCCTTCCAGCTCCCCCTGGTGACGCTCGCGCAGCCCGTACCTCTCCTTCGCCAGGACGACGACGGAGCGCCCCTCGGGCGTCTCGTCGGCCAGCGACGACAGCTGGGCGGCATCCGCGAGCTCGGCCTCGGTCGTCCCGCGTACCGGCACGAACTCGGCGGCCTGCCGGTTGCCCAGCGTGATGGTGCCGGTCTTGTCGAGCAGCAGCGTCGAGACGTCACCAGCGGCCTCGACCGCCCGCCCGGACATGGCAAGGACGTTGCGCTGGACGAGCCGGTCCATGCCCGCGATGCCGATGGCGGAGAGCAGCGCGCCGATGGTCGTGGGGATCAGGCAGACCAGGAGCGCGGCAAGCACGATCATGGACTGCTCGGCACCCGCGTACACGGCGAACGGCTGAAGCGTGACGACCGCGAGCAGGAAGACGATGGTGAGGGACGCGAGAAGGATGTTGAGGGCGATCTCGTTGGGTGTCTTCTGCCGGGCCGCCCCCTCGACCAGGTTGATCATGCGGTCGATGAAGGTCTCGCCCGGCTTCGTCGTGATCTTGACGACGATCCGGTCGGAGAGGACCTTCGTGCCACCCGTGACGGCGGACCTGTCGCCGCCCGACTCCCGGATGACCGGGGCCGATTCGCCGGTGATCGCCGACTCGTCGACGCTCGCGACACCGTCGACGACGTCACCGTCGCCGGGGATCACGTCGCCCGCCTCGCAGACGACCAGGTCGCCGATGCGCAGCGCGGTGCCGGGCACCTGCTCCTCGGCCGTGCCGTCCTTGGAAAGGCGGCGCGCGACCGTGTCGGTCTTGGCCTTGCGCAGCGTGTCCGCCTGCGCCTTGCCGCGCCCCTCGGCCACCGCCTCCGCCAGGTTGGCGAAGATCGTGGTCAGCCAGAGCCAGACCGCGATCGCCCAGCCGAACCAGTCCCCCGGGTCCTTGACCGCGAGGACGGTGGTGATCACCGAGCCGACGAGCACCACGAACATGACGGGCGACTTGACCATCACCCGCGGATCGAGTTTCCGCACGGCGTCCGGGAAGGACTTCAGGAGCTGCTTGGGGTCGAACAGACCCCCGCCGACCCTGCCTCCGTCCTGATGGCCCTCACGGCCGCCGGGCACGTCCTGATGCGGCGCACGGGTGGGAGTAACGGTGGACATGGAGCCGGGCTCCTCTGGCTTCTGTAGGGAGGTGGTCATGACGCGAGCCCTTCGGCAAGCGGCCCCAGGGCGAGCGCCGGGAAGTACGTCAGACCGGTGATGATCATGATGGAGCCGACCAACAGGCCGGTGAACAGCGGCTTCTCGGTGCGCAGGGTGCCCGCCGTCGCCGGGACCGGCTTCTGCTCGGCCAGCGAACCCGCGAGCGCGAGGACGAACACCATCGGCAGGAAGCGGCCGAGCAGCATCGCGAGACCGATCGTGGTGTTGAACCAGTTGGTGTCGGCGCTCAGTCCGGCGAACGCCGAACCGTTGTTGTTGGCGCCCGACGTGTAGGCGTAGAGGATCTCCGAGAAGCCGTGCGCACCGGAGTTGAGCATCGAGTCCTTGGGCGTGGGCAGCGCCATCGACACCGCCGTGAAGCCGAGCACCAGGGCCGGCGTGACGAGGATGTAGCAGGCCGCGAGCTTGATCTCGCGGGTGCCGATCTTCTTGCCCAGGTACTCCGGCGTACGGCCCACCATGAGCCCGGCGATGAACACCGCGATGATCGCCATGATCAGCATTCCGTACAGACCCGAACCCGTGCCGCCGGGTGCGATCTCCCCCAACTGCATGCCGAGGAGATCGAGTCCGCCACCGAAGCCGGTGTTGGAGGAGTGGAAGGAGTTGACCGCGCCCGTCGAGGTGAGCGTCGTGGCGACCGAGAAGATCGTCGAACCGGCGATCCCGAACCGCGTCTCCTTGCCCTCCATCGCCCCGCCCGCGATGTCGAGGGCGGGAGCCCCGTGGTGGAACTCCGTCCACATCATCAGGGCGGTGAACCCGACCCAGATGGTCACCATCGTGGCGAGGATCGCGTACCCCTGCCTGAGGGAACCGACCATCCGCCCGAAGGTCCTCGTGATCGCGAAGGGGATCACCAGGATCAGGAAGACCTCGAAGAGGTTGGAGAATCCGTTCGGATTCTCGAAGGGGTGGGCGGAGTTGGCGTTGAAGTAGCCGCCTCCGTTGGTGCCCAGCTCCTTGATGACCTCCTGCGAGGCTACCGCTCCGCCGTTCCACTCCTGGCTGCCGCCCATGAACTGGCCGACCCCGTGGATGCCGGAGAAGTTCTGCAGCGCGCCACAGGCGACGAGGACGACCGCGCCGATCACCGATATCGGGATCAGGACCCGTACGACACCGCGCACCAGGTCGGCCCAGAAGTTCCCCAGCTCACCCATGCGGGAGCGGGCGAAACCGCGTACCAGGGCCACCGCGACGGCGATGCCGACGGCGGCGGACACGAAGTTCTGCACCGCGAGGCCGCCGGTCTGCACGACGTGGCCCATGGCCTGTTCGCCGTAGTACGACTGCCAGTTGGTGTTCGCCACGAAGGACGCGGCGGTGTTGAAGGCCTGGTCGGGGTCGATCGCCTTGAAGCCGAGCGATCCGGGCAGCGAGCCCTGGAGCCGCTGCAGGAGGTACAGGAACAGCACGCTCACCGCGGAGAAGGCGAGGACTCCGCGCAGGTAGGCGGGCCAGCGCATCTCGGCGTTCGGGTTGGCGCCGATGCCCTTGTAGATCCATTTCTCGACGCGCAGGTGCTTGTCGGAGGAGTAGACCCGGGCCATGTGGTCACCGAGCGGACGGTATGCCAGGGCGAGCGCCACGATCAGCGCCAGGAACTGGAGCACACCAGCAAGAACAGGGCTCATGGCCGTACTCAGAACCTCTCCGGGAACACAAGAGCGAGTACGAGATAGCCCAGCAGGGCGACGGCCACGACGAGACCGACGATGTTCTCGGCAGTCACAGCTTCGCCACCCCCTTGGCGATGAGCGCCACCAGCGCGAAGACCGCGAGCGTGGTGACGACGAAGGCCACGTCGGCCATCGTGTGCTCCTAGATGAGAGAGATGAGATGCGATTGATCCGGCGCCTTGAGCAAACCTCCTCCCTGGCCGGAAATGACCGCCGTTGACGGCTCCCTTACGTCCGTCGGCACTCCGTTGACGACTCTCTTACGGTCTCTTACGGATGCTGCCGCCTCACCGCTCCCACCTGCGAAAACGCCGATGGGCCGCACTCCCGTCAGGGAGTGCGGCCCATCGGCCTGTCCTGCTCGTTCAGGTGAGGCGCTCAGCGCACCTCGGTGATCTCGGGGCCCCGCTGGAGCTGGCCCATGCCACCGGAGAAGCGCGAGCCCTCCTGCTGCTCCTGCTGCACACTGCCCTCGGCGACCATCTGGGCGTCGTCCGGCAGCTTCAGGACGATCGGGTCACGAGGCGCCATCGGCCCGTCGCCGCGCACGATGACCGTGTCCCGGAAGATCTGCTCCAGGAGACCCGCGGCCTGCGGCTGCACCGCGCCCTGGCCGGAGATGACCCCGCGCAGGAACCACCGCGGACCGTCGACACCGATGAAGCGCACGACCTGCACGCCGCCCGTGCCGTCCGGCAGCTGCACCGGCACCTGCGCGCGCAGCTCCCAGCCCAGGGGCCCCTCGACCTCGTCGATGACCCCGCCCTGCTGGGTGATGCCCGTGGCGATCTCCTCGCGGACCTCGCCCCAGATGCCCTGCTTCTTGGGGGCGGCGAAGCCCTGCAGCTGGATGGCGCTGTCCTGGAGCACGACGGTCGCGGCGACGATCGCGTCTCCCGCGACCTCCACCCGCAGCTCCATGCCCTCGACACCCGGTACGAAGAGGCCACCGAGGTCCACGCGGCCCTCGCCGGGCTCCCGGACCTCGGAGACGTCCCAGGGGCCGTCGGGGCGGGGCTCGGGCTCGAGCCTCACGCGCGACGGCGCCGCGGCCGTGTCGTCGCTGTCAGAACCGTCAGGGCCCTCGACGACCTGCTCGGCCTCGCCCGCCGCGTCCTCGGCGGCACTGTCCTTCTTGCGACGTCCGAACACGTCACTGTCCTTCCCGGTCAGATACGACCGATGCGTATCGATTCCCACCCGTTGTGTCACCCGAGCCGGCGCCCACGGCGGCATGGCCGCCGGTGGACCCGAAGCCCCCCTCGGCCCGCGCCGAGTCGGGAAGCTCCGCCACCTCGCGGAAGCGCACCTTCTCGACCTGCTGGACGACCAGTTGGGCAATCCGGTCGAAGCGCTCGAACCGCACGCGCTCGCGCGGGTCGAGATTCACCACGATCACCTTGATCTCTCCACGGTACCCGGCATCCACCGTCCCCGGGGCATTCACCAGGGCGACACCGCAGCGGGCGGCGAGCCCGGAACGCGGGTGCACGAAGGCCGCGTACCCCTCCGGCAGCGCGACAGACACCCCGGTGGGCAATACCGCCCGCTCGCCGGGGGCGAGTTCGCACGCCTCGGTGGTCCGCAGATCCGCTCCGGCGTCGCCGGGCTGCGCGTACGAAGGCAGCGGTACATCGGAGTCGACGCGACGGATCAGCACGTCGAGCTCCGGACGGGGTGCGGGGGTCACGGGTTCACCTCGAAGGCACGTGCGCGGCGGATCTGGTCCGGGTCGTCCATGGCGGCCCGGATCTCCTCCGGGCGGCCGTTGTCGATGAAGTGGTCGACCTTGACCTCGATGAAGAGGGCCTCGGCACGGACGGCCACGGGCCCCTCGGGGCCGCCGATCCGCCCGGTGGCCCGGGAGTAGATCTTCCGTCCGGAGACGGCGGTCACCTCGGCATCGAGGAAGAGCACGGTGCCGAGCGGCACGGGCCGCACGAAGTCGGTCTCGAGCCGGCCGGTCACGGCGATCACGCGCAGCAGCCAGTTCAGCGAGCCGAGCGTCTCGTCGAGCGCCGTGGCGAGCACTCCGCCGTGGGCGAGGCCCGGAGCGCCCTGGTGGGCCTCGCGGACGGTGAACTCGGCGGTGACGCCCACGCCTTCGCCGGCACGCGTCGCGAGGTGCAGCCCGTGGGCCTGTCCTTCGCCGCAGCCGAAACAGTGCTCGTAGTGGGCTCCGATGAGCTCGCCGGGGGCGGGCGCGTCGGGGTGGCGGACGGGCGCTATTGCGTCGGCCGGGGGCGTCAGAGCTGCTGAAGTACCACTCACAGCCGCAGACCTTACCCGCGAGTCCACCGACTCAGCTCATCGTGCCAAGCTTGCATACATGCAGCCTTACGAAGAACGCCTGACGGCGCCCCGTTCCTGGTGGCTTGTCTCGCTCCTGGTCGGCGTCGCGACGGCACTGATCATGCTCCCCTTCGGCACCCTGCCGCTGCTCGGCGGCCTGGTCGCCGGTACGGCGGTCGCCGCGGTCGTCACCAGCTCGTACGGCTCCCCCCGGATCCGCGTGGTGGCGGGTTCGCTCGTCGCGGGCGACGCGAAGATCCCGGTCTCCGCACTGGGCGAGCCCGAGGTGCTCGACGCGGAGGGGGCGCGCGCCTGGCGCGGCCCGAAGGCCGACCCGCGCGCCTTCATGCTGCTGCGCGCCTACATCCCCACGGCGCTGCGCGTGGAGATCACGGACCCGCAGGACCCGACTCCGTACGTGTACGTGTCGACGCGGCACCCGGAGGCGCTCGCCGCGGCACTCACGGCGGTTCGAGCCTCGTAGATCCGAAGTGGGGGGCTCGGCGTCAGGCGCCCAGCTCCTCGGGCGGGCTGCCCGGACGTGACGGGTCAAGGGGCTGCGCGGGCTGCTCAAGGGGCGGCAGCTCGACCAGTGCGCCCCAGGGCACCTGCGACCTCCGCAGGTCCGCACGGACCCGCTCAGCGAGTTTCTTGGTGTCCCGGCGGTTCATCACGGCCCCGACCGCGGCGCCGACCATGAAGGGCATCAGGTTCGGGAGGTTCCGCACCATGCGTTTCATGATCTGCTGGCGCAGCTCGCGCTTCATCTGGCCGCCGAGCGCCGCGTTAATCGACGCGGGCTTGGCCACGTCGATGCCGCGCTCCTCCGTCCACGACGTGAGGTAGGCGGTGCTGCGCTCCTTGAGGTTGCCGGGGGGACGGCGGCCGTAGACCTCGTGGAGTTCGGCGATGAGCTTCAGCTCGATCGCCGCGACGCCGGTGATCTCGGCGGCCAGCTCCGCGGGCATCGCGGGCGGCACGGGCATCATCACCGCGACGCCGATCCCGGCCCCGACCGTCGAGGTCGCGTTGGCGGCGCCGGAGATGAGCTTGTCCGCGAGCTGATCGGGGTCGAGACCCGGGAACTGCTTGCGGAGGGCGGAAAGGTCGCGGACCGGGATCCGCGGGGCGATGTCGATGATCCGGTCGGCGAGATAGCCGATGCCGGCCTTGGCGCCGCGTCCGCTCGCGCGTACGCCCGCCATGACTCCGTCCGTGACGGCGGCAACGCGGCCCTTGGATCCGCGGATCCTGGACGCCTTGTCGGCCGCCGTCTCGTCGTGTGCCGTCTCCAGGGCGTTCGCCGGTCCGAGCGGAGCTGTTCCTGTGGGGGAAGAGCCCCGCTCGTCGTCACGCACGCCGTCGGGGACAGCGCTCTCTTGGTCCGCTCCGCGCTTACGGAAGCGGCGCTTCCTCGGCGGGGTCGAGCCTGTCACGGCCGACCCTGCCCTAGTCGCAGTCGCGGCAGATCGGCTGGCCGTTCTTCTCCCTGGCCAGCTGGCTGCGGTGGTGCACCAGGAAGCAGCTCATGCAGGTGAACTCGTCCTGCTGCTTCGGGAGCACCCGGACGGCGAGCTCCTCGTTCGACAGGTCCGCGCCGGGCAGTTCGAGGCCCTCTGCGGCCTCGAACTCGTCGACGTCCACTGCCGAGGTCGACTTGTCGTTCCGCCGCGCCTTGAGTTCCTCGATGCTGTCCTCGTTGACGTCATCGTCGGTCTTGCGTGGGGTGTCGTAGTCCGTTGCCATGTCGCTCTCCCCCTCTGGGTGTCTGCGGTGTCTCAGCGCACGTAACGCGTGAGAGGCCGGACTTGTGCCCGACCTGAGGCGGAGATTTTGCCTCACATCAAGGTCTGTTACTCAATCGACACCCAACCGCACCCCTGAAGAGGTGATCGGTTTGGATGGCGATCGGGACCGTACACGGTCCGAATGTCGCACTTCACAGGCGCCACCCCGTGACAGGCGCCACCCCGTGTACTTCCCGTGATCAAGACCCCTGAAAACCCGGATTTTCCCGGCTTTCCAACGACTTTCACGATCACGGAGAGTAGATGGCCGAAAATTCGCCCCTGTGATCGATCGCACAGGAAATCTCTGGGAACAGGTCCCGAAAATTCCGCGCAAAGCGAACATGGCGGCGCGTCTGCGGCAGCATCTCAGAGAGGAAGGGTGACTCGCATCACGAGCCCTCCCCCCTCGCGCGGCTCCGCGATGATACGGCCCCCGTGGGCCCGTGCCACCGACCGGGCGATCGACAGGCCGAGTCCCACGCCCTTGTCGCTGCCCGTGCGCTCGGTCCTGAGCCGCCTGAACGGCTCGAAGAGGTTGTCGATCTCGTACGCGGGCACCACGGGACCCGTGTTCGACACCACGAGGACCGCCTGGCCGTGCTGGGCCTCCGTAGTGACCTCCACCCACCCCTCGTCCGGCACGTTGTACCTGACGGCGTTCTGGACGAGGTTCAGGGCGATCCGCTCCAGGAGGACGCCGTTGCCCTGCACGACGGCCGGGCCGCGCTCCCCGCGGATCTCCACGCCCTTCGCGTCCGCCTCGGCCCGCACCTGGTCGACGGCGCGGTCGGCGACCTCGGCGAGGTCGACCGGCTTGCGCTCCACGATCTGGTTGTCGCTGCGGGCGAGCAGCAGCAGGCCCTCCACGAGCTGTTCGCTGCGTTCGTTGGTCGCCAGGAGCGTCTTGCCGAGCTGCTGGAGCTCCGCGGGCGCCCCCGGGTCGGAGAGGTGCACCTCGAGCAGCGTGCGGTTGATCGCCAGCGGGGTGCGCAGCTCGTGCGACGCGTTGCCGACGAACCGCTGCTGGGCCGTGAAGGCGCGCTCCAGGCGGTCCAGCATCTCGTCGAAGGTGTCCGAGAGCTCCTTCAACTCGTCGTCCGGGCCGTCCAGTTCGATGCGCCGCGACAGGTCCGTGCCGGCCACCCTGCGCGCGGTGCGCGTGATGCGGCCCAGCGGCGACAGGACGCGGCCCGCCATCGCGTATCCGAAGGCGAAGGCGATCACCGCGAGTCCGAGCAGGGCGAGCAGCGAGCGGCTCAGGAGGTTGTCCAGGGCGTGCTGGCGCTGTTCGTTGACGCAGGCGTTCATCGCGTTGTTGAGCTCACCGGCCGACGGCGAGCTCGGGAAGTTGCAGGAGTCGCTGGCCACCTGGCCGGAGACGATCTTGAACGGCAGGTCGCTCCCCACGTTCAGTGCCTGCGCGGCCAGCAGATAGATGATCGAGAGCAGCAGGATGCCCGCGATCAGGAACATGCCGCCGTACAGCAGCGTGAGCCGTATGCGGATCGTGGGGCGCAGCCACGGAAAGGGTGGTTCGGCCTTCCTGGGGTCCCAGGTGGGTTTCGGAGGCGCTGCTGGCGGCGCCGGGGTCGCGGCCACCGGGGATCAGATCCGGTAGCCGGAGCCGGGCACCGTCACGATGACGGCGGGCTCGCCGAGCTTTCGCCGCAGGGTCATGACGGTCACCCGCACCACGTTCGTGAACGGGTCGGTGTTCTCGTCCCAGGCCTTCTCCAGGAGCTGCTCGGCGGAGACGACGGCTCCCTCGCTGCGCAACAGCACTTCGAGGACGGCGAACTCCTTGGGCGCGAGCTGGATCTCCTTGCCGTCGCGGAAGATCTCGCGGCGGTTCGGGTCGAGCTTGATCCCGGCGCGCTCCAGGACGGGCGGCAGCGGCACGCTCGTACGCCGGCCGAGGGCACGCACGCGTGCCGTGAGCTCGCTGAACGCGAAGGGCTTGGGGAGATAGTCGTCGGCGCCGATCTCCAGGCCCTCGACGCGGTCGCTGACGTCGCCCGACGCGGTGAGCATCAGGACGCGGGTCGGCATGCCGAGCTCGACGATCTTGCGGCAGACGTCGTCCCCGTGCACGAGCGGGAGGTCCCGGTCGAGCACCACGACGTCGTAGTCATTGACCCCGATGCGTTCCAGGGCGGCCGCTCCGTCGTACACGACGTCGACGGCCATGGCCTCCCGGCGCAGTCCGGTGGCCACCGCATCGGCGAGCAGCTGCTCGTCCTCGACGACGAGTACGCGCACGGCGCTGTCCTTCCTCTGTGCCCCTGCGGGCAGGTCTGTTCGTGGGGTGTGGCCTCCATCCTGCCCCTTTCGGCCATAAACCGGCTGTAAGGCGGTGTCCTGGCCGGGGAATGCGGGATTTTCTCCGAGGGTTGAGGTTTCCGTGGAACAGAGCGAGGGGAGGACGACCTCACACCCGCGATCACGCTTTGTATGTGGCGCGCCACGAACCGCTTCCTCCAGGGCGGCTTGAGACGTGATCGCCCCTTCTTGAGGGCACACCCCCGTGCCATCGACCCACGACCCAGCCGAGGGGGCGCAACCATGGACGCTTTTACCGCAGGACTGCTGCAGCGCATAAAGGCCACGGAATCCGACCTCACGAAGGCCCGTGAGACGGGCGACGACTTCCTTGCCGAGGTCGAGCAGGCCGAGCTCGAAGATCTCCACCGTCTGGCCGCCGAGCACGGGGTGGAGGTCGGCGTGCTGCACGCCTGATCCATCGCTCGCAGAAGGGCCCCGGCATCCGTGGACGAGATGCCGGGGCCCTTCTGTGTGCTCTTGACGGGTGATCCGCCCGGTGGTCAGTCGTGCCAGGCGCCGAGCTCCTCCAGGCGGCCCTGGAGGTCCTCGAAGAGGCCGGGCGGGGCCGCGATGGTCAGCTCGCCCGTGGGGGGCTCTCCGGGGCGTCCACCGGTCAGGGCGCCCGCTTCCCGCGCGATGAGGTCACCGGCCGCGAAGTCCCAGGGGTTGAGGCCGCGCTCGTAGTACGCGTCCAGGCGGCCGAGCGCGACGTCGCACAGGTCGATGGCCGCCGAGCCGCCCCGGCGGATGTCGCGGACCAGCGGGATCAGCTGCCGGGCCACCTCCGCCTGCCGGACGCGGCGCTCGGCGACGTAACCGAACCCGGTGCCGACGAGGGCCTGGCCGAACGGGGGCGCGGGGCGCGTGCGCGCGGGCCTGTCGTTGACGAAGGCGCCCTCGTGGAGGACGGCCCGGTAGGTCTCCCCGCGCATCGGGGCGTGCACCACGCCGACCAGCGTCTCGCCGTCCTTGCGGGCCGCGATGGACACCGACCAATCGGGGCGCCCGTACAGGTAGTTGACGGTTCCGTCGATCGGGTCGATCACCCACTGGACGCCGCTGCTGCCCTCGGAGCTCGCGCCCTCCTCGCCGAGCACGCCGTCGGCGGGCCTGCGCTCGGCGAAGAAGTCGGTGATCAGCTTCTCGGACGCGATGTCCATCTCGGTGACGACGTCGACCGCGCTGGTCTTGGTGGCGGCCACGCCCAGGTCGTCCGGGCGCCCGTCGCGCAGAAAGGCCCCGGCGCGGTGCGCGGCCTCCAGGGCGACGCCGAGGAGTTCTGCCTTGAGGTCGGTCACGTCGGCGTCCTTACGCGTACGGGCTGTCGGCGCCCGCGGCTGCGGGCTTGGGGGCGCGCGCCGGGCAGCAGCCCACCGGGCACAGGTCGTGGCTCGCGCCGAGCGCGCCCAGGGCGCAGGGCGCGACCTCGCGGCCGCTCTCCGTGGCGGAGCGTTCGAGGACCAGTTCGCGGACCGCGGCGGCGAACCGCGGGTCGGCGCCGACCGTGGCCGAGCGGCGGACCGGAAGGCCAAGCTCCGCGGCCTTCGCCTCGGCCTCGGTGTCGAGGTCGTACAGCACCTCCATGTGGTCCGACACGAAACCGATCGGGACCATCACCACGGCGGGCGCGCCCGCGTCCCGGCGCTCCTCCAGGTGATCGCAGATGTCGGGCTCGAGCCACGGGATGTGCGGGGCGCCGCTGCGTGACTGGTAGACGAGCTCCCAGGGGTGCTCGACGCCGGTCTCCTCGCGCACCGCGTCGGCGATGAGGCGTGCCACGTCCAGGTGCTCCTTGACGTACGCCCCGCCGTCCCCGTGGTCCTCGACGCGGCCGGAGGTGTCGGCGGCCGCGGTCGGGATGGAGTGCGTCGTGAAGGCGAGGTGCGCCCCTTCCCGCACGTCGTCGGGGAGGTCGGCCAGGGACTTCAGGACCCCGTCGATCATGGGGCGGACGAAGCCGGGGTGGTTGAAGTAGTGCCGCAGCTTGTCGACGCGCGGCACCTCCAGGCCCTCGGAGGCGAGCACGGCGAGCGACTCGGCCAGGTTCTCCCGGTACTGGCGGCAGCCCGAGTACGAGGCGTACGCGCTGGTGGCGAGGACGAGCACACGGCGGTGGCCGTCCTGGACGAGCTCGCGCAGGGTGTCGGTCAGATAGGGCGCCCAGTTGCGGTTGCCCCAGTAGACGGGCAGGTCGAGGCCGTGGTCGGCGAAGTCCTTGCGCAGCGCGTCGAGGAGGGCGCGGTTCTGGTCGTTGATCGGGCTGACCCCGCCGAACAGGAAGTAGTGCTGCCCCACTTCCTTGAGCCGCTCCTTGGGGATGCCGCGGCCCCGCGTCACGTTCTCCAGGAACGGGACCACGTCGTCTGGCCCTTCGGGGCCGCCGAACGAGAGCAGCAGCAGGGCGTCATAGGGAGAGGCATCGAGCGCATCGGACATGTATCCGATCCTGCCACCCGCCACTGACAGCCCAAAAATCTTGGTGCGTCCGGCCCTGTCGGAACCGTAAGCTGTATGGGCCATCTTTACGCCTTACCGGGGCTTCTCACGCGTGTGCGGGGCCGCCCCGGCGCCCCCGCGGAGTCCCCACGTGCCCAGCCCCTACCGCGCCATCTTCGCCGCCCCCGGCACCAAGGGGTTCTCGACGGCGGGCTTCCTCGGCCGGATGCCGCTCTCGATGATGGGCATCGGCATCGTGACGATGGTGTCCCAGCTCACCGGGCGGTACGGACTCGCGGGCGCGCTCTCGGCGACCGTGGCGCTCTCCGCCGCCGCGATCGGCCCGCAGATCTCCCGTCTGGTCGACCGGTACGGCCAGCGCCGGGTGCTGCGGCCCGCGACCCTGGCGTCCCTGGTGGCGGTCGCGGGGCTGCTGCTCTGCGCGAAGTACGAGCTGCCGGACTGGTCCCTCTTCGCGTTCGCCGCGCTGGTCGGCTGCGTGCCGAGCGTGGGCTCGATGATCAGGGCGCGCTGGGCGGTGCTGTACCGGGACACCCCGCAGCTGCACACCGCGTACTCCTTCGAGTCCGTGGTGGACGAGATCTGCTTCATCTTCGGGCCGATCATCTCGATCGGCCTCTCCACGGTGTGGTTCCCGGAGGCCGGGCCGCTCCTCGCCGGGGTCTTCCTCGCCGTGGGCGTCTTCTGGCTGACGTCCCAGCGGGCCACCGAGCCCGTGCCGCACGGCCGTGAGCACCACACGAAGGGTTCGGCGCTGCGCTCCGGCGGGCTGCAGGTCCTGGTCGCGACCTTCGTGGCAACCGGTGCGATCTTCGGGTCCATCGACGTGGTGACCGTGGCGTACGCCGAGGACCTCGGCCACAAGGCGATGGCGAGCCTGGCGCTCGCGGTCTACGCCCTCGGCTCCTGTCTGGCCGGAGCGGCCTTCGGGCTCGTGCACTTCAAGGGCGCTCCCGCACCGAGGTGGCTGCTGGGTGTCTGTACGACGGCCGTGAGTATGATCCCGCTTCAATTGGTCGGGAACCTTCCGTTTCTGGCCGTGGCGTTGTTCATCGCGGGCCTCTCCATAGCGCCGACCATGATCACGACGATGGCCCTCGTCGAACAGCACGTACCACGCGCGAAGCTGACCGAGGGCATGACCTGGGTGAGCACCGGACTCGCGGTCGGCGTCGCGCTCGGCTCCTCAGCGGCCGGCTGGGTCATCGACGCGGCCGGATCGGACGCCGGGTACGCGGTCCCCGGAGTTTCCGGGGCCGTCGCGGTGGCGGTCGGATTCCTGGGGTATCGCCGGCTGAGAACGCCGGCTCCGCAACGGGGAGGGACCCATGAGCACGGCAACGGGCACGGGCAGCGGGAAGAGCACAGCACCGTGGCGTAACTGGGCGGGCAACATCACCGCACGCCCGGCCAGGGAGGTCACCCCCGCATCGGTCGACGAACTCTCCGCGGCGCTGCGGGCGGCCAGGGAGGACGGCCTCAGGGTGAAGCCGGTCGGCACCGGCCACTCCTTCACGGCGGCCGCGGCGACCGACGGCCTCCTGATACGCCCCGAACTCCTCACCGGCATCCGGAAGATCGACCGCGAGGCCGGCACCGTCACGGTGGAAGCGGGCACTCCGCTGAAGCGCCTGAACGCGGCGCTCGCCCGCGAGGGCCTGTCGCTCACGAACATGGGCGACATCATGGAGCAGACGGTCTCCGGCGCGACGAGCACCGGCACGCACGGCACGGGCCGTGACTCGGCCTCCATCTCCGCGCAGATCAAGGCACTTGAGCTGATCACCGCGGACGGCACGGTCCTCGTCTGCTCCGAGAAGGAGAACCCCGAGGTCTTCGCGGCGGCCCGCATCGGCCTCGGCGCTCTCGGCGTGATCAGCGCGATCACCTTCGCCGTGGAGCCCGTCTTCTTCCTCACCGCCCGTGAGGAGCCGATGACCTTCGACAAGGTCACCGCCGAGTTCGACGCCCTGCACGCGGAGAACGAGCACTTCGAGTTCTACTGGTTCCCGCACACCGGCAACTGCACCACCAAGCGCAACAACCGCAGCCTGGGTCCCGCCGCCCCGCCCGGCAGAGTCAGCGCCTTCGTAGAGGACGAAATTCTCTCCAACGGCCTCTTCCAGGTGGTCAACACGATCGGCAGGGCCGTCCCCGCGACCATCCCGGGCATCGCCAAGATCTCCAGCAAGGCACTCTCCGCCCGCACCTACACGGACATCCCCTACAAGGTCTTCACAAGCCCGCGCCGCGTGCGCTTCGTGGAGATGGAGTACGCCGTTCCGCGGGCGGCCCTCGTGGAGACGCTGCGGGAACTGAAGACGATGGTGGAGCGCTCGAATCTGCGGATCAGCTTCCCCGTGGAGGTCCGCACGGCGCCCGCGGACGACATCGCGCTCTCCACGGCATCGGGCCGGGAGAGCGCGTACATCGCCGTCCACATGTACCGGGGCACGCCCTACCAGGCGTACTTCACCGCCGCCGAGCGGATCTTCACCGCGCACGAGGGCCGGCCCCACTGGGGCAAGATCCACACCCGTGGCGCCGACTACTTCGCGCAGGCATACCCGCGCTTCGCGGAGTTCACGGCCCTGCGCGACCGCCTCGACCCGGAGCGCATGTTCGGCAACGACTACTTGCGCCGCGTCCTGGGCGACTGAGGGCCGCCGCCGTCCACGGGGAGGGCCGTCTACGGAGTGACGGTCTCTCCCCGCTGTACGTCGCTTCCGCTGTCGGTGCCGTCGCCGCTCGACGGGGACGGCGTCGGAGTCGGGGTGGGGGTCGGCGTCGGGGTCGGGTCCGTCTTCGAGCCGTCGTCCCCGGAGTCCGTGCCGGAGTCGGATCCCTTGTCGGGGTCGTCCTTCGCACCGGAGCCCGAGTCGTTGCCGTTGTCCGGCGTCCGCGAGTTCGTCCCGTCCGGGTCCTGCGACGCGTCGCCGCCCTGCTGCGAACCGTCGTCCGTGCCCGTGGAAGCGCCGTCGGAGGGCTGCCCGGAGGGGTCGGTCGAGGGGGCGGGCTGCTGGTTCGGCGAGCTGTTCCTGCCCGAGAAGCCGTTGCCGATCGTGGTGCCGTGGCCCCCGCTGAAGTCCTCGCCGGAGACGAGCTCGTACGTCGTGATGCCGGCCATGGCGACCCCGAAGACCACCGCGGCCGCGATCAACGGCCGCTTCCAGCTGCGGATCTGTGTGCGGTGCGTGGTGCCGTGGGTGAACTCGTCCGAGGGGAGCGGGGGCGCCGTCGGCTCCTGCGGTGCGGGCGGGGCCGCCTGCCGCAGGACGCGCGTCGCGTCGTCCCGGGGCACGAGTTGTGTGGCGTCGACCGATCCGAGCATCTGCGTCTTCTCGGCGTCGGCGTCGACTCCGGTGCCCGCCAGGGGCAGCAGCGTCGTGCGGTCCGTGTCGGCGTCCACGACCGGCAGCACGTTCGTGCGATCCGCGTCGACGGCGGAGGTGGCGGGAAGCAGAGTCGTGCGGTCCACGTCCGCGTCGCCGGCGGGAGTCGGCACCGAAGCGGCGTCCGGCTCGACCGTGCGCCCCCATGTCGTCGTCACGGGCCCCGCCCCGTGGTGCGCGGCCGCCCCCGTGTACGCGGTCGCTCTGAACGTCTGCGCCACCGGAGCTCCCGAGCCGTTGGTCAGCGGGACCTGACGCGCCCTCGGCTTGGCCTGCACCGTGACGTCACGTATCTGCTCGCCCGTGCGGCTGAAGAAGTGCTGGAAGATCGTGCCGCCGCAGGTCGCGACCGCACTCACCACTCCGGCGCCGAGGATCGTGCCGTAGACGCCGAAGCTCGACGCGAGCTTCGCCGCCACGACCGCCGCCACCGCGCTTCCCGCCACCTGCGGCACACTCAGGTCGAGGCGCCGCTTCTTCTCCGCCGAGTCCGTCGGTTCCGTCCGGTCCTTCGACTCCATGCCGGAATCCGGCTTTTCACGCATCTCCGACCCTTGCCTGCCTTTCTCGACTGTCTGCACGAGAAAGGGACGTATGGGTGAAGTGGATAGTTCCGTTTTTGGAGATTCCGTGAAGTGCGCCACTCGTGCACCACCCTGCCCGGGTATCCCGAGGCGCCAACTCCCGTCCCCCGTGAGAACTTCGGCGGCGCGGCGGACCACCCACATGGCCCGAATGGAGTACTGTTGCGAGCCCTGGGTCCGGTCTCCCACCTGGGTGCCCGGGGCCTTCCAGAACCGCCGGGAGGGGGCTCGCTGCACAGGGTGACCAAAGTGGTCACTGAGAGTTGCGAAGAGGTAACCGTGCCATAACGGCGACCTTGGGCCCATGCCCGACACGCCGGGCAACTCGGCAAGGTTGTGGCAGGCTGCACCCGGGCAGGCCACACTCGACTAGCGGAAGCAGCGACGCACGTGACGTCGGCAGGCACCACCCGGGAGGTCCCCATGCCCGAACTGCGTGTCGTGGCCGTCAGCAACGACGGCACACGGCTGGTGCTGAAGGCTGCGGACAGCACGGAGTACACGCTTCCGATCGACGAGCGACTGCGCGCCGCGGTGCGCGGCGACCGTCCGCGTCTCGGCCAGATCGAGATCGAGGTGGAGAGCCACCTCCGCCCCCGCGACATCCAGGCGCGTATACGTGCCGGTGCCAGCGCGGAGGAAGTCGCCTCGCTCGCCGGAATCCCCGTGGACCGTGTCCGCCGCTTCGAGGGACCCGTGCTCGCCGAGCGCGCCTTCATGGCCGAGCGGGCCCGCAAGACCCCCGTGCGCCGTCCCGGCGAGAACACCGGACCCCAGCTCGGCGAGGCCGTCTCGGAGCGCCTGCTCCTGCGCGGCGCCGACAAGGAAACCGTCCAGTGGGACTCCTGGCGCCGCGACGACGGCACCTGGGAGGTCCTGCTCGTCTACCGCGTCGCGACCGAACCACACTCCGCGAGCTGGACGTACGACCCGCCGCGGCGGCTCGTGCAGGCCGTGGACGACGAGGCGCGCTCGCTGATCGGCGAGACGGACGACATCGCCGCGCCCGAGCCCAGCTTCCCGTTCGTGCCGCGCATCGCACGGCTGCCCCGTGACAGGCCCTCGCTCGACCGGCCGCTCGACCGCGCCCTGGACCGGCAGTTGGAGCGTCCTGCCGTGCCGCTGCCCCCGGAGCCCTCGGAGGAGGGCGCGGCGACCGCAGCGACCGCCGCCGTGTCGGAGTCGGAGCGTGACTCGCTCACCAGCCTCCTGGAGGCGGTGCCGAGCTTCCGCGGCGACATGATCGTGCCGGAGCGCCCCGCGCTCCCGGCGACGGACCTGCCGCCCGCGGAGGAGCCCGAGCAGGACCCGGACGCCGAGGAGCCCCCCGCGGCATCGGCCGGCGCGGGCGCCGCGTACGCGGACGTCCTGATGCCGCGCTCGGTGGCCAGCCACCGCGACCGCCTGACCGGCACCACCGACCGCCAGGCGGAGGCCGACGGCGTCCGTCCCGGGCGACGCGCGGCGGTGCCCAGCTGGGACGAGATCGTCTTCGGCACGCGCCGCAAGAAGCAGGAGTAGCAGGAACAGCAGGGCGTCGTACGTCGTCCGGGGCCCCGCACCGCGCAGGTGCGGGGCCCCGGCCATGCCGCGCGGCTTCGGCTACTGCGGGTCCGGGCCCTTGGCCACCGGGCGGGACTCGTCCGACGACCACTCCGACCACGAGCCGACGTACAGCGACGCCGGGATGCCCGCCACCGCGAGGGCGAGCACCTCGTGGGCGCCGGACACACCTGAGCCGCAGTAGACGCCGACCTCGGAAGTGTCGGACGCGCCCAGCGAGTTGAAACGCTCCGCGAGGTCGGCGGCCGGCCGGAAAGTGCCGTCCGCCGTGACGTTCTCCGTGGTCGGCGCGGACACCGCGCCCGGGATGTGACCGCCGACGCGGTCGATCGGCTCCACGTCACCGCGGTAGCGCTCGGCCGCGCGGGCGTCCAGGAGCAGCCCGGAGCGGGCGAGGGCCGCCGCGGCGTCGGCGTCGAGAAGGTCGGTGGTGTTCGTCTCGGGCGCGAACGACCCCGGGGCCGCCGGGCGCTCGTCCCCCGACTCCAGTCGGCCGCCCCACGCGGCGAGCCCGCCGTCAAGCACCCGCACGGAAGGGTGACCCGTCCAGCGCAACAGCCACCAGGCGCGTGCGGCGGCCCAGCCCTGTCCGCCGTCGTACACGATCACGTCCCGGTCGGCCGAGACGCCGGCCGCCCGCATCACCGCCCCGAAGTGCTCCACGTCCGGCAGGGGATGCCGTCCGCCCGCGCCGGCCCGACCCGCGAGATCGGCGTCCAGGTCCACGAAGACGGCGCCCGGGATGTGCCCCTTCTCGTACTCGGCCCGGCCGTCGAAGGCGGGGGCGCCCGCGGCCTTGGCGATGCTCAGCTGCCAGCGGATGTCCAGGAGCACTGGCGGGTTCTCGCCCGCCAGGTCGCTCGCGAGTTCGGATGCGGAGATGATGGCATTCATGGGCCCCATCCTCGCGCACGGGGTGGCCGCATCGGCCAGGTCCGGCTACCCTGCTCCGCCGTACGACCGACGAACACGCGGCGTACGGGAGCGGGCACACCGTGTACTGCCGAAAGCCACCACAGAGCAACCGCGCGTTTACGGATGAGAAACGGCAAACCGGGCATCCTCTGGGCGGAGCCGGGACAAGCGGCGCGGCCGGGGCGCGGGGCGCCACAGGTGGTGCGAGCATCTGCACGGGCGGGCCAGGGCGCGACAGAGGTACGTGCATGCGAAATGCGGAGCCGAGCGGCCACCTGAAGGGCCGAGGAGAGAGTGACGATGACGGAGGCACGGGGGTCGACGGGCCGGCATGACGGCTCGGGGGCCGTCCGCCGCGCGCCCGGCACACCCACCTGGGTGAGTCTGATGGCGCACGGCCTGGCCACGACCCAGGAGTTCTACGGAGCCTTGTTCGGCTGGGAGTTCCGACCCGGGCCGGAACAGCTCGGGCCCTACGTACGGGCACTGCTCGACGGCCACGAGGTCGCCGGGATCGGGCAGTTGCCGCCCGACCACCATCTGCCGATCGCCTGGACGCCGTACCTGGCCTCGGACGACGTGGACGCGACGGCCGAGGCCGTGCGGCACTGCTGCGGCACGATCGGCGTCGGACCGCTGGACGCGGGCCCGGCCGGGCGGATGGCCATCGCGGTGGACCCCGCGGGCGCGGTGTTCGGGATCTGGCAGGCGGCGGAGCATGTGGGCGCCGCCCTGGGCGGGGAGCCCGGCGCCCCGGCCTGGAACGAACTGGTCACGCAGGAGACGGCGGGCGTCGTCAAGTTCTATCAAGCGGTCTTCGGATATACCGAAGAGGCGGTCGTCTCCGCCGACTTCGACTTCGTCACGCTGCAGGTCGACGGCCGGCCGGTCGCCTCGGTGCACGGCGTCGGACAGGCGCTGCCGCGGGACCGGGGCGCGCACTGGATGACGTACTTCGAGGTCGCCGACGTGGACGAGTCGGTGGAGCGGGTCGTGGAACTCGGCGGCCATGTCATCAGGCCCACGCACGCCGGCGCCCACGGACAGGAGGCCACGGTCGCCGACCCGGAGGGGGCGGTCTTCACGCTCGTGCGCTCGGAGGGCTGACTCAGACGCGGGCGGACGTGTCGACCGGCAGCACGTCGGGCGACAGGGCGCCCGCACGCGAGGTCGCCGCCGTCATCCGGCGCCTGTGGTGACGGCGGCACAGCACCTCGTAACCCACTTCGTCCGCCGCGTGGTTGACGTCGCCGATGACGACCTGGGCGCCTTCGACGACCATCGCGCCGCCTATGGTGCGGGCGTTGTGGGTGGCGCGGGCGCCGCACCAGCACAGCGCCTCGACCTGCAACACCTCGACGCGGTCGGCGAGTTCGACCAGACGCTGCGAGCCGGGGAAGAGCTTGGAGCGGAAGTCCGTGGTGATGCCGAAGGCGAAGACGTCAAGGCCCAGGTCGTCGACGACGCGCGCCAGCTGGTCGATCTGGCCGGGGGCGAGGAACTGCGCCTCGTCCGCGATCACGTAGTCCGCGCGGCCGCCCTGCGAGAGGTGGTCGACGAGATGGGCGTAGAAGTCGAAGTCGTCGGCGGCCTCGATCGCGTCCGTGACGAGACCGAGCCGCGAGGAGAGCTTGCCCTCGCCCGCGCGGTCGTCACGCGTGAAGATCAGCCCCTGCAGGCCCCGGGCCGACCGGTTGTGTTCGATCTGCAGAGCCAGGGTGCTTTTTCCGCAGTCCATCGTTCCGGAGAAGAACACCAGCTCGGGCATGGGGAGTTGAGGCCTTTCGGGACGTACGAGGGGACTGCGGGGGGGCGGCCGGGCATCGGGGGGACCGGTCAGGAGCGTACTTCGATGAGCGGCACGAGCTGCTCGACGGGGGTCATGGAGCCGTGCATGCCGACCAGGGCCGACTCCTTCGGCTCCTTCTCGGAGGCGATGATCGCCACGTCGTCGTGGGCCGCCGCGATGACGTCGCCGATGCGTCCGTACACCCGCTCGTCCACGGCGCCGGGCGGACCGAACCAGCCCGCCGCGATCGCCTCGTCCCGGCTCGCCACCCAGAACTGCTCGCCGAGCACCTCGCGCCAGACGGTCAGGACGTCGTTCTCGGCGCCCGGGACCGCGTACACATGGCGCGCGCGGCCCTCGCCGCCGAGGAGGGCGACTCCGGCGCGCAGCTCCCAGTCCTCGTCGAAGTCGATGCGGGACTGCTCGTCGAAGGGGATGTCGAGCATGCCGTGGTCGGCGGTGACGTACAGGGCGCTGCGGGGCGGGAGCTGTTCGGCGAGGCGCTGGACCAGCCGGTCGACGTACATCAGCTGGCCGCGCCAGGCGTCGGAGTCGACGCCGAAGCGGTGCCCCTTGCCGTCGACCTCCGCGTAGTACGTGTAGACCAGCGAGCGGTCACCCGCGCCCAGTTGCTCGGCCGCGAGGTCCATGCGGTCCTCGCCGGAGAGCCGGCCGCGGAAGCTGCCGCCGCTCAGCGCGATCTTGGTGAGCGGGGTGTTCTCGAACGTGGGGGACGACACCTGGGCGGTGTGCACGCCCGCCGCGTGGGCCTGCTGGAAGACGGTGGGGTACGGCTGCCACGTGCGCGGGTCCGTCCACGGGTTCCAGCGGAGCTGGTTCATCAGCTCGCCGGTGGCGGGGTTGCGCACGGTGTAGCCCGGCAGGCCGTGCGACGCGGGCGGCAGACCCGTGCCGACCGAGGCCAGGGACGTCGCGGTGGTGGCGGGGAAGCCCGAGGTGATCGGGCGCCCCGTGCCGCCGCGGGACGAACTGATGAGCGAGGTCAGGAAGGGTGCCTCGTCCGGGTGGGCGCGCAGCTGCTCCCAGCCGAGGCCGTCGATCAGGAAGACGCAGTTCCGGTCGGCCGGGGCGAGTTCCGGGATGACGGGCGTGAAGCCTTCGACACCTTGGTGGGAGACGAGCGTGGGCAGCAGGTCGGCGAGCGAGCCCACGCCGTACTCGGGCAGGGGCGCGGAGTCGAGGGCGAGCGGCTGCACGTCGTCCCAGGCGGGCAGGGACATCAGCGGGTGGTGTCCGCGGTCGCCTCGGACAGCGCCTGGGCGAAGGCCAGGGTCTGGCGCACGGTGTCCGGGCCGTCGCCCGCCTCGCTGACGCGGAGGCTGAGGTCGTCGGCGGTGGAGCTGCCGGTGTAGCCGTGGTCCGCCTCGCAGTTGGGGTCGCCGCAGGCGGCGGGCTCCAGGTCGATGCGTGAGACGGCGCCCCAGCCGATGGTCAGGACGACCTCGCGGGGCAGCGAGCCCGGGACGTACTTCTCGGGGTTGGCGACGACACGGCTGACGACCACGGACGAGATCCGGCCGATTTTCACGGACTCCGTGGAGGTCGTCGCGTACGGCGTCGGGGATGTGCTGTCCGCGGCCTGCTCGTCGGTGTGGCTGACGATGAAGCGCGTGCCCGTCAGGACGAGGACCGTGACGTGCCGGCGCACTTCGTTCGCGTCGAACGTGGTCTCCTGGTGGACCAGGTAGGACCCGATGGGTTCGCCGCCGATCGCGGCCTCCACCGCCTCGGCCACGAGGGCCGGGTAGTAGCCGCTGCGCTCGATCGCCGCGCGCAGCCCCTGGGTCGTCGTACCGGTCTTTGCCATGCCGTCCATCCTACGACCCGACGGAGGGCCCACGGTGCCCCACTGGCCGCGTCAGTACCCGGGCAGCGCCCGCGGGCCGAGGTCGCCGCGGGCCGGCGGGGGCGCGAGCCGCACGGAGGCGCCGAGCACGGAGAGGCCGCGCTGGGCGACGACCACGGGCTCCAGGGACACGGCGACCACCTCGGGGTGATCGTCCACGAGGCGCGAGACCCGCTGGAGCAGCTCTTCGAGTGCCGGGGTGTCGACCGGCGCGGAGCCTCGCCAGCCGAAGAGGAGCGGGGCGGTCCGGATGGATCTGACCAGGGAACCCGCGTCGCGCTCGGTGACCGGGACGAGGCGGTGCCCGGTGTCGCCGAGCAGCTCGGACGCGGCGCCGGCGAGCCCGAACGAGAGCACCGCTCCGGCCGCCGGGTCGATGACCGCGCGGACGACGGTGTCGACGCCGCGGGGCGCCATCGCCTGCACGACGGGCCGCAGCTCGGCGGGCTTGCCGAAGGCGCGGGTCAATTCGGCGTAGGCCCGGCGCAGTTGTTCCTCGTCCGCCAGGTCGAGCCGGACGCCGCCGAGGTCGGCGCGGTGGCGCAGGTGCGGGGCCGTGGTCTTGAGGGCCACGGGGTAGCCGAGCGCGCGGGCGGCGGCGACGGCCGCGTCCGGGTCGGGCGCGGGCCGCGCGTCCCGTACGTCGATGCCGTACCGCCCGAGCAGGTCGCGGGCGTCGTCCTGGGCGAGGGTGGCGCCGCGCGGGTCGTCCTGCGTGGCGAGCAGCTCGTCGATCCGCCGGGCGGTGCCGCTCTCGTCGATGTCCTCGTACTCGTGGACCTTGCCGGGTTCCTTGGCCTCGCGCCGCCACTGGGCGTACTTCACGGCTTCGGCGAGGGCCCGGACGGCGCGCTCGGCGGCGGGGTAGGCGGGGATTCGGTGCGACTGCGCGGGGCTTGGGCCGGGTTCCAAAGCAGCCGGGGGCTTGCCCGCTGTCTCCGCCGCCGCTGCGGGCGCCTCCGCTGCAGGCGCGCCCTCGTCGGCCGCCGCTGTGGGCAGGCGTTCCGCAGGGCGATTGGGGTCTCCCCTGCTCGAACGAAGTTGAGAGCTTGGGGAAGGGTGGGCACAGCGCTCACCGCCGGGTGCGGAGGAAACCGGGGCCGGGGCGTCAGGCCGGGTCCGGCTGGCGGCAGCCAACGCTTCGGCGAGCCCGCCGAGTTCCACGTGCACCACAGCCACCGGCTTCGCGGGGCACCCGGCGGCAGCCGCCCGCAGCGCGGCGGCAAGCTCCTCCCCCTCGGGCGACCCCGTGGCCCCGTCCTCCCCCACCCAGGGAATGGCGGTGACGATCACGGCGTCGCAGGCATCGTCCGACAGCGCACCGGCAAGCGCCACGCGGAAGTCCGCGGGGGTGGCCCCCATGGTCAGATCCACCGGCGGCAGCGGCCGAAGCCCGTCCGCGACACACGCGTCGTACGTGAGGAGCCCGAGCGACTCGGAGTTCCCGAGGATCGCCACCCGCGGCCCGGAGGGCAACGGCTGCCCCGCGAGCAGCAGCCCCGCGTCCACCATCTCCGTCACGGTGTCGACCCGGATGACCCCCGCCTGGCGGAGCAGCGCCGACACCGTGGCGTACGGAAGCCGCGTGGCCTGCACCGCGTGCCCCGTGGGCGCGATCCCGCTGTGCTTGGCCCCCTGCACCACGACCAGCGGCTTCGCCGTCGCCGCGCGCCGGGCGAGCCGCGTGAACTTGCGCGGGTTGCCGATGGATTCCAGGTACATCAGGGCGACATCGGTGTCCGGGTCCTCGTACCAGTACTGGAGGACGTCGTTGCCGGACACATCCGCGCGGTTGCCCGCGCTCACGAAGGTCGACAGGCCCGCGCCACGCCGGTGCAGGCCGGAGAGGAGCGCGATGCCGATCGCGCCGGACTGCGTGAAGAGGCCGATCCTGCCGCGCTCGGGAGGATGCGGGGCCAGCGACGCGTTGAGCCGCACGTCCGGCGACGTATTGATGACCCCGAAGGCGTTCGGGCCGAGGATGCGCGTGCCGTACGACCGTGCCTGGCGCACCAGTTCGCGCTGCCGCTCCCGCCCTTCGGGACCGCTCTCCGCGTACCCGGCGGAGATCACGACGAGCCCGAGCACCCCACGCTCTCCGCACTCGTCGACGGCCTGCGGCACCCGCTCGGCGGGCACGGTGACCACGGCGAGCTCGACGGTCTCGCCGATGTCCCGCACGGAGCGGTACGCGGGCACCCCGTCGACCTCGGTGCCCTCCCCCGCCTCGAAGTCGAACGCGCTGTTCACCGCGTACAGCCGCCCGGTGAAGCCCGCTTCCCGCAGGTTCCGCAGGACGCTGCGCCCCACGCCGCCCGGCGTGCGCCCCACGCCGATCACCGCGACCGACTTCGGCGTGAGCAGCCGCTGCACCGACCGCGCCTCGGCCCGCTGTTCACGGGCGCGCTGCACGGCGAGCGAGCGGTCGGTGGGTTCCAGGTCGAACTCGAGCCGTACGACGCCGTCCTCGAAGCTGCGCTTCTGCTGGTAGCCCGCATCCGTGAACACCTTGATCATCTTGGTGTTCGCGGGCAGCACCTCGGCGGCGAAGCGCCGGATGCCGCGCTCCCTGGCGACGGCGGCGATGTGTTCGAGGAGGGTGGAGGCCACTCCCCTGCCCTGGTGGGCGTCCTGCACGAGGAAGGCGACCTCGGCCTCGTCGGCGGGCGCGCTCGCGGACATGCCCCGCTCGTCGATGCGGTCGAAGCGGACGGTGGCGATGAACTCGCCGCCCACGGTGGCCGCGAGACCCACCCGGTCCACCTGGTCGTGGTGGGTGAAGCGGTGCACGTCCTTGGCGGACAGGCGGGGGTAGGGCGCGAAGAAGCGGTAGTACTTCGACTCGTCCGAGACCTGTTCGTAGAAGCTGACCAGGCGGTCCGCGTCCTCGGCCGTGATCGGCCTGATCCGGGCGGTGCCTCCGTCACGCAGGACGACGTCGGCTTCCCAGTGGGAGGGGTATGCGTGCCGGTCCGACGGGGTCTGCATGGGCCCAGGGTACGGGTCGCGGGGGCGCCATGGCCGGGGCAGGCTAGGAGACGTCGAACAGCCGGCGGAGCACTCGTGACGGCATGAGACACTGGTCTAGACAAGTGTGAGACACCTGGAAGGGCAGCAACACATGGCTGAGCGCCGCGTCAACGTCGGCTGGGCCGAGGGCCTTCACGCCCGACCCGCCTCCATCTTCGTCCGCGCGGCCACCGCCGCCGGCGTCCCCGTGACGATCGCCAAGGCTGACGGCAACCCCGTGAACGCCGCCTCCATGCTCGCGGTGCTCGGTCTGGGCGCGCAGGGCGGCGAGGAGATCGTGCTGGCCTCCGACGCCGAGGGCGCGGACGCCGCCCTCGACCGTCTGGCGAAGCTGGTCGCGGACGGCCTCGAGGAACTCCCCGAGACCGTCTAGTAAAGACTGGTACTCATACGCCGAAGGGCCTGCCCCCGAAATAGGGGTGGGCCCTTCGGCGTTTTCTCACTGCTATTCGGGCAGTATTCGGGCAGCAGAAATAACGCCCCGCCCAATAGCGCTTCTTTGCACTTCTTTGTATACGGCGCCTCTGTTAAAGCCGCAGACCCGCCGTGTTTACGGAATGTTGCGAATCCCTCACACCGGAGAGATGGCGCACGAAGCGCGGCCGGTGCGCTGAGGTCGTGCGCTCCGTGTGCTGAGCGGTGAGCGCGCGGGCCCGTTCAGCGTCCCCGCGAGCGACCGCGTCGACGATCGCGGCGTACTCCGCCCAGGCCTCGGCGGGAGCGGCCGTCGTCTCGACCACGTACATCCAGGCGATCTTGTGCCGGAGCTGGGTGAGCAGCGCCGTGAGGCCCGGACTGCCGGACGCCTGGGCGAGCGTCTCGTGGAACCAGCCGCTCAGGGAGCGCAGATCCTCGCTCTGGCCGCGCCTGGACCGCTCCTGGCCGAGCCTGACGAGACCGCGCAACACCTTCAGGTGCGCCTCCGTCCGGCGCTGGGCGGCGCGGGCCGCACCCAGGGGCTCCAGGAGCGCGCGTATCTCCAGGAGGTCGGCGGCCTCCTGCTCGGTGGGCTCCGCGACGCACGCGCCCGCGTGCCGGCGCGTGACGACGAAACCCTCCGCCTCCAGGGTGCGCAGGGCTTCGCGCACCGGGACGCGGGAGACTCCGTAGCGGCGCGCGAGCAGTTCCTCGGTGAGCCGGCCGCCCCGTTCGTAGACACCGGAGACGATGTCGTCCCGGATGGCCGTGCATACCGAGTGCGCGGGAATGCGCATGACTGACCTCCGCCTTAATCCCCGCGAAACGCGGTCGATCGACGCCTGTTCTGCGACTCTATTGCAGGGCGGCCGAATTTCCGACGGCAGGCCGAAATCCAGGGATACTTTTGGCCAAAGGAGATACGGGAACGGCGAAAGCCCCGGCTCTCGACGAGCCGGGGCTTTCGGTGAATCAGTGGCGCTTCGTGCATCCGCCGCCGACCGCCGGGATCAGAGCGCCGGGATCAGACGTTGACGCCGTGCGAGCGGAGGTACGAGACGGGGTCGATGTCCGTGCCGTAGTCCGCGCCGGTGCGGGCCTCGAAGTGCAGGTGCGGGCCGCTGGAGTTGCCGGTGGAGCCGGAGAGGCCTATCTGCTGGCCCGGAGTGACCGCCTGGCCGACCGTGACACCGAGGGACGACATGTGGCCGTACTGGGTGTACGTGCCGTCGTTCATCTTGATGACCACGTTGTTGCCGTAGGCGCCGCCCCAGCCGGCCTCGACGACGGTGCCGGAGCCGACCGCGTGGACCGAGGTGCCGGAGGCCGCGTGGAAGTCCACGCCGGTGTGGCTGCCGGAGGACCACATGGCGCCACCGGTCTGGTAGCCCGTGGAGACGTACGAGCCGGAGATCGGGGAGACGTAGCTGTTGAGGCGCTTGCGCTCGGCCTCGCGAGCGGCACGCTCCTTGGCCTCGCGCTCCTTCTTGGCCTTGGCCTTCGCCTCGGCCTCGGCCTTGCGCTTCGCCTCTTCGGCCTTCTTCTTGGCGGCCTCTTCGGCCTTCTTGGCGGCCGCGGCGTCGTCGGCGGCCTGCTGCTGGGCGGCGGCCTGCGCGTCGACGCTCTCGGCGAGCGAGTCGCCCACGGAGATGGCCTGGGTCAGGCCGGTGTGCTCAAGGGCCGCCGCGTCGTCGGCGGCGAGCGCCGGAGCGGCCAGGCCTCCGATGACACCGGTGGTGGTGAGGGCTGCGACGCCCGCCACGTTCGCGGTCGTACGCGTGAGGCGGCTCGGGCGACGGTGCTTCCCGGTGGCACGGGTGAACGCCATGAAGCGGCTGATCCTTTCCTTCCTTCTCGCCTACCGGGTTAGCTGACGGGTTCGGAGCAGGAAGGTCTCCTACGAGTCCCTCACCTGACGGCAAGGTTCCCGATTCACCCCAAGGGGACATGTGGGTCCCCGGCTCCCCTGGCTCGCGCCGTACGGGGACTCGGCGATGACTGTCCGGTGCCGCGGGTGCGACTACTGCATGACGAACAGCCGGGATGACGCTAAGCGGGCCGTCTTTCAAACGACAAACGGATCAGAGCTTTTGTAGCGCACGCCACAGGTCAGACACGTAACCTCCATACTAATTCGGACATATGAGGACCCCAGTGGTTAATCTCAGCCACTGGGGTCCCCATATGTCCTGACTGTCACTCAGCTCGCGGTCACCCCGTGACCACACTCACTTCACCGATGCCGAGCGCCCTGACGGGCTCCTCGATCTGCGCGGCGTCACCGACGAGCACCGTCACCAGGCGGTCCACCGGGAAGGCGCTCACGACGGCGGCGGTGGCCTCCACGGTGCCGGTGGCGGCCAACTGGCGGTACAGCTGCGCCTGGAAGTCGTCCGGCAGGTGCTGCTCGACCTGGTCGGCGAGGGTGGCCGCGACGGACGCCGCCATCTCGTACTTGAGCGGGGCCACGCCCACCAGGTTCTGCACGGCGACATCGCGCTCGGCGTCCGTGAGGCCGTCGGCCGCGAGGGTGCGCAGGACCTTCCACAGGTCGTCGAGCGCCGGGCCCGTGGACTCGGTGTCCACGGAGCCGCTGATGGCGAGCATCGCGGCGCCGGTGCCGTCCGGTGCGGAACGCAGGACCTGGGCGAACGACCGTACGCCGTAGGTGTATCCCTTCTCCTCGCGCAGGACGCGGTCCAGGCGTGAGGTGAGGGTGCCGCCGAGGCAGTACGTGCCGAGGACCTGTGCGGGCCAGACGCGGTCGTGGCGGTCCGGTCCCACGCGGCCGATGAGCAGCTGCGTCTGGACGGCTCCGGGGCGGTCGACGATGACGACACGCCCGGTGTCGTCCGCGGTGACCGGGGGCACCGGAAGCGGCTCGGCAGTGCCGCCCGTCCAGGCGCCGAGGGTGTCGGCGATGACGGCGTCCAGGTCGACGCCGGTCAGGTCGCCCACGACGACGGCGGTCGCCGTGGCGGGACGCACGTGCTTCTCGTAGAAGGTGCGCACCGCCGCCGAGTCGATGGCCGTGACCGTCTCCTCGGTGCCCTGGCGGGGGCGCGACATGCGCGAGGTCGCCGGGAACAGCTGCCGGGAGAGCTCCTTGGCGGCGCGGCGCCCCGGGTTCGCGGCCTCGTGCGGGATCTCGTCCAGGCGGTTGCGCACGAGGCGCTCGATCTCGCTGTCCGCGAAGGCGGGGGCGCGCAGGGCGTCGGCGAGCAGGCCGAGCGCCTTCGGGAGGCGGGAGACCGGGACTTCGAGCGAGACGCGTACGCCGGGGTGGTCGGCGTGCGCGTCCATGGTGGCGCCGCAGCGGTCGAGTTCGGCGGCGAAGTCCTCGGCGGAGTGCTTGTCGGTGCCTTCGTTGAAGGCCCTCGCCATGATCGTGGCGACGCCGTCGAGGCCCGCGGGCTCGGCGTCGAGCGGCGCCTCCAGGTGGATCTCCACCGCGACCACCTGCTGTCCTGGGCGGTGGCAGCGCAGCACAGTGAGGCCGTTGTCCAGGGTGGCGCGCTCGGGCGCGGGGAAGGCCCACGGCCGTGCGTCGCCCGCCTGGGGCTGCGGATGGAACTGCATCGTTGCGGCCTCGGTCACTTCGCCGCCTCCTCTTCGTCCTCGTCGGTGGCTTCGGCGCCCGCTGTGTCCGCTACGGGTTCGTACACGAGCACCGCGCGGTTGTCGGGGCGCAGGCGGGCCGCCGCGGCCGCCCTGACCTCTTCGGCGGTCACGTCGAGGACGCGCCCGACGGCGGTGAGGGCGAGCTGCGGGTCACCGAACAGGACGGCGTACCGGCAGAGTTCGTCCGCGCGGCCGGCCACCGTGGAGAGGCGGTCGAGCCACTCGCGCTCCAGCTGTGCCTGGGCGCGCTCCATCTCCTCCTCGGTGGGGCCCTCTTCCGCGAAGCGGGCGAGCTCCTCGTCGACGGCGGCCTCGATGACGGGCACCTCGACGTCACCGGACGTCTTCACGTCGAGCCAGCCGAGCGAGGGTGCTCCGGCGAGCCGCAGCAGACCGAACCCGGCCGCCACGGCGGTACGGTCGCGGCGCACGAGGCGGTTGTAGAGCCGGGAGGACTCGCCGCTGCCGAGGACCGTCAGGGCCAGGTCGGCCGCGTCGCACGCGCGCGTGCCGTCCTCCGGGAGGCGGTAGGCGGCCATCAGGGCGCGGGCGGGGACCTCTTCCTCGACGACCTCGCGCAGCTCCTCGCCGATGATGTCGGGCAGCGAGCCGTCGCGCGGCGGCTGCTTGCCGTCGTGCGAGGGGATGGACCCGAAGTACTTCTCGACCCAGGCGAGGGTCTGCTCCGGGTCGATGTCGCCGACGATCGACAGAACCGCGTTGTTGGGCGCGTAGTAGGTACGGAAGAACGCCTGCGCGTCCTCCAGCGTCGCCGCGTCCAGGTCGGCCATGGAGCCGATCGGGGTGTGATGGTAGGGGTGGCCCTCGGGGTACGAGAGGGCGGTCAGCTTCTCGAAGGCCGTGCCGTAGGGAACGTTGTCGTAGCGCTGGCGGCGTTCGTTCTTGACGACGTCGCGCTGGTTCTCCATGGATTCTTCGTCGAGCGCGGAGAGCAGCGAGCCCATGCGGTCGGCTTCCAGCCACAGGGCCAGCTCGAGCTGGTGTGTGGGCATGGTCTCGAAGTAGTTGGTGCGCTCGAAGCTCGTGGTGCCGTTGAGCGAGCCGCCCGCGCCCTGCACCAGCTCGAAGTGGCCGTTGCCCTGCACCTGCTTCGAGCCCTGGAACATGAGGTGCTCGAAGAGGTGCGCGAGTCCCGTACGCCCCTTGACCTCGTGGCGTGAACCGACGTCGTACCAGAGGCAGACCGCGGCGACCGGGGTCAGGTGGTCCTCGGAGAGCACCACGCGCAGGCCGTTGGCCAGCCGATGCTCGGTCGCTGTCAGGCCGCCGGAGCCGGCCTCGGCTGTGGCCGTGTGACCCATGGGCATGTACGTCCCTTCGATCGCGAAAAGCTGGAAATTCTGCCAGTCCTGACACTGTATGCAAGCGTGCCGACAACCTGTGAAGTTCCCGCTCCGCGCTCGGCGTAGTCGGCCCCGAAGTCCGGGTCGTGGTCGGCGTTGTCAGTGGGACAGTCCACAATGGTCGGCGTCAGATCCCGTTGATGCCCTGGCAGACACATTGAAGGAGCCGCAGCAGCGATGGCCCGCCGCAGCACGAAGACCCCGCCGCCCGATGACTCGTTCGAGGAGAAGATCCTCGACATCGACGTCGTCGACGAGATGCAGGGCTCCTTCCTCGAGTACGCGTATTCGGTCATCTACTCGCGCGCCCTGCCGGACGCCCGGGACGGCATGAAGCCGGTGCACCGCCGCATCGTCTATCAGATGAGCGAGATGGGCCTGCGCCCCGACCGCGGCTATGTGAAGTGCGCCCGCGTCGTCGGCGAGGTCATGGGTAAGTTGCACCCCCATGGCGACGCGTCGATCTACGACGCCCTGGTCCGCATGGCCCAGCCCTTCTCCATGCGCCTGCCGCTGGTGGACGGTCACGGCAACTTCGGCTCCCTCGGCAACGACGACCCGCCGGCCGCCATGCGGTACACCGAGTGCAAGATGGCCGACGCGACGTCCTTGATGACGGAGTCGATCGACGAGAACACGGTCGACTTTGAGTCGAACTACGACGGCCAGGAACAGGAACCGGTCACCCTCCCGGCGGCCTACCCGAACCTCCTGGTCAACGGCGCTTCGGGCATCGCCGTCGGCATGGCGACGAACATGCCGCCGCACAACCTCGGCGAGGTCATCGCCGCCGCCCGCCACCTGATCAAGCACCCCGGGGCCGACCTGGAGACGCTGATGCGTTTCGTGCCAGGCCCCGACCTGCCCACGGGCGGCCGCATCGTCGGCCTGACCGGGGTCAAGGACGCGTACGAATCAGGGCGCGGCACCTTCAAGATCCGCGCGACGGTGGCCGTGGAGAACGTGACCGCGCGCCGCAAGGGCCTGGTCGTCACCGAACTGCCCTTCTCCGTGGGCCCCGAGAAGGTCATCTCGAAGATCAAGGACCTGGTCGGCTCCAAGAAGCTGCAGGGCATCGCCGACGTCAAGGACCTCACGGACCGCTCGCACGGCCTGCGCCTGGTCATCGAGATCAAGAACGGCTTCGTCCCTGAGGCCGTTCTTGAGCAGCTCTACAAGCTGACGCCGATGGAGGAGTCCTTCGGCATCAACAACGTCGCTCTGGTGGACGGTCAGCCGCTCACGCTCGGCCTCAAGGAACTGCTCGAGGTCTATCTCGACCACCGCTTCAACGTCGTGCGCCGCCGCAGCGAGTTCCGCCGCGGCAAGAAGCAGGCCAGGCTGCACCTGGTCGAGGGGCTTCTGGTCGCCCTCCTCGACATCGACGAGGTCATCCGCCTCATCCGCTCCAGCGACAACTCCGCGCAGGCCAAGGAGCGCCTGATGGAGCGCTTCTCGCTGAGCGAGGTGCAGACGCAGTACATCCTCGACACGCCGCTGCGCCGCCTCACCAAGTTCGACCGCATCGAGCTGGAGTCCGAGCGCGACAAGCTCAACGCGGAGATCGAGGAACTGACCCGCATCCTGGAGTCGGACGCCGAGCTGCGCAAGCTGGTCTCCGCCGAACTGGCCGCCGTGGCCAAGAAGTTCGGCACGGACCGGCGCACGGTCCTCCTGGAGTCGGCGGGCACCCCGGCGCCCACCGTCTCGCTGCAGGTGGCGGACGACCCGTGCCGCGTGCTCCTCTCCTCGACCGGCCTCCTGGCCCGTACGGCGAACGGCGAGCCGTTCGCCGAGAGCGACACCAAGCGCGTCAAGCACGATGTGATCGTTTCCGCCGTGCCCGCGACCGCGCGGGGCGAGGTGGGCGCGGTGACCTCCGCGGGACGTCTGCTGCGCCTCTCCGTGGTGGACCTCCCGCAGCTCCCGGAGACGCACTCGGCGCCGAACCTCTCCGGAGGCGCACCGGTCTCGGAGCTGCTCTCCCTGGAGGCGGACGAGAAGCTGATCTGCCTGATGACCCTGGACGAGTCCTCACCGGGCCTGGCCCTCGGCACCGAGCAGGGCGTGGTCAAGCGCGTGGTCCCGGACTATCCGTCCAACAAGGAAGAGCTGGAGGTCATCACCCTCAAGGACGGTGACCGGATCGTCGGCGCGGCCGAGCTGCGCACGGGCGAGGAGGACCTGGTCTTCATCACGGACGACGCGCAGCTCCTGCGCTATCAGGCGTCCCAGGTGCGCCCGCAGGGCCGTCCCGCGGGCGGCATGACGGGCATCAAGCTCGCGGACGGCGTCAAGGTCATCTCCTTCGTGGCGGTGGACCCGGCCGTGGACGCCGTGGTCTTCACGGTGGCGGGCTCGCGCGGCACGCTCGACGACTCGGTGCAGACGACGGCGAAGGTCACTCCGTTCGACCAGTACCCCCGCAAGGGCCGCGCCACGGGTGGCGTACGCGTCCAGCGCTTCCTGAAGGGCGAGGACTGCCTGAGCTTCGCGTGGGCGGGCCCGACGCCCCCGCTCGCGGCCCAGCGCAGCGGCCTGCCGGCGGAGCTGCCGGCGATCGACCCGCGCCGCGACGGCTCGGGCGTCTCCTTGGCCAAGCCGGTGGCGGCGGTGGCGGGCCCGGCGTAGTCGGCTACTCCGGCCGCTCGGGTTCCTGCACGTACCGAAGCACGCCCCACATGCTGCGCTCATCGGCGCCGGCGTGTGGGGCGTACTCACGGGCGGCCTCGAGCTCCTTCTCCAGGGCGGGTACGTCGATGCCGGCCCCGATGAGCACGAGCTGGGTCAGCCGTGCCTCGCCCGCGGCCCACGGCTCCGGGTAGAACCGCAGAAACCGGCCCACGGCGTGCACGGCGTACTTGTTGCGCGGGTCGGCGGCGCCGAAATCGACGTACCCCTTGATGCGGTACAGCCCTTCGGGCCGACTGTCGAGGAGGGCCATGAAGGGGCGGGGGCTCATGGGCACTTCGGAGGAGAAGGACAGACTCTCGTAGGCGGAGTGCAGGTGGTCGTGGTCGTGCTGCTCGCCCCCTGACTCATGCTGATGCAGGTCATCGAAGGAGAGCTGCCCGAGCCGCTCGCCGACGGGCTTGCGGTCAAGGAGCAACTCGACGTCGACGCGCCCGTAGGAGGCGGGAACGACGGCGGCACGATCGGCGAACCCACGGACGACACCGAGAACGCGCTCCCGCTCGCTCTCCGCCACCCGGTCGACCTTGTTGACGACGACGAGATCAGCGATCCCGAGATGCCGGTCGACTTCGGGATGCCGCTGCCGGGTCGAGTCGAACTCGACGGCATCAACAACCTCGACGAGCCCTCCGTACACGATGTGCGGATTCTCGCTGGCGAGCACCATCTTCACGAGCTCCTGCGGCTCGGCAAGCCCACTGGCCTCGACGACGATGACATCGATCGAGGCGGAAGGTCGGGCAAGCCGCTCCAGATACTCGTCGAGCTCACTGGCGTCCACGGCACAGCACAGACACCCGTTGCCGAGCGAAACGGTGGAGTCCCCGAGCTGCCCGGCAACGGCCATGGCATCGATCTCGATGGCCCCGAAGTCATTGACGATCGCCCCGATACGACTGCCACCGCTGCGATGAAGCAGGTGATTGAGCAGGGTCGTCTTCCCCGAACCCAGGAAACCGGCGAGGACGATGACCGGGATCTGCCCGGCACCCGGCTGAGTCAACGTGCGACCCCTTTCACACTGACGCGTGCACCGGCGTGAGCACCGGCTTTCGTACGACGAATGACTGCTGCCCAAGCATACGAGCGCGTAGAGAGCCCGCGAAGTGAACGATTGTTAGCGGCGCAGGCGGGGCACACATCTGGCACGGCGCCGGGACATGCGACCACAGATGCCCTCATGCGCCTCCTCTCCGCCTCCCTGCCGATCAGAGCCGCTCGGCATCCTGGAAGGCGGCAAGCGCGCCGCCCATCGCTCGCCGGTCCTCACCCTGTCGACCCGCAACCGACGACCGGCGGACGGTCGCCGATTCGGGGGTTGACATGGCCACACAGAAATTTGGGATTCGGGGGTTGGGGCCCGCCGCGGCCGCGGGCCTTGCTTTCGCCGTCGGGGCTCTGACGGTCCTGGCCGCCCAGCAACGCAAGCACGGGGCGCTGCGGCTGCGCATCGCATGCACAGGAGAGTCGGAGCATCAACGCAACACCACCTTGATCGCTCAGCAGCGACTGCAGTTCGACATGCTCAGCAAGGCGATGGACGACCCCGACCTGGCTGCCGTCCTCGACACCTTCGACGAGGCTCTCGATACCCGAACGCTCCGTCAGTACCTGTTCGCCAACGCCGTGTACACGAACGCACTGCTGTTCTGGCGCGTCGGCAACTTCACCTGGGAAGAGGTGCACGGGCACCTGCGTCTGATCTGCCAGAACCCCGTCTTCCGCAGCTACTGGAAGGCCACACATCCACACCGAGCCAGCCTCCTGGACTCTTCGGACGAGGCCCGTCTGGGCCGAATGGTCGACAAGCTCATCCGGGATCTGGAGGAGGCTGACACCGAGGAGTGGTGGGTGGTTGGTGAACCCTCGTGCGAGTAGGGGGAGTTGGGCTGCCCGAATGCACCCACACGCCGTGTTGACTCAGTTTGTCTCGGGCATCACCAATCCCTAAGGTAGGCGCGCGCGACCTACCCCAGGCGCCGCTTCCCAAACGCTCTCGAGGGATACCGTTGAAGATCGTGCGCCGCATCGGCGCTTCCCCCCAGCAGCGGGGAAGCGCCTCAGGACAGTCGTGCCCGGATGTATTCGAGCTCAGTGACGGAAACTTCGCGGTCATCGGCACAGAAGCGACAGCGGCGCTCGAGAGTGAACTTCCGCCCGACGCCTCGCGGGCGGACTACGAACGCATCGTAATCGTGAGCCGCGAGACGCTGGTCCGCGCCAAGGCTGAGATTCCGGACGCATAGCGGTAGTTGATGGCCGGGGGCAGCACCCGGCCATCGCCGCCCCGTTTCCCACCCCTGCCGCCGAGGGAAGAATCCCCGCGGTCTCCGGGGGAGGAACCATGGCACGCCATTGCACCTGGCGTTCAGCACTCGCGGCCTGCGCATGGCTGGCCGTCGCCATCGCGGGCGTCGCACTTGTCGGCGCGGCTTCCGTAATCATCAGCGGCTGGCTCGCACGTGGCGCCGAAGCTGCCAGCGGGAGCCGCAGGACCGCAGAGGAACGCAGTCTTCTCGGGGATTACTTCGGCGGCGTGAGCGCCGTCTTTTCCGGAATCGCGCTGCTGCTGCTCATCGTCACGCTGTTGCTCCAGCGGCGGGAGCTGCAGTTGCAGCGCAGGGAGCTCGCAATGCAGCGCGAGGAGCTAGCCGCGTCACGCACGGAGCTGCACCGGAGCGCGGAAGCAGATATGCGCGCCCTGCACGTGCAACTCACGCAACTTGCGATGGACGATCCCGCGCTCGCGGCGGTTTGGAATGACTACCCAGGGGCGTCGGACACCGAACTCCGGCAGAACCTCTTCGCCAACCTCGTCTATAGCCACTTCGTCCTCACGCTCAGTTGGGGCAGCTACACCGAGGAAGATTTGGTTATCTACGCTCAGAATCTCCTTGAAAGTCCCGTTTTTCTGCGCTATTGGAACGCTTCTCGTGCAGGCAAAGTCGGCGTGCCACCGAATAGCCCCGAGGGGCGCTTGTTTCGGGTGTTCGAGCAGGCGATGGCTGACCGCCGGGGAGGAGCGCCCCCGCACACGTCGTAAGCGAGGGCCCCGGGCATGCCCCATGTGGCTCCGAGGCAGGTCAGCGACGCACGTGCTCGCCGTCGTTGCAGACTCAGCCGACTGCTGGCACCTTCTGCGGCGCCTCCACCCCCACATACCGCGCCGCCGGCCGAATGATCTTCGAGTCCTCCGCCTGCTCAAGGACATTGGCGCCCCAGCCCACCACCCGCGCCGCAGCGAACGTAGGCGTGAACATCTCCCGTGGCAGCCCGCACAGCTCCATGACCACTCCCGCGTAGAACTCCACGTTCGTGTGCAGCTCGCGGCCCGGCTTCAGTTCGGCGAGGATCGCCTCCACCTGACGTTCGACCTCGACCGCGAACTCCACCATCGGCCCGCCGAACTGCTGCGCGATCCCCCGCAGCATGCGCGAACGCGGGTCCTCCGTGCGGTACACAGGGTGGCCGAAGCCCATGATCCGGTCCCCCGCGAGCACCCGCTCGCGGATCCAGCCGTCGATGCGATCGGGCGTACCGATGGCGTCCAGCGTGTCGAGCGCGCGGCTCGGCGCCCCACCGTGCAGGGGACCCGACAGCGCGCCCACGGCCCCCACCAGGCAGGCGGCGACATCCGCACCGGTCGAAGTGATCACCCTCGCCGTGAAGGTCGACGCGTTGAAGCCGTGATCAATGGTTGAGATCAAGTACTGCTCGATCGCCCTCGCACGATCCGGTTCCGGTTCCGAACCCGTGAGCATGTAGAGGTAGTTGGCCGCGTACGAGAGGTCCTCGCGCGGCTCCACGGGATCGAGCCCCTGGCCGAGCCGGTACAGCGCCGTGAGCAGGGTCGGCACGACGGCGGACGCGGCGAGCGCGTCGGCACGGCGCCGGTCGGCGTCAATGTCGTACACCGGGCGGAACCCCTTCGCCGCACCGAAGAGCGACAGCGCCGTACGCAACCCGGAGAGCGGCCCCGACAGGGCGCTGGCACGGGCTATGGCGGGCAGCGCGGCACGCACCTCATCCGGCAGGCGGCGGAGTCCCGCGGTCTCCGCGGCGAAGGCGGCTCGTTGACCCGCGTCCGGCAGCTCGCCATGGAACATCAGGTGCCAGACATCCTCGAAGCCGCGGCTCTGCGCGAGCTCGACGGCCGAGTACTGGCGGTAGTGGTAGAAGCCCTCGTATCCCCTGACGTCCCCGAGCCGGGTCTCGGTCACGACGACGCCCGCCAGCCCACGGGGAACCTCCACGGGGCCGGTGGGGGTGGTGGTGGAGCCATTGATCGGCATGTTCTTCCTCGACTTCCGTCCCTGGACTTGATTTGACTGTCCATGCTTGACTGAGCCGCTGTCAATATTGATTGAATCAATATGAATGGAAATGGATACGGTGTCGCCCATGACGGATCAAGAGGCCACCCCGAAGGAAGGCCGACGCCTGAGCACCCGGGAGGCCGCGGAACTGCTCGGCGTAAAGCCGGAGACCGTGTACGCCTACGTGAGCCGCGGCCAGATCAGCAGCCGCCGTGGCCCCGGCTCGAGGGGCAGCACCTTCGACGCCAAGGAAGTCGAGTCCCTCGCCCGCAAGAACCGCCGCGAACCCGCCGCCACCTCCGCGAGCGGCAGCAGCGAGCTCTCCGTCCGCACCCGCATCACGCTCATCGACAAGGACCGCTACTACTACCGCGGCGTGGACGCGACCGAACTCTCTTTGAAGCACTCCTACGAAGAGGTCGCCGAGTGGCTGTGGACGGGCGTCATGCGCCCCGGAATCCACTTCACCGCCCTCGAGGAGACCGCCGGCGCCGCACGCCGCGCCGTCGACGCGCTGCCCGAGCACAGCGGCCCGACCGACCGCCTCCGCGTGGCCGCCATCGCGGCCGCCGCAGCCGACCCTCTCCGCTTCGACCTCTCCGAAGAAGCCGTCATCGGCACCGCACGCACCCTCATCCCCACCCTCGTCACGGCGCTGCCCCCGGCGAGCCGCGCCCACCGGGACGAGGGCCCCCTGGCCCGCCGCCTGTGGTCACGGCTGAGCGGCCGGCAGCCCCAGGAAGCCTCGCTGCACGCCCTGGACACCGCGCTCGCGCTGCTCGTCGACCACGACCTCGCCGCATCGACGCTCGCCGTCCGCGTCGCCGCCTCCGCCCGCGCCCACCCGTACGCGGCGGTGTCGGCAGGCCTCGGCGTCCTGGAGGGCCCCCTGCACGGCGCGGCGAGCGGCCTCGCGCACCGCATGCTCCTGGACGTCCTCGACCGCGGCAGCGCGGCCCCCGTGGTGGCCGACGAGCTGCGCGCGGGCCGCCGCGTCCCAGGCCTCGGCCACCGTCTCTACCCCGGCGACGACCCGCGCGCACAGGCCCTGTTCGCGATCCTGGAGACCATCCCCAAGGCAGGGCCCGCCCTCGCGGCGGCCCGCGGCGTGGTGGCCACCACCGCCCGCCACACGGACCTGCACGCCAACGTCGACCTGGCCCTCGCCGTCCTGACCGCCTCCTCCGGGATGCCCGCCGAGGCGGGCGAGACGATCTTCGCCGTGGCGCGCACGGCCGGCTGGATCGCGCACGCCCTGGAGGAGTACGAGGAACGCCCGCTGCGCATGCGCCCCAGCGGGCAGTACGTCGGACTGCGTCCGCCCCAGGCCATGCCGAGGAGGGATGAATCAGCCCAGACCCGGCGCAGGTTAGGCTCACCTCTGTGAGTACGTGCACCACCGCTTCGCGGGACCTGGACGAGCCTCTCGCGGGGACCGCGGCCACCGCCAGGACCTGGCTGCTCCTTGAACAGCCGGGCCCGTGGGGTGCCAGAGCGCTCACTTCGAGCCACCTGGATCCGGAGGTGGGACGCGCTCTCGAGGCCGCCGCCGAGGGAACCGGCGTACGGGTCGCGCTCATCCGCCGCCCCGGCCGCCACGCCGACAGCCACCCCTCGGCACGCCGACGCGTGTACGTGGCCCACACCGCGCCCGGCAACACCTGGCTGCGCGGACACGTCACGGACAGGCCGGAGGAGCTGCTCGGCCTCGACTTCACGGCTCTCGGCGCGGGTGACCACGGCGGCTTCGGCACCCCGCACACCGGCGACCCGCTCGCCCTGGTCTGCACGAACGGCAAGCGGGACCGTTGCTGCGCGGTCCTGGGCAGGCCGCTCGCCGCCGAACTCGCCACGTCAGGTGAACAAGGCGCCTGGGAAGTCACTCATCTGGGTGGTCACCGCTTCTCCCCCACGCTGCTGGTCCTGCCCTACGGCTATGCGTACGGCCGCTCCGACCAGAGCGCCGTCAAGGAGATCCTCGAAGGGGTGCGTACGGGCCGCGTCGTCACCGAGGGCTGCCGGGGCAGTTCCGCCTGGGAGCGCCCCGGACAGGCCGCCGAGCTCGCCGTGCGTACGGAGACGGGCGAGGACGCCGCGGGCGCCCTGAGCGTCGTCCACACGGCCGGCACGGCCCCGCGCTGGGACGTGACGGTGGTCCACACCGACGGACGGCGCTGGCGCGTGACCGTCGCCCAGGGGGCCTCCCAGCCGTCCAGGCCGGAGAGCTGCGGCGCGGCCCTCGCGACCCCGGCGCGCATGGATGTCGTGGCGGTGCGGCTGATCGGGGACGGAACCGCACAGGAGATCCCCGCCACAGTGACTTCGGAGTAGCCCTCCGCTCGCCGTACCGTTCGTACACATGAGCCCGACCTCCCCTGCCCGACGACTGCGCCTCGGCCTGCCGCGGCGCGTGTTCTCGCAGGTGCTGCTCATGCAGCTGGCCATCGCCGCCGGGGTCGCCGTGCTCGCCACAGGGCTCTTCCTCGCGCCGCTCAGCGATCAACTGGACGACCAGGCGATGCGCCGCGCGCTCGCCATCGCCCAGACCACGGCCGCGCAGCCACAGATCGCCGACGACCTGCGCTCCTCGAAGCCGGCCGTCGACGGACCCGTGCAGACGGAAGCGGAACGTATCCGGCGTGCCAGTGGCGCCGAGTACGTCGTGATCATGAACAAGGACGGCGTGCGCTGGTCGCACACCGACCACGGCCAGATCGGCCGCGTAGTCTCCACCGACCCCAGCGACGCCCTCGCCGGGGACGAGGTCATGGAGATCGACGACGGCACCCTGGGCCGCTCGGCCCGGGGCAAGGTGCCGCTGCGGGACATCGACGGGGACATCGTGGGAGCCGTCTCCGTGGGCATCGAGTACGACAGTGTCCGCGCCCGCCTCATCCACGCGATCCCCGGGCTCTTCGCCTACGCCGGCGGGGCGCTCGCCGTCGGCGCCCTTGCCGCCTATCTGATCTCACGCAGGGTGCAGCGGCAGACCCGTGACCTGGCCTTCTCCGATATCTCGGCACTCCTTGCCGAGCGCGAGGCCATGCTGCACAGCATTCGCGAAGGCGTGGTGGCCCTGGACCGCGCGGGCCGCGTGCGCCTTCTCAACGACGAGGCCCAGCGTCTCCTCGGACTCGGGGCGGAAGCCATCGGGCAACCGCTCGACACCGCGCTCGGCCCGGGGCGTACGACGGACGTGCTCGCCGGACGGGTCACCGGCACCGACCTCCTGACCGTTCGCGGCCAGCGTGTCCTCATCGCCAACCGGATGCCCACGGACGACGGCGGCGCCGTCGCCACCCTGCGTGACCGCACCGAACTGGAGCAGCTGGGCCGCGAACTGGACTCCACCCGCGGCCTCATCGACGCACTGCGGGCGCAGGACCACGAACACGCCAACCGCATGCACACCCTGCTCGGCCTCCTTGAGCTCGAGATGTACGAGGAGGCGGCGGAGTTCGTCGGCGAGGTGGCGGGCGCGCACCGGGTGACCGCCGAGCAGATCACGGAGAAGATCGGCGACCCGCTGCTCGCCGCCCTCCTGGTGGGCAAGGCCACGGTCGCCGCGGAGCGCGGGGTCGTCCTCGCCGTCTCGCGCGAGACGGCGCTGCCCGACCGGCTGATCGATCCCGGCGGTCTGGTGACCATCGTCGGCAATCTGGTCGACAACGCGCTCGACGCCGCGGCGGGCACCCTCCACGCGCGCGTGGAGGTCGACGTACGCACCGAAGGGCGCGCCGTCGTGCTGCGGGTGAGCGACACGGGCCCTGGCGTACCGCCCGCACAACGCGAGACGATCTTCACGGAGGGCTGGTCCACCAAGGAGCCTCCGGCGCACGGCAAGCGCGGCATCGGGCTCGCCCTGGTCCGCAGGCTCGCCGAGCGGCAGGGCGGCAGCGCACGGGCCGACGCCTCCCTCGAAGGGGGCGCAGAGTTCACCGTCGTCCTGCCCGAAGCGCTCGCCCAGGCCGAACTCGCCCCGACGTCCGACCTGGCCCCCACGGAGGAGACACGATGATCGAGGTGCTCGTCGTGGACGACGACGTCCGGGTCGCGGACGTCAACGCCGCCTATGTGGAGAAGGTCCCCGGCTTCCGGGTGGCCGCCAAGGCCCACAGCGCGGCCGAGGCACTGCGGCTCATCGAGGAGCTCCCCGTCGACCTGGTGCTCCTCGACCACTACCTGCCGGACGAGACGGGCCTCGCGGTGGTCCGCACGCTGCGTGAGCGCGGCCATCAGACCGACGTGATCATGGTGACCGCCGCGCGCGACGTCGCCACCGTGCAGGCCGCGATGCGCCACGGAGCACTGCAGTACCTGGTCAAGCCGTTCTCGTACGCGGGACTTCGCGCGAAGCTCGACGCGTACGCGACCCTGCGCCGCACGCTGGACGGCGGGGGCGAGGCCGAGCAGGCCGAGGTCGACCGCATCTTCGGTGCCCTCTCGGCGACTCCGGCACCGGAGCTGCCCAAAGGGCACTCCCCCACCACGGCCGAGCTGGTCCGCAGGGCCCTGATGGGTGCGGAAGGACCGCTGTCCGCGCAGGAGTTGGCCGACCGCACCCGGCTGAGCCGCCAGACCGCCCAGCGCTATCTGAAGCTCCTGGAGCGCTCGGGTCGCGTGCGGCTCAGCCTCAAGTACGGCGACACGGGCCGCCCGGAGCACCGCTACGAGTGGGCCTCCAGCGCCTCCTAGCCGCCCGTGGAGGGCAGTTACGCCGCTCCGGCCCCGGTGAGCGAGCGGACCTCGGTCTCCGCGTGCTTGGCCTCGTCCGCGGGCTCCGACGAGGTGACGGTGCCCAGCCATCCGGCCAGGAAGCCCAGCGGGATCGAGACGAGCCCGGGGTTCTCCAGCGGGAAGTACTGGAAGTCCACCCCGGGGAAGAGCGAGCTCGGCCCTCCGGAGACCACGGGTGACAGCACGACGAGCACCAGGGAGGGCACCAGGCCCCCGTAGACCGACCAGACCGCTCCCCGTGTGGTGAAGTTCCGCCAGAACAGCGAGAAGAGCAGCACGGGCAGATTCGCGGAGGCGGCGACCGCGAAGGCCAGGCCCACCAGGAACGCCACGTTGAGATCCCGGGCGAGCAGCCCCAGGCCGATCGCGACCACCCCGACCCCGGCGGCCGCGAGGCGCGCCACCGCCACCTCGCTGCGCGGCTTCGCGTGCTTGCGCCGCAGCGACGCGTACAGGTCGTGGGCCACCGATGCCGAGGAGGCGAGCGTGATCCCGGCGACGACGGCGAGGATCGTGGCGAAGGCGATCGCGGCGACGATCGCGAAAAGAACCGTTCCTCCCGTGGAGTCCGCGCCGCCCCCCAGATCGAGCGCCAGCAGCGGAACCGCCGTGTTCCCCGCGGCGTTCGATCCCCGCACCGCATCGGAGCCCACGATCGCGGCGGCGCCGAAGCCGAGCACGATCGTCATCAGGTAGAAGCTGCCGATGAGGCCGATGGACCAGACGACGGAGCGGCGGGCGGCCCGCGCGGTCGGCACCGTGTAGAAGCGGGAGAGGATGTGCGGCAGACCGGCCGTGCCGAGGACGAGCGCGAGCCCAAGGCTGATGAAGTCCAGGCGCGAGGTCCAGTCACCGCCGTACCTCAACCCGGGCGCGAGGAACTGACTGCCGTGCCCGCTGCGATCGGCGGCGGTCCGCAGCAACTGGTCGAAGTCGCCGTGGAATCGCACGAGCACGAGCACGGTCAGCGCGATCGCGCCGCACATCAGCAGGACCGCCTTGACGATCTGGATCCAGGTGGTGGCCCGCATCCCTCCCAACGACACATAGATGACCATGAGCGCACCGACGCCGATCACCGTCCAGGCCTGCGCCGCCCCGCTCGTCCCTCCGAGCAGCAGCGCGACCAGTGAGCCGGCCCCCACCATCTGCGCCACCAGATAGAGAACGGACACGGTCACCGAGGAAGTTCCCGCCGCGATGCGCACGGGCCGCTCTCTCATCCGCGCGGCCACGACATCGGCGAGCGTGAACCGGCCGCAGTTGCGCACCAGTTCGGCCACCAGGAACAGCACGACCAGCCAGGCGACGAGGAAGCCCACGGAGTAGAGAAGACCGTCGTACCCGAAGAGCGCGATCAGGCCGGAGATGCCGAGGAAGGAGGCGGCCGACATGTAGTCGCCCGCGATGGCGAATCCATTCTCCATGGGCGAGAAGAGCCGCCCGCCCGCGTAGAACTCCTCCGCCGAACCATGGCGGTTGCGGCTCACCCATGTCGTGATGGCGAGCGTGACGGCCACGAACACACCGAACAGCAGCAGGGCGAGTGTCTGGTGGTCCCCGGTCATCGCTCGCTCCCCCGGACCAGTCGCTCGCTTCCGCGGGCCATTTCCTGCTCCCGCTTCTGTTCGAACACGGCCCAGCGCAGATCGAGCGCCGCGTGATCCCTGCGCAGCCGGGCGTGGCGGGCGTACGCCCAGGTCAGCAGGAAGGTGGTGAGGAACTGGCCGAGGCCGGCGAGCATCGCGACGTTCACTGATCCGGCGACGGGGCGCGCCATCAGCCCCGGTGCCGTCGTCGCGGTCACGACGTAGGCGACGTACCAGGTGAAGAAGACGGCCACCCCGGGGAAGACGAACCTCCGATACCGGCCGCGCACCTCCTGGAAGGCAGCACTGCGCTGGACCTCCAGATAGATGTCGGCCGCGCTCGCGATCCGCTCCGGCGCGGCCCGGGGCGCCACCACGGGCGCCGGCGCACCCGTGCCGTCCAACTCGCCCCAGCCGGACGCAAGCGCGTCGTACCAGGGATCCCTCGGATCCCCGGTCCGCGCCTGCCCCGCATCGCGCCCGTCGTGCTTCTCCACCGAACTCTCCTTGTCCGCAGCCTTGTTCGGCCGCGTGCCCAAGGATGGACAGAACGGGAAGATCCCTGACTCTTCTCTCCCTGCTCTTCACCCCATCAGGTGAAGGACCGCATCAATGCCCTCCAGAAATGGACCGTGGGTGGAGCCAAAGGGCTCCACCCACGGTGGGATGCGTCCCGCGCGAGCGCTACGCGTCGATGCGCGAGCGGTCCAGCGTCGCCGCCGAGCTCGTGATGAACTCCTTGCGGGGCGCCACGTCGTTGCCCATCAGCAGATCGAAGACCTGCTCGGCGGCGTCCAGGTCGCCGATGTTGACCCGGCGCAGGGTGCGGTAGCGGGGGTCCATGGTGGTCTCCGCCAGCTGATCGGCGTCCATCTCGCCGAGGCCCTTGTAGCGCTGGATGGAGTCCTTGAAGCGGATCCCCTTGCGCTGGTACTCCAGGAGCGTCTCGCGCAGCTCGTTGTCCGAGTACGTGTAGACGTACTTGTCCTGGCCCTTCTTCGGCTGCACCAGCTCAATCCGGTGCAGGGGCGGTACGGCCGCGAAGACCCGGCCCGCCTCCACCATCGGTCGCATGTAGCGCTGGAACAGGGTGAGCAGCAGGATCCGGATGTGCGCACCGTCCACATCGGCGTCGACGAGCAGAATGATCTTCCCGTAGCGCGCCGCGTCGATGTCGAAGGTCCGGCCCGACCCCGCCCCTATGACCTGAATGATCGCGCCGCACTCGGCGTTCTTCAGCATGTCCGTGACGGACGCCTTCTGAACGTTGAGGATCTTGCCGCGGATCGGCAGGAGGGCCTGGAACTCGGAGTTCCGTGCCAGCTTGGCGGTGCCGAGCGCCGAGTCGCCCTCGACGATGAAGAGCTCGCTGCGCTCCACGTCGTCACTGCGGCAGTCGGCGAGCTTGGCGGGCAGCGAGGAGGACTCCAGGGCGGTCTTCCGGCGCTGCGCGTCCTTGTGCTGCCGGGCCGCGATGCGCGTACGGGCCGCGGCGACGGCCTTCTCCATCACGGCACGCGCCTGCGCCTTGGCGTCGCGCTTGGTGGACGTCAGGAACGCCTTGAGCTCCTTGGCGACGACGTTGGCGACGATGCGGTTGGCCGCAGAGGTGCCGAGCACCTCCTTGGTCTGGCCCTCGAACTGCGGCTCGGCGAGACGGACCGTGACGACCGCCGTCAGCCCCTCCAGGGCGTCGTCCTTGACAATGTCGTCCTCTGCGACGCGCAGCACCTTCTGGGTACGCAGCACCTCGTTCATCGTCTTCGTGAGGGAACGCTCGAAGCCCGTCACATGGGTGCCGCCCTTGGGGGTGGCGATGATGTTGACGAAGGACCGCAGCGTCGCGTCGTAGCCGGTGCCCCAGCGCAGCGCGATGTCCACGGCAAGCTCACGGGTGACCTCGGTGGGAGACATCTGGCCGTGGTCGTCCAGGACCGGGACGGTCTCCTTGAAGGTGCCCTGCCCGGTGAAGCGGAGGACGTCACAGACAGCCTTGTCCTGGGCCAGGTACTCGCAGAACTCGCTGATGCCGCCGTCGAAGCGGAATGATTCCTCTCCCTTGGTGCCGCCCTCGCCGAGACCGTACTCGTCGCGTACGACGATGGTCAGGCCCGGGACCAGGAAGGCGGTCTGCCGGGCACGCTGGTGCAGCGTCTCCAGGTTGAGCTTGGCGTCCTTGAGGAAGATCTGACGGTCGGACCAGTACCGCACGCGCGTGCCGGTGCGGGTCTTGGGGATCTTCTTGGTCTTGCGCAGCTTGGCCGACGAGTCGAAGTCGGCGTCGGGGCCGGGCTTGGCGAAAGCCCCGGGGACGCCACGACGGAAGCTGATCGAGTGGGTGTGCCCATGGAGGTCCACCTCCACGTCGAGGCGCGCTGACAGGGCATTCACCACGGAGGCACCCACACCGTGCAGGCCACCGGAGGCAGCGTAGGCGCCACCGCCGAACTTGCCGCCCGCGTGGAGCTTGGTCATGACGACCTCGACTCCGGAGAGGCCGGTCTTGGGCTCGACATCCACCGGGATGCCTCGGCCGTTGTCCCGGACCTCTACGGAGGCGTCGTCGTGGAGGATCACTTCGATGTGGTCGCAGTAGCCGCCCAGGGCCTCGTCGACGGAGTTGTCGATGATCTCCCAGAGGCAGTGCAGCAGGCCACGGCTGTCCGTCGACCCGATGTACATGCCAGGACGCTTGCGAACGGCCTCGAGCCCCTCCAGGACGAGCAGGTGCCGCGCGGTGTAGTTGGAACCGTCCCGGTCTGCTCCGGTCAGCAACGCTGTGGACGGCACGGACGTCTCGGCGGTCACGCGGTTCGCTCCTCGCTGAATTTCAAAAGGGGCCTCTTGGGGTATGGCCCCGGCTTCGGTTGCCGCTCAGAGGGTACCGAGGCCTGGTAGAGCCGTTGTAACGCCACCCTCGTCACTCCTCACACTAGTCCAGTGCCGCACGCTTGTTCGATCCCTCGATTGAGTGAAGCGCACGTCACGTTCCCTTCCAGGCATGAACCATTTAGGCTCCGGGCACGTCCTCATGAACAACCGGCAACCCAGCCGGTGGACGACCGACCTGACAGACAGCGCGAAACCGTACGACACGTTAGAGACGTAATACGGCACATTCGCCGCCAACCGGCAGCAGACAGCCGCCTCGGAAAAAACTTCGAGGAAAAGCCACGAGCGGGAACGTTTTCGGCCTGGTTGGATGTTGACCCTGGTACGACAGCTCGTCGAGCTAGAGAAGAGGCGACGTGACTACTGTTCTGACCCCCGCGAGCCCCCTGACGGCCGCTGATCGCTGCGACCGCTGCGGCGCCCAGGCATACCTGCGCGTCGTCCTGTTGAGCGGCGGTGAACTGCTCTTCTGCGCCCACCACGGCCGCAAGTTCGAGCCGGAACTCAAGAAGATCGCCGCTGAGATACAGGACGAGACGGAGCGGCTGACGGCCGTCCCGGAGACCAACGACGAGGATCGCTGACACCTCGCACCCACGACGAGCGATCCGGCGCACGCCAGGCCGGTGACCGGGCGGCCGACCCTGCCAACCCCAGGGTCGGCCGCCCGCTCGCGTCAGAGGGGCACTCAGGCGCCTTCTCGGCGGTCCCTCGCGGCGCCCCACACCCCCCACACGGACAACTCCCGTACTTTCAGCCGCGCGGAGGCAGTGCCCGCGCCGCGCTCGAGACCCGCGTGTAGACCCCGGGGCTTCCGGCCCGTCCACAGCCGCTCCCCCACGACACCAGGCCGATCAGCCGCCCGCGCGCGACCAGCGGGCCACCGCTGTCCCCCTGACAGGCGTCTCGCCCGCCCTCAAGTTCCCCCGCGCACAGCATGGATGCGGCCGAGTACTTTCCGTCAGAATTGCCCGGATAAGCCTCCTGGCAGGTGGCATCAGGCAGTACGCGCACCTGCGCGGAGTGCAACGTTCGCGCGTAGTCGCCCGATCCCGTGGTGTCACCCCACCCGTACACCGTCGCGCGTGTGCCGGGTTGATACGCCTGGTCCCCCGCGGCCGCCATGCCGATGACGTAGCCCTGCGGAAGCGGGCTGGCCAGCGACAGCACCGCGAAGTCGCCGGAGTTCGAGGAACTGTCGTACTCCGGATTGACCTTCGCCTCACGCACCGAGATCTCGCGGCCCTGCGCTCTGCCCAGATCGTCCCGGCCGGCGATCACCTTCAGGTCACTCATCTCGCCCAGCCGTACTCCCAGGACTTCCTCCCCCAGGCAATGGGCCGCGGTGAGGACCGTGGAGCGCCCGACCACCACGCCCCCGCAGAACTGTCCCGAACGCGTACCCCCGAACCGGTCACGGCTGGACAGCGCCACCACCCAGGGGCTGTCGGCCACCCGGACCGGGCCGCCCCCGACGACGACGCTGTCGGCGGCCGCGGGGGTCGTGGAGGCCAACGGCAGCGCCACCACCGGGGCCACAAGGGCCAGCGTCGCCGTGAATGTGCGAGCGAAAGGACGAGGCATGCGATCTCCTCACTCTGGGTTCTCGTGAAACACCCACAGTGATCCAGTGCGTCACGCCCCGCACCCGCGCCACGCGCTTCGGCGTCACGGCGGGTGCGTAACGGCGGCGCGTCGGCATACAGAAGACCCGAGGCCTCCGTGAGGCCCCGGGTCTTCTTCGTGAAGCGCTGGTGACTAGTCGAGGTAGTCGCGCAGGACCTGCGAACGCGACGGGTGGCGCAGCTTCGACATCGTCTTCGACTCGATCTGACGGATGCGCTCACGCGTCACCCCGTAGACCTTGCCGATCTCGTCGAGGGTCTTCGGCTGGCCGTCCGTGAGACCGAAGCGCATGGAGACCACGCCCGCCTCACGCTCGGACAGCGTGTCGAGCACGGAGTGCAGCTGCTCCTGAAGGAGCGTGAAGCTGACCGCGTCGGCCGGAACGACCGCTTCGGAGTCCTCGATGAGGTCACCGAACTCGCTGTCGCCGTCCTCACCCAGGGGGGTGTGGAGGGAGATCGGCTCACGGCCGTACTTCTGGACCTCGATGACCTTCTCCGGGGTCATGTCGAGTTCCTTGGCCAGCTCCTCCGGAGTGGGCTCACGGCCCAGGTCCTGGAGCATCTGGCGCTGCACGCGCGCGAGCTTGTTGATGACCTCGACCATGTGCACCGGGATACGGATGGTGCGGGCCTGGTCGGCCATCGCGCGGGTGATCGCCTGACGGATCCACCAGGTGGCGTACGTGGAGAACTTGTAGCCCTTGGTGTAGTCGAACTTCTCGACCGCGCGGATCAGACCGAGGTTGCCCTCCTGGATGAGGTCCAGGAACAGCATGCCGCGGCCGGTGTAGCGCTTGGCCAGGGAGACCACCAGACGGAGGTTGGCCTCCAGGAGGTGGTTCTTGGCGCGGCGCCCGTCCTCGGCGATGATCTCCAGCTCGCGCTTCAGCTTGGGGGCGAGCTTGTCGGCGTTCGCCAGCTTGTCCTCGGCGAACAGACCGGCCTCGATGCGCTTGGCGAGCTCGACCTCCTGCTCGGCGTTGAGCAGCGGGACCTTGCCGATCTGCTTCAGGTAGTCCTTGACGGGGTCGGCGGTGGCACCGGCCGCGGCGACCTGCTGGGCCGGGGCGTCGTCCTCGTCCTCGTCGGACAGCACGAAGCCTGCCTGGGGACCTTCCTCCGTGGTCTCGCCCTCACCGGGCTTGCCCTTGGCGGTCGTCTCCTCAGTGGCCTCGTCGTCCACCATCTCGTCGTCCTGCTTGGACGTCTTCTTGGCCGTCGCCTTCTTGGCGACGGTCTTCTTGGCGACGGCCTTCTTCGCCGTCGTCTTCTTGGCGGCGACCTTCTTCGCGGGCGCGTCCTCAGCGGCGACATCCACGGCCGACGCCTCGGGGGCGGCGGACGTGGTGGCCGGCTTCGCCGTGGCCGTCTTGGCCGCGACGGTCTTGGTCGCGGTGCGCTTGGCCGGGCTCTTCGCTGCGACGCTCTTGCGGGGGCGTTTCGGCTCCGCGGCACTGACCATCAGCGTCACACCCTCTTCCTCGAGGATCTGGTTGAGGCTGCGCAGAACGTTCTTCCACTGAGTGGCCGGAATCTGGTCAGCTTCGAAGGCACGACGCACGTCATCGCCGGCGATCTGCCCATCAGCCTTTCCCCGCTCGATGAGCGCCATGACAGAGACGGATTCGGCGATCTCCGGCGGGAGCGTACGGGATGTGCTGGCCGACACGAACAACCTCTCGGAACGTTGGAAAACGGCTTCCGGCCCCGTCCATTGTGGACCAGGACCGACGACCGACGACTAGGGATGGGCCGACGGCGCAGGCGGGGCCGGGGAGCTACACAGCGCCGCGAACGACTGCTGTATTCCCTCCTCGGCTATCACCTCTTAGGTCATCGCGCTGCCCCGACGAGCGTTACGCCCAATCTACGTGGCCCGAGTCACACCCCGTAAGCGCTCAAAAGCGGCCAGATACGGTCAGAGGCGTGCAGACCTGAGTCCTGACGGCCCTCCGCCCCGCAACGACCGCGTCGCCGGGTCCCTGCCGGATCCCCGAGGAACCCGCAGAAGCCCGGCGACGCCATCGCGCCAACGGAGTGATGAGGTCGGGCCGCGAGGCGCATCAGCCGGCCGTACGAACGCAGACCCGGCCGTCAGTGCTCACGGGGGGCGGGCACGACGCGCTCCACCTCCGGGTGGACGGTGAGCAGCTGACGCATGGCCGCCTCGGCGCCGGGGCCGTCGCCCGCGCCGAGGGCGTCGGCGATGCGCGAGTGGTGCACGAGGGACGCCTCGGTGGGGCGGTCGCAGCCGGTGATCGGGCCGCCCGAGACCTGGAGCGCGGCCGAGACGATGCCCGACAGGTGCTCCAGCATGCGGTTGCTCGCGAGCTGGATGAGCAGCGAGTGGAACTCCGCGTCGGCGCGGGAGAAGGTGATCCCGTCGCCCTGGCTCAGGGCGTGGCCCATGATCTCGACCATGTCGGCGAGCCGCTGCTGCACCTCCTCGCGGCCGTGGCCCGCGGCGAGCCGCGCGGCGAGGGGCTCGATCGTCCAGCGCAGCTCGCTGAGTTCGCGGCGCTGGTCGTCACGCTGCGGCCCGAACGCGCGCCATTCGATGATGTCCGGGTCCAGGAGGTTCCAGTCGCTGACGGGGCGCACGCGCGTGCCGACGTTGGGCCTGGCGCTGACCAGGCCCTTCGCCTCGAGTACGCGCAGGGATTCCCGGACGACGGTGCGGGAGACCTCGAACCGCTGGCCGATCTCCTCGGGGACCAGCGGGCGGTCGGCTCCGAGGTCTCCGGAGACGATCATCTGGCCGAGCTGCTGGACGAGTTGGCCGTGCAGTCCGCGGCCGCGACTGCCGGCGGTGCGTCGTCCCACGCGGCCGAGGTCGTGGTCGGCACTGTCCCAGGAGGGCGCGACGACGCGGTCGGCACCCGGGGCCTCGGCATAGGGGTAGCGGTCGAGTTCGCCCGGCCCGGCGAGGCCGGAGTCTGCGGAGCGGGCGGCGGTCATCATGGTGTGCGCAAGGGTACTCACGGAACCTTTGTCGGCGTGGCTCCCAAGTCCCTTGAGGTCTTTGGTGAAAAGCACACGAAAGGGTGATCGCTTACCCCACCGCAATTGACGCCTTATCGGAAAGAAATGGACGTTCTGCGGGGGAGTTGTGCGCAGCACGGGAACGGAACCGACGGACGGTTGTCATCGCGTCCTGCTGCGCATCCCGGTGAGCAGATATGCGCAGAGCAGAGCGGTCAGCGACAACGTCAGCGCACTGCCCACAGGTTGAGCGACCATCCGGACTCCACCGGCCAGATATCGCTCGACACCGAAGGGCCACTGCACCAGTGCGAGGTCGCGCAGCCTCCCGGGAAGTCCCGCCGCGGATCGCACAGACGGCCCCTCCAAGGCCTTTTGTACGAGCGGTACGACGACGATCGGCACCGCGAGAACCGCGGCGAGACCGGCGGTCGTGGACCGGAAGACTCCTCCGGCGAGGACCCCCGCCCAGGCGCAGCCACCGACCAGGGCGATCCAACTCACGCTCATCGAAAGCCAGTCGGCGGGAACTCTCGCGACCTCCTCTCCGTATACAAGGTGCAGGAGAGCGGCGTCGGAGAGCAGGACGAGCAGGCCCAGCAGGAGCGCGGTGGCGGCCGCGACGGCCAACTTGGCGCTGAGCAGCCCCAAGCGGCGGGGGACGGTGCCCCGGTCGGCGGCCAGCGCGGGGTGACGGAACTCCTCACCGAAGGCGAGGGCGCCGAGCAGTCCTGCGCCAAGCGCCGCGGGCGGCAAGGGAAGTTCCTGGGGCCAGGCGGCCAGCAGATAGGGCTGCGGCGTGTGACCGCTCCTGGCGAGGAAGACACAGATCACGGCGGAGACGGCGAGCACAGCGGCCGTGGTGAGGTAGCCGGTGCCCACACCGGCGGCGCGGCGCAGTTCGTAGCGCAAGGGGCGCAGGGGGCTGCGGGCAGGGCGGACGGAGATGGGGGGCGGCAAGTGGGATGTCGCCGCGGGGGCCTGCTGGGGGGCGACGGCGGTGGTGGCGGTGGTGGCGGTGACTGGTTCCGTGGTGGCCAGCGGGATGAGGTTCGTGGCCGCGGGGGCGGTCTCAGCCTGGGGCGAGGGGGGTGACGTGTCTGCTGTGGGTGCGGCTGCGGCTGTGTCGGCGGTCCCATGGGCGGGTGCGGGTGCGGGTGCGGGTGCCGGCGCGGGTGCCGGTGCCGGTGCGGGTGCGGGTGCGGGTGCGGGGACTGTTTCGGGAGAAGGCGCGACAGGCTCCGCCGCCGCAGGCCCCGCATCCCCGATCTCGTCGGCGAGTTGGTGGACGAGGATTCCGTGACGGAAGGCTGTCTCCCCGATGTCGGCACAGTTGCTGCCGTACACCGAGAGCCGGTTGCCGTCCTCCTTCACCACCTCGATGGAGCGCTGCCCGGCGCGGGCCTCCTTGGACAGCAGCGTGCCGAGCCGTGCCGCGTGCGGGCTGCGCACCGCGACGCGGGGGCGCAGCCGGGTGCGGGCGAAGTCCCTGGCCTCCTGGTCGGCCACGAGCCGACCCGCTTCCAGCGTCACGACGCGATCGGCGGTCCGCGCGGCTTCCTTGGGGTCGGCCGTGGCGAACAGGACGGTTCCGCCCTGGGCGGCGTGCGCGCGCAGGACCGCGTGCAGCCAGCCGCCCTCACGGGCCGACAGCCCCTCGGCCGGGTCGTCCAGGACGAGTGTGTGCGGGTCGGCGAGCAGGGCGCAGGCGAGGCCGAGACGGCGGTCCATGCCGCGCGAGAGCGTGCCGAGGCGCTGATCGCGAAGGCTCACCAGACCGACGACTTCGAGTACGTCGTCGGCACGCTGGACGGGCACACCCGCGGCCGCGGACAGCATGCGCAGCTGACCTCGGACCGTACGGCCGGGGTGCCCGGGAACCTCGCCCAGGAGGACGCCCACCTCGCGTGACGGATAGGTGATGCGGTGCAGCGGACGCCCTCTGAAGTAGGTGACACCTCGGCCCTGTTGGAGTTCGAGCATGAGCCTCAGCGCCGTCGTCTTACCGGCGCCCTGCGCGCCGAGCAGTGCCGTCACGCGGCCTGTTCGCGCCTCGAAGGACACGTCGTCGACGGCAGGCGGCAGCTCCTGGCGGGGATTGCTGGTCAGTCCGATGGCCTGGATCATCGCTTCTCTCGCGGGATGTGCGACCGCTCGACGGCCAGGGTTCGTCCGCCGGGTCGGGGACGGACGAACCCCGTGGGTACTTCAGCAAGATAACGCGATATTTCTGGCATTTCGGTCAGGGCGTGGGCCGCGGGTGTCCATCAAGCCGCCATCACACCGCCAGACCGACCAGTGATGGGCGGTTGAGGCACAGGTGACGGCAGGGCGACCAGCGGCGCGATCCGTGGCGCGACCTCGGCGCGAGCCTCAGACTTCGGGGCGCAGCATCGGCGGGTTGAGCAGCGTCGCGCCGCCCGCGCGGAAGAGCTGAGCGGGGCGACCGCCCTGGCGCGTGGTCGTGCCGCCCGTGGGGACGAGGAAGCCCGGCGTGCCGGTCACCTTGCGGTGAAAGTTTCGCGGGTCGAGCACCACGCCCCACACGGCCTCGTACACGCGGCGCAGCTCGCCGACGGTGAACTCGGGCGGGCAGAAGGCCGTCGCCAACGAGGAGTACTCGATCTTCGAACGCGCGCGCTCCACGCCGTCCGCCAGGATCTGCGCGTGGTCGAAGGCGAGCGGCGCCGCCTGCTCGTCCTCACGTCCATATCCACCCTGCTTGAGCAGCGCCTCGACCGGCGCCCAGCGCGCGCTGTTCGCGTCGCCGCCGGCCCGCGGGGCGGGGAGGTCGGGAGCGAGCGCGAGGTGAGCGACGCTGACGACCCGCATCCGCGGATCACGCTTCGGATCGCCGTACGTGGCCAACTGCTCCAGGTGCGCGCCGTTCGCCTGGGCCGGGGCGTCCGGGTCGTGCGCGCACAGCCCCGTCTCCTCGACCAACTCGCGCGCGGCGGCCGCCGACAAGTCCTCGTCGTCACGCACGAATCCGCCGGGCAGCGCCCAACGCCCCTGGAACGGCGACTCGCCCCGGCGCACGGCGAGCGCGCAGAGCGCGTGACGCCGTACGGTCAGCACGACCAGATCGACGGTGACAGCAAACGGCGGGAAGGCCGACGGGTCGTAGGGCGACATGCCGCGATCATAGTCGTCTGCCTGACGATAAACAGCTCCTCCGGCATCCGAACCCGGCCGGATTCACCGCCCCTCACATCGGGTTTAGGCCACACCCATCGCAGGTGAGCCACACCGGCCGCGGGTCTCGCGGACCAGCCCTGCGCAGCACCGCCCCCCTGCTCCCCGCGCATCACACCCCCAGCTGCAATCCGTCGGCCGCTTCCTCGACCATGGCGAGGCCGAGTCGGCTGACCCGCACGGAGAACGGGGCACCAGCGACCCGCAGCGCCGTCAGCCCCAGCTCACCCAGGGGTGAACCGGCCGCAGGTCCTCCCCTCGCCGACCATCCCTGCGCAGCACCGCCCCCTGCTCTCCGTACATCACACCCCCAGCTGCAATCCGCCGGCCGCTTCCTCGACCATGGCGAGGCCGAGTCGGCTGACCCGCACGGAGAACGGGGCACCAGCGACCCGCAGCGCCGTCAGCCCCAGCTCACCCA